>NZ_JACBYE010000040.1 GCF_013415325.1 Sanguibacter inulinus | reverse complement strand
GGGGAGGGGAGGCAGAGGGGAAGGGAGCCAGGGGTCAGGCGGACTCGCGCCGCACCAGCGTCGCGGGCAGCGTCACCGCGGCGGGCTCCTGGCCGTCGACGACCTCGAGGAGCAGGCGGACCATCTCGGAGGAGATCCGCTCGAAGGGCTGGCGCATCGTCGTGAGCGGCGGGTCGAGGGTCGCGGCGAGGCCCGAGTCGTCGAAGCCGCCGACGGCGACGTCGCCCGGGATCGACCGGCCGGAGTCCTTGATCGCGGTCATCGCACCCGCGGCCATGAGGTCGGAGGCGACGAACACCGCGTCGAGGTCGGGGCGGGCCTCGAGGAGCTCGGCCATCGCGGCGCGACCACCCTCGCGCGAGTAGTCGCCGTGGCGGACGAGGGTCTCGTCGTACCTCTCGCCGAGCGCCTCGCGGTAGCCGGCGAGGCGCATGGTCCCACCGGGGGTGTCGAGCGGGCCGGTGACGGTCGCGATCCGCGTGCGACCCGAGTCGACCAGGTGCTGGGTCATCTTGCGGGCCCCGCCGACGTCGTCGGCCGAGACGTACCCGACAGAGTCTTCGTAGCCGATCGGCACACCACAGGCGATCACCGGGATCTCGGCGCGCAGCAGGGACTTCACCATGGGGTTGTCGCGGTGGGAGGAGATGAGCAGCACGCCGTCGACGTGACCGGCGGTGATGTAGTCGGTGATCCGTCGGCGCTCTTCCGTGGTGCCCGCGACCATGAGCAGCAGCGGCATCTCGCGCTGCCCGAGGGCCTCGGCGGCGCCGCGCAGCAAGATCGAGAAGGTGGGGTCCTCGAAGAGCAGGTGCTGGGGCTCTGTGAGCAGGAAGGCGATCGAGTTGGAGCGGCCCGTCGCGAGCGAGCGGGCGTGCTGGTTCATGGAGTACCCGGTGGTGCGGATCGCCTCCTGGACCGCGGTCAGCGCCTCGGGGGACACCCAGTGGCCGCCGTTGATCACCCTGGAGACCGTCCCGCGGGAGACCCCCGCTGCCGCCGCGACGTCGCGGATGGTCGGGCGCTTGCGCGCGGTGCGTGCTTCCATCTCGGGTTCCACGTTCCAGACTCTAGGTCAACAGGTGGCACCTGGTGGTGCCACGAGGCGCAGGGGAGCGGGTGACCGCACCCCTGCGCCGGTCGTGCGGGTCAGCTCTTGACGGCGCCGGCGGCGAGGTCGACCTGCCAGTAGCGCTGCAGCGTGAGGAACAGCGCGATGAGCGGGAGGATCGACAGCAGGGCGCCGGTGATGACCGAGGTGTACATCGCCGGCTGCGACGCACCCTGGTTGAGCAGGCCGGAGAGGCCCACGGTGAGCGGGAACAGCTTGTCGTCGCCGAGCATGATGTACGGCAGCATGTAGTTGTTCCAGATCCCGACGAACTGGAACAGGAACACCGTCACCAGGCCGGGGAGCATCATCGGCACGGCCATCGTCCGGAAGATCCGGAAGTCCTTGGCGCCGTCGGTCCGGGCCGCCTCGATGACGTCGTCGGGGACCGACGCCGCCGCGTAGATGCGCGCGAGGTAGATGCCGTAGGGGCTGATGATGCTCGGCAGCAGGACCGACCAGTACGTGTTGGTCATGCCGAGCTTGGCGAGGAGCAGGTACTGCGGGATCGCGAGGACGACAGCCGGCACGAGCACCCCGGCGAGCAGGGTGTTGAAGACGGCCTTCTTGCCCGCGAAGCTGTACTTGGCGAGCCCGTAGCCGGCCATCGCCGAGACGACGACCGAGAGCAGCGCGCCGACGCCCGCGTAGAGACCTGTGTTGAGCATCCAGCGCCAGAACAGGCCGCCGCGGTAGGCCGACAGCTCGGAGATGTTGTCGACCAGGTGCGACGACGGCGCGAAGGTGAAGGTCGAGAACAGCTCGGCCGCGCTCTTCGACGAGGCGACGAGCACCCAGGCGACGGGCAGCAGGCAGTACGCCGCGCCGATCAGCAGGATGATCGTGCCGCCCCAGCCGATGCGCGGACGGCGGGTCGGGCGCACGACGGAGTGCTGGAGGGCGGAGGAGCCACGGGTGCGCGAGCTCGTCCTGGAGGGGGTCGTGGTGCTCATGTCACTTCTCCTGGCTGAAGGCACGGCTCTGCACGAGGCGCAGGAACCCGAACGAGAGGATGAACGTCGCGGCCGCGATGATGATCGACGTGGCGGCGGCCGAGTAGAGGTCGTCACGCGTGAAGGCGTCGCGGTAGACCTTCATGAGGGGCGACCACGTGGTCGAGATGGTGTTGGTCAGCGGGCGCAGCGTCGTGGGCTCGGCGAAGACCTGGAGCGTCGCGATCATCGAGAAGACGAAGGTCATGATGAGCGACGGCGTGACGATCGGGACCTTGATGCGCAGCGCGATGGTGCGCTCGTTGGCGCCGTCGATCCGCGCAGCCTCGTAGATGTCCGTCGGGATCGCCTTGAGCGAGGTGTAGATGACGATCATGTTGAAGCCGACACCGCCCCAGAGCGCGATGTTCGCGATCGCGAAGAGCACGAGGTCGGAGGAGAGCAGCGACGGGGCGTCCCAGCCGAGCTTCTCGAAGACGTAGTAGAACGGGCTGACCGCGGGCAGGTAGAGGAAGCCCCAGAGCAGCGACGAGATGACCGCCGGGACCGCGTAGGGCAGGAAGATCGAGATGCGGCTGAAGCCCTTGGCCCGCGCACCGCGCGAGTCGAGCAGCAGGGCGAAGAGCAGCGCGAGGACGATCATCGTCGGCACGAGCAGCAGTCCGTAGAGGCCCACCCGCCCGACGCTCGAGAGGAACTCCGGGTCGCTCAGGGCCCGGGAGTAGTTGGCGAACCCGGCCCAGCTCTCGGTCCGCGCCCCGGCCCCGAGGCCGAGCCCGGACACCTTGACGGTCCGCAGGCTGAGGTAGGCGGCGTAGCCGATGGGCAGGGCCATGAAGATGACGAAGAGTGCGATGGCCGGAGCGAGGAAGCCCCAGGCGGGCAGGTCGCGGGTGCCCTTGCTGCGGCCCCGGCGTGCGGTCGGGAGGGGTCCGGGGGCCCCGGGTGTCGGCGGGGCGAGCTTCTGGGTGGTCGGCGGCATGAGAGTCGTACTCCTACAGAGCGAGGGGGTCGGCGTGCGCGCGGTGCGCCGGAGTCGAGTGCCTGGCGCAGGGCCGGGCCGTGCCGCGGGGCGTCGCGGACGCGACGCCCCGCGGGGAGGGTGCTGCTGAGGGTGCTTGTCGAGCAGTCGGCCGTGCCGCTGGGGCCGACCGGGTGGTGCGGGTCGTGCGGTGGTGCGAGTCGTGCGGGTGGTGCTGGTGCCGGTCGAGCAGCCGCTGGACCGCGGTGACTGCTCGACCGGCTACGCAGCGACTACTCGGCGACCGAGAAGCCGGAGTTCTTGAGGTCCTCGACAGTGGTGGTCTGCATCGACTCGATGCCCTCGACGAACCCTGCGGCCGAGCGGGACTCGGCTGCCTTGCCGAAGGCGTCGTTGAAGGCCGAGTAGGCGACGTTGACGTTCGGGCCGTAGGTGAAGGGGTTGGCCGTGCCGGCCGTCTCGGCGACGATCTCGTAGAAGTCGGGCTGGTTGGCGAAGAAGGCCGGCGGGTCGGTCAGCGCGGTCGACTGCCCGGGGATGTCGGCCGGGTAGATGCCGGAGACGTCCGCGAGGGCGGCGACGCCCTCCTCGGAGGTGTTCATCCAGGTGATGAACTCGACGGCCTGCTCGGCGTGCTCGGACTGCGTGGTCACCGCGGTGGCCGAGCCGCCCCAGTTGCCTGTCGCGGGGGCCGAGGCGTCCCACTGCGGCATCGGAGCCATCTTCCACAGACCCTCGGTGTCGGGGGCGTTGCCGGCGAGGACGCCGGGTGCCCAGACGGCGCTGAGCCAGCCGACCTGCGAGCCGTCGTTGAGCGCGGCGTTCCACTCGGGGGTGTACATCGGCTTGTTGTCGATCGTGCCCGCCTCGACGAGGTCGCCCCAGTACTGCGCGACCTTGAGGGTGGCCTCGTCGTCGATGTCGACGGTCCACGACTCGCCGTCGATGCCCCACCACGAGGCGCCGGCCTGCTGCGCGAGGCCCGTGAAGGATCCGGCGTCTGTCGCCGAGAAGGTCCCGAGGTACTTGGACGGGTCGGCCGTGTGCAGCTGAGCGGCGACGTCCGCGTACTCGTCCCAGGTGGTCGGGACGGCGAGGCCCATGTCCTCGAAGATGTCCGCGCGGTAGTAGAACTGCATGGGCCCGGAGTCCTGCGGGATCCCGTAGACCGCGTCGGTCCCGAGGGTCACAGAGTTCCACACGCCGTCCGCGAAGTGGCCCGAGAGGTCGTCGCCGACCTCGGCCGAGACGTCCGCGAGGGCGTCGGCCGAGACCATCGTCGGGATGGCCTGGTACTCGGCCTGCATGATGTCGGGTGCACCGCTGCCGGCCTTGATGGCCGTGAGCAGCTTGGTGACGGCTGCGTCGCCGCCGTCCTGCTTGTTGACCGTCACCTGGATGTCGGGGTTCGCCTCGTTCCAGATGTCGACGACAGCCTCCATCTCCGGGGCCCACGTCCAGAACGTGAGGTTCACGGGGCCGTCGCCGGAGGCGCTGTCGGAGTCGCTCCCGCAGGCGGCGACGCCGAGGGTGAGTGCTGCGATCGTCACCGCAGCTGCGGTGAGTCGTGTGCGGGCCAGACGCATGTGTCCTCCTTGATCGTCACCTCCGCTTCGTCGCTGAGGTGGGTACGACGTCGTACTCAGAAACGCCACTGTACCTGTGACCGGTCACAGTACCGGCACACTCCTGCTGGTTGTCAAACATCAGAAAATAGTGTTACCTCGTCGTTGCACAGCGATGTCGAAGTCTGTGAGCGCGCACAGGTGCGAGCACAGGGGAGCACAGGGCAGCGGGTCCAGGGCGCAGGAGCCCGGAGCCGCACGTCGCTGAGAGATCCACGTCAACCGCCGCCTGTCGGCAAGGAGAGCCATGAGCGAGTCCACCGCCGTCCGCACCGCAGGAGCCCCAGCAGGCTGGCTCCCGGGTGTGGGAACCATCAGCTACGGCGGGGACTACAACCCCGAGCAGTGGCCCGAAGAGGTCTGGGTCGAGGACGTCGCCCTCATGCGTGAGGCCGGGGTCAACCTGGTGAGCGTGGGCATCTTCTCGTGGGCCCGGCTCGAGCCGACCGAGGGCGTCTTCGACTTCGAGTGGCTCGACAGGCTCTTCGACCTGCTGCACTCGGCAGGCATCCGGGTCGACCTCGGCACCCCGACCGCCGCCCCGCCCGCCTGGTTCTACGCCACGTACCCCGACTCGCGCGTCGTCACCCGCGACGGCGTCGTGCTGGGCCACGGCTCGCGCGGCATGGTCAGCCCGTCCTCTCCCGACTACCGCCGGGCCTGCGCACGCATCACCCGCGCGCTCGGCGAGCGCTACGGCTCCCACCCGGCCCTCGCGCTGTGGCACGTCCACAACGAGTACGGCGCACCCGTCTCGGACAGCTACGACGAGCACAGCGTCCGGGCCTTCCGTACCTGGCTGCAGGAGCGCCACGGCTCCCTCGACGGTCTCAACGCCGCCTGGGGCACGGCCTTCTGGGGCCAGACCTACCGCGAGTGGGAGCACGTCGGGGCCCCGGCCACGTCGGCCAGCGTCGTGAACCCCGCGCAGCGCCTCGACTTCGCGCGCTTCACCTCCGACGCGCTGCTCGCCTGCTTCACGGCCGAGCGGGACATCCTGCACGAGCTCTCACCCGGCGTCCCGGTGACGACCAACTTCATGGCGACGAGCTGCCCCTCGATGGACCTGTGGCGCTGGGCGCGCGAGGTCGACATCGTGAGCAACGACCACTACCTGACCGCCGCCGAGGTCCGTAACCACGTGACGCTGGCCCTCGACGCCGACCTCACCCGCTCGCTCGCTGGCGGTAAGCCGTGGATCCTCATGGAGCACTCGACCTCGGGCGTCAACTGGCAGCCGCGCAACGTGGCCAAGCGCCGCGGCGAGATGGCCCGCAACGCGCTCTCGCACCTCGGGCGTGGGGCCGACGGCATCTTGTTCTTCCAGTGGCGGGCCTCGCGCTCGGGCGCCGAGAAGTTCCACTCGGCGATGCTGCCCCACGCGGGCACCTCGAGCCGGGTGTGGAAGGAGGTCGTCGAGCTCGGTGGCACCCTGGCGGACCTCTCCGAGCTGCGCGGCTCGCAGGTGCACGCCGACGTCGCGATCCTCTGGGACTGGGAGTCGTTCTGGGCGCAGGACCTCGAGTGGCGACCGAGCGTCGACCACTCGCACCGCGAGCGCATCGTCGCCTTCTACGACCAGCTGTGGCGCGACGACGTCACGGCTGACCTGGTCCACCCCGAGGCCGACCTCAGCGGGTACAGGCTCGTGCTCGCCCCCGCGTCGTACCTGCTGACCGACGCGGCGGCGGCGAACCTCACGTCCTACACGGCTGCCGGCGGGACGCTGGCCGTCTCGTGCTTCTCCGGGCTGGTCGACGAGAACGACGCCGTGCGTGCTGGTGGCCTGGTCGCTGCGCTGCACGACGTGCTGGGTGTCCGGGTCGACGAGCTGCTCCCGCTGCGCGAGGGCGACTCGATGACACTGGCCGGTGGACGCTTCGAGGGTGCCGCGGCTGACGTCTGGGCCGAAGACCTCGTGGTGACGACGGCCGACGTCGTGGCCACCTACGTGGACGGCCCCGCCGAGGGCGAGGCGGCGATCACCCGCAACGTCCACGGCGAGGGTGCGGCCTGGTACACCTCGACGCGCCTGACCGGTGCGTCGCTGACGACCTTCCTCGACGGCGCCTACGCCGACGCGGGGATCGTCCCGGACCGCACGCTGCCCGACGAGGTCGAGGTCGTGCGCCGCCGCTCGGTCGACGGGTCCACGGAGTTCACCGTGGTGCTCAACCACGGGACCGAGGACGTCGTGGTCCCCGGGGCCGGCCAGGCGCTCGTGGGTGACGAGGTCGACGGCGAGGTCTTCGTGCGGGCCGGTGGCTTCGCCGTCGCCCGGGCCGACGTGGCGGCCGGCTCGGTGATCACCGAGGCCTGACAGGCTCGGCGGACGCCGGGGCCCAGGGCAGAGCAGAGCCCGAGGTCGGAGGTCCGACGTCGGGCTCTGCTGTGTCACGACCCGTACAGCCCGAAGGCGTCCTCGGCGAGGGAGAACAGGTCGACGGGGGCGGGCAGGGCGAGAGGGTCGTCGGTCGCGAGCTGGAGGCTCACCACGACGGTCTCCCCGTCGGCGGTCTCGGCCAGCCACGACCCGGCGATCTCACCGGGTGCGTTGCCGCCCTTGAAGGCGACGTAGGGCCAGTCGGCCTCGTCGAGGGTGATCCCGGTGTTCGCCGACAGGATGTCGCGGACGGGCTCGCCGGCCTCCGTGCCCGCCATGGTCTGCAGGCCGGCGTGCGCGGAGCAGAGGTCGGCGGCCGTGGCGAACCAGTCGAGGCCGTCGTCCCAGCGGGGGGTCGTGACAGACATCGGGTCGATGTCGAGCAAGCCCGCCGGCACCTCGCCCTGCAGCGCCTCGCGCGCGTCCACGTCGAGGTCGGTCCAGCTCGGGACGGCCTCCGGGGCACCCCAGCCGAACCAGAAGAGGTCGCGCGTGGTGAGCAGCGGCGTGTTGAGCGCCGGGTCGTGGTGGCCCATGTCGCCCATCGCGGAGACGACGGCGTCGCGGCCCACCGTGCTGATGAGCAGGTCTGTCGCGGTGTTGTCGCTGATCGAGATCATGCCGGCCGCTGCCTGCTGGACTGTCACGGTGGTCCCGGCCGGCTGGTCCTGCAGGGTGCCCGAGGGCAAGGACTTGAGGTCGTCGGTGAGGGTGAGCTCGGTGTCCCAGGTGAGGGTGCCGTCGGCGACGGCCGTCACCACGGCCCCGAGGACGTAGAGCTTGACGATCGACCCGACAGGCATCGGCGTGGCCGTCTCGCCGGCCTGGTGGACGGGTGTGCACAGACCGGCCTCGTCGACCGTCGACACCTGGAGCGAGTGGTCGACGCCGGTGTCGCCGAGCAACGAGTCCAGCTCGTCCCAGCTCGCGGCCGGTGCGCGGTCGGGGTTGCTCCCGGGCGCGAAGAACAGGGTCGTCACCTGACCGGCCTCGTCGGTCGCGACCTGCATCTCGAGGTAGGTCGCGGCCGTGTCGACGATCGTCACCGAGACGGCTGACCCTTCACCAGCGACAGCCCGAGGCGTCCACGGGCCTGTCGCGGCGAGCGCTGTCAGGGTCGCGGCGAGGTCCTCGGCGCTCATCTCGGCGAGCACAGCCTCGGAGACGCGGGCGGTGATCTCGTCGGCGCTCACGGTGGTCTCGGGGTCGAGCTGCTCGAGGAACCAGGCGGCCTGCTCTCCCGCGGGGCCCTCGGGGAGATCGGCGGGCTCGGAGGATGGTTCTTCGACCGGGGTCGAGGTCGTCGACGTGCTCGAGGCCGTCGATGTGGGCTCGGTCTCGCTGTCGTCGGAGGAGGAGGAGCACCCGGTGAGGACGAGCGCGGCCGCCAGCGTGGCGGCTCCAGGGGCTCGGAGCGATCGGGCTCGGAGCGGTCGGTCAGGGCGCGGGCTGGGCAGTGGCGTCCGTGGCATCGCTCGACGCTATCAAGTTCTGCGGCTCTGCGCCGAGGGGGACCGCGCGACAGGGGGCCTGCCGAGCGGCACCTCCGGCGAAGGGCTCGAATGCCACGTCGCCCCAGGTCAGCCGATCGCCTCGACCGCGGACTGGGCTCGCCGCAGCGAGTCCTGGGCGCTCGCGTCGCTGTCGGTCAGCGCGCGGCGCAGGGCCTGGACGATCCCGCGGACCTCCGCGGCGACCGTCGCCCAGCGTTGCTCCTGCGCCTGGTAGTCACCGGAGACACCTGTGGCCTCGTAGTCGGCCATCGCGTCCCGGACGTCGGCCGAGCGCTGGTCCATCAGACCGTCGAGCCGCGCTGCGACCCTGTCGAAGTTCTCCTGAGCAGCCGTCGATGCTGCGGTGTCGTAGTCCCTGCGGTCTGTCGTGCTCGTCGTGCTCATCGTCGTCGTCTCCTGAGGTCGTTGGTCAGCAGGTCTGTGGTCAGCGGCCGGAGAACCGCGCGGAGGCGAAGGACGCGCTGCCCTCGGTCGCCCGGGTCTCGTCGGCCATCGTCTGGTCGCCCTCGGCGAAGGCGCGGTCCATGCCGTCGATGCCGACCAGGACCGAGGCGAGCGCCGCGTCGAGCTCGACGGCGATCTGCTCGGTGCGTCGGCGGAACCTGTCGAAGGCCTGCCGGCCAGCGCCGTGGAATCGCCCCTCGAGCGGCTCGGCCGCCGCGGAGAGCTCCCGGACGACGGCGCCGAGGTCGTCGCTCGACGTCGACGTCTTCCGTGCGAGCGCCGTCAGCACGCCTGCCCCCATCGCAAACTTCATGCCCTGCTCCTGCCGTGACAGGGCGGCGACCTCGGACCGGTCGCTGCCGTTGCACCGACACTAGGAGCGCGCAGCGGTGCGCGGACGTTGTCCACAGGGACGAGATCTTCAGCCTCGGGAGCCGACGGACGTCAGGCTGGGCCTGGAGGGCTGGTCGACCGTGGCGTGGCCGCTGCTGCGCAGGAGGCGCATCGCGTTGACGATCACCACCAGGACAGAGGCCTCGTGGACGAGCATGCCGACAGACATGGTCAGCCCCCCTGCGACGACGCCGGCCAGCAGCAGCACGACCGTGGCCAGGGCGACGACGATGTTCTGCCTCATCACCGCCACGGTCCGTCGGGCCAGGCTGATCGCCTCAGGCAGCCTGAGCAGGTCGTCACCCATCAGTGCGATGTCTGCGGTCTCCACGGCCGCCGCGGAGCCTGCTGCCCCCATCGCCACGCCGATGTCGGCCGCGGCCAGGGCAGGGGTGTCGTTGACCCCGTCGCCGACCATGGCCACGGTGTGGCCCTGCCGTTGCAGCTGCTCGACCACGTCCAGCTTGTCCTCGGGGAGCAGCGCGGAGTGGACCTCGTCGATCCCGGTGGCCTTCCCGACGGCCTCGGCCACCAGCCGGTTGTCACCGGTGAGCATGACGACCTTCGTGACGCCGGCCCTGTGCAGCATCGAGACGGCCTCAGCGGCGTCCGCGCGGACCTGGTCGGCGACGGCGAGGACGCCGATCACGGTGCCGCCGACGGCCACCGTCATGGGCGTCTTGCCGTCGGCGGCGAGCGCCGCGGCGACCTGGGAGACACCGCGGGCGTCGGCCACCCCGTACCGCTCGAGCAGCAGCGGGCTGCCGACCAGCACCCGCTGACCGTCGACCTCGGCCATGATGCCCATGCCGGGCACCGGGACCACCGTGCCCGGTATCTCTGAGGGACCGACCCCGTCCTCGTCCGCAGCCGCCAGGACGGGACGTGCCAGCGGGTGCTCGGACCCGGCCTCGGCGGCCGCAGCCCAGCGCAGCACGTCGGCACGACCCAGGCGCGGGTCCAGGACCACCACGTCGGTCAGGCGGGGTCGGCCTTCGGTGAGCGTCCCGGTCTTGTCCATGGCGACCACGGAGATCTTCGCCGAGGTCTCGAGGAACTCACCGCCCTTGATGAGGATCCCTCGACGAGCGGCCCGGCCGATGCCGGCGACGATCGCGACGGGGATCGAGACGACCAGCGCGCCGGGGCACCCGATGACCAGCAGGGTCAGCGCGAGGACCACGTCACCCGTGACGACGCCGGCCGCCACGGCGAGCACCATCACGGCGGGTGTGTACCACCTGGAGAACTTGTCCATGAAGGCCTGCGTGCGGGCCTTGGCGTCCTGGGCCTCTTCGACGCGGTGGATGATGCGGGCGAGGGTGGAGTCTGCTCCGGTCCCGGTGGCCTGCACCCGCAAGAAGCCTGCTCGGGAGATCGTCCCCGCGTAGACGCGGTCACCTCTGGACTTCTCGGCCGGTATCGACTCGCCCGTGATGGACGCCTCGTCGACCGCGCCGGTCCCGCCCAGGACCTCTCCGTCGACAGGGACCTTCGTGCCGTTCTTGACCAGGACCACCTCGCCGACCCTCACCTGCGCCGCAGGGATCTCCAGCTGCTCGCCGTCGCGGACGACGACGGCGTGGTCCGGGGCCACCGCGACCAGCTCGGCCAGGGCGGAGCGCGTCTTGCCCAGGGTCGCGGCCTCGAGGGCGTGACCTGTCGCGAACAAGAACGTGACTGCCGCAGCCTCCCAGAAGTTGCCGATCACCACGGCCCCGATCGCCGCAGCCGCCACGAGCAGGTCGATCCCGACGACCCTGGCGACGAGTGCGCGCAGGGCCGTGATGGTGATCCCCCAGCCGGCGGTGACCGCGGCGGCCAGCATGACGGCGTCCGCGAGGGTGAAGAGCGTGCCGGGGACTGCGGCGTGCTCACCGGCATCGAGCCACCACTGCGGGCTCAGCGTGACGTCACCCGCACCTCCGGCCGACTGCCTGAGGGCGAAGGAGACCAGGACGAGCACCCCTGACACGACGGGCGTCGACCAGTCCCCGTGGACCCATCTCTCGAACCTGCTCCCCATCGGAGCACCACCTCTCTGCGGGGCGCGCCGGTCGCCCGGCGCGCCTGGAGGAACTACGGGTCGGGCACCCGCGGGTGCCCGGAGAGCACAGATCAGAGGTCAGACCTTCGAGGGTGCGGCCCTGTAGCCGGCCTTGGCCACGGCGGCGACGAGCTGGTCCACGGTGACGCGTCCGGCGTCGTGGTCGATCTCGATGCGTGACGAGGCGAACTGGACCCGCACGCGCTCGACACCGTCGAGCCGGCCCACCTGCTTCTCGATCTTGGCCACGCAGGACGGGCAGGAGAACCCCTCGGCTCTCAGGACTGTGCGGGTGGTGGAGGTGGCGGGTGCTGTCGAGGTGGACATGGTCGGATCCCTTCGTTGGTGACGGTTCTCAGCGACACCTTCACGGTAGGAGGGATCTCCTGGAGACTCCTTGACGCAGGTCAAGCACCGGCACAGTCCGTCGGCACTGCCTGCCGGGAGGCGCCGGAGCAGCCTCGGCAACCCGTAGGTGCCGGGTGGTCCGGGTAGGTTCGGGGCATGGCTGAGGACGACCTCTGCGTGGCCCGCGTCCCGATCTTCCACGGGTTGTCGCGCCAGGAGCAGCTCCGGGTGGCAGGGGCGGCGCGGTCCGTGTCGTTCCAGAAGGGCGAGGTCGTCTCCGACCCCGGAGACCCGGCGTCGAGCCTGCTCGTGATGCACAGCGGGCAGCTCAAGGTCAGCCGGACGTCCTCCGACGGTCAGGAGCAGATCCTCAGGAGAGTCACCGCCGGCGACGTCGTGGGCGAGCGCGCCTTCCTGACAGGTCGCCCGCCCCTCGACACTGTCGTCGCCCTCGACGACAGCCAGATGTGCGTGTTCCACCCAGCGAGGTTCTCGGCTCTGCTGCGTGACTATCCCGACATCAGCCAGCGGATGCTGCGGACGCTCTCCGACAGGCTCGCCTCGGTCGAGCGGCTGCTGTCGGCCATCACGTCGGAGGACGTCGGCGTCCGGGTCGCGGCCTACCTGCTGGACCTCGTGACAGCGACCACCAGCAGGACCGGCCGGGCCACGGTGCTGCTGCCGATGGCGAAGCACGAGGTCGCCGCGTATCTCGGGACCACCCCCGAGACCCTGAGCCGGCGCCTGGCGGCGCTGTCGGCCTCGGGCGTCATCGAGCTCCGAGGGCGCCGGGGGCTCTCTGTCCTCGACCTCAGGGCTCTCGAGGACGCCGCCCGTCGCTGAGCCTGCGTGCCGCGACGACCCGCGACGACCCGCGGCAGCGCGGCACGCAGCCGGACCGCTGTGCTCAGCCTCGCTGCGGTGCTCACGCGGCCGCGGTACCCATCCGGGCCGCAGCGCACAGGGGCGCCGCAGCCGCGCCAGGGTCAGCGCTTGCGGGCGTGCAGACGCTTCGCGACGCGCGAGGTCCCCCGGGTGGCGAGCACCCGGGTGAGGGCGGCGGTCGCGCTCGTCACCGCAGCGAAGGCCACGATGCTCGCGACCGTCGCGTCGTCGTCGTCCCCGTGCACCGGGGAGTGCCCGGTGACCTTGGTCCACAGCGCGGCGACCGCCTTCTGGGCGACCCACCCGGCACCGAGCGAGACAGCGAGCGTGGTGATCTTCATCGGTACCGACTGGTCCTGGGCCACGATTCCTCCGCGATTGGTCGTCTGAGCAGGTGATCCGCTCCTGTCGCACCACGCTAGCCGTCCGGGCTCGCACCCGCATACCGCACCGCCGACCGCGAGGTAACCTGGGAGAGAACGACAGGGGAGCGCAGGAGCGCTGAGAGTGCGGAACCACCCGCAGACCCTCGAACCTGATCCGGTTTGCACCGGCGTAGGGAGTCGGGCTATCTCGCCACGCACGCGTGGTACCCCTTCTGAGGCACATGTCCAGGAGGACGCAGCATCATGCACAGCACCACCAGCACCAGGACAGCACGCACCACACGCTCCGTACGGCTGACCACAGCGACGATCGCCGGGACCCTGGTCCTCGCGCTCGCGGCCTGCTCGAGCGACTCCGCGACAGGCGGCACGGGCGACGCGTCGGGGTCAGGGAGCGCCACGACTGTCGACGTCGTCGTCCACGACTCCTTCGGCATCACCGACGAGACCAAGGCCGCCTTCGAGGAGCAGAGCGGGCTGACGCTCAACATCATCACGACCGGTGACGGCGGCGCGCTCGCCAACAAGCTCGTGCTCACCAAGGACTCCCCGCTCGGCGACGTCGCCTTCGGCATCGACACGTCCTTCGCGTCCCGCGCCGTCGACGCGGGCGTCTTCGAGCCCTACACCTCGCCCGAGCTGCCCGAGAGCGCCGCCGACCTCGCGGTCGACGACTCCGGCACCCTCACCCCTGTCGACTACGGCGACGTGTGCCTCAACATCGACACCGGATGGTTCGCCGAGGAGGGCATCGACGCCCCGGTCACCCTCGAAGACCTCGCCGACCCCGAGTACCGGGACCTCACCGTCGTGACGAACCCGGCGACCTCGACGCCCGGCCTGTCCTTCCTCTTCGCGACCATCGGCCACTTCGGCACCGACGGCTACCTCGACTACTGGAAGAGCCTCACCGACAACGGCCTCAAGGTCGTCGAGGGCTGGGAGGACGCCTACTACACGGACTTCTCCGCCAACGGCGAGGGCGACCGCCCGATCGTCCTCTCCTACGCGTCCTCCCCGGCCTTCACGGTGAGCGACGACGGTGCGTCGAGCACCACGGCAGCCCTGCTCGACACCTGCTTCCGCCAGGTCGAGTACGCCGGGGTCCTCGCCAACGGCGACAACCCCGAGGGTGCCCAGGCCTTCGTCGACTTCCTGCTCGGCGACCAGTTCCAGGCCGACATCCCCGAGACCATGTACGTGTACCCCGTGAGCCCTGACGTGACGGTCCCGGCCGACTGGGAGTCCTTCGCGCCCGTGCCCACGGACCCGATCGCCCTCGACCCCGCCGAGATCTCCGCGAACCGTGACGCGTGGATCAAGGACTGGACCGCCCAGGTCGTCGGCTGAGCACCATGACCACCCTCCAGGACGGCACCACGACCCGCGAGGGTCGTACGGGTGCCTCCGCCCCGCGACCGGCCGGACGCCCCGAGCGTCCCGCCGGCCGCGGGGCCCTGCTGCGCCGGACCTCGTGGGCGCTCGCCGTCGCCGTGCCCGTCGCCTTCCTCGGGATCTTCTTCGTGTGGCCCGTCGGCGCGCTCGTCGGGCGCGGCTTCTGGGCCGACGGGACGCTCGACCTCGGCGGTTTTGCCGACGTCTTCTCCCAGCCCCGCACCTGGCGGATCGTCGGCCTGACCCTCGCGCAGGCGACGCTCGGCACCGTCGTGTCGCTGCTGCTCGGCATCCCCGGCGCCTACGTCCTCTACAGGTGTACCTTCCGCGGGCAGGCGGCCGTCCGCGCCTTCGTCACCGTGCCCTTCGTGCTGCCCACAGTCGTCGTCGGTGTCGCCTTCCGCGCGCTGCTCGCGGAGTCCGGCCCGCTCGGCTCCCTCGGGCTCGACGGGACCTTCACGGCGATCGTCATCGCCCTGGTCTTCTTCAACTACTCCGTCGTCGTGCGCACTGTCGGCGGGCTGTGGGAGCACCTCGACCCGCGCGCCGAGCAGGCCGCCCGCGCCCTGGGAGCCTCACCCTCCCGGGCGTTCTGGACCGTGACGCTCCCGGCGCTCGGCCCGGCCGTCGCCTCGGCCGCCGCGGTCGTCTTCCTCTTCTGCGCGACGGCCTTCGGGGTCGTCCTGGTCCTCGGCGGTCAGCGCTACGGCACCATCGAGACCGAGATCTGGATGCAGACCGTCCAGTTCCTCGACCTGCGCACGGCCGCGGTGCTGTCCGTCGCGCAGCTCGTCGTGGTGAGCGCCGCGCTCGCGGTCGCCTCGAGGGCGCGCTCGCGCCGCGAGACCGCGCTCGCCCTCACCGCCGCCACACGCTCGACCCACCCGTTGCGGCTGCGCAGCGCCGACGCCCTGCCCGCGGCGCTCACGGCCGTCGTCGTGCTGGTGCTCCTCGCCTGGCCGATCGCCAACCTCGTGCTCCGCTCCCTCCGGACCCCTGACGGCTGGGGGCTCGGCAACTACGCCGCGCTCGGCACCACAGGCGGGCGCAACGCGCTCACCGTCACGGTGTGGGAGGCAGCCGCGACCTCGTTGCGCACAGCAGCCTGGGCGACTGTCGTCGCGCTGGTCGTCGGCGGCCTCGTCGCCCTGGTCGTCTCGCGACGACCGCGCGACCCGGCGGCCCGACGCGCGGTGTCGGTCATGGACTCGGTGTTCATGCTGCCCCTCGGGGTCTCCGCGGTGACCGTCGGCTTCGGCTTCCTCATCACCCTCGACAGGCCGCTCGGCCTGAGCGTCGACCTGCGGACCTCCGGGCTGCTCGTCCCGATCGCCCAGGCCGTCGTCGCGACCCCGCTGGTCGTGAGGACCGTGCTGCCTGTGCTGCGCGCGATCGACCCGCGCCAGCGCGAGGTGGCCGCGACCCTCGGCGCACCGCCCGGACGTGTCCTGGCGACCGTCGACTGGCCCATCGTCGCCCGCTCGCTCGGGCTCGCCATCGGCTTCGCCTTCGCCGTGTCCCTCGGCGAGTTCGGGGCGACGTCCTTCCTCGCCCGACCCGACGGCGCGACCCTGCCCGTCGTCATCTTCCGGCTCATCGGCCGGCCCGGCGCCGAGAACTACGGCATGGCGCTCGCCGCCTCCGTCGTCCTCGCGCTCCTCACCGCGACAGTCATGCTCCTCGCCGAGCGGCTGCGCGGAGACAGGACAGGAGAGTTCTGATGAGCACCACGACAGCGCGCCCCGCAGGAGCGGCGCCCGGCAGCCGAGCACCCGGGAGCGGTCTGCGCGTCGAGCAGCTGGTCGTGACCTACGCGGCTGGCCCGGGGGCCGCGGACGAGCAGGTCACGGAGGCCGGGCTGCCGGCCACCCGCCCCTCCCGGCGACACCGGGGCAGCGCCACGACAGCCGTCGCCGGCGTGGACCTCGACGTCGCCCGGGGTGAGGTCGTCGCCATCCTCGGGCCCTCGGGCTGCGGCAAGTCGAGCCTGCTGCGCGCCGTGGCCGGGCTCGAGCCTGTCGCGAGCGGCCGGGTGCTGTGGGACGGAGCCGACGTCGCCGGGGTGCCCGTGCACAGGCGCGGCTTCGGGCTCATGTTCCAGGACGGCCAGCTGTTCGCGCACCGCGACGTCGCGGGCAACGTCGAGTACGGGCTGCGCATGCAGCGGGTGCCACGGGACCAGCGCCGCACCCGGGTCGCCGAGCTGCTCGAGGTCGTCGGTCTGCCCGGGAGCGGTCGTCGGTCGGTCGCCACCATGTCCGGCGGCGAGCGTCAGCGCGTAGCCCTCGCCCGGGCCCTGGCGCCCCAGCCCGGTCTGCTGCTCCTCGACGAGCCCCTGTCGGCCCTCGACCGCGCGCTGCGCGAGCGTCTCGCGGCAGACCTGCGTGCCGCGCTCGTCGAGACCGGCACGACGGCGCTCTTCGTCACGCACGACCACGACGAGGCCTTCACGGTGGCCGACAGGGTCGCCGTCATGTCCCGTGGACGGTTGCTGCAGGTGGACGCGCCGGCGCGTCTCTGGGCGGCTCCGGCCGACCTGGAGGTCGCGTCGTTCCTCGGGTACCAGGCCTTCGTGCCTGACGGCGACGGCTGGACGGCCGTCGGCCCCGACGGCTTCGTGCTCCGGGACGCCTCAGCAGCCCGCTGGAGGGCGACCGTGCTGAGCACGACCTTCCGCCGCGGGGTCGCCGAGGTCTCGGTCGAGACCGACCTCGGCGACGGTCCGGTCCGCGTCTCCGTCCGGAGCGGCCCGGTCAGTGCTGACGGCGCCAGCAGTGCCAGCGGTGCTGTGAGCGCTGTCGAGCTGGTCCGGGGAGCAGTCGTCGGGCTCGACCTCGACCCCGCGCGGACCGCCCGCGTCCCGCGCTGAGCCGCGGGCCTCGCAGCCGGAGGCCGCGGCTCAGCCCGGAGGCAGGGCGGTCAGTCGTCGATCGAGGACAGGTCGCCGTAGCGTGCCCCCGCGACGGCGTCGCGCGGGACGGCTCGGTCGAGGGCGGCCAGGTCGTCGGCGTCCAGGCGGACGGCCGCTGCCCCGACGTTCTCCTCGAGGTAGGGGATCCGCCGGGTCCCGGGGATGGGGACGACGTCCTCGCCCTGGGCCAGCACCCAGGCGAGCGCGAGCTGACCCGAGGTGATGCCCTTGGCCTCGGCGAGCCGCCGCACGGCGTCGACGAGGGCGAGGTTCCTCTCGAGCGCCTCGCCCTGGAACCGCGGGAAGTAGCCTGTGCGCCGTGAGTCGCCGGCCTCGAGGGTCGCATCCGTCACGGTGCCCGTGAGGATCCCGCGGCCGAGCGGCGAGTAGGGGACCAGCCCGATCCCGAGCTCGCGGATCGTCGGGAGGATCGTGTCCTCGAGATCTCGGGTGAAGAGCGAGTACTCGGTCTGCAGTGCGGTGATCGGGTGCACGGCGTGCGCGCGGCGGATGGTCTCGGAGGAGGCCTCCGACAGCCCGAGGTGGCGGACCTTGCCTGCTGCGACGAGCTCGGTCATCGCGCCGACGGTCTCCTCGATCGGTACGTCCGGGTCGACGCGGTGCTGGTAGTAGAGGTCGACGTGGTCCACACCGAGACGCTCGAGCGACGCGTCGCAGGCCGCCCGCACGTACTCGGGACGGCCGTTGATGCCGACCCTGGTCCCGTCGGGCAGACGCTCGTTGCCGAACTTCGTGGCGAGCTGGACCTCGTCGCGTCGGCCGGCGACCGCGGAGCCGACGAGACGCTCGTTGGTGAAGGGCCCGTACATGTCCGCGGTGTCGAGCAGGGTGACACCCAGGTCGAGGGCCCGGTGGATGGTCGAGGTCGCGGTGGCCTCGTCGGTCGTGCCGTAGAACTCGGACATGCCCATGCAGCCGAGGCCCAGCGTCGAGACTGTCAAGGGCGAGGCTGTGCCGAGGGTGCGGGTCTGGAGGGTGGGTCGAGGAGTCATGACCTCAGCCAACTCCTTCGAGTGCGCTCGAAGTCAAGCGCTGCGTGCACAGGTCCTGCGCCGCCGGGATCGTCGCGGACCGGCGCAGACCTCTCCGGGGCCTGGGGATCGACGGTGGGTGGCGGCGTGCGGCAGCGAACGACGGTGGGTGGCGGCGTGCGGCATCGAGCGACGGTGCGCCAGGTCAGTTCCGCGCTGCGAGCCGGGCCGTGTAGATGTCGATCTTCCGGTCGACGGCTCCGAGGTGCTCGGTGACCTCCGCGAGCTGGGCGAGGACCCGTTCACGGTGCCGCAGCAGCAGGTCGAGCCGCGCCTGCTCGGTGCTGGGGCCCTGACGCACGAGCTCTGCGTACTCGCGCACCCCGGTGATCGACATCCCGGTCGACCGCAGCCGCGTCACGAGCACGATCCAGGCCACGTCCTCCTCCCGGTACCGCCGCTGACCGCTGCTGGACCGCGGGACCGGCACGAGCAGCAGGCCGTCCTGCTCGTAGTACCGGAGCGTGTGGGCCGTGAGCCCGGTCCTGCCGGCCACCTGCGCGATGGTCAGCAGCGGGGCGTCTGCAGGCGCAGGCGGGTCGGTGGACGGCTGTGCCGCAGCCGTCGAGAGAGTCGTCACAGCTCCAGTGAACTCCCGCGGGGGGCCGAGGTCCAGCGGCGCAGACGCCGGAGCGTGGGTGGGGCGTGGGACGATCGTCTCCGCCCGACCCTTCCTCTGCTCTGGCAGGGGTGCACCCCGAGGAGGCGCAGTGCGCACCGAGACCACCGGAGCTGGCCGCACCACCTGCGAGCCCGCCGTCCGCCGCCCCTGTGCCGCGAGCGACAGGTGACGCCCCGCCACGACGGGCTCGTCCTGTGCGAAGACGGCCTCGCCCGCCCGCCGTGGGCGGCCGTCGACCCGATGCTCCGCGCCTACTACGACACCGAGTGGGGCATCCCTGTGCGGGACGAGCACGGGCTGTACGAGCGCATCACCCTCGAGGCCTTCCAGTCCGGGTTGTCCTGGGCGACGATCCTGCGCAAGCGTGACGCCTTCCGCGAGGTCTTCTGCGCCTTCGACCCAGAACGGGTCGCCGTCTTCGAGGAGACCGACGTCGAGCGACTGCTGGTCGACGCCCGCATCGTCCGGAACCGGGCCAAGATCCGCGCGGCCGTGACGAACGCCCGCGCGACCCTCGCACTGCGCGACGAGGGCGGGCTGGTCGACCTCGTCTGGTCGTTCCAGCCTGCCGCAGCACCTGCCCCGGCGAGCCTCGCCGAGATCCCGACCCGGTCACCCGAGTCCCTCGCCCTGTCGAAGGCTCTGCGCGCGAAGGGCTTCGCCTTCGTCGGACCGACCACCATGTTCGCGCTCATGGAGGCTGTCGGGATGGTCGACACCCACGTGGTCGGCAGCCACCGAGCCGGACCCGCCGCCCCGCCGAGAGGTCTCGGTCCCGCGCTCTGACGCGGCTCACCCTGACCTTCTCGTCTCCGGCTGAGGAATGTGATGCGTACCACAGATTGACGTGTGACAACCAGGTCTGCAGCGGCGATGTATGTACGACGGAACATCGTCGCAGGGGTGAGCAGGTCATCACGAGAGTCGAGCAGCGCAGGGGAACCGCTGCTGTGTCTCTCGGACCGGTCACCCGGGCAGGGCATGGTCGAGCACGCTGGAACCGGACGTCGCAGGGGGGCGTCTCCCGGTTGGTGGGCTCGGTCCGTGGCGCAAGGGACGGGGGTGCGGCTGGCTGAGGGAGACCTCGCGCCGGACGCACCCCTCCTGCACATCCGGGGGGAGAGCATGGCCATCAGCATCGAGGCTGCGCGCAGCGCGCCGTCTGTCGCGAGCCACCAGGCCGCACGGCTGACGGCGGTCGACGTCGTCCTCTCTGCTCCCGCTGGCACCGTCCACGCGCTCCGCGACGTCGACCTCGACGTGCACGCAGCGAGCTCGCTCGCCGTGACAGGCGCATCTGGCAGCGGCAAGTCGACCCTCTTGTCGGTCCTGGCGCTCGTCAGGCGCCCCACCTCGGGCGGCGTCGCGGTCGACGGGCACGAGACGAGCGGCCTGGACCGTTCCGAGCTGGTGAGCCTGCGCAGCAGCCGCGTCGGCACGGTCTTCCAGTCCTTCCACCTCGAGGGATCCCTCTCCGCGGTCCAGAACGTCATGCTGCCCTGGTACTTCAAGCACGGACGGACGGCCCGGCGCACGGCGAAGGAGCGCGCGCTCGGCGTGCTCGACCTGCTCGGTGGCGTGCACCTCGCCGACCGCCGGCCCACCGACATGTGCGAGGAGGACCGGCAGCGCGTCGCGATCGCCCGGGCCCTCGTCCTCGACCCGGCCCTGGTCCTCGCCGACGAGCCGGCGACCTCCCTCGACCGAGACGCTGCCGACTCTGTCGCCGAGCTGCTGCTCGCCGTGCCGCGGCTCACCGGCGCGGCCGTCGTGATGGTGACGGCACGCTCGTGCGTCGCGGCTGCGGCCGACCGGGTCGTCGAGCTCGACTCCGGCAGGATCGTCTCCGCCTGAGCGGTTCCCGCCCGACTGATGCCTGCCCTCGACTGACAGGCGGGCCTTGTCCGACCGGTCTGCTTCGTCTGACCGGCTGATCGTGCTCGACCGGGGGCCTCGCTCGAGCGGTCGGCAGCGACGGCAGGGCACGCCGTGGACCGGACGTGCCCGTCAGTCTCCGATGGCGGCGACCCAGCGTCGGTCGGTGATCGTCGTGAAGCCCGTGACCGTCGGCTCGTCGACGTCGATCATGAGGTTCGTCAGCGTGACAGTCTCGGTGCCCATGAGCTGGCCGTCGGTCGGCGAGATGATGAGGACCGTGACCGCCTCGACGTCAGAGTCCTTCATGAGGGAGTCCGGGACCGCGACGGCCACCCCGGGGCGCCCGAGCCTGTCCGTCGTGTCCCCCAGCAGCTGGATCGACGGCGCGTCGGAGAGCACCGTCAGCATCGCCGAGGCGACGTCCTGCGGGACGATCGAGGTCCTGGAGAGGCTGGCGGCCGCCTCGACCAGCAGCGTGTCGCGGTACTCCGGGTTCTCTACGTACTCCGCGGGCATGGTTGCGAGGAGCGCGGACTCCATGGCGTCGGGGTCGGTCGGCAGCTCGGCGACGGCGAAGGGCTCGACAGTGCCGGGCATGAAGTCGTCGGTCGACAGCGGGCCAGCCGCCGAGTCTTCGGCGTCGGGGTCGACCCTGCCGTCGTAGCCGACGGCCTCGGCGCGGCGCTGGACGGACTGGGCAGACCCGTCCGGAGCCACCCACCACTCGTCGGAGGTCGGGTAGACCGCCGTCGTCGTGTTCCCGTCGGCGTCGCCGACGGACTCGCTCAACCAGGAGTAGCGGCTGATGTGCTGGACGTCGCCGGCACGGGGCAGGTCTGGTGCGTCGTCGGCGACCGAGGCCAGCTCGACGAGGGTGTCGTGTGCGGAGGGCAGCGAGCCGTCCCAGGCTGCTTCCGGCGACGCCTCTGCATAGACCAGCGGCGGAGCCCCGCCGGCGACGGCGGTCGGGCTGGAGCTCAGCTGTGATCCGACGACGGCGACGACGACGGTCGCCGCGGCGACCGCGAGCACGGCCGCTCGACGATGCAGGCGCTGTCGGCGGGCGGACTCACCGGACCTGTCGGTGGCGGGCTGGACCCGGCGGGCGCTGCTGGCGGCAGACGGCTCCACCTCCGTGGGGCCGGGGCGCGGGGTCGCTAGGATGCTGGCCAGCAGGGACTCCGCAGCGTCGGGGCTGCGGAGGTCGTGGCCTGAGGTGTCTGCGGTGCCAGCCGTGGTGCGGGTCGCGGGTTCCAGGAGCGCGGCCGGGACCTCCGGGAGCAGGTGGTGCTCGCGCATGAGAGCCCTGAGCTCTTCGACGTCGTGCGCGCCGAGGTCGTCGGTCATCGTCCCTCACCTCCGTCGCCGGTCGTCTCGCGTTCGAGCAGGATCGTCCGCAACCGGGTCCGGGCCCGGGACACGCGGGTGGTCACCGAGCTGACCGAGCACTCGAGCACCTCGGCGGTCTCGGCGCAGGACAGCCCTGCGAGGACGGTGAACGCCACGGCGTCACGCTCGGCGGGTGGCAGCAGGTCGAGGAGGTCGCGCGCTGCGCGCAGCGACTCGATCGCCTCGCCGACAGGACCGTGGTCGGTCGGTCGCAGGCTCGAGACCTTCGCCCGCAGACGTGAACGACGGCCTGCGTTCTGCGCGGCCTGCAGCAGCTTGTTCCGGAGGACCCCGTAGACCCAGGCGCGTCGCCCTGACGGGTCGGTCGGGACCTTCTCCCACCCGTGCCACACAGCGAGGAAGGTGTCGCCCACGACGTCGTCGACGAGCTCGAGGTCGACGCGGCGCAGGACGAAGGTCCGGACCTCGGTGTGCATCGAGCGGAACAGGTCGCTGAACTGGGACTCCGCGTCCGCGTCGGGGGTGAGGCCCGCGGCCGGGACGTCGCTCGACCGGCGGGTGCCCGTCTCGGCCTGGGTCTCGGGTGCTGGCGAGGGTCCGGTGCCCGCGAGCTCTGCGGTACGCGGCGCGGGGCTCGGGTCGTCGGCGACGAGACGCAGACCGGTCAGGGCTCTGCCCGGCCGGTCTCGATCTTGCCCACGACTGCTCGCGATCGGTGACGCCCCCTCGTCCGTTGCGCTCGGTGCCTCGCCGGGGCAGGCTGCTGTCCCGGGCGCTGCCCGCTCGAGGTGATCATATCTGGCGTCGTGCGGCAGGCTCACCCGCATCGGCATGGTGGTGAGCGGGGTCATCGCCCGACCTCCGTCGTGTACTCGGACAGGGTGATGGCAGAGAACCCGGTGACTGTCGGTGAGGTGACGCCGAGCAGGTCGCTGCGCAGGGTCAGCATCTCGGTCGCGAGCAGCTGGCCGGTCTCCTCCGACACGATGAGGACCAGCACGGACTCGTCGTCGCTCGGGTCCTCCGGGATCTTCGGCGCCTCGACCGCGACAGCCGTGCCCTCGCGACCTGCGCGGTCGGTCGTGGGGCCGAGGAGCCTGACGGTCGGCTGCTGGGCGAGCATGTCCCAGAAGGCGCCCGTGAGGTCTTGCGGCACGACGCCCGACCCGAAGTATGTCTGAACCTGCTCGGTGAGGCAGTACCCCTTCCAGTCGTCGAGGCTGCACTCGGCCGAGGAGCGGCCGAGGATGTCAGCGGCCAGCGCGGCGGGGTCCTCGGGGAGCCGAGCGACGTCGTCGAAGGTCCCTGGGAGGACGGCGTCTGACGAGAGCTCGCCTGCGAGCGACGGCCCGGCCTCGGTGTTGATCGCACCGTCGTAGGTCACGGCTCCAGCACGACGCTGGGTGATGAGACCCGACCCGTCGGCGGCGAGCCAGCGCTCGGTGACCGTGGGGTAGACGGACGTGGCCTGTCCGGACCCGTCGGGCGCCGGGCCGGTCTCGCCGAGCCACTCCTGCGCCACGACGTGCTGGACGGTCCCGGTCCGGACAGGTTCAGGAGTCTCCCGAGCGGCGTCCGCGAGCCCGCGCAGGGTAGCGCTGGCGTCGGGGAGCTCGTCCAGGCTCGACTCGGCGAGGTCGCCCACCCCGTAGGAGAGCGAGGGGATGGTCGACGCCGCCGCCGGCTGGGCGCGGCTGCCCTCGGCGGCGACCAGGGCGACGACGAGAGCCACAGCCGCGACTGCGGCGATCATCGTCCCCCGCCGTCGACCGGGTTGCCAGCGATGCTCCGACGTGCCCACGAGGGCGGTGCTGTCGGGTGGAGAAGGTCGGTGGGGCGCAGGCGCTCCCTGACGGCGCTGCGGCGCGGGCAGCGACGCTCGACGGGCAGGGCGCGGTCTGCTCTCGAGGATCCTGCTCAACAGCTGCTCGGGGTCTGGCGGCAGGAGGAGGCAGTCGGGGACGCGAGGCACCATGAGGTGGGCAGCGAGGAGCGCGCTCGTCGCGCGGACCTCGGCCGCTCCCTCTGCGGTGTGGATCACCGTGTGTCTCCCCTCGCTCGCCTGTCGTACCTCTGGTTGCTGGACCTGCTAGGACTCCTCCGGTGCCCGACCTCTCCGCCGTCAGGCGCGACTGGTGCTCAGCAGCTGCTGCTGGCGAGCAGCGCGACCGACCTGGCCGGTACCGAGAGGCTCGCGATCTTCATGCTGGGTGTGTAGCAGACCCACGACCCGGTCCCTCCGGTCCCCGAGTACACCCGAGCCGCCCTGCTCGACCGGTTCCACAGCGACTTGCTGTTCACGAAGCCCGTCGACAGGGGTGCGGTCGACGCCACCCCACGGTAGATCCCTGCGAAGCTGGGCTCGCTCCAGACGCAGAAGGCCCCGCTCGTGCACTGCGCCTCGCTGAACAGCTGCACGACCGACTCCGACCCGTCGCTCTCACCGACCCCGTCTGATGCGCTCGCCGTCACCGGGGCGAACCCCAGCAGAGTGACGACCGCGACCATGGCGACAAGCCGCCACGACGTGTGCCGCCCAGCGACGTGTGCCTTCACTGTGTTCATCGCTCCAACCCCTTCCTGTGTCACGTCTCGAAGCGTGACGATGACCACAGGCTAGGGCGGGATGTCCGGTTGTGGGCGGAAGATCGTAAAGATCACCCTCTGATTCACCCGATGCCCCCTGGCGCGCCGAGAGGCCCCGCACCAACGGTGCGGGGCCTCTCGGGTGCTGCTCGGTCGAGCCGTGCAGCGGGGGTCCTGACAGGAGTGAGCCGTCAGGACTCACGTCATCTCTTCGACGACCGTCCGCCGAGGAATCCGAGGATGAGGCTGACGAGCAGCACGGCGATGCCGACGTAGATGAGGAACTTGGCGACCCCGGCAAAGCCGAGGACGAGAAGAACGACGCCGACGAGCAGGATGATGAGCCAACTAGGCATGAGTCCTCCAAGAGAAGCTGGGCCCGAACTTCGGGCGGCACCGAGCCTGCCAGTGCTCAGGCGCCTCCGCATCTCGAGAGCCCTGGACCGGGGCGAGGCGGGTGCGGGACGAGCGACGGACCGGTGGGTGCCGGGGCCTGTGCCCGAGGGCTGGCCCGGTCAGCGGGACGACGACACCACGCCGACGGCCGGGGGCTCCAGCAGCCGGGTCTGGGCGTCGTCGCGTCGCCGCATGCGGGCCCACAGGAAGAAGCCGGCGAGGGTGAACGCGCCGTAGAACACGTACATGAAGGCGGAGGCGTAGAACCCAGCACTCACCAGCAACGGGACCCCTACGAGGTCGACCGCCACCCAGATGAGCCAGAACTCCACCCACCCACGTGCCATGCCGTAGGTGGCCAGCAGTGATCCCGTGAAGATCCAGGCGTCGGCCCAGACGGGCTCGTAGGACCCGAGGGCCCGGAACACTGGAGTGAGGACCAGGGTCCCGCCGACCAGCGCGACCACGAGGAGTGCACGCTGTCGCGGGGTCGCCCACTCGGGGACCACGCCGACGCCGTTCGACTCGCGGCTCTGGCGCCAGCGCACCCAGCCGTAGACCGAGACCACGATGAACATCACCTGCCGGCCGGCCTGCCCGAGGAGGGTCACGGCCGACGGGGTGTCGAAGACCGACCCGAGGAACACCGTGAGCAGCAGCAGGTTCCCGACGATGCCGACAGGCCAGGCCCACACCTTGCGTCGCATGCCGCCCAGCGCGCAGACGAGACCGAAGAGGTTGCCGATGATCTCGCGCCACAGGACCGTCTGGTCGCCGATGACGAGCTGGGCGTCGAAGAGCCAGCTGATGAGTCCCACGAGATTCTCCTGTCGATGGCTGGGCCACGAGGGTCAGCGTTCTCAGGGCACCATTCATTCCCAGCGTGGATCTGCACGATGCCCTACGTGATTCTGGCCGAGCGTCACGCAGGGACGGCACCTTGGCCCCGCAACACGCGGCTGACGCCACCCGATCTCGGGTCTCGTCTACGCAGGTGTCCGTTCTGGGCTCCTTGGCGTGCATAAAGTGTGCCGAAGCGAGGTGCCCGGCGGGGCTGGAGGGTCCCGCCAGTCAGGCGCCTCGCCGAGGCGCGGTGCACCCTGCCACCGGGGGGTGCGGGGTGCGACCGGCCGGTCCGGCAGGGGGACGAGGAGACAGCGACGCTGATACCTCGACCCCCTCCCGGGCTCCTCGAGCCACTGCAGGATCCCGCCCAGGGAAGTCCTCGGGCTCAGCCTGCGGAGAGCAGCAGGACCGCCGTGACGACTGTCGGCGGGACGACGAGCAGCCCGAGCAGCGCGTACCGGGTCCACGAGATCGAGACGTCGAGCGCCTCGAGCCGCGCGTGCCACAGCAGGGTCGCGAGCGACGCCCAGGGGGTGAGCAGCGCCCCGGCGTTCACACCGATCAGCAGGGCTGCGAGCCGGAGCGGGCTCTCCGCGACAGGCTCGAGCGCGAGGTAGGCCGGCAGGTTGTTGACGAGGTTCGCGCCGAGCGTCCCCACCCCGGAGAGCTGGAGCAGCGCCACGGTCGACTCGCCCGTGCCGGCGACCGAGGCGAGCAGCCCCGTCAGCCCGAGGGCGTGCCCGGCCTCGATGACCAGGAACAGCCCGGAGGCCAGCAGCACCAGCTCCCACGGCACGAGCCGGAACCGCAGGACCGAGCGACGTCGCACCGCGAAGAGCCCTGCGAGGACGACGGCGGCGACTGTCGCCGGGATCCAGACCTCGACGCCCGAGACGAGGGCCGGCAGCAGGAGCACGACCACCGTCGCGCTCGCGGCGAGCAGCACGGGGTCGTCAGGGTGGGCCACCTCACGCGGCTGGTACCTGCGCAGCAGGTCGCGGCGGAACACGAAGAACAGCACGAGGCTCGGGACCACGACCGCCGCGACGGCGGGGCCGAGCATGAGCCTGGCGAAGTCGACAGGGCTGCCGAGGTCCAGCCTGCCCTCGGCCAGCAGGTTCGTGAGGTTCGAGACGGGCAGCAGGAGCGACCCGGTGTTCGCGAGCCACACCGTGGTGAGGGCGAAGGGCAGCGGCGGGAGACCGACCTGCCGGGAGAGCAGCACGACGACCGGTGTGAGAAGCACGGCTGTCGTGTCGAGGGAGAGGAACACCGTGCTCGTGGTCGCGAGGGCGACGACCAGGAGCCACAGCACCCATGCCCTGTCGAGACCCCACCGTGTCAGGCGCGAGGCGACGACCGTGAACAGCCCCGCCTCGGAGGCGAGCTCGGTGACCACCGTGATCATCACGACGAACAGCAGGACGGGCCAGACACGGTCGGCCACCCCGCCGACCTCGTCGAGGGAGAGCACACCTGTCAGCACCGCAAGGACGCCGACCCCGAGGAGGGACGCGCCGACTGCCGCTGAGCGCACGAGCACCTCCGGGTCCGGCTCCACGGCGGCCGTGCTCGGCGCGCCGGGGACCATCATGCGCTGCAGGCCCGCCCGTCGCCGCCCAGAGGTGCCCGGTGAGACACGGGTGTCCTGTCGACGAGGCCCGGGCGGTGCTCTGGCCGTCATGATGTCGACGGCTGGTGCTCGGGCCCGGTGCCACGGTGCTGCTTCGTCCTGCGTGGTCATCGGCCCGGACGTACGCTCGAGTCCCCGCCAGGTCGCGGCGTAGCAGTGCCAGGCCACCGGGGTCACCCGACCGTAGATCGCAGCAGGGCAAGGAGAAGCTCATGAAGTCCAAGTTGGTGTTCGTCGTCGGGCTCGCCGCAGGGTACGTCCTGGGAGCCCGGGCCGGCCGTCGTCGTTTCGAGTCGATCAAGACCCACGCCCGCGACGTCTGGGCCTCTGACTCGGTCCAGTCCGCGGTCTCGAGCGTCCAGGAGAAGGCCGCCGAGGTCGCGAAGGACCAGAGCGCCGTCCTCAAGGACAAGGTCGCCGAGGCGGTCGACGCAGCGAAGAAGCACACGAAGCACTGAGGTCACGGCAGGCCGCCCGGCAGCGGGCGGACCTGCAGCGTGACCCGAGGCAGCACGGCACAGGCCGGGCCACCCGCGAGGAGCGGGGGCCCGGCCTGTGCCGTGCTGGTGGAGCTGGTAGTGCTGGTGAGTCTCGTCGTCCGCGAAGGTCTCGGTCAGTCCTGCGCGAGGCGACGGCGACGCACGGCGAGCGTGCCGGCACCGAGGAGCAGGAGTGCGACGACGGCGAGCGACGTCACCTCGGCACCCGTCGAGGCGAGCCCGGACCCGGTTGCTGCCGGGGTGACGGTGAGCTCGCCCGACCAGACGGAGGCACCCGTCGTGGTGTCGACCACCTGGATGCGGTGCGTCCCGGTCTCGGTCGCCGCCGGGATGGTGACGCTCCGGCTGGTAGCGCCCGACGCGTCAGCCTGGACGACTGCGAGCCGCACAGGCGTCGAGTGCAGCCACACCTCGACCGAGCCGTCGCGGGTGGCTCCCGCGACGTCGACGGTCACGGTGCCGCCAGCCCGGACGCTCGCCGAGGAGAGCGTCACGGAGAACGGCACGTCAGCGCCCGGGAGGGTCGGGCTGGTGGGCGCGGGCTCCGTCGGTGCGGGGCCCGTGGGGCTGGGCTCCGGGTCGGTCGGTCCCGGGGTGGGCTCCGGTCCTGTCGGTTCCGGCTCCGGCTCGGGGTCCGGGACGACGGCACGGACGACGACGGGTGCGCTGAGCACCTCGTCGGAGACCGCGAAGCCGTCCCGCTCTGCCGTCGCGGCGACTGTCACCGAGGCTCCGACAGCCACGTCGGCCAGCGAGAGCGTGGCCCCGTCTGTGCCCGGGGTCACCTCCGTGCCGTCGACGAGCCACCTGTAGGAGACCGTCGCGTCGGCAGGGTCGGTGACGCTCGTCGCGGTCACCGTCGCACCGACGGTCGGGTCACCGGCGACGGCGACAGCCGAGACGCTGACCTGGCGGTCGACGTCCACGGTGTAGCTGCGGGTGGTGGTGCCGTCAGGCGCCGTGACGGTGACGGTGGCCAGCCCGTCGGTCGCCTCGGTCGGCTGGTCGACCGTGACCGTGGCGGCCGAGTCGACAGGCACCGCAGAGACCTGCGGGTAGCGGGCGCCCGCGGTCGTGACCGTGTACGCCTCGACGTCGGGGGAGAACCCGTCGACAGCCGAGCCGTCGACGCGCAGCGCGCCGAGGTCGGCGACCGTGGAGACCGAGGCCGTGGTCGCGTAGATCTCGACCTCGGAGACGATCATGTGGGTGTTCGCGAAGGCGTTGAGCGTGAGCCGGACGCTCGTGGTCCGGACGCCGCCGAGATCGACGTCGACCTTCGGGGCTGTGCCGTCGGCGGGCGCCTCGACCGTCAGGGCCGGCTCGGGGACGCGGGACCACGTGCCGTCGGTGTTGAGGTAGTCGACGGTCATGGTCTGGGCCCAGGTGGTCGAGCCGCCGTCCTTGAAGAAGTACGTCGAGACGGTCTCGACGTCCTGCGGGGCCGCGAAGCTGTACTGCAGGGTGCTCGTGGTCGGCTTGTTCGAGCCGACCCAGTTGGACCAGCCCTTGTCGCCCGTGGCGAGGTTGTAGGTGCGGTCGATCGGGTAGCCGCTCTCGAAGCTCGAGGCGACTGCGCTCGACACCTGCGGTGTCACGTTGGTCAGCGTCGGGGCTGTGAGGATCACCGACAGCGTGGCCGGCACGGGGTCACCTGCCGGGTCGTTGGACTCGGCCGTGCCGGGCACCGAGACGACACCCTGGTCCGCGAAGGACGCGTCGTCGAGACCCGCCCAGTCCCAGACGACAGGGGTGTCGAAGCGCTGCGCGGAGGCACCGACCTGCGCGGGGACCGTGGCGGGCGCGCTGGCCTGGACCGACGCCAGGCTCGCGCCGGCGTAGGTGGTCACGGAGACGGGGTCGGTCGAGGTGAACCCGCCGACGTCCACGATCGCGCGGACCTCGAAGGTGCTGCCGAAGACGTCGGTGCCTGTGCCCGTGACGGTCACGCTGCCGGGGGTGTCCCAGGTGCTGGCTGCAGGCAGCTGCCAGGTCACCGGGGCGGCCACGCCGTTGCCGTAGGAGTAGACGGGGACGACAGAGCCAGGCAGGGTCGGCTCGACGCCGGCGACTGTGCTCACGGCGACGTCGGGCACGCTGACGATGCTGGTGTCGCGGACGGTCCAGCGCTGGTGCGCTCCGCCGCCGTACTGCCAGAGGCTGACCCCTGAGTTGTTCGCGGTCGCCTGACCCCCGACCTCGAGGGCGAGCGAGCGAGACCCGCTCGCGAAGGACCAGGTCGAGCCGTCGGTCGTGCTGAGGGCCCACCACGAGGACGGGTCCGTCAGGGCGTCGGCGACGCTCTGGGACTTGAGGGCGACACCCGAGGACGTCGCACCGAGGATCCGTCCGTCGGCCGCCTCGAGGACGTAGCGGAGCGCGTGGCTGCCGCTGCCCTGCGGGAGCGCGTGAGCGGTCCACAGCTGTGACCCGACCGCCGAGGTGGTGGTGGCGAGGTCGGTGATGCTCGCGCCTGTCGCACCGGCGGTGAGCGCGCGGCCGGAGCCGACACCGACGAGCTGGAAGGTCTCGCCGTCCTGGACGGGGAGCGAGCCCTCGGAGACACCGGAGACGCCGTCGACCACGAAGGTCGTCACGGAGCGTGCCGGGATCTCGATGGTCACCGAGGTGGCACCGGGGGCGATCGTGACGGGTGCGCCCTCGACGAGCGCGTTCTTCTCGGGGTGCTCGGGGTCGGTGACCTCGGTCGTCACCACGGGGGTGACCGTCGCGTCTGCGGCGATCTCGCCGAACTTCGACAGGTCGAGGGTCACCGAGCGGGCGGCCGTCGAGTCGTTGATGTGCACGACGTTGGCGCCTGAGCCGTCGGCCGTGACGGCCGCCGTCGACTGGGTGCTGTTCGTCGGGATCACGTGGTCACCCGGGCGGATGTGCTGGGTGTAGTTGCGCGCGGTGTTGAACTTCGAGTTCGTGACGATCTTGCACTTCGCGGAGTCGGGCAGCGGCTCGCCGCTCGTCCACCCGGCGTCCGCGAGCCGACGCTCGGAGTACCCCACGGTGCCGGGCTCGTTGCAGTCGAAGTCGATGAAGATCGAGCCCCAGTTGAGGTTCTCGACCTTCTCCATGTTGTAGTAGTCCTCGACCTCCTGCCAGAACACCCAGGCGTTCGGCTCGAGCTCACGCAGGTCGTCGGTGATGCGCTGAGCCATCCCGAGACCGCCGGTGATGGTCGTGGTGTTGAAGCCGGTCCCGACGAAGTCGCCGCCGACCTCGCTCATCCACAACGGCTTGTCGTTGGTCTTGGCGATGTCGCGGGCCTGCAGGCGGCTGCCGGTGCCGTAGGTGTGCACGTTGAGCTGGCCGACGGCCGCGCGGGTCTGCGCGTCGTACTGGTTCCAGGCGTTGACGAACTGCCCGGGGTTGGTCTCGTCGTTGGCCGAGATCATCGCGTCCGTGCTCGATCCGGCGAGGGTCGCGGAGAGCAGGTTGATGACGTTCTGCTGGTCGTTCGCGCCGGTCCCGGGGCAGATCTGCGCGCCCTCCTGGACGGTCCCGCCGGTCTTGGGCCAGCCGTCGGCCCCGAGGGCCGGTGTTCCCCAGTAGCCGTTGCACGGCTCGTTGAAGGGGTCGACTGTCGAGAACTCGATGCCGTAGGTGTCCTCGAGGTGCTCGGTGACCTTGGTGAGGTAGGTGACGAACTTCTGCGGGGCGTCGTCGGTCGGGAGCAGCTGCTCGTCCGTCTTGTTCATCGACCCGGTGACGTACCCGCTCTTCGTCATGAAGTACGGCGGAGAGTTGCTGAAGGCCTCCCAGACCATGTCGTCCCGCGTCTCGGCGAGCTTCTCGACCCACCAGCGCTGCGTCGCGTCGGACTCCCAGTCGTAGGAGGCGTCGTCGTCGGCGTCCCAGGCCTTGAGGTAGGCGTCGCGCTCTGCGTAGGTGGTGGGGACACCCGCCGTGCCGTCCGCGTCGTCCTTCCACCAGCCCTCGACGGCTGCGCCCTGGCGGAGGTAGTCGGGGACGTCGGAGGCGTTGCCACCACCGATGTTGTAGCGGGCGACGTTGAGGTCGAGCCCCTCCTCGCCGAAGAGGAGCTGGTACAGCTCTTCGCGGATCTCCTCGGGGTAGTCGCCGGTCGCGTTGGCGAACCAGACGAGGCTCGTGCCCCAGCCCTGGAACTCCGGGCCGGGGACGGCCGGGTTCGGGGTGATGACCACAGGCGTCGGCGCAGCCTGCGCTGGTGCTGCTGCTGGGACCGTGGCGACGAGACCGGCCGCGCAGAGTGCTGCGGCCGCGACGACCGCGGTGGACCTCCTCGTCCGCGAGGGGGTGCTGTTCATCGGTGTACCTTCCGCCGTTGGATGGGACAAGAGGGTCCGCCGACGTTGGCGCACCTGCCGACGATCCTGCGATGTTTACGTAAACATGTCAAGGTGCGACGGTTCGGGTCTCACCCGCTGGAGGACGTGCTCAGTGCGAGGCCGGCGGCGCTGTGCTCGACCGGACGACGAGCTCGACAGGCAGCAGAGACCGCACGTCGGTGAGGCTGTCACCGTCGCGGATCTGGCGCAGCAGCAGGTCGACCAGCTCTTGCCCGATCGCGTGGAAGTCCTGGGCGACCGTCGTCAGCGGGGGCCAGAGGTGCTCGGCGAGCGGGATGTCGTCAAAACCGACGACCGACACGTCCTCGGGGATGCTCCGCCCGCTCTCGTGCAGCGCCCTGTAGAGGCCCGCAGCCATCTCGTCGTTCGCGCAGAAGACCGCCGTCACGTCGGGGTCCTGCGCGATCTTCAGGCCCTGCTCGTAGCCCGAGGTCGCCGACCAGTCGCCCCGGACGATCTGTGGCACAGGCCGTCCAGCCTCGACGAGGCACGCCCGCCACGAGTCGACGCGCAGCCCGGCGGGCGAGGAGTCGGCCGGGCCCGCCAGGTGGTGCACCGTCGTGTGACCCAGGCTCAGCAGGTGCTCGACGGCGGCGCGTGTCCCGGCGGCCTGGTCCGTCGCGACGGCCGGGTGGTGCGTGACGAAGCGTGAGTCGGAGACGACCACGGGCATCCGCGCGGGCAGCGCGAGGGTCTCGGGGCTCTGCTCCTCGGCGCGGATGATCACGAGCCCGTCGATCGCCTGGTGCGTCAACCGCGCGGCCGCAGCGGTGAGGTCGTCCGAGGACGGGCTCTGCACGTCGACGAGGGTGACGGTGTAGCCCTCGAGGCGGGCGGCCTCGACGACGGCCTCGAAGGTGCGGGCCTCACCGGTCCGCGCGAGCCTGTGCGCGATCACGCCGATGGTCTCGAAGTGCGCGTACCGCAGCGCACGGGCGGCGTGGTTGGGGGAGTAGCCGAGCTCGGCCATCGCGGCGAGCACCCGCTCGCGGGTCTCCGGGCGGACGCGCTCGGCGCCCGTCGACACCCGAGAGACCGTCTGGGACGACACCCCGGCGAGGGCGGCGACGTCGGCGATCGACGGACCCGAGCGGGGGCGGGGAGCCCGCCCGGCCGTGGGCTCGGCAGTGCTGTCGCCGGAGGTCATGGACCGATGATAGGACCGGCGGACGCGCCTGCTGCCGGACCGACGTCTCGGGCGGAGCGCACCGGGGTGGACCTGAGGGGCAGAAAATCACGGGAGGTCCCGCAGGATCGCTGCGATCCTGGATGCCGCCCCGTCTCAGCCCGCCGTGCCCAGACATGCCCCGACAGCGGAGGACATCACCCCATGACGTCAGTCCAGCCCCCGCCCGACCCGTCGACCCTGCACCCGATGCCGGGCCAGCCACGTGTCGTGCTGCTCAAGCCTCTGGTCACCTCGCCCCTTGTCGAGGTCGGCGACTTCACCTACTACGACGACCCCGACGACGCGACAGCCTTCGAGACCCGCAACGTGCTCTACCACTACGGCCCCGAGCGCCTCGTGATCGGCCGGTACTGCGCCCTGGCGACCGGGGTCCGGTTTCTCATGAACGGCGCCAACCACCGGCTCGACGGTCCCTCGACTTTCCCCTTCCCGAGCATGGGCGGGTCGTGGGCGCAGAACGTCGACCTGCTCGTCGACCTGCCGAGCCGCGGCGACACCGTCGTGGGGAACGACGTGTGGCTCGGCAACGGTGTCACGGTCATGCCCGGGGTCCGGATCGGCCACGGCGCGGTCGTCGCGGCCGGGTCCGTCGTCGTCAAGGACGTGCCCGACTACGGCGTGGTCGGCGGGAACCCCGCGCGGCTGATCAGACGCCGCTTCGACGACGCGACCGTCGACAGGCTGCTCGCCGTCGCGTGGTGGGACTGGCCCGTGGAGCAGGTGACCACGCACCAGCGGACCATCATGGCGGGGACGGTCGAGGAGCTCGAGGCCGTGAGCGGGCCCTGACGGAGCAGCCCCAGGGCACTGCTGCGGGGCGGGTGCTGGGCGACGCCGTGTGAGACCGGGCCCCGCTACCGCCCGAACCGTTACCACCCGAACTGCTACCGCCGAACTGCTACCGCGCGAACCACTCCCGTGCCGCGGCGCTGAGGGCGGCGACCCCGACGTCGAGGGTCGGCTGGACCACGGGGGCGAAGAAGGGCGAGTGGTTGCTCGGGATGTCGCTGTCGAGGGTCCCGGCTGCAGCGGCGGCGGCGAAGGCCGCGGGGTCGGCCCCTCCGAAGAACCAGAAGACCAGCGGGGCGCCGGCGGCGGTGGCGATCGCGCCGACGTCCTCGCTCCCGGTGACCGTGCCCGGGTCGATCACGGCGTGCTCGCCGAAAGTCTCCACGAAGGTCGCCCGGACGCGGGCCGTCGCCGCCTCGTCGTTGATCGTCGCGGGTGCGTGCTTGCTCTCGACGACTGTGGGCGGGGTGGTCATCCCGGCCGCGGCGGCCTCGGCCTCGACGATGCGGCGCACGGCGGTGAGCACCCGGGTGCGGCTCTGGTCGCTCACGGTCCGCACGTTGATGCTGAGGGTCGCCTCGGCGGGCACGACGTTGTCGGCGCTGCCCGCGTGGATCGCACCGACCGAGACCACGACGATCTCGCCGGGCTCGGACTCGCGGGACACGATGCTCTGCAGCCTGACGACGGCGTGGCAGGCGGTGAGCAGAGGGTCGACGGTGGTCTGCGGGCGAGAGCCGTGCCCGCCGCGCCCGTGGAAGGTCACGGTGACCGAGTCCGAGCCGGCCATCGTCGGCCCCGGCCGCAGCCCGACGATCCCTGCGGGGAGCGGGGCGACGTGCTGCCCGAGGACCACGTCGGGCTTCGGGAACCTCTCGACGAGACCGTCGTCGACCATCGCCTGCGCGCCGGCGACGAGCTCCTCGGCGGGTTGGACCACGGCGACCAGCGTGCCGGACCACGTGCCGCGCCGGGTGACGAGGTCTTCGACAGCGCCCAGGAGGCACGTGACGTGCATGTCGTGCCCGCAGGCGTGCATGACCGGGACGTCGGTGCCGTCGGGGCCGACAGCCCGGACCGTGCTCGCGTAGTCCAGACCCGTGCGCTCCTCGACGGGCAGGCCGTCCATGTCGGCGCGCAGCGCGACGACCGGGCCCTCGCCGTTCTCGAGGACACCGACGACGCCTGTTCCGCCGACCCCTGTCGTCACGGTCAGGCCCAGGTCTCGCAGGTGGCCTGCGGCGACCTGGGCCGTCCGGGTCTCGGCGAACCCGAGCTCGGGGTGGGTGTGCAGGTCGCGGTAGACGCTCTCGAGGTCGATGACCATGCTCCGCAGCCTAGGGGCACCGGTCGGGCCAGACCAGGGGTCGAGCCTGGCCCGGCCGGTGCCACCTCACGAGGTCATCCCTGGTGCGTCCTCCGGTTCCTGCGCACGACGAGCGCACCACCTGCGGCGAGCAGCAGGGCGGCGAGGGCGACGACGGCGACCGACGTGCCGGTGGCTGCCAGGCCCGACGCTCCGACGGTGCTGCTGCCTGCCGGGGTGCCGACGGCTCCACCACCCGCACCGGGCCCGGTCCCGGGCGCCGCAGAGGTGGTCGGGTCGTCGGTCGGGTCGACCGTCGGCTCGGGGTCGACGGCGAGCGCGGGCACGCTCGTCTCGGAGACCAGGCTCACGAGCCCGGCCACGTCGACCGCCCGCGCCCGGACCTGCACCGCGGCGTCGCCGAGCTGGACCGGTGCCGAGGCAGTGGCCCAGGGGCCACCGTCGAGCGAGTACTCCACCCGGGCGACGCCCGAGGTGTCGTCGGCAGCCGTCACCGTGAGCAGCCGCGCGGCGTCGACGGAGGCCGTGGTGGTCGGTGCGGTCGTGTCGACGTCGAGGGTGACCTCGGTGACCTCGGTCGAGGGCACACCGTCGTCGGTCGCCCGCGCCTGTGCCACGTGCCTGCCGTCGCCGACAGGCACGGGGCCCGTGTACGGCAGCCAGTCGCCGTCGTCGAGCCTGTACTCGGCCCCCGGCACGGCGGCGAGCGCCATCGTCCCGGCCGCCTCGGCCTGCGCGAGCTGCGGGTCGACAGGCTGGGCATCGTCCCGCGTCACGACGAGGGACGGGGTGGTCGTGAACCACCCTGTCGCTGCTGGCTGCGGCAGGTCGATCGTCACCGTGCCGGGCACTACGACCTCCTCGTGGGCGTAGACCTGCACCTCGACGAGACCCGCCGCCCAGGCTGCGGCGTTGCCGTTGTGGGAGTTGACCACCTGCGCGACGTCGAGCCGCACGTAGCGGTACTGCCCGACGAGGGGGTCGCTCGTGAAGCCGACCGTGGTGTTGCCGAGCTGCCCGACGAGCTGCGTCCACGTCGTGCCGTCGACGCTGCCCGAGACCGTGTACCCGTGGTAGGACTCCGAGCCGTTGTAGCTGCGGAAGCTGAGGTCCACGCGGCTGAGGTCCTGGACCTCTTCGAGGTCGACGGTCCAGCTGAAGGGGACGCCTGTGGGCTGGAAGTACGCGGAGCTGTCACCCCACGTCGCGGTGTTGGTGTACTCGCCGTCGTTGGCGACGGAGGCGGCGTGCGCTTCGTCGACCGCGTCGGCGGTCACCGGCTTGCCCTGCGAGACGAGCGGGTCCTCCGGGTAGTCGATCGCGCCCGTCGCCGAGTCGAGGCTCCACGCGGGTCTGTAGTCGAGGGACACCGTGGACGGGTCTGCGGGGTCGATGCTCAGGGGCAGCCACACGTAGGTGGAGGTCCCGAGCTTCTTGGAGTTCCACCGGTCGCCCATGTACACGTACTTGCGTCCGCCGTCCTGGCGGTCGATCGTCATGATGTTGGTGGGCTGGCTGTAGAACGACGTGTTGTTGCCGACGAGCACAGGGTCGGACCAGCCGTCGGGGTCGGCGATGTCCTTGGTCCACGCGACGCGCGTCTGGTTCGGGTACCAGCCGGACTGCCCCGAGGTGAAGGCCAGGTAGTACTCGCCGATCTTCACGACGGCCGGGGCCTCACGGCCCTGCCCCTCGAAGACCGGGAACGAGGCCTCCCAGTCGACGTCGGCGTAGTCGTCGGTCAGCGGGTAGAGCCGCATGCTCGTGTGGTCCTCGGAGGACAGCAGGTACGCCTTGTCGCTGTCGGGGTCCTTGAAGACCGTGAAGTCGCGCGAGCCGTAGCCCCAGAGGTCGTCGCCGCCCGTGTAGGTGGGGTCTTCGTGCTCGGTCGTGACCTCGCCGACGCCCGGGCGGAAGTGCTTGACGAAGGTGTAGTCCCCGTCGACCGTCGGGCTCGTGGCCACCACGAGGTGCGAGGCCGAGTAGTCGTCGGCGCGCTCCCAGTGGCCCCACAGCACGAAGGTGTCGGTCTTCTCGTTGTAGACGAGCTTGGGTCGCTCCCACTTGGAGTCCACGAGCTCAGGCGCGGTGTCCTGGGTGACGAGCTCTTTGACGTACGTCCAGTTCTTGAGGTCCTGAGACTTGTACAGGCTCACGCCGAGCAGGACGGCACCGTCGTGGGCCTTGTTCTCGCCGACCCAGTAGTACCAGCCGTCCTTCTCGAGGAAGCCGCCACCGTGCGCCTGGATCGGGTTGCCGTCGGTGTCGAACCACGTCTTGCCCACGGGGACGGCGTCGTAGCCGCCCTCGGGCACGAGCTCGATGCTCAGGCGCGCTGTCGAGACGGCGCTCGCGGTCCCGTTGCGGATCGCCCGGGCCTTGACCGTCGTCGTGGAGTCGAGGACGAAGGGCTCGGTGTAGAGGGTGCCGTGGGTGCGGGACGGCTCGGAGCCGTCGGTCGTCACGTAGACGGAGGCGCCCGGGGTCGCTGTCGAGACCGAGACCGTCTGCGCGGTCGAGTAGGCGCCGTCTCCCGGGGTGATGGTCGGCGGGGCGACCACGACGGGTGCGGTGTCGACGTCCACGCGACCGGCTGCGACGGCGAACCAGCCGAGGGTCGGGGCCTCGCTGCCGGCGGCGCGCTCGACGCGGAGCTCGGAGGTGCCGGTCTGGTCGACAGTCACCGTCGCGGAGACCATCGCGGTGGTCTTCCCGGACGCGTTGCTCACGGTCACCTCAGGGGTCACGACCGAACGGGCGCCCGAGGGGGAGACGAGCGTGACCGACATGGTCCGAGGTCCGCTCCACCACTCGCGGAAGCCTGCGGTGACCGTGTGCTCACCTGCTTCGAGGGGGACCTTGTAGACGATCGGGCGAGACGAGGTCCCGCTGCCACGGGCCCAGAGGCCGCCGGCGTCCTTGTCGAGAGGGTTGGTCGAGGCCCGCAGACCGACGTAGGCGTCGCCGTCGTTGACGTAGCCCCAGCCCGTCGACGCCTGCTGGTCGGCGACGGTGTGGCGCAGGGTGTTGTCGCCCGTGGGCCCGGCGAGCGTCGCGACGGCGTCGAAGGGCGGCGTGGACTGGGTGCCTCCCGAGTCGACCAGGTACTCGACGCCGCGTGGCACCACGTCGACCTGGGCCTCGACCGCGAGGGTGCCCTCTACGGTGCCGGAGACCATGACCGACCTGTAGTGCTGGTCGAAGACGTACTCGCCCGAGTCCCAGACGACGTCGGCCAGGCGGGTGCCGCTCGGGGCGGTGACCTCGACCTGCGCCGGGAGCGCGGGGGCCTCGCCGGTGTAGGTGGCGAGGACGACGGGTCGGGCGAGTGCCGTGGGGGCGTCGGCTGCGACGTCAGCCAGCGCCTGGGACCCGAGAGCCTCGGGCTCGGCGCGGAGCGAGGCGAGGGCCTCGGACACCGCAGACGCCGGGACGGGCAGTCCCGACGGAGCGGCCGCTGCGGGGACTGCGAGGCCGGCCGCGAGGGCTGTCGCGGCGAGAGCCGCCGTGACGGCAGCGAGGAGGGGACGCCCGAGGAGGCGACGGTGCTGCGGGTCGTGCTGGAGGTGGGGTGGGTGGAACAGGGTGTGGCGTGACGTCGTCGTCATGGGGTCCGTCCTGGACTGGGGGTTCGACCGGCCGGGGCGCGACAGTGCGCACCGGGGCGATGTTTACGTGAACATCCGCACGGTATCTGCGGCTGGACGAGGGTGTCAACGATCGCTGCTACGGTCGCCCGATGGACCAGACGACCCCCGCCCCAGTCCCAGAGCCGACGGACGACACGGACGGAGCGGTCTCCGCGTCAGCGGGGTCACGGACGCAGGCGTCGGTCCAGGCGGGTTCGGGTGGTGCGACCGCTGACGAGCTCCCTGGCTCCCAGCCGTCCTCCGCCTCCGACGCGTCGTCCGCCTCCGGTGCGCCCGTCGGTCCCGACGACCCCACCGGTCTCGAGAAGCCGGCTGATGTCGACCGCAGCCCGCGCCGGATGAGCAACGCCCGTCTCGCGGGCTGGTTCGTCGTCGTCGCGCTCTTCGCGCTCGCGGTCCTCCAGTACCTGCTCCCCGCCCTGCGCCTCGTGCAGCTCGCGACCCGCGACGCCGTCGCCTTCTTCGAGGTGGCCGGCTCTGTCGGTGGCGCCAACTTCTCGGCCGTCCTCGACGACGACGAGTTCCGTGCGTCGGTCGGCCGGGCCCTCGCCTACTCGATCGTCCCGCTCGCCGCCGCTCTCGTGCTCGGACCGCTCGTCGCGTCTGTGGCATCGCGGGCCGGGCGCACGACCCGGCTGGTGAGCCGCGGGCTGCTCGCCGTCCCGCTCTTCTGCTTCAGTCCCGTCGCCTACTACGTCGGCCAGTGGGGCTCGCAGCGCGGTGGCGGCTCGGCTGAGACGCTCCGCCGTGCGCAGGAGGTCGGCGGCTCGCAGGCCGAGCTCGTCGTCATCGCCGGGCTCTCGGTCGTCGGGCTCGTCGGGGCGCTCTCCGCGACCCTGTACCTCGCCGCGATGCGCCGGTCCGCGGTCTCGCGTGCTGGTTGGGCTGCCTCGGGCGTGGTGACCGCCGTGGTGGTGCTCGCCGTGACGACCCTGAGCCTCATGGTCACGACTGTCCCGCTGCTGCTCACCGCGGACCTCGCAGACCGGGGCACGACCACCCCCGGCATGCTGGTCTACGAGTGGGTGTTCTTGCGCTACGACCTGCCGACGGGCAGCGCTGCCCTCGCGCTGCTCCTCGTGCCGACGGTACTCGTCGGCGTGCTGCTCGTGGTTCTGGTGCTCGCCACGCGGCTCCGGGTGGAGATCGTGCCGCGGGACGCGGGTGCCGGAGGGGTCAGGCTGCTCGGCCGTCTGCGTCGCGGAGGAGCCGGCGCGGGGTCGGGCGCGGCTGCGACCAAGGCTGCGACTCCCGCGAAGGGCGGGGTGCGCGGGCGGGCCTCTGCGG
>NZ_JACBYE010000003.1 GCF_013415325.1 Sanguibacter inulinus | reverse complement strand
CCCGGGACGCCCGTCCCCACCCATCCTGGTGTCGCACGCGTGACCTCGCGGCCGACGGCCGGGACCTCTGACCTGGCATCGACAGGCAGCTCGGCTGCCACCCTGGTCCCCGCGGCAGCAGCGCTGCTCGGAGCCGGAGTCGCATCGGTCTGGTCGGTCCGCCGCCGCCGCCGAGGACATGTCCGTCACGCACGCTGACAGGACCGTTACGCCCGACGGCTCAGCGGGTGACCTCTGCGGAAGTCACCGGCTCGACCGTCAGGACGCTCACCTCGACCGAGCCCGGCTCGAGGCCGTGCTCGACGAGCAGCTCCCGGACGACCTCGCGGACCCTGTGCGCGACAAGACGCGCCTCGTCTCCCTGCACGGCGAGGTGCACGGCCACGTCGACGGTCCCGCCTGTCGGCGTGAGGCGGACGAGGTCTTCCGGGTCGGGAGCCGTCGACCACGAGCGGACCACGGTCGCCAGCGTCGGCTCGACCCGGAGCACCCCGGGGTCGGCGAGGATCGCCTGCGCGATCTCGCGGCGCACCGCGTCGGTGCCGGCCCGACCTGTCGTCACCGGTCGACCTGTCGTCTCCGGACCACGCGTCGTCACCCGGACGCCGGGTGTCGTCGGCACACCAGGGGTCACCGGAACCCCCGGCACCAGGTGCGGCGCTCCGGGCATCCTCTGGCTGGGGTTCGTCTCAGACATCGCGCGTGTCCCTCACCTCGATGTCGACGCGGACCACGTCGACTCCCACCTCGCTGCTCACTCTTCTCCTCACGCTGCTGCGGACCTCGGCCGCGACCGCCGGGATCGAGGCCGACACGGGCACGGTGATCTGCAGGGTCGCCTCGACCCTGGACGGCCGGGCACGGCCGTAGCTGTCGGGCCCCTGCCGCAGGTCCAGGACGCCGACGGGGCTGGCCTGCCACGGTCCACGACCGTCGACGACGAGCGAGACCACGCAGCGCTCGACCTCGACACCCGGGACCGCGTCGCCGGCTCGCCGGGCGCTCGCCGAGACCGCCTGCTCGCTCACGGTCAGCTCCGGGGCCGGCTCGCTGACCTCGGGCTCGTCGAGCGGGAACCGGCGACCACGGCGCACCTCTGCGCGGGCCACGTCCATGATCCGGCCGAGCACGGCGGGATCCGGCTCGAGACCGGGGGCGGTCCGCTCGGCCTCGCGCTCGAGCGCGGTCAGGCTCGCGAGCTCGCCGAGGTCTCGGCGGGCCTGCTCGCAGTGCGGGCAGCCTCGCTCGTGCTCGTCGGGGGGTGACCCGATCCTGTCCCAGACCGCGTCCATGTCGCGGCCGCAGGCCAGGCGGGAGGACGGACGCTCGCTCATCGCCATGCTTCCATTCCTTTCGCCAGGTTCTGCCGGGCCCGTGCGATCCGACCGCGCACCGTCGACAGGGGCAGGCCGGTCGCTGCGGCGATCTCGGGGTACGAGAGCTCGTGCAGCTCCCGGAGCACCCAGCATGCCCGCTGCTCGTCCGTGAGCCTGCCGAGCTCGACGTTCAGCCGTCGGAGCTGCTCGGCGTGCTCGGTCGCGGCCACGGGGTCTGCTGACCCCGTCCCTGCGGCGAGCCTGCCACGAGAGCCGGCCTCGAACACCGTGTCGTCCCCGGCCGGCTCCGTGCTGCGACGGGCTCTGGTCCTCAGCACCGACATGCACCGTCGGGTCATGATCTGGTAGACCCAGCCGTGGAACGCTGGCAGGTCTGTCAAGGACGGCAGCTTGCGCCAGACCGAGACCATCGTGTCCTGGAGCGCGTCCTCGGCCTCGCCCCGGTCGCCCAGCAACCGCACCGCGAGCCTGAAGAGCGGGCCCTGGTACCGACGGCTCAGCTCTTCGAAGGCCGCGAGGTCCCCGGACTGCGCACGTCCGACGATGGTCGCCTCGGACGGTCCGTGGGCCCCGCCGTCAGGTGGGGACGTCACGACGTCCCGGGCCGGGGACCGGTGGTCTCCGTGCGGACCGCTCACCCTCGCTCACCTCCTCGTCGTCGCTCCTACCTTCTCCGCAGATGCGTCCCTCGGCACCTCGAGACGGGTGCTGGGGCGCAGGTCTCACCCGCCGTCCGGCGTGCGCCTCGGCTGGTCCGGACGGCGCTCGGTCTTGCGGACCAGGTGGCCGGCACGGTTGATCACGGTGCCGAGGCCACGCAGGCCCCAGCTCACGACTCGGGTCATCACGCTGGCGATCATGGGGTTCTCCTGAGGTGTGCGGGGTGGGGGGAAGGGGCTTCAGACGGACGGTCAGACCGTGATCTGACCGTGCGTGCGCCGGGTGCGCTGGACGTCGACGAGCACGCCCAGGCGCGCGAGCCGCGTGTCCAGGGCCGTGGCGACCGATGCCGCCACGACAGTGTCGACCTCGCGCAGGACCTCGCCGAGGTCGGCGCGGTCGTCGACCACGAGGCGCAGCGTGAGGTCCGGGGTGCGGGCGCTTCCGCGGAGCACGGCGCTGGCGCCGCTGACACCGGCGAGCGACCTCGCCTGCTCCTCCACGGCGTCGGTGAGGACCGACGGCGCGCACGCCGTGAGGCCCGTCACGGACGACGACTGGAGGCGGAGGTCCTTGGCCTCGTGCTTGCGCGGGACCTGCGCGACCAGCCAGGCCGCGCTCGCGAGGGCGAGGACGAGCGCCACGACCCCCACGACGACGGGGAACCAGGACTGGTCCCCCACGGTCGTGCCCGAGATCAGGTCGGCGTCGCGCCCGGGGAGCCGCTCGGCGAGGTCGGCGGGCAGCACAGAGCTCCACGCCCCCGTCGCGATGCCCGTGACGAGTGCACCGAGGACCAGCAGGACCAGCCCGGTGATGCCGAGCCAGGTCCGGTTGAGACGAGAGGGTGCGTGGTGCATCAGGACTCCTTCACTCGGACACGGGACTGGACGGGGCGGACCGGGCCGGTCCCGAGGACGTCGAGACGCGACCGGACGGCCTCTTCCACGGCGCTACGGACCGTGTCGGCATCGTCGAGCGACGACGTCACGGCCAGGACCCGCACCGCGGTGCTGGAGGCGCTGACGTCGACGTGCTCGACACCGTCGACCTCGTCGGCGGCAGCTGCGGCGAGCCGGGCGAGACCGCGCTGGGTGAGCACCACCTCGGACTGCTCGGCGTTCTCGACCTCCAGCGCGATCGCAGCGCCGCTGCGCCTGCCGGGGACGACTGCTGCCAGGAGCAGCACGACACCGAGGACGAGGACGACCGCACCGGTCGCGAGGACCGTGGTCGACCCCCAGGTCTGCTGCCCCAGGGACGACGCAGGGTCGACGAACCACGTCGGCCAGGTGCCGTCGACGAGGCGCGACACGCTCGCGACCGTGAGGACCACGGCGCCCGCGAGGACGACGAGCGCCACGACCGAGGCGGTCAGGGAACGGCTCGGTCGAGGCCTGAGCTGGACCTGGTTCATCGCAGTCTCTCCTTCCTGGTGCGTGCGCCGGCCGGTGCCGGCTGGAGCCCGTCGATGCGGACGTCCACGCGCCGGACCTGGACACCGGTCAGCGCGGTGACCCGCTGCTGCACCCGGTCCCTGATGGTGTCTGCGGCCGACCGCAGCGACACGGGGTAGGCGAGCCCGACGGTGACCCGCAGGTCGGCGAAGCCGCTGTGGAGGTCCACCTCGACCGTGGGCCGGGTCCGACCTCCGACCCGCTCGCGCCAGCCCAGCAGCCCGCGTGACGTGCTGTACGTCTCGCTGACCTCGTCGACGACCTGCGAGGCGATCTTCTCCACCACGCCGTCGGAGAGCGTCAGGGTCCCGCGAGCACGCGGCTCGTCCGCCTGACCGGACCCGACGCCGGTGGTGGGCGTCGAGGCGCTCATCGCTTCTCGGACGCTCGGCCCAGGATGCCCTGGACGTCGATGCGGCCGTCGAGCGCCAGACCGACGACCAGCCCGATGCTGCCGAAGGCGAGGACGGTGATGAAGGCGGCGAACGAGCCGAAGGCGGCCGTGAGCCCGAGGACGAGCCCGACGGCGAGGCCGATCATGGTGCGCGACATGAGAGTTCCTTCTGTTGGCATGAGGGTGGTGGCCAGAGCGTGGGGGTCAGCGGTGCGGGTGCCAGAGGGGGGTCAGGCACCCGCACCGCCGTCATGGGGCGACGCTTCAGCGCGCGTCGGTCAGCGCAGGGTGTGGCAGCGCAGGGTGGGGCAGCGCCGGGTCGGTCAGCGCAGCTCGGCCGACTCGAACGAGGAGGACGTGTCCTCTGCGTCGTCGTCCGGCAGGTGCACGTCGGTGACGTTGATGTTCACCGCGACGACCTCGAGGCCGGTGCCGTACTCGACGGCCTGGATGACGTTCTCGCGGATCTGCTCGCTGACCTGGACGACCGACTCGCCGTAGTCCAGGACGATCGCGATCTCGATCGCGGTCTGGGTCTCGCCCTTCTCCACGGAGACGCCGCCGGTGACGTTGGTCTGGCTGCCAGGGATGCGCTGCGCGAGGGCGTTCACGGCACGACGCGCGGCGTTGCCCATCGCGTAGACGCCGGGGACCTCGCGGGTGGCCATCCCGGCGATCTTGGCGACGACGCTCTCGGCGACGGTCGTGTCGCCGTGCTCGGTGTGCAGGGCGTCGAGCTCGCGCTGCTGGGTCTCGTCCTGCGCGGCCTCCCGAACGCGACGTTCTTCGCCGGTGGCGGGGATCTGGTCCTGCGACATGGTGAGCTCTCCTTCGTGGTGCTCTGTGAAACACGGTCACAGGTAAGGACGCCACGACCTCACGGATCGTCACGGACGAGTTCTCGGAGGCCGGGTGAAACCGCGACGAGCGGTCGCGCCGCCCCGCGCGACGGGTGACGATCCTCCTCGTCCCGACGCCGCTGCGGCGGCGTCTCGTCCTCCCCCTTCCCCCCCGGAACGAGCACGCATGTCCCGATCCCCCAACCCCCGCAGGCGGCCCCAGCCTCGCGTCCGCCGACCTCGTATCTCTGCGCGCGGTGCTGCGGTCCTCTGCCTCACCAGCCTGAGCCTCGGCCCGGCGGTCCTCTCCGCCCCGCCCGCCGTCGCGGCCGAGCTGACGTCTGCCGTCACCTCGGCGGCCCTCGCCTCGACCACCTTCTGGGCGTGGGAGGCCGTCCGGCTGGACGTCGCCTGGGCTGTGCCGGACGGTGCACGAGGCGGCGACACGTTCACGATCTCGCTGCCCGACGAGCTGCGGCCCTTCTCGACGGTCGGCTTCGACCTGCTCAGCCCGGACGGTGACCGGGTCGCCTCTGCCGTGTGGGAGGGGCGGACGGCTGTCGTCACCCTCAGCGACTACGTCGACGAGAGGTCCGGTGTCACCGGCCACGTGTTCTTCGACGTCGCATGGCACGGCGCCCGCTTCGGCACCGCACCGCAGCAGCGGGTCCTCGACCTCGCCGGTACGCCGGTCCCCGTGACGATGCTCGGCGACGCCGAGGACGTCGTCCCCGACGGCTACGCCGGGACGTGGGGATTCTGGCAGCACCCCGACCAGGGGACGACGCAGACGCAGTCGGCCGCCGGGTGGGAGATCCGCCTGCCGTCTCGGGCCGAGGGCTTCGACGGGCCCGTCACGGTGACGGAGTCTCTGGACCCGGGGCAGGTCCTCGACTGCGACTCGTTCTCGCTCAGCGGGCAGGTCGGCGCAGGCCGCGGCACCCCTGTGTACTCGGTCCTCGAATCGGCCCCCGAGCGCGTGCTCGCCTTCGAGTGCGACCCGAGCGGCTTCACCCTGACCCTCGACGAGATCCGGCCCGGCGAGATCATGGTCGGGAGGTTCGGCGGTGACCTGGTCGAGCTCGGGCGCGAGCCGTCGAGCACGGTGACCATCAGCCACGCCGACGGCACGCAGGTGCTGACCGCCCGCCTCGTCCGGACCGTCTCGGGCGGAGCAGGGTCGGGCGTCGGCACTCCTGCTCCGGTGCCGGTGCCTGGTCCGACTCCTGCTCCCGAGCCCGCGCCAGACCCCGTCCCGTCTCCAGCGCCGGCCCCAGCTCCCGCCCCGGGGCCTGACCCGACCAGGCCCACCGAGCCCGCGCCGGAGAGCCCCTCGGACCCACCGACCCCTCAGCCCTCCGGACCGGCTGCACCCGACGACTCCCCTGCCGTCCCCGGGCCGCCCCGTGAGCCGGGCGGGCAGGACCAGACCACCTCAGTCCTGCGTCCCGGACCGTTCGATGCAGGTGCGGGTGGTGGATCTGCCGCCCCTCGGCAGCACTCCGCGACGGCGACAGACGTCTCGTCCACGTCAGCGCCCTCCGACGCCGCAGTCGAGTCCCGAGCCCTTGCCGTGACAGGCCCCGGGTCGGCGCCGGCTGTCGCCGCGTCGGTCGGCGCGCTGCTCACCGCCGGAGCCACCCTGCTCCGCGCCGCCCGCACGACCCGACGACCACTGACCCGCCCGGCACACAGCCGCCGGTCTGGTTGACACGTCTCCCGACGATGCCAGTTCCGATCGCCACGGTTTCAGCGCTCGGTGTCAGGGTCGACTCACACCTCAAGAGACCCGAGTGAAGATTGTCCTTCTTCCGACTAAGGTCCGGGTATGACCTCCCTAGCGCTCAACCGGTGGATCGTCGACCGATCAGCAGCACTGGGGCGGCTCGAGCGCGTGCACGGCACTATGACCGGCGGGCTCTCCGGTCGGCCACGCGACGTCACTGAGCTCAACCATGCGCTCTTCCTGCGCCTCGCGGCCGAGGTCCAAGGTTTTTGTCGGGACCTGCACGACGAGGCCATCGACGCGAGGGTCTCATGACCGCACGGCGCTCCACGAGGACCGACCGCACCATCACGAAGAGCTCGCCAGACCTGAAGTCCGGGTCTCGGGTCACCGTGTCGTTCGGCCGTCATGACACGACAGGGATGGTCCTTCGCAAGACCGTGACAGGCAGGTATGCCGTCGAGGTCCAGGTCGATGGTGCTGATGAACCTGTGACCACCAGCTACGCGCGGAGCGAGCTCCAGGTAGCCCCGGACCGCAGCTGACCCGCTCGACGGCGTGAGCACGACCGCCGGACGACAGCGCAGAGGGCCCGAGCCACGGTCGGCTCGGGCCCTCTGCGCGAACAGCTAGCGCTGCACGCGCGCGCTGCCTCCACCGGCGAGCTTGGCGACCTCGGCGAGGCTCGCCGTCGAGGTGTCCCCCGGGGTTGTCATGGCGATCGCGCCGTGCGCGGCCCCGTACTCGACGGCCGACTGGATGTCGCCGATCTCCATGAGCCCGTAGGCGAGGCCGGAGGCGAAGGAGTCGCCGCCACCCACGCGGTCGAGGATCTCGAGGTTCGGGCGGTGCGTCGCCTCGGCGAAGCCCTGCTCACGGCTCCACGCGATGGCGCCCCAGTCGTTGTCCGACGCGGAGTGGACGCCGCGCATGGTCGTGGCGATCACCTGGAAGTTCGGGTACGCCGCGGCCGCGGTCTCGATCATCGCGCGGAAGGCACCGGTGTCGAGGTCGGTGAGGTTCTCGTCGACCCCTTCGACCTCGAAGCCGAGGCTGGCCGTGAAGTCTTCCTCGTTGCCGATCATCACGTCGACGTACTGCGCGAGCCGCGTGTTGACCTCCTGGGCTCGGGCCGAGCCGCCGATGCCCTTCCACAGGGAGGGACGGAAGTTGAGGTCGTAGGACACGATCGTCCCGTGCTCGCGGGCCGAGCGCATGGCCGCCTCGGCGACGTCTGCCGAGGACTCGGAGAGCGCCGCGAAGATGCCGCCTGTGTGCAGCCAGCGGACGCCGCGACGGCCGAAGAGGTCGTCCCAGTCGACGTCACCGGGCTGCATCTGCGAGATCGCGGTGTTGCCACGGTCCGAGACGCCGACGGCCCCGCGCACCCCGAAGCCGCGCTCGGTGAAGTTGATGCCGTTGCGGACCGAGCGGCCGATACCGTCGTAGTCCACCCAGCGGATGTAGCTCGTGTCGATGCCGCCGGTGAGGATGAAGTCCTCGACCAGACGGCCGACCTCGTTGTCCGCGAGGGCGGTGACGACAGCTCCGCGCAGGCCGAAGCAGCGGCGCAGGCCGCGGGCGACGTTGTACTCGCCGCCACCCTCCCACGCGTCGAAGCTGCGGGCGGTCTTGATGCGGCGCTCACCCGGGTCGAGGCGGAGCATGACCTCGCCGAGGGACACGACGTCGAAGTCGCAGTCTGCGGCGGGGCGGACGGTCAGGGCGGGGCTGGTGGTCTCAGGCATGTCAGGCTCCGATCGTGGCGGGGGTCTGGGCGGCCAGCTCGACGGCCTCGGCGGTGCGGCGGGTGATCTCGGCCCAGTCCTCGGCCTCGATGAGGCTGCGCTCGACCATCCACGAGCCGCCCGCAGCGATCACGGACGGCAGGGCGAGGTAGTCACCGACGGTCGCGGCGGAGATCCCTCCGGTGGGCACGAAGCGCAGGCCAGGGAACGGTGCGGAGAAGGCCTTGATCGCCGACGGCCCGCCGAGGGTCGCCGCGGGGAAGAGCTTGACGATGTCGAGGCCGAGCGCGAGGGCGGCCATGATGTCGCTCGGGGTGGCGACACCGGGCAGGATCGGCACACCCACAGCCTGCGCGCGCTCGACGACAGCAGCACTGAGCCCGGGCGAGACGAGGAACTGCGCACCGGCCTCGACGGCGCTGTCGACCTGCTCGGGACGCACCACGGTGCCGGCTCCGACGACGAGCTCGGGGAGGGCCTTGAGCGCTGTGAGCGCGGCCTGCGCACCCGCCGTGCGGTAGGTGACCTCGATGACGTCGAGCCCGCCGTCGAGGAGAGCCTTGCCGAGCGGGACGGCATGGTCGGGGTTGTCGATGACGACGACGGGGACGATCCGTGCCGCCGCGAGGGATTCGGTGATGGTCTTCTCTGACATGTCCGCGTGAACCTCTGCTATCGTTTCGTATGGGCAAACGGTCGTTGCCGGTTGCGAAATCAGGATAACAAAGGAGCGGGACCATGGACAGAGCGGGTCACGACGGCACAGACCACCCAGGCAGCTCCCCCGACGCGACCTCCCCGATGGGCAGCGTCGACAAGGCGCTCCTCGCCCTCCAAGAGCTCAGTGCCGCCGGGACGGGCGGTCTGCCGCTCGCCGACCTCGCGCAGCGGCTCGGCCTCAACAAGACCTCCTTGCACCGCACGCTCGCAGCCCTGAGGTTCCGCGGCTTCGCCGACCAGGACGCAGCAACCGGGCACTACGTCCTCGGCCCCGCAGCCACAGCCCTCGCCTCGTCGTACCTCTCCGAGGAGAACCTGCCGAGCCTGCTGCAGAACGCCCTCACCTCGCTGTGCGCCCAGACCGACGAGCTCGTGCACCTCGGGGTGCTCTCGGGCGCGGAGATCCTCTACCTCGACAAGGTCGAACCGGCCCGTCCGGTCCGCGTGTGGTCGGCCGTCGGCCGCCGCCAGCCCGCTGCGACCACAGGCCTCGGCCGCGCGATCCTCTCGCGCAGGTCCGTCGACCCGGCCTCGCTCGCGTGGTTCGCCGGCGACAGGCTGCCCGCCGAGCGGCTCGCCCAGATCCTCGACCTCTCGCGGTCGCGGGGGTACGCGACCGAGACCGAGGAGAACGAGGTGGGCATCAGCTGCCTCGCCGTGCCGCTGCTGCGCGACGGCGCAGCGATCGCGGCGATGTCGATCACGGCCCCGTCCGAGCGCATGACGGATGCCCGCAGGACCGAGCTCGCGACGACCATCGCGCGGGAGATCCCCCCGCTCCTCCCGGCCGGGATGAGCCTGCCGGCTGAGCTCGGCTGACACAGACAGGGCGTCCGGACGACCAGACGGGCCGCTTGGCCCTAGGCTGTGACCAGCGGCCCGACCTCCCGGTGACGGGAACGGGTCGTGTGCTCGGCCTGCGTGCGTCCCGACCATCGGAGTCCGGGCACCGGTAGGCCTGCGCACGCACGGCTCGACACTTCGCACCGACACAGGAGTTCTGCGACATGACCGTTCTGGTGGCCTACAACGAGACCCCTCAGGGTGAGGCAGCCTTCGCGGCGGCCGTGGCCGAGGCGGCCCGCCGCACGACGACGGTCACGGTGCTCGTCCTGACCCCGCAGCCCGATGCCGCGCCCGTCCCCCCGCACCTCGCCCACCTGCTCGAGACCGTCGCAGGAGAGAAGGTCGAGGTCGCGTTCCGCCTCGACAGCATCGACGTCGCCGACGCGATCCTCGACCACGCCGAGCGCTCCGGGGCCGAGGTCATCGTCATCGGCTCGCGCAAGCGCTCGAGCGTCGGCAAGTTCCTCCTCGGCAGCACCACGCAGCGCGTGCTGCTCGACTCGGCCGTCCCGGTGCTCGTCATCAAGGCGACGCACTGACGCTCGCCGTCGAGACGCACCTCTGACCCATGCCCTCAGGGCGCTCCTGTGACGCACGCTGTCGGGTCCTCCTCTGACCCGTGCCCTCGGGACGCTCCTCTGACGCTCGCCGCCAGGGCGAACCACCGACGCGGCAGCCCCGCTCGGCGTGTCTCTCGTCACACTGCGCCCAGAAATTCGTTGAGGATTCAACGATCGTGCTCTCCGCACCTGCGACGACGTCCGACAGGGCCCATCCCCGTCGCTCCTGACGTCGAACTTGTCACGCTCCACCGTGGGTGGAATCTAGTTGAATGCTTAACCGCGCCGAACGTCACGCCGATGAGCACATAGATCAGCAGCCGGCACCGTGCCGCTGCGGCGGACACGGAAGGCACGAGCATGACGAGCACGAGACCCGGCTTGAGAAGCCTTGTCGTGGCACTGGTGACAGCAGCCCTGGCGACGGGGACCATCGCCGCTGGCGCACTCCCGGCAACCGCGGCCGACCCTGCCGCAGAGCCGACCACCTGGCTGGTCCAGGTCGACGGCGACCCAGCCGCCGTGACCGCGGACCTCGCCGAGCAGGGTGTCACCACGGTCCAGGAGTACGACGCCGCCCTCGACGGCTACGTCGTCGAGGCGACACCCGAGCAGATCGACGCGATCTCCCAGACCGAGGGCGTCGCCGAGGTCGAGCCCGACCTCGACGTGAGCATCACCGAGAGCTCGAGCCAGAGCGGCGCCCCCTGGGACCTCGACAGGCTCGACCAGGTGGCCCTCCCCCTCGACAAGACCTACACCTACCCGAGCTCGGCCGGCGCGGGCGTGCGCGTCTACGTCCTCGACACCGGCGTGGACTCGGCGATCCCCGAGCTCGGCGGACGGGTCGCCCCGGGGTTCTCCGCCTTCGCGGACACGACCGGGACAGCCGACTGCCACGGCCACGGCACCCACGTCGCCGGCACTGTCGCCTCGCGCACCTACGGTGTCGCGAAGTCTGCGACCGTCGTCCCGGTCCGTGTCCTCGGGTGCTCCGGGTCGGGCAAGATGTCCGACGTCATCAGCGGTCTCGACTGGGTGGTCAAGAACCACCCGGCCGGCACGCCCGGGGTCGTCAACATGTCCCTGTCGGGGGCACGCAGCGACATCATGGGTCGGGCCGTCGACGCCGCGACAGCAGCGGGCCTCCTCGTCGTCGTCGCCGCAGGCAACACGAACACCGACGCCTGCCAGGCCTCCCCGTCGGACGTGCCCTCGGCACTGACCGTCGGAGCCAGCACGATCACCGACTCCCGCGCGACCTTCTCGAGCTGGGGCACCTGCGTCGACGGCTTCGCCCCCGGTGAGCGCATCGTCTCGACAGCGCCCGGCGGCACGACGGCGACCCGTTCCGGCACCTCGATGGCGGCCCCGCACGTCGCCGGGCTCGCAGCGCTCCTGCTCGCCGACTCCCCGCGGCTGACCCCCAAGGACGTCACCGACAGGCTCGTCAGCTCGAGCCGGACGGGCGTCACCGACCGCAGCGCGGGCAGCCCGGACCGACTCTTCGGCCTCACTCCGGCGACGGCCCCGGTCACGGCGCCCGCTCCGGCTCCGGCTCCAGCTCCGGCTCCGGCTCCGGCACCTGCTCCGGTCGCGCCTGCCGCCCCCACGAAGCTCGCGGTCTCGGCGGTCACGACAGTCGCGGGCACGGTCTCGTGGACGCCCGCTGCGGGCACCCCGGCCACGAGCTGGACCGTCCAGCGCTCGACCGACGGCAAGACGTGGACGACGGTCGCCGCCCAGGGCACGACAGCCCGGCTCAGCGGGCTGGCCCCCGCCACGAAGTACCAGGTCCGGGTGGCAGCGAACGCTGCTGCAGGCCGGAGCCCGTGGGCGACGGTCACCGTCACGACCGCCGCACGACCCTCGGGGATCCGCACGCCCACCGTCACGTCGAGGGCCCCGTCCACCGCGGCGCTGACCTGGACCGCTCCCGCGACCTCGGGCACGCTCATCACGGACTACAGGGTCGAGCTGTCACGAGACGGCAAGAAGTGGTCGACCTTCGCCGACGGCGTCAGCACGGCGCCGAAGGTCCAGCTCACGGGTCTCGCCCCGTCGGCGACCTACAGCGTGCGCATCACCCCTGTCGCCGACGGCACGACGACAGGCGCGCAGGCCGTCGTCAAGGTGACGACCCTCGCGGCGCCCTCCGCACCCCGAGCCATGAAGGTGACCGCGAGCACTGCCACCACGCTCTCCCTCGCCTGGACGGCGCCGGCGACGTCTGGCCCTCAGGTCACCGACTACAAGGTCCAGGTCACGCGCGACCGCAAGACCTGGACGACCGTCAAGGACGGCGTGAGCCCCAAGACCTCGGTGCAGATCACCGGCCTCGCGAAGAACACGGCATACACGGTCCGGGTCACGGCGATCTCCGGGACCGCCTCGAGCACCTCCTACGCCGAGATCAAGGCCTCGACCCGCAAGTGACCTACGGCAAGCCCTGAGGCCACGCTCCTCCGTCACGGGCAGATCGACGCGAGGCATGTCCTCCCGGTCCTCCGGGAAGACGACACGCACAGCGAAGGGGCACCAGCATCGCTGGTGCCCCTTTCTCTGCGTGCAGGCCGCTCTCGGCCTCGCGGGTCCTCGTGCCGGCGACGACCGGTCGCCCGGTCACTCTCCCGTGGTGCCGTCCAGCAGCTCGCGGAGGATGTCGACGTGCCCGAGGTGCCGGGCGGTCTCTTCGATGACGTGCACGAGGACCCAGCGGAGCGACGGGTACTCGGGGTTGTCGGGCGCCTCGTCGAGGTCGTGCCGGGCGAGCACCTCGTCAGCCTCCGCCCATGACGCCCTGTAGTCGTCGATGATCTCCGCCAGGGAGTCCTGAGCGGTCACGCGGAACTCACCGTCCGGGTCCTCGTCGCTGCCGAAGCGGCGGTCGTAGGGGCGCTGCTCGACGGCCTCGACGAACCACGACCGCTCGACGTCGGCCAGGTGGCGGATGATCCCCGACACCGTGGTGAGGCTGGGCAGCAGACGCCGCGCGGCGTCCTCGTCACTGAGACCCTGCGCCTTGATGACGACGGTCTCGCGGTTGAGCATCAAGAAGCCCATGAGGGTGCTCTTCTCGTCACCGCGTCCGGGAGGCTGGGTCCGGGGAGTGTCCTGCGTCACATCGCTCATGATCCCGAGTGTAAGAGGACCAAGGGTCGGCGTGAAGGCCCGCAGCGGGCTGGGTGCGCAGAGGCCGGGGGTGCCGTCCTGGCACCCCCGGCCTCTGCGTCGATCACCTGAGGTCGCGCGGACCCTCCGGCCGGCAGGACTCCCGCGCGGCAGGGCAGGTGACGCCCGCTGCCACCGCTCCCGCTGTCACCGTCAGAGCGCTGCGCGCAGCGCCTCGACGAGCCCGGTGGTCGGACGGCCGAGGAGCGTGCTCAGGTCGCTCGTGACCGTCGCGAGCTCACCGTCGCGGATGTTGCCGTCGAGAGCGACGACAAAGCCGACGGTCCCCTCGTCGAGGCCGAAGCCTGCGAGGACGGCGGCGTGCTCCTCGGGCGAGACGCGGTGGTACGAGACCTCGCGGCCGAGCACCTCGCCGGCAGCGGCGGCGAGCTCGTCGTGCGTCCAGGCGACGTCACCCGAGAGCTCGTAGACCTTGCCCGCGTGCGAGTCGTCGACGAGGACCACGGCAGCGGCCTCGGCGAAGTCCGAGCGGGGCGCCGAGGCGACCTTGCCGTCTCCGACGCTCGCGAGGATCTCGCCCGAGTCCTTGGCCTGCTGGACGGGCTGGAGGTAGTTCTCGGTGTACCAGTTGTTGCGCAGGATGGTCGTGGCCAGGCCCGACTGCGCGAGGTACTCCTCGGTCGCCTTGTGGTCGGGGGCGAGCACGAGGGTCGAGGTGTCGGCCTGCGGTGCACTCGTGTAGACGACGCGGCCGACGCCCGCAGCCTTCGCGGCGTCGATCACGGCGACGTGCTGCGGGACGCGCTGGCCCACCTCGGAGGAGGAGACGAGCAGCAGGGTGTCGACACCCTCGAAGGCCGCCGCGAGAGTCTCGGGGCGCGAGTAGTCGGCCTCGCGGACCAGGACGCCGCGGGCGGCGAGGTCAGCGGCCTTGGCCGGGGTGCGCACAGCGGCGACGACCTGGTCGGCGGGGGTGCCGCGCTCGAGCAGGGACTCGACGACGAGGCGTCCGAGGTGTCCGGTGGCTCCGGTGACAGCGATCATGGCGTGCTCCTTGTGAGATGGCCGCGCAGACAGGTCCCGCGGCGACGATTCGGCAACACGACGAGCATGGCACTAACTTTTCGAAAGTGCAATCCTTTCCGCAGCACTATCGGTTTCTGATGCACGGTCGTATACTCGAGACATGGCCAGGACCGAGAACGTCGAGACCCACGACCCCGCCGCACCGCGCGAGGTCGGGACCGACGACCTCGAAGACTTCTCGGAGTTCGCCCCCGACGTCTTCCAGCGCGGCTGCAGCTCACGGCAGACCCTCGAGATCGTCGCGGCGAAGTGGGGCGTCCTCGCGCTCGCGGCCCTGCGCGACGGGTCCGTGCGCTTCAACGCGCTGCGCCGCAAGATCGACGGCGTGAGCGAGAAGATGCTGTCCCAGACCCTCCAGGCCCTCGAGCGCGACGGCCTGGTGGTCCGCGAGGTCCGCGAGACGATCCCGCCGCACGTCGAGTACAGCCTCACTGCGCTCGGCACCCAGGTGTCCGACAGCCTCGCCTCGCTCATCCGCGTCATCGAGGACGCCGTCCCCGAGGTGGTCGAGGCCCGCGAGGCCTACGACTCCCGCAAGCCCGCCTGAGCAGCGCAAGGTCGTCGACAGGTCACCGCACCGCTGTGCACCTGAGGACACCCGGGACTGACGCGTCCCGCCCTAGGTCGTCACCCCGGGCGAAGGCTCCCCACACAGCACGGACAGCTCGTGCCGCCTCCTGGACCTGGTCCCACGACGCCCCATCGACCAGCTCGGCTCGCGCCCAGGTCTTCTCGTCGCCGAAGAGCATCGGCAGGTCGACAGTGTGCGCGGCACCCCACGGGTTCCCGGGCGCGGACCACGACAGCACGTACCTGTGCACCCGCCCACCTGCTCGCGCGTGCCGACGGGCGAAGCGCCGCGCCGACCGCCCGTAGACGACCTCGGTGAGAGCAGCGACGAGGGCACGGCGCACGAGCGGCCCGACGACGGGCAGCGCGATCACCCGCTGGACCACGGGAACCTCGCGGACGAAGAGCCGAGCCTCTTCCGAGGTGCAGCCGATGAGCAGGTCGACCTCCTCGGCCACGGCGTCCCACGCGTCGTCGACGGCGTCTTCGGGCGGGAGCGGGTCGAAGCCGTACTGGGTGCCGAAGGGCATCGCAGCACGCAGCCCCGAACCCTTCGCGGTCTTCGCGACAGCAGACTGCCGGGCGACGACCTCGTCGACCGGGGTCTGCGCGGTGATGCCCTCGGCGGCCTCGAGCATCGCCGCGTTCATCGCGCTCCTCCCACGGGAGATGCCGAGCGGGGCGCTCTGGACGATCGCACGGGAGAACAACGACGCAGCCCCAGCCACCGCCATGAGGTGCGCGACGGCATCCCCGCCCGCCGACTGCCCGAAGACCGTCACCCGCGCAGGATCTCCCCCGAAGGCCTCGACGTTGCGCTGGACCCATCGCAGGGCCTCCACCTGGTCGAGCAGCCCGAGGTTCGCAGGGCGCCCGGCACGCCCTCCGAGGTACCCGAAGATCCCGAGCCTGTAGGTGACGGTCACCGCGACGACCCGCTGCTCGGCGACCAGGGGCGCCGGGTCCATCACCGGGACGTCACCGGCACCCGAGGTGTACGAGCCACCGTGGATCCAGACCATCACCGGGAGCCGCTCCCCGGCCTGGACGTCACGCGGCACCGTGACCGAGAGGTTCTGGCAGCTCTCGTCCGTCGCGAGCGAGCTGAAGTCACCGCCGAGCACCCGTTCGAGGAAGACCACCGGTGCCTGCGGGCACGCTGGCGCCCATCCTGTCGCCTCGAGCACCTCGGTCCTGTCGGCAGCCGGGACCGGCTCCTCGAACCGGCCCGCCGTGGCGTAGGGGATCCCCGTGGCGCGCAGCACGCCGGCGTCGGTGTCGACCCAGCCCACGACGGTCCCCGACGGTGGGGCGAAGGTCGGTCGCTCGGTCATGGTGCCCCTCTCGGTAGTCCTTGCGCGGGCAGCATCAAGGGTATCGACCACCTCAGCCTCTGGCTCGCCCCGCACTCCGCCGCGCTCCGCCCTGACCTGGTCGCGCGAGGTGCGTCTCCGGCGACCACCGTCTGAGCGGCCTGCGGGTCGCGGACCTCAGCCCTGCGGGACCGTCAGGCCTCCTGGGCGTGCGGGTACGCCTCGGCCCGGTGCTGGAACCTGAGGATCGCCGGGTTCTCGACGACCCCGTCACGAATCTCGATCGCACGCGCGACGGTCTCGTCGGACGCCCAGCCCGACGGTCCGCTCATGACCGAGCGCAGGAAGGGCAGCACGGCGTCGCTGATCTCCCAGGTCGCCGAGTTCCACAGGTACGAGGGGCTGTGGTCGACGGCGTAGTAGAGGATGTGGTCGCCCACCTCGAAGGTCGGCTCCGCGAAGGTCGTCGGCCGCGCCCAGGAGAACCCCATCCCCTCGTCGCACGACACGTCGACCACGAGGCTCCCCGGCCTGAACGCACCGAGGTCGTCCTCGCAGAGGTAGGTCAGCGGGGCGTCGGTGTCCTGCAGCGTGCAGTTCACGACGATGTCGAACTCCGCCAGGTAGGGGGCGAGCGGGACGCGCCCCTCCTCGGTCAGCACGTGGCTGAGGTTCGGGGCCGTCTCGTCGTGGTCCAGCTGGACGATGCGCGCCGAGTGGATCGGCGAGCCGACGGCTGCCACGTCGCGGTTGGTGAGCACGTGGACGTCGTGGACGCCGTGCGCCCTCAGCGCTGTCACGGCACCACGCGCCGTCGCGCCGAAGCCGATGACGATCGCGTTGAGGCGGCGTCCGTAGTCCCCCGTCGACCCGGCGAGCTGGAGCGCGTGCAGGACCGAGCAGTACCCGGCGATCTCGTTGTTCTTGTGGAACACGTGCAGCGCGAACCGCCCGTCCCCCGTCCAGTGGTTCATGGCCTCGAAGGCCACGAGGGTGAGGCGACGGTCGATCGCCTGCTGGGTCATCTCGACGTCCTGCACGCAGTGCGGCCACCCCCACAGCACCTGCCCCTCGCGCAGCTCCGCGAGCTCGTGCGCCTGCGGCTTGGGCAGGAGGACGACGTCCGACCTCTCGAGGAGCGCAGCGCGCGGCAGGACCTGACCGACCAGGCCTGACAGGCGCTCGTCCGTCATGCCGAAGGCCGAGCCGTAGCCGTTCTCGACGATCATCCTCTCGCGCAGGTCTGCGTCGATGCGATCGAGGTGCGAGGGGTGGATGGGCAGCCGACGCTCGTCGGTCTTCTGCGAGGTCGCGAGCACCCCGAGGGTGAGCAGCTCTCCGGGGACCTCGTGCGCCGGGACGTGCGCGGGCTCGTGCCCCGCCTCGAGGACAGCCTCGTCGCGCGGTTCGTGCTTCGGACCGGACTGCTCTGACCTGTCGGTCATCGTCGCTCCCTCACGGTCACCGCCATGGTGAACCGTTCCAAGAGTACGTCCGCACAGCGTCAAGAGCAGACCAAAGATCTCTCCACGGCTGTCGGCAGGAGGTCCCGTCGACCGTCACGGGACCTCCCGGCACGCACTCGGGCCAGGGCTTGGTGACAACCGCAGGGCGGCGCCCCGGCCCGGCGACGGGCGCAGACGAACCTCCACCTCAGACCCGGAACCGCTCCACCAGGTCGTCCATCACTGCGTCCATCCGTGCGTCGACCTGCCGTCGGGCCGGGTCCGCGTCGTGCCACGCGACGATCTCGCGCGCACCCTGCTCGAAGGTCGTGCGCGGCACGAACCCCGGGGCGACGCTGCGGATCTTGGCGTTGTCGAAGACCATCGAGTGCGCCTTGTCTCCGAGCAGCCCGGCACCCCACCCAGGGTCGACGGCCGCGATCGCGTCCGACGGCACGTGGACGATCTTCGCCTCGACCCCTGCTGCTCGCGCGAGCGACTGGGTGATGTGGTCCCACGTCAGCGCCTCGTCCGAGGTGATGTGGAAGGTGTCGCCGACGACCCTCGGGTTTGCCAGCAGCGGGACGAAGCCGAGCGCGAAGTCGTCGGTGTGCGTGATCGTCCACAGCGACGTGCCGTCACCGTGCACGACGACCTCCTTGCCGGCGCGCATCCGCTCGACCACGGTCCACCCGCCGTCGAGCGGGACGGAGGTCTGGTCGTAGGTGTGCGACGGTCGGACGATCGTGGCCGGGAACCCGGTGTCGCGGTACGCGGCGACGAGCAGGTCTTCGCACGCGATCTTGTCCTGGGAGTAGCCCCAGAACGGGTTGCGCAAGGGCGTGGACTCGAGGACCGGGCTGCGGGCGGGCGGCGTCTGGTACGCCGAGGCGGAGCTGATGAAGACGTACTGCCCGGTCCTGCCGGTGAAGAGGTCGACGTCCTGCTGCACGTGGCCGGGGGTGAAGGCCACCCAGTCCACGACAGCGTCGAAGTCACTCCCGCCGAGCGCCTCGCGCACCGACCCTGGGTCGCGGACGTCGGCGCGCACCGAGCGCACCTCCGCCGGGAGAGGACGGGTCGTTGACGACCCGCGGTTGAGCACGGTGACGTCGTAGCCGCGCTCGACAGCGAGCCGCACGCTCGCCGAGCTGATGACGCCGCTGCCACCGATGAACAAGACTGTGGGTGCACTCATCGTCCGACACTATCGGCGCGACGGCGATCACGCCCGGAGATGGTCAGCGCGCGACGGTCAGGGTCGGCTCGTCGAGCAGCGTCCGCGCGAACCCTGCCTGAAGGCGTGCCATCGCCCGGGTCATCGGCAGCAGGGTCAGCAGGAAGACGATCCCTGCGGCGAGCTTGAAGCCTGTCGAGTTGAGCATCTCGAGGGCATCACGGGCGGCGCCGCTGAGGTCGTCGTTGCCGGTGTTCTCCGGGAGGAACCTCACCCAGGCGTAGACGGTCGTCCCCGCGACGGCGCCGACCCACCAGGTGACCGTGACGGTGAAGGTGACGATCGACAGGATCCAGCCAGTCAGCGCGTGCACGGTCTCCCGCCAGCCCTGGGGGTCGCGCAGCGACGCGAGGACGCGGCGCGTCGACGACGGGCGCTCCGCGCCGACAGGTGCACCCGGTCCGGGCGCTGCCGCTCGACGAGGCTCCGCGAGAGGCAGGTCTCCGGCGAGCACGGCACGTCGCACCGTCCTGCTCCGCTCGACCGAGGCGAACCACCGCGCGACGACCAGCACACCCGCCGCGATCGGCAGCCCCACCCAGAAGACCATGAGCGGCACGGCGACGGCGAGCCCTGTGAAGACCACGACGAAGGCGACCAAAGACCACGGGAGCGTCACCAGCACGTACGCCGTATCGGCGCCGAGGCTGCGGATGCGGCGCACGACGGCGGTCCACGGCGTGCTCGCCTCCGTCTGCCACGGCTGGTCGGCCGGGTCCGGAACACTGTCTGCGCGGTGCGGGAGGCGCGCGGTCGTCTCGATCATGAGTCCATCCTCCTCGCCCCTGCGTCCCGCGACCATCAGGTCAGCCACCCAGTCTTGAGGTAGGGCTGTCCCTACCAGCCACAGCGCCTCGCGCTCCTCGCCCCCCGCCCCCGGGAGCACTGGCTCGTTCTCCTCCCTCCCTCAGGCGGCTCTGGGCTGCCGGCCCTGTCCCCAGCCCGCGCGCTCAGCACGCACCTGGTACTCCTAGAACCATGACCAAGACGACCCGGGTGCTCGGGGTGGACGCGTGCCGGGCCGGCTGGGTCGGCGTGGCATGGGACGGCGACGGCGCGACGGCGCTCGCCGCGCAGGACATCGGCTCGCTCGTCGCTGCTGCCGAGCTCGGCGGTCGTGTCTCGGTCGTGGCGATCGACATCCCGATCGGCCTCCCGGACACCGGTCGACGGCAGGCCGACGTCCTGGCGAAGCTGGAGATCGGACGGTTGCGCTCGTCGGTCTTCATGACCCCGGTCCGCCCCGCCCTCGAGGCGGACGACCACCCGAGCGCCGTAGTCCTGAACCGCGAGCTCGCCGGCGAAGGCGTCTCGATCCAGGCCTTCGGGCTGCGGTCGAAGGTGTTCGAGGTCGAACGGTTCGTCCGCAGCCCGGCATGCGAGGACCGCACGGTCCTCGAGGTGCACCCCGAGGTGGTCTTCGCCCGGATGAACGGCGCCCCGCTGACCGACCGCAAGAAGACCTGGGCGGGTGCCGAGACACGCAGGGCACTGCTCGCCGAGCGCGGCCTGGTCCTGTCGGGGGCGGGCGGGCTGTCCGGTGTCGACGTGGGGGTCGACGACGTCCTCGACGCCGCTGCGACGGCCTGGACCGCGCGTCGTCACACCCGCGGCCAGTCCGAGGCGCTCCCTGCGACCCCTGAGATCTTCAGCGACGGATGGCCCGCCGCGATCTGGGTGTAGGCGAGCCGGCGTCGTCGGGTTCATCCACAGGCACATCGCCTTGCTGACATCGACCCATGCGGTGACTAGGATCATGGTCATGACAACCACCTCGTTGGCCTCCGTGAAAGCCCGGCTCTCGTCGTACGTCGACTCCGTCCACGACACGCACGAGCGTGTGGTGATCACCCGCCACGGCGAACCTGCTGCGGTGCTCATCTCTCCCGACGACCTCGCCTCTCTCGAGGAGACCATCGCTGTGCTCTCCGATCCCGCAGCCATGGCAGAGCTCGCCGAGGCACAGGCCGCTGTGGCCGCAGGCGACGTCGTGCCGCTCGACCAGGTGACGATGCGACAGACCTCGTGACGTATCGGGTCCTCCTCGCCCCTCCAGCCCGACGAGCCCTGGAGACGACCCTGCCCGAGGCGGTCGCAGCAGCCGCCTGGGAGTTCATCCGAGGCCCCCTCGCAGAAGGGCCTCTGCGCGTCGGCAAGCCCCTCCAGGGCGAGCTCACCGGGATGTGGTCGGCGCGCCGTGGCGAGTACCGGATCGTCTACACGGTCCAAGGAGACGTGGTCACGATCACCGTCCTGAGGATCTCTCACCGCAGGGACGCCTACCGCTGAGCTGCTGAGCGAGACGTCCGCCGCCTAGGACGCAACGCAGAACGGCCCCCGATCGATGATCGAGGGCCGTTCTTCTTGTAGCGGGGACAGGATTTGAACCTGCGACCTCTGGGTTATGAGCCCAGCGAGCTACCGAGCTGCTCCACCCCGCGTCGGTGATCCCTACTCTACGCCATCTGGGCCCGAGGTCCAACCAGACCTCCCCCGGGGGCCTCGGCACCCTCACCGGCGCCTCCGACCAGCCCCGGCAGCCCTCAGCGCCGGCGGGCACCGCGGGCCCCCTCTCCGCGTCCCCCCTCCCGGCACCCTGCGCTGTCGACCGAGCCGCACGGGTCGACAGACCGCGCCCTGCTACCGCGCCTGCGGTACCGACGATCAACCACCTGCCGGATTCGCCGAGGACCCGCCACGAGCAGGATCGGTAGCGATCGCAACCCCCTGCCCCAAGGAGTGCCCATGTCCACGTTCCTCTCTCGTCTCGGGCGCTCGAGCGCCCGGCACCGGCTGGTGGTGGTCGGTGTCTGGCTGGCCGTCTTCGCCGGGCTCGCCGGGATCCTCGGGGTCAACGGCTCCGGCGACAGCGCCCCGCAGACCATCCCCGGGTCGCGCGCCTCGCAGGCCCTGGAGGTCATGAACCGGGAGTTCCCGGCTGCGCAGGCCCCACCCGAGAACACCCTCCAGCTGGTCTTCGCGCCCCAGGACGCCGAGGTCACCGACCCAGGCGTCTCGTCGCAGATCGACAGCGTGCTGGCCGAGGCGGCCTCGCTGCCCGGTGTCGAGTCGGTCTCGGACCCCTTCGCCCCCGACGCGCCCTACACCTCCCCAGACGGCACCCTGGCGGTGGCGACCCTGATCTACGGCGACCTCTCCGACGACGCCCAGGTCACCTCCTACGACGCGGCCCTCGCCCTCCAGGAGTCCGCACCGGCCGACCTCGGGGTCGAGCTCGGCGGCAACCTCGTCCCGCTCGGGGCGGAGTCCGGCCCCGGCGAGGTCGTGGGAGTCCTCATCGCCTTCCTGGTCCTGGTCCTGACCTTCGGCTCGATGCGGGCCGCGGGGGCGAACCTGCTCATCGCGGTCTTCGGCGTGGGTGTCGGGCTCGTCGGTGTGCTGGCCTACGGCTCAATCACCCCGATCGGGGAGAACTCGATCATCCTCGCCTCGATGCTCGGACTGGCCGTGGGCATCGACTACTCCCTGTTCATCCTGTCCAGGTTCCGCACCGAGCTGCGCTCGGGCCGCTCGGTCGAGGACTCGATCGCCCGCGCCACGGGCACCGCCGGGACCGCCGTCGTCTTCGCCGGCCTGACAGTCATCGTCGCCCTGGCCGCGCTCATGGTCGCCGGCATCGACTTCGTCACCGAGATGGGCATGGCCGGAGCCTTCGGCGTCCTGGTCGCCGTCCTGCTCTCCCTGACTCTGCTGCCGGTCTTCATGAAGACGCTCGGGGTCAAGGCACTGTCCAAGAAGCACCGGAAGGACCTGGCCGCCGGAGTGGTCTTCGACGAGGACACCACCCCGAAGCACGGCTTCGTGCGGCGCTGGGGGCAGGCCGTCGTGCGCCGCCCCGTGATCTCGCTGGTCACCGGAGTGCTGGTGCTGGTCGTGGTCGCCCTGCCGATGCTCTCCATGAAGACCGCCTTCAACGTCCCCGGCGGCACCGACCCCGAGTCGACCGAGCGCGCCGCCTACACCCTCATCCTCGACGAGCTCGGTGGCGTCCAGAGCCCGTTGATCGTCCTGGCCGAGGGCGACGACGTCGCCTCGAGCACCACCGCCCTCGAAGACCAGCTCACCGGCATGGCCGGCGTGGCTCAGGTGACCCCGGCCGAGGTCAGCGCCGACGGCCAGACCGCCCGCATCACCCTCATCCCCACAGGCGGTCCCATCGACGACTCCACCAAGGACCTCGTCCACCAGCTGCGCGAGGACGCCGACTCGATCTCCGGCATCCACCTCGAGGTCACGGGCGAGACAGCCATCGGCATAGACCAGGACGCCGCACTGTCCGACGCCCTGGTCACGTACCTCGTCGTCATCGTGCTCATCTCCCTCGCCCTGCTGGTCCTGCTGTTCCGCTCCCTGCTCATCCCCCTCGTGGCCACCCTCGGCTTCCTGCTCTCCGTCGGAGCCTCCTTCGGCGCTTCCGTCGCGGTCTTCCAGTGGGGCTGGCTGCCCGCCCTGGTCAACGCACCCCAGGGCGACCCGATGCTCTCCCTCCTGCCGATCCTGCTCGTCGGGGTGCTCTTCGGTCTCGCGATGGACTACCAGGTCTTCCTCGTCTCACGCATCAAGGAGATGCACGACCGCGGCCTCACCCCCAAGGACGCCGTCGTCGAGGGCTTCTCGCGCTCGGCCCCGGTGCTCGTGGCAGCCGCCACGATCATGACGGTCGTCTTCGCAGGATTCGCGACGAGCACCTTCTCGGTCGCCGCGTCGATCGCCTTCGGGCTCATGGTCGGCGTCCTGGCCGACGCCTTCATCGTCCGCCTCGTCCTCATGCCAGCCCTGCTCTCCCTCCTGGGCAAGAGCGCCTGGTACATGCCCCGCTGGCTCGACAAGATCCTCCCCAGCGTCGACGTGGAGGGGCACGCGGTCGAGCACGCCTCGGCACCGATCGCAGGCGACGACGAGCCGTCGCAGACAGGCGACAGGGACAGCCTGCAGGGCACGCACGTCTGACCTGGGGTCCTGACCTGCAGGTGCGACCTGCCCTCTCACGAGCGGTCTGGGGCCACGGCCCCAGACCGCTCGTGCGCAGCTCGTGTCATTGGACGGGCCTTGGAGGCAGGTGCTGGGCAACGGGGTACCAGCAGCCCCTGCCTCTCCGCCCAGACCCGTCCTAGCGTGGTCCAGGTCAGCACCACGAGCACCACCGACCACCACGGAGGACCAGATGCACACTCGAACTCTCGGCCAGGGCCTGCAGGTCTCCGCGGTCGGCCTGGGCGCGATGGGCATGTCGATGAGCTACGGGCCGAACCCTGGCACGCGCGACGAGATGATCGCCGTGCTGCGCGGGGCTGTCGACCGCGGCGTGACCTTCTTCGACACCGCGGAGGTCTACGGCCCCTACGTCAACGAGGAGCTGGTCGGCGAGGCTCTCGCACCGGTCCGCGACGAGGTGGTGATCGCCACGAAGTTCGGCTGGCACATCGAGGACGGGCACATGGTCGGTCTCGACAGCCGCCCCGAGCAGATCCGCCGGGTCGCCGACGCCTCGCTGCGCAGGCTCCGGACCGACACGATCGACCTGTTCTACCAGCACCGCGTGGATCCCGACGTCCCCGTCGAAGAGGTCGCGGGGGCCGTGGCCGAGCTCGTCCAGGCGGGCAAGGTCCGCCACCTCGGGCTCTCCGAGGCGGGCGCCGGGACGATCCGCCGCGCCCATGCCGTCCACCCCGTCACCGCCGTCCAGAGCGAGTACTCGTTGTGGACCCGTGACCCTGAGCCCGAGGTCCTGCCCACGCTCGCCGAGCTCGGGATCGGGTTCGTCCCCTTCAGCCCGCTCGGCAAGGGGTTCCTCACGGGCTCGGTCGACACCTCGACCACCTTCAGCGAGGGCGACATCCGCAACCGCGTGCCGCGCTTCACTGCCGAGAACCTCGCCGCGAACCAGGCGCTGGTCGACCACGTCCGCGCCCTCGCGACGATCAAGGGCAGCACGCCGGGGCAGGTCGCGCTCGCGTGGCTGCTCGCCCAGCAGCCGTGGATCGTCCCGATCCCCGGCACCCGCCGGATCGAGCGCGTCGAGGAGAACGCCGGCGCGACCACCCTCGCGCTCTCGGCCGACGAGGTCGCCGACCTCGACGCCCTCACCCGGACCGTCCCGGTGAGCGGCAACCGCTACGACGACTCCGGCATGGCGATGGTCGGCCTGTAGGGAGCCCGCGCGACGATGGCTGAGGGGCCGCACCCGACCTGGGTGCAGCCCCTCGCTCGTCGTTGCTCAGACGCCGTCGACCATCGGGCTCACGGGCAGGTGCTGCGCCCACCACGCCAGCACGTGCTCGAGCCGCTGGAGCCTGTGCTGCGGGCGGCCGGACCGGGTGAGCTCGTGCCCCTCCCCCGGGAACAGCAGCAGCTCGGACTCGACACCGCGCCGCTTGAGCTCGACGAACCACCGCTGCCCCTGCTCTACGGGGCAGCGCCAGTCCTGCTCGGAGTGGATCACGAGGGTCGGTGTGGTCACCTTCGCCACGTGCGCCATCGGAGACTGCGCGGCGACACGGGCTCGGGCCTCGTCGGTGTCCCCGTCGCCCAGGTACTCGAGCCCGAAGAACCAGCCGATGTCGCTCGACCCGACAAAGCTGACAGGGTCGAGGAAACCGCGCTCGACGATGGCTGCTTCAAAACGGTCGGTCCGGGTGGTGAGCCACGCCGTGAGGTACCCGCCGTAGGAGCCACCCATGACGCCGACCCTGTCCGCGTCGAGGGCGGGGTCGGTCAGAGCGGCGTCGAGCAACGCGAGCACGTCCTCGGTGTCGACGGTGCCGAAGGCGTGGCGGATGGCCGAGCCGTGCGCGGAGCCGTAGCCGGCCGCGCCGCGCGGGTTGCCGTAGACCACGGCGTAGCCGGCCTCGGCGAGGGTCTGCACCTCGTCGAAGAGCGCGACCGTGTACTGCGCGAAGGGCCCTCCGTGGATCATGAGGATCGTCGGGTGCGGCCCTGCGCCGAATCGCTCGGGGTCCGGGGTGACCACCCAGCCGTGGACGGGGTAGCCGTCAGGCGCCGTGCTGGTCACCTCGACGGGCTCGCGCACGCGCCCCGTGGCACGCAGCGGCGCGGACCAGTCGGTCAGCGTGCCCGTGGCCCCGGTCTGCAGGTCGACCACGTGCACGTCGCCCGACGTCGCTGGGCTGGCGACAGTCGCGACGGCGAGTGCTGAGCCCGCTCCAGGCTCCGCTCCCGCCACGTGTGACGCACCGGTTCCGCCGGGCGAGCTCGCCGCCGGCGCCCTCGTCGCGGCACCGTGCACGACCACGTCCCCGCCGAGGAGCTCGCGTGCCGCGCCGTCGACCTGCAGCTCGTGGAGCACCACGGTCCCACGGCGGAGCTCACCGACCAGGACGCCGTGGGCTGTGGCGGCGAAGGTTGCCGGGTCGAGGTCCACGGCTTCCTCGTCGGTCACCCGGGCCGGCACGCCCACGGGAGCCGGCGCGCCGTCCTGCGTGGTCAGCGGCAGGTGGAACAGGCCGGTCTGGCGCGCCACGAAGTCTCGTCCCGACGGCCCCATGTCCTGGGCCAGGAGCCAGAGGGCCGAGCCGTCGGCCGACGGGAGCGCAGCGGCGACGGCGAGGGTCGACCCAGAGTCGGCATCCGTCAGCGGTCGCAGCGTCGGGTCCCCCTCGGGTGCGGTGTCGACGACCACGGCGTCCGAGCGCCGGTCCTGGTGCCGAGCGGTGTGCCTCGCCCCGACCGCGACGACGTGCCGGCCGTCGGGCAGCCAGGCGATGCTCGTGAGGTCGACGTCACCGTCGGTCACCTGCCGTGCGGTCGGCCCTGCGTCCTGCGCTGCGGGCACCGCCGTCCGGGAGGCCGGGTCGACCGGGACGTCGACGACGAACAGCTGGCGGCGCTTGTCGTGCGTGAATCCGACGCCGTCGTGACGATACGTGAGCTCGGTGATGTGGCGCGGAGGCTCCGCACCGGGGTTGCCGCCGGGGACGTAGCGCCCCTCGTCGGGGACCCGTGCCAGGAAGGCGAGCATCGACCCGTCCGGGCTGAGCTGCGGGCCGCCCGCGCCGAGAGGCAGGTCGGTCAGCCGGACGGGCTCGCCCCCGGACGCCTCGACCACGTGCACCTGGGGCCGCCCCTCGGGCTCGGCGCGCAGGAAGGCCACCCACCGCCCGTCGGGCGAGACCTGCGGCTCGGTGTCCCGGTGCCCTCGCGTGAGTCGCACGGGCGGCGTCGAGCCGTCGACGGCGATCCTCCAGAGCTGGCCGACGTACTCGTCGAGGTCCAGGTCTGGAGCGGTCCTGGCCACGACGACGAAGGTGCCGTCAGGGGCGAGTGCCGGAGTTCCGGGGGCGTGCAGCAGGGAGAGGTCGGCGGGGATCATGGATCGACCGTAGTACGACCTCCCGACGTCGAGCGATCGGTCCTGACGGGGACGGGCACCTGACAGGGGACGAGAGAGGCCCTCCTGGTCGGAACCAGGAAGGCCTCTCTCGCACTGCATCTGTAGCGGGGACAGGATTTGAACCTGCGACCTCTGGGTTATGAGCCCAGCGAGCTACCGAGCTGCTCCACCCCGCGTCGGTACTCACCATCCTACGCCACCGCGGGGTGCACCTCAGCCATCAGGACCTGCGGGCGGCTACGCCTCCGCGATCCGTCCGATGCGGACCCTCCAGACCTCAGGCCCCTCCTCGAGATACTCCCAGGTGAACGCGTCGGGGCTCTCGGCCGCGAGCTGGTAGTACAGCGGCTTCGGGTCGTGGTCGTTGACGAGGACGAAGCCCGTGCCGAAGGGCAGCTGGTCGAAGGTCGTGAAGATCAGCGCGTGGCGGGTGCGCGGGATCTCGGTACGGACGTCGACGATGCGGTCTGGTGTCAGGGTCATCAGTGGTTCCTCCGGTGCGTGGGCGAGGTCCGCGAGCCGTTGCTCGACGCGGGCGACGTGGTGCATGGTGCCGTCCAGGCGCAGCGCCTGGTCCGGGTGACGGTGCCGGAGCAGGACCCAGCCGTCGGCAGCCAGCCGCCCGGCATCCTGCGGGCGACCTGCCTCGGCGAGCGCACGGCACGCGCGGGCGAGCGTCCGGGCGAGCCCGTCGACGACGTCGACGGCCGGCGCGGTCGACGAGCCGTCAGTCGGCACGGGTGATCGCGACACGCCACTGGAGGGGCCCGGCCTCGAGATAGGTCCACTCGAAGGCACCGGGCCAGAGGGCCTCGGTCTGGTAGCGCAGCGGCTTGGGGTCGTGGTCGTTGCGGATGACGAAGGTCTCGCCGTCCGCGAGCGCCTGCAGACGGGCGAAGATCACGTCGTGCCGTGCGCCGTGCGGCAGCGTCCGCACGTCGAGGTCGAGCGACCCGCTGTCGTCGACGGGGTCTGGCAGTGCGGCTTCAGATGACATCGGAGCTCCTCGGGGTGGCGGACGAACTAGCACATCTTGTTTTTACTACTCGACTAGTGAAAACTACACCCATGCCAGGTGCCCACCGCAAGCCCGCCGTGCCAGAGCCCGTCCCGACCACCACGCCAGGCGCGTCCCCTGGCTCGCCCGCCACGCTCGGCTCCCCACGCCCTGATGCCACGTGAGCCGCGACCTGCTCTCCGTCACCCGGTTCCTCGCACCCGGGACCGAGACCGCCCAGCTCCGGGAGGAGCTGCGCTCGGTCATCGACCCTGAGCTGGGGATCGACATCGTCTCGCTGGGGCTCGTGTACGGGGTGGAGCTCAACGGCAGGGTGGCTGCCGTCGTGATGACCACCACCACCCCTGCCTGCCCCCTGGGTGAGTACCTGACCGACGAGGTGCGCAGGGTCCTCGTGGAGAGCGGCGCCGTGGACCGTGTGGAGGTCGTCATCACCCACGCACCTGCGTGGTCTGCCGACATGATGAGCGCCGAGACCAAGCAGGCCTTCGGATGGTGACCGCGACCACGCCCGCCGTCGCCCGGCCCGACGGCCAGCAGCGCACGGCGCGCCGCATCCCGATCTTCGTGGCTGCCCTGCTCTGCCTGCTCGCAGCCCTGTGGGGAGGCCTTCTCCTCCTCGGGCTCCCGCTGCCGACCCTCGCGAGCAGCACAGCCTCCGACCACGGGCCGCTCATCACCCTCGGCTTCCTCGGGACCGTCATCTCGCTCGAGCGGGCCGTCGCGCTCGGCAGGTCCTGGGGCTTCCTCGCCCCCGCCGTCTCAGGGGCCGGAGGCCTCGCCCTGCTCGTCGGTCAGCCGCTCGCCGGACGCCTGCTCCTCTGCCTCGCGTCCGTCCTCCTCTGCGTGATCTACCTCGTCGTGCACAGGATCCAGCCGGCCTTCCACCTGCGCGTGATGGCTCTGGGAGCACTCTGCTGGTACGTCGCGACAGTGCTGTGGCTCGCCGGGTGGACAGTGCCCCGCATGGTCCCGTGGCTCGCGGGCTTCCTGGTCCTGACGATCCTCGGCGAACGCCTCGAGCTGGCACGGGTGGGCATGCTCCGCCCGTCGGCGGTACGCCAGCTCGCCGCCGCGGGCGCACTGTTCCTCGTCGGCCTCCTGGTCGCCACGGCGTTCCCCGAGACATCGACGGGGACCCGTCTCGCCGGCGCCGGGATGCTCGCCCTGGCCCTGTGGGGAGCAGCGCACGACGTCGCCCGCCGCACCGTCCGCGTGCCGGGCGTCACGCGGTTCATGGCGGTGTGCCTGCTGGCCGGGTACGTGTGGCTCGCGGTCGGCGGGACGATCTGGCTCGTCGCGGGCGACCTCGGCTCGAGCCTCGCCGTCTACGACTCCGGGCTCCACGCAGTCTTCCTCGGCTTCGTCATGTCGATGATCTTCGGGCACGCGCCCGTGATCGTCCCGGCGGTCCTGCGGGTGCGCCTGCCGTTCCACCCCTCCTTCTACGCGCACGTCGTCCTGCTGCACACGGCTCTCGCCGCCCGACTCGTCGGCGGGGACGCGCTCGGGTCGAACCCGTGGTGGACAGGCGGCGGGATCGCGACCGAGGTCGCCGTCGTCCTCTTCCTCGTCGCCTCGGCCACCGCGGTCGTCAGGGCACGTCGCACGGGACGGACAGCGTGAGCACCACGACGGCGGAACCCGGACCTGCACCCGCCACCCAGCCGGCCGCCGACCGCAGAGGGCTGCTCGGAGGGCTCGCCCTCGGTGCGCTCATGGTCGTCGTCGCCCTGGTGGTCGCGCTCACCGGACCCGGGGTCCCCAGCTCTCGGTCTGCCACCGTCACCGGTGCCGCAGGGACGCAGACCATCCAGGTGACCCTGGCCGGGATGCGCGTCTCCCCGGCGGTGATCGAGATCGCGGCCGGGACCCACGTCGTCCTCGAGGTCACGAACACCGACGGCATGCGGCACGACCTCGCACTCGCCACCGGGCAGCAGACACCCATGCTCGCCACCGGAGAGTCCGCGACCCTCGACCTCGGCGTCGTCGACGCCGACACCGAGGGGTGGTGCACAGTCCCCGGTCACCGGGCGGCAGGCATGACCCTCGACATCCTCACGACTGGGGCCTCGGCTGCGCCGGACGACGGCGCCAGCACCGACGACGGCCACGACATGGCAGCCATGCCCAGCGCAGGTACCGAGACGGACGACTCCGTCACGGTCGACCCGCAGGCAGTCCCCGGACCCGACTGGCAGCCCTTCGACCCGGAGCTCGCACCCCTGCCCGGCGGCACGGAGCACGCTGTGCGGATGGTGGTCACCGACACCGTGACCGAGGTCGCCCCGGGCGTCCGACAGACCCTGTGGACCTTCGACGGGTCGGCACCCGGTCCCACGCTCCACGGCTCCGTCGGCGACCTCTTCACAGTCACGTTCGTCAACGAGGCGAGCATGGGCCACAGCATCGACTTCCACGCCGGCACGCTCGCCCCCGACGAGCCGATGCGGACGATCGACCCGGGCCAAGAGCTGACCTACCAGTTCGTCGCGGCAGGTTCGGGTGCCTGGCTCTACCACTGCAGCACCGCGCCGATGTCGCTGCACATCGCCAACGGGATGTACGGGGCTGTCATCATCGAGCCGCCGGGCCTCCCCCCGGTCGACACCGAGCTCGTGCTCGTCCAGTCCGAGCTCTACCTCGGCCCCCAGGACGGCACTGCCGACGAGGATGCGATCGCCGCGGAGGCCCCGAGCGCCGTCGTGTTCAACGGCTACGTCGACCAGTACGTGCACGCCCCGATCGCCGTCCGCGCGGGTGAGCGCATCCGCATCTGGGTCGTCGACGCCGGACCGCAGGAAGCCACAGCCTTCCACGTCGTCGGCGGTCAGCTCGACACCGTCTTCAAAGAAGGTGCCTATCTGCTGCGGCCCGGGAACGCCGAGCAGGGCCGCGCCCAGGTGCTCGACCTCGCCCCCGCCCAGGGTGGCTTCGTCGAGCTCATCCTGCCCGAGCCCGGGCACTACACCTTCGTGGACCACGCGATGGTCGACGCCGAGCGTGGAGCCCGCGGGATCCTGGAGGCGTCGTAGGTGCTCACCGTCTGGTCGCTCGTGCGGTTCGTGCACGTCCTCGGTGCCATCCTCTGGGTGGGTGGTCAGCTCACCGTCTCGGCTCTCGTCCTGCCCGTCGCGCGCAGGCGTCTCGGTGAGGAGCAGCGCGCGGCCCTCATGCGGAGCCTGGGCATGCGCCTCGGCATCGTGACGGTGGTCGCCTTCATCCCGCTGCAGGTGACCACCGGCGTCCTCCTCGCAGCGCACAAGGGCGTGACGATCGGCTCGCTCGCAGAGCCGGGCTACGGACGGATGCTCGCCGGCAAGCTCACGGCCTTCGTGCTCGTCATGCTCGCCGCAGCCCTGCACGGCTGGGCCACCGGGGCCGGGCGGCGGACGCTCGCCCGCGCGCTCGCAGTCTCGACCCTGGTCGGCTCGGTCGGTGTGGTCCTGCTGGCCACGGCCCTGCCGATCACCTGAGCTCAGCCCTCGTCGCCCCGGTCGTCCACCTCAGGATCGCGCGCCGAGGTCGTCGCACTCCTCTCGATCCGTGCGACGCACAGCGTCGGTTCGACGAAGGGGTCCAGACCGGTCGCCTGCCACGGCGAGCGGAGCTCGGCGAGGGCTCCCTGCATGAGTCCGAGGTGGAGCGCGCACACGACGTCGGTGTGCCGGACCGCCACGTCCCGGAACGGGCAGTGACGGAGGTTGACGACAGCGACAGGACCGTCCTGCAGGGTCTCGGGGGCGAAGCCGACGTCGTCGAGGACTCGCTCCAGACGCGCGAGGCTCTCCTCGTCCGAGGCCCGCTGCGAGGGCAGGTCGCTCTCGACCAGATGGCGACCCCAGTCGCGTCCGGCCTCAGCGGCCTGTGCCCGCCCACCGCCCATCGTCACGACAAGACCGGTGAGCATCTCCGCGAGGAGTCCGTAGCTCGTCGGCCCGGACGCCTCGCCACGCGCGGCGTAGAGGACGCGCCGCCGACCAGGTGTCGTACGTTCCTCGGTCTCCCGCGTCGCCAACCCGTCGTCGACGAGCCCGTCGAGGTGGAACCGTGCGGTGTTCGGGTGCAGACCTGTCGCCGCGGCGAGGTCGAGGACACCGAGCGGTCCGCGGGCGGCCCGGAGCCTGTCGAGCACCTCCGCGCGCCGCGACCCGAGGGGCTGGCCGGACGGCGCGTCCGTGAGGCCTCCGGGCATCGCCAGCGCCTCCCCCAGCCATGAAAAAACGACGGTCGTCGGGTCAAAGCCTACAGCGCTGACGCCACCCGACAGCGACGAAGACCCTGCCTCTCGAGGGAGACAGGGTCTTCGTGTCGTACATCGTGCGGTTCACTTCACAAGTAGCGGGGACAGGATTTGAACCTGCGACCTCTGGGTTATGAGCCCAGCGAGCTACCGAGCTGCTCCACCCCGCGTCGGTAAAGACAACGTTACGTCGCGTGGGCCGGGAGTCCAAGTCGATCGTGCCCGTAGAGCGTGTGACTCCGCTCTCAACCCTGGCCAGGATCGTCGACATGACCCGGTGAGGTCGACCGTCCACCAGCCCGGACGGGGTCGGAGACGGACGCTCTCACCGCTCGACGCGGACGTCAGCCCTGCTGGCCGCGCACCACGTGCACACCGAGCTCGAAGGTCTTCGCCTGCCCGACGGCGACCCGCACCTCGTCGGCCCTGTCGGGGCGGTTGAAGGCGTCGGTCGTCGTCTCGAGCGACTCGATGGCCACGGACTCGCGCTTGCGCTCGAGGGCGTCGCTCGTGAAGACGAGGAGCGTCCCAGTCTTCTGCCACACCGCGAGGCCGTCGCCTGTCGCCGGGTCGGTCAGCAGCGTGCGGATCACACCGTCGGCGTCGGGCACCAGACGGTCCCAGGCGTCGTCGTACTCGACGCCCTCGAGGGTCTCGTGGACGAGGTCGGCGTCCATCGGGGCGTAGGCGGCGTCGCCCGGCAGCGGGATGAGGTCGGCGTCGTTGACGATCTGCGCACGGGCGGGGACGCGCAGGGCCAGGCCGTCGATGGTGTCGTGCCCGGGCAGCGTGAAGTACGGGTGCCATCCCGCAGCGACCGGGGCGTCGGTCTCGCCGACGTTGCGGTACGTGAGCGTCAGGTCGAGCGACGTCGCGGTGAGGTCGAAGCGGACCGTCGCGTCGAGAGCGAAGGGGTAGCCCTCGACGTCGCCCGGACGGACCTCGAAGGCGAAGGTGATGCTCACGGCGTCGGCGGCAGGGTCGACGTCCTCGGCGACGACGGTCCAGTCGTGACCGCGCGCGTGGCCGTGGATGACCTCCTTGTCGACGGGGAACTGAAGCCCCATCTCGTGGGTGACGCCGTCGAAGGTGTAGCGGTCGTCCTTGAGACGGTTGGCGAAGGGGAAGAGGATCGCGCTGCGGCCACCGTGCTGCAGCTGGAAGTCGGCCTCGTCGCTGTAGCCGTCGATGTACCCGGCCCAGCCGTCACGCCAGGGAGCGGTCCACGACAGCACCGTCGCGCCGCGGACCAAGATCTCTGCCCGGGCACCGCTCGCGTGCTGGAGGATCTTCGTGGGGAGCGAGCCGAACGACCCGTCCGTGATCGCGTGCTGTCCCGTGGTGTTCATCGTTGTCATGGCGCAATGGTCGTCCGTGGGAGCACCGTGAGGCAAACCACGTCCACCCTCGGGGCCTACCTCCCCGCACCAAGAGCGCGCCCGGTCCGTCAGCAGCGCACCGGGCACCGGGCACCGGGATGGTGACCGGTGGGACGAGACGCCGACGGCGGCCCCCTCTGGTATCAGAGGAGACCGCCGTCGTCGGTCGATCAGGTGCAGCGTGGGAGCGCCGGATCAGTTCCCGAGCGCCTCGTCGGCCGCGAGGGCTGCCTCGAGGGCGAGCTGCAGACGGTCCTGAGCCTCGCCGTAGGCGGCGAAGTCACCGTCGGTCAGCGCGGACTGGCTGTCGTCGAGCGCCTTCTTGGCATCTGCCAGCGCCTCGTTCAGCTGCGTCCGTGCGTCACCCGCGGGGACGTCGGTCGTCGGGGCGTCCGTCGGGTCTGTCGTCGGCTCGGCGGTCGGGGTGTCGGTCGCCCCGTCCGTCGGTGCCGACGGGTCCGTCGGGGCGTCTGTCGGGTCGTCGACAGGCACCTCGCCCTCGTCGGGGGTCTCCGCGTCACCGGCTGTCGCACCGGAGTCACCGGCGAACACCTGGTCGAGAGCCTCGTCGAGGGTGTTGGCGAAGCCGACCTCGTCACCGAAGGCCACGAGGACCTTGCGCAGCAGCGGGAAGACCGTGCCGCTCGACGACTGGACGTACACAGGCTGCACGTACAGCAGGCCGCCACCCATGGGCAGGGTGAGCAGGTTGCCGTTGATCACCGTCGAGTTTCCCTGCCGCAGCAGGTTGAGGTCCTGGGCGATCTCCGAGTCGGAGTTGAAGTTGTTCTGCACCTGGCCGGGGCCGGGCACCGTCGAACCTCGCGGCAGCTCGAGGAGCCGCAGCTTGCCGTAGCCCTCGGCGACCTCTCCAGCCGTGTTGCCGGCCTCGGCGTCGACCGCGAGGTACCCGGTCATGACGTTGCGGTCGCTCGTACCACCGGTGATGAACGACGAGGACAGCGAGAAGGACGGAGCGTCCTGGCCCGGCATCTGGAGCGTCTGGTAGTACGGCGGCTGGAGCGTCGTGTTCGAGGTCCCACCGGTCGGGTCTGTCGGGCTGCGCCAGAAGTCCTGACCGGAGAAGAACTCGCTCGCCGTGTCCACGTGGTAGCGCGTGAGGAGCGCACGCTGGACCTTGAACATGTCCTCCGGGTAGCGCATGTGGCTCATGAGGTCGCCGGAGATCTCGGAGATCGGCTGGATCATGTTCGGGAACACACCCTGCCAGGCCTGCAGGACCGGGTCCTCGGTGTCCCACGCGTAGAGCGTGACCGAGCCGTCGTAGGCGTCGACGGTGGCCTTGACCGAGTTGCGGATGTAGTTGACCTGCTGCGGCGCGAGCGCCTGGATCGAGGTCGACGTCGCCGTGAGCGAGTCGGCCGTGACGTCCTCGAGGGACTCCGAGGCCGAGTACGGGTACTCGTTCGAGGTGGTGTAGCCGTCGATGATCCACTTGACCCGGCCGTCCACCACGGCCGGGTACACGCGCCCGTCGAGTGTCAGGTACGGAGCGACCTTCTCGACGCGGGCCCGCGGGTCGCGGTCGTAGACGATCTGCGACTCGGAGGTCACACGGTCGGAGAAGAGGATCTCCTCGGACTGGAACTTGAGCGCGTAGAGCAGCTTGTTCATGAAGGAACCGAGGTCCGGTCCGATGGCCGTGTCGGCGGTCGGGAAGGTCGTGTTGACCTGCCCGCCCTCTTCGTCCGTCGGGTAGTCGAGCTCCCACGGGTCCGTGCCCTCGGGGGCACCGACGATGGAATAGCTCGGGGACTTCGGGCTGAAGTAGATCCGCGGCTCGTAGCCGTTGTCGGTCTCCTCGGTCAGCGCGCCGACCGACGGGATGCCGCCCTCGTAGAAGGCCGGACGGCCGTCCGGTCCGATCTGGTTGCCGTAAGCCGCGACCACACCGAAGCCGTGGGTGTAGACCGTGTGGTCGTTGACCCAGTTGCGCTGGTCGCCGCCGAGGCCGTTGAGGTCGAGCTCGCGCACGGCGATGACCGTGTCCCTGCTCTCCCCCTCGATCTCGTAGCGGTCGACCGAGAGCGTGTCCGCGAAGTTGTAGTAGCCACGGTTCTGCTGCAGCTGACGGAACGACGGGCTGACGATCGTCGGGTCGAGCAGACGGATCGACTGCGTGGTCTGGGCGTCCTCGCGGAGCGCACCGGCTTCGGCGGTCGTCTTGGCGTTGTACGACTCGGTCTCGATCTCGTCGAGGCCGAAGGCCGTCCGTGTCGCGTCGATGTTGCGCTGGATGAAGTCGGCCTCGAGCTCCTGGGCGTTCGGGGTGACCTGGAAGCGCTGGACGATCGCCGGGTAGATGCCACCGACGGCGATCGCGGCGACGACCATGAGGCCGACACCGATCGCCGGCAGACGCCAGTTGCCACGGACCGCGGTGATGACGAACAGGACCGCGACGAGCAGAGCGACCCCGGCGAGGATCGCCTTGGCCGGGATGACGGCGTTGACGTCGGCGAAGGACGCACCTGCGAAGCGGTCGTTCTCGGTCTTGAGGATCGAGTAGCGGTCCAGCCAGTAGTTGACACCGAGCAGCACCATGATGACCGCGGCCGTGGTCGCGAGCTGGATGCGCGCGGCACCCGTCGTCCGGACGCCACCGTCACCCAGGCGCACACCCCCGTAGAGGTACAGGGTCGCGATCGCACCGATGCCGGAGATGATCGCGACAGCCATGAGGAAGCTCACCACGAAGCGCAGCACGGGCAGCGTGAAGATGAAGAACGACAGGTCCATGCCGTACTGCGGGTCGGTCGTGCCGAAGGGCACCGAGTTCAGCGCGAGCAGCACCGTCGTCCACTGCGAGGACGCCGCGATGCCGGCGAACAGCCCGACGAGCAGCGGAGCGGCGACCATCACCAGACGACGCAGGGGCTCGATCGCCTCGCGGTACTGGTCGAGGGTCGCCTGCTCGGGCGTCGACGGCGCATAGATGGGGCGCTTGCGGTACGCGAGCTGCAGGCTCGCGTAGACCGCGGCGGCCATCACGAGGAACCCGGCGACGAACAGGGCGGCACGCGTGCCCCACTGCGTCCACAGGACCTTCTCGTACCCGAGCTGGTCGAACCACATCACCTCCGTCCAGAACTGCGCGAGCAGGAAGAGGGCCACCACGACGACGCCGACTGCGGCGACGGTGATGACGAGCGGACTCGGCCTACGGCGACCCGGTCCCCGTGCGGGGGCTGGTCGACGAGGGGGCGCTGCTGAAGACACGGCGTGGGATCCTCGCTGTTGGTGACACTCGTGCACGAGCACCCCGAGGGAGCACTCACACAGTGAACGCGTGCGGTCTCCTCAAGGTTCCCACAGTTCATGGGGGTATCGCCTGCTCCGGCGGGCTTCCCGACCGGCACGACGGCTCGGGGCGCTGGCGGCGCACCCGCCCGACGCGCTGCGCCCGGCTGCCTGCCGTCCCGGCGCGAGGTCTGCGAGACTTGTCCGCATGACTGACGCACCTGCCACGCCGACCGGCCCGACCGGCGACGCCCACGACTCGACCGGGACCCCGGACCGCCAGACGGCGCAGGCCGCACCCGCGCAGCAGCAGGCTCCGTCGATGGCCGAGATCTTCCTCGCGGAGGCCGTCGTCGACGTCGAGGCCCACGTCGCCTCGACAGGGTGGGACGCCCCGCTGCGGGTCTTCGCGCTCGTCTCGACGCAGGCCGCCCTCGAGGCCGAGCCCGAGCTCGCGAAGATGCTCCCCGCCGAGACCGTCGAGGCTGCACGGGACAACCCGCTGCACCTGACCTCGGTCGAGCAGGACGGCGTGCCCGACTCGGTCGAGCTCGACGACCTGCTCGCGTCGATCACCTGGCCCGAGGCCGTGACAGGCGCCGCGCTCGTCGTCGAGCGGATCATCCTGCCGCCGACGGCCGAGGAGGGCATCCCCGAGGACCCGTCGGCCGCGCTCGCGTACCTGTCCGAGCACCCGGACCGTCAGGACGTCCGGATGGCCGTCGGCGTGCTGCGTGACGGGACGTCGTGGTGCGCGCTGCGCTCGCGGTCCAACGACTCGGCCGCCGAGGTCGCCGGCGGACCGGCACTCGTCCCAGGCCTCGTGGAGGCGCTCCGCGCGACCTTCGACTGAGCGGGCCGGTCCTGCCGACCCTGCCGGCTCGAGCAGCGGGAGACGCCTGAGCACCGACGGCCCTCTCGGGGCCTGCCACTGGTGTCAGCCGGCTGTGCAGGTGTCGAGCGTGCTGCCCTCGCCCGCGCCGATCGCGACCATCGCGGCCCGCGCCTCGGCCAGCGTCGCCACCTTCGCGACCTGCAGACCTTCCGGCACGTGGCCGACGACCTCGTCGCAGTTGGCTGCGGGTGCGAGGAACCAGGTGGCCCCGTCGCGCACGGCGCCGTCGAGCTTCTGGCGGATGCCGCCGATGGGTCCCACCTGCCCTGCGAGGTCCATGGTCCCGGTCCCGGCGATCACCTGACCGTTCGCCTCGTCCTCGGGCGTCAGCCTGTCGATGATCCCGAGCGCGAACATGGTCCCGGCGCTCGGTCCGCCGATGTTCTCGATCTGGATGCTCACGTCGACGGGGAAGTCGAAGCTGCTCTGCACCACGACACCCAGGCGTGAGCCGTCTTGTCCCTCGACGGCCCCCGTGGTCACGGTGAGGTCGGTCGGGGTCCCGTCGCGGACCACGCCGAGCGTCACGTCGGTCCCGGGGTCGATCGTCGTCAGACGCTCGAGCAGGTCCTCGGAGGATGCCAGCGGCTCCCCGTCGAGAGAGGCGATCACGTCGCCCGGCTCGACGACACCGCTAGCCCCGGAGTCTGCTGCGGTCTCGACGGCCGAGAGCGTCACCGGCACGTCGTAGCCGAGCTCGGTGAGCGCCGCGTACGTCGCCATCTCCTGCGAGGAGGTCATCTCGGCCGAGCTCTGCGCGTCGAGCTCCTCGCGCGAGACGGACTTCGGGAACACTGTCTCGACGGGTGCCACGACCCGCGTCGGGTCGACCCACCCCTGGACCACCTGGGCGAGGTTCACGGGGAAGCCCGGGCCGCCGCTGACCCCGACTGTCGTCAGGCGCAGCTCGCCCGTGGACTCGTAGGTCGGGGCGCCGGTGATCTCGATGAGCGGCGTGCCGTCCTCCTCGCCGAGGGTGTCGCGGGTCGGCCCCGGAGAGCGCACAGCGTACGGCGACGGGAGGATCGCCAGGCCGGAGAGCAGCAGCACCGTCGCCATGAACGAGATGCCGAGCGTGATCGAGCGCGCCGACGGGCGCTCGCGTCCGGGCAGCGCGTACGGCTCGCGGAGGTTGCGCTCGAGAGCGCTCTCCCGGCCAGCCTCCGGAGCCGCAGAGGGCTGGTCGGACGACTGGTCTGCGGGGGGCTGGGTCGACATCTTCTTGCGGCGCACCGACCCATCATCCCCGAGAAGTCTGGCAGCGTGCTGAGCGACGGGTCGGTTCCTGTCGACCGTCCGGTGCTGGGCCGGTGCTGGGCTGGCGCAGCACCGGTTCAGCGGCGGCCGCGGGCCTGCCTCCAGACTGCGGCTGTCCCGAGCAGGGCGACAGCTGCTCCAGCCGCACCGAGGGCCGCCGCGTCACGGCGCGCGACCCTGCGCCCACCGACACCGAGACGCCCACGGGCCTGGTCGACCAGCAGCTCGAGGCACGAGCGGCTGGACCACCCCGGCACCCAGCCGGCCGCCGTCAGACGGCGTGCCGACACGGTCCAGGGGTAGACCGTGCACGCGAGGTCCGACGCGGGAGCGGGCAGCGCGCCGACCCTGTGCAGCCGCTCGGCGGCGGCGAAGGCGACCGCGGCCGGGAGGTCGACGGTCCGCAGACCGGTGATCGCGACGACCTCGTCAGGGTCGAGGACGTCCGGCGCGCCGTCACGCACCGCGCCGACGGTGAGCGCACCTGTGAGGCCATGCTCCACGCAGACAGCCACAGCCGACGCCAGGTCGTCGACGTGCACGAGCTGCCAGTCGCGGCGCGTCCCCCGGACGGTGAGGATCCGCGGTGCCTCGAAGTGCCGGGTGAGGAGCGTGTCGACGCCGGGGCCGACGAGGACCGCAGGCCGCAGCACTGTCAGCCTCGGGACCTGGTGCACGGCCGCCGCCTCGCGCAGCGCAGCCTCGAAGGCCCGCAGGTCGCCCGCAGCGCCCTCGTCAGGCTCGTCGGGTTCGAGACCGGGGTCGGGGGCTGTGCTGCCTGCGCCGTCTGTGCCGTCGCTGTCGTCGCCGTCGTCGCCGTCGCCGTCGCCGTCGCCGTCGTCACCATCGTCGATGAGCGCCCGACCGGGCGCGGCTCCCTCGACCATCGCCGAGCTGATGCCGACCACGTGGACCACCCCGGCGGCCACGGCCGCCGCGACCGCGGCGTGCACCCGCTCCGCGGTCTCCGCCCGGCGCTCAGCCGTGCGGCGGGCGACGACAGACTCGAAGTCGCCCGTCTGACCGACGATCACGACAGCCTCCGCGCCGTCGAGCCCGGCGGACCCGTCGTCCGAGGCAGGGTGCTCAGAGATGGCTGCTCCCGCGTCGCCACCGCCACCTGGCGCGTGCAGGCGCACGCCGAGCGCCTCCCGCAGGCCGCGGGCGACCGGGGATTCGCCGACGACGACGGTGCGCCCTGAGCGAACCAGGTGTGGTGTCATGGTGAATCTGGCCTCTCGCAGTACGTCTGTGTGGTTACCGTAGTCAGAACGAAGCCCGGTCCGAGTCATCGCCCCAGGAGATCCTCATGAGCAGCGACCCGTTCGACCCCAGCGGTGCGCCGCGCGAGCCCGACCCGAACCAGTGGGAAGAGCTCCTGCGGTCCATGTTCGGGGCGGACGCCGACGAGGCCATGGCCGAGCTCAAGTCCCGGGGCCTCGACCCCGAGCTGCTCGCCGCAGGCTCGGCGCTGCAGAACGACCCCGCGATGCTCCGTCAGGTCCTCGACCAGGTCAAGCAGATGCTGACGGCGACAGGCACGGGCCCTGTCAACGCGGACGTCGCGCACGACGTCGCTCGTCAGGCGGCTGTCGCCGAGGGCGACCCGTCGCTGTCCGCACGGGACACCCGCGTCGCGACCGAGGCGCTGTCTGTCGCCGAGCTCTGGCTCGACGCCGCGACCGAGCTGCCCCCGGGTGGCGGACGGTCGCTCGCGTGGAGCCGGTCCGAGTGGGTCGAGCACACGCTCCCCGCCTGGAGCGCGCTCGCCCAGCCCGTCGCGGCCTCGGTGGCCGACGCCCTCGGCGCCGTCCTGCGCGACCAGCTGCCCGAAGACCTCAGCGAGCTCGGTGGCCCCGACTCGGGGATCCCCGGCATGGCTGGCCTGTCGAGCTTCTTCGGCGGGACCGACGGATTCGACCCCGCTCAGATGATGCGCCAGATCGGCTCGGCCGTCTTCGGCATGCAGGTCGGCACGGCCGCCGGGACGCTGTCCCGTGAGGTCTTCGGTGCGACGGACATCGGCGTCCCGCTGCTCAGCGAGCCCGCGACGGTCCTCGTCCCCTCGAACGTCAAGGCCTTCGCCGAGGGGCTCGACGCCCCCGAAGACGAGGTCAGGCTGTTCCTCGCGCTCCGCGAGGTCGCGCACGCCCGCCTCTTCACGCACGTCTCCTGGCTGCGCGGTCACCTGCTCGGGCTCGTCGAGGCCTACGCCCAGGGCATCACGATCGACATGTCGGCCCTCGAGTCCTCCATGCGCGAGATCGACCCGACAGACACCGAGGCGCTGCGCGGTGCGCTCTCCGGCGGCGTGTTCGGCCTGCAGTCGACCCCCGAGCAGGAGGCCACCCTGCTGCGCCTCGAGACCGTCCTGGCCCTCGTCGAGGGCTGGGTCGACGAGGTCGTGGCGCGTGCCGCGCTCCCCCACCTGCCGCACTCCGTCGCGCTGCGCGAGATGATCCGTCGCCGCCGCGCGGCCGGCGGACCTGCCGAGCAGACCTTCGCCTCCCTCGTCGGGCTCGAGCTGCGTCCACGACGCTCGCGAGACGCCGCCACCCTCTGGGCCACCATCGACGCGCAGGTGGGGTCCGAGGCCCGCGACGCGGTCTGGGACCACCCGGACCTGCTGCCCGGGACCGAAGACCTCGACGACCCGGCCGGCTACTTCAGCCGTCGCGAGCAGGTCACCGCCGAGCAGTCGGACGTCGACAAGGCTCTCGCCGAGATCTTCGGGGACGACACGGCAGGAGAGCCTTCCGCTGCTGGCAGCGACGAGGGCAGCGTCCAGACCGACGGTCCGACGAGCGCCGGCTCACCCGACGACGACACGTCCGGTGACGAGCCTGACGGCCAGGGGTCGGCTCCCCGCTCCTGAGACTCCGCTCCTCAGGCAGGCTCGGCTCAGGCGGGGTCGTCGTCCTCGTCGTCCTGGGGCGGCATCTCGTCAGCCCCCGTGTCGCAGGCGAAGGAGAACCCCTCGAGGAACCCCCGGGCCCGCTCGGTCCGGGGGTAGGCGTCGAGCAGCGCCCAGAACTCGGGCCCGTGGCCGGCGTGCAGCGTGTGGGCGAGCTCGTGGAGCAGCACGTAGTCGAGCACCCACGAGGGCATCCCGCGCACCCGCGTCGAGATGCGGATCGACCTGTCGGGCAGGGTGCACGACCCCCAGCGTCGTCCTTGGCGGCTGGACCACCGCACGGACGATGGCCGGGCACGGCCGTCGAGGTACTTCTCGGAGAGGACCGCCGCCCGCGTCGCGAGCCCCTCGTCGGAGGGTCTGCGGCGCTGCTCCTTGTCCGCGAGGCGCGCCACCATCCGCGCGACCCACTCTGCCTCCTGGGCGCGCGAGAACCGTGCAGGGATGGAGACGATCGTCCGGTCCCCGTCGCGGTACGCACTCACCGTGCTCTTGCGTCGACGGCTGCGTCGGACCTCGACCTGGGGGACTGGCACTCCGTCGACGGTGTCGGGCACAGACGAACCGTAGCGTCTCGGCGGCTGATCACGAAGCATCTCACCGGGGCGGTGCGTCCTTTCGCCCGGTCTCACTCCGTCCACCGGACGATCGAGACGACTCCTGTGGAGAACCTCCGCAGGCTCCCAGGTCACGAGACGATGGACCTCCGCGACAGGTCTGGCAGCCGTCGTCCAGGTGCACGCCCCTGCCGACAGCACCCCCAGGACGGAGACCACAGTGCGGAGGACCTCCACCCCGGGCAGGCCCAGCCGAGGGGTGGGCGCTGCCTCGCAGACAGCCGCGACCGATCCCGGCCAGGTCACGTCGGCGCTGCTCGACGACGCCGCCGCGGTCGACGCACGATCACGGTCCCAGGGGACGACGGGAGGACCTGTCGTGGCAGCCCGAGCCCGGCGGGTCGTGGCGGTCGTCGGGACAGGTCGTCTCGGAGCCGTCGCTGTCGACGTCCTGACCGCGAGCGGCATCGGCACGCTGCTGCTCGTCGACCCGCGGGAGGTCCGGCCGTCCGACGTCGGCGTGGGAGGCCTGCGCGAGCACCACGTCGGCCGGCGCTGGGACGACGCGCTGCGCGACCTGGTCGTCCTGGCCCGGCGTAGGACGCAGGTCGGCGACGCTGAGCACGACTCCCCTGACGTCGTCGTCCTCGTCGTCGAGGAGGGGGTCGGGGTGCTGCGGACGGCACGGCTCGTGGCTGAGGGAGTCCCGCACCTGGTCGTGACGGTGACGGCGTGGGGAGCCGTGGTGGGGCCCTTCGTGCTGCCTGGTCAGACGGCGTGCGTGCGCTGTGTCGAGCTCCAGGTCGAGTCCCTGGGCGATCTCGCGGACGACGATGCTCTGCATGCTGCAGGGCCGGCGGCGCTCGGTGCCGCGCCTGGCGGACGGCTGCCGCAGTCGTCTGCGGTCGCGGCGACGGCGGGTGCGCTCGTCGCGGCGGAGGTGGTGGCCTACCTCGACGGGCGGCGGCCCGCGACAGCCGGGGCGAGCATCGACGTCGAGACGCTCGATGCCATGCCCCGGCTGCGGGGCTGGTCGGTGCACCCGCGCTGCGGGTGCACCGAGACGGGTGTCGTGGCACCCGGGTGCTGACGAGGGGCTGACGTCATGTCATGCCACCTCGGTCTTGCGGGGGCGTCCCCGCCCTCTCTTCTTCGCGACGACGACGCCGTCGACGAAGACCTCTCCACCCCACACGCCCCACGGCTCGGCGCGGTCGACCGCACCGGTGAGGCAGGCTGCCGCGAGCGGGCACTCCTTGCAGAGGGCCTTGGCCTGCTCGACCTGGGCCGACTGCTCGGCGAACCAGAGCTCGGGGTCGTTGTTGCGGCAGGGCACGAGGCCCGCGACGAGCTCGTCGAACTCCTGGCCCTCGAGCTGGGTGAGTGTTGCTGCAGGTCGAGCGTCCCTGCGGACCCTCGCCTGGTCGTGCGTCGGCTCCTGGGTGGTGCTGGGTCGAGCCCAAGCCCCGGAGCCGCCCTGTGACATCGTGTCGAGCAGCGTTGTAGGCCGCACGGTGTCCTCCTTGTATCCCGTTTTCTCACATGGTCTGGCTGTGAGGGATGCGCGGAGCCTGAGTACGACGAGCCGACCCCCGCAGACGCGGAGACAGGCTGGTGGTACGAAGAAGGCCGCGGATCCCTGAGGACTCCGCGGCCTGGACGGCTCGTCTGAACAGTCGTCAGACGGTGTGTGCCCTGGGTGCGGAGACGTGGGTGCGGTCGATGCCGGCGAACCGACGACGAGTGGAGACAGCGGTCGCGGCTGAGCCGACCTTCGCTGGGTAGCTCGCAGCGTCGCGGCTTCCGATGACCGTTGCGGTCATGATGTTGATCTCCATCTAGCACCCACCTCCTCTCGTCTCGGGCTCAGACCTCTCGGTCGTCGCCGCTCCTTCTTCGGACTCTTGAACCTTAGGGCTGGCGGTTCTCGACCTGCAAGTTAATTACCGAGTTTCTTTTCGACATGTGCTCGGACCACCCCGAGGACCTCTGCCCCGTAGGTCTCGACCTTGCCCGGGCCGACCCCGTCGATCCGCACCAGGTCAGCGTTCGAGGTCGGTGCGAGCTCGGCCATGGCGCGCAGGATCGAGTCCGAGAACACGACGAACTTCGGCCTGTCGATCGCCTCGGCGCGGGCGGTCCGCCAGTCCTTGAGCGCCTCGTAGAGCTCGGCGTCGTACTCCCCCGTGACGACGACCGCCGTCCGGCCGCCGACGTCTCGGGGCGCGCGCCGGATCCCGGCTGCCGGGTTGTCGCTCGGCCACAGCCCGTCGAGGAACCGTGTGCGACGCCGTCCGGCGCGTCCTCCGGGGTTGCGAGCCCGGGCGAAGGAGAGGTCGAGGTGCTCCCTGGCACGGGTGATGCCGACGTAGAGCAGGCGCCGCTCTTCGGCGACGGCCTCGTCGGTCTCCGCGAGCGAGATGGGCATGAGCCCCTCGCTCATCCCAGCGAGGAACACCGCGTCCCACTCGAGTCCCTTGGCCGCGTGCAGCGAGGCGAGGGTGACACCCTCGACAGTCGGTGCGTGCTGAGCCGATGCGCGCTCTTCGAGGTCCTGGATGAGGTCGGGCAGCGAGGCTCGACGCTTGTCCCAGAGGTCGTCCGCGAGCCCCACGAGGGCCTGCATGGACTCCCACCGCTCACGGGCGGCGCCGCGGGTCGCGGGCGGCACGGCCGACCAGCCCGCCGAGGTGAGGACGTCCCGGACCGTCGTCGGCATCGGGATGTCAGGCTCGGCGGAGCGCGCGGCACCTCGGAGCAGGACGATCGCGTCGCGCACCTCGCGGCGGACGAAGAACCTCTCCCCTCCCCTGACCAGGTAGGCGATCCCAGCGTCGGCGAGCGCGGCCTCGAAGCCTTCGGACTGGGCGTTGGTGCGGTACAGGACGGCGATCTCCGAGGGAGCGGTCCCGGCGGCGATGAGCCGTCCCACCTTGGTCGCGATGCCCTTGGCCTCGGCCTCGTCGTCGTCGTAGGTCGTGTACGCGACAGGCGGGCCCGAGGGGCGCTGCGCGACGAGCTCGAGCGCCGGGTGGCTGCCCGAGCGGCGCACGCCCTTGGTGGCGAGCAGCTTGTTCGCGAGGCCGACGACCTGGGGCGTGGACCTGTAGTCGCGGACCAGCCGGACGACCTGGGCGTCGGGGTGGGTCTTCTTGAAGCTCAGCAGGTGGTGGGGCGTCGCACCCGTGAAGGAGTAGATGGTCTGGCTCGGGTCACCGACGACGCAGAGCTCTTCACGCCCGCCGAGCCACTGGTCGAGGACGAACTGCTGGAGCGGGGAGACGTCCTGGTACTCGTCGACCACGAAGTGCCTGTACTGGCTGCGGACCGTCTCGGCGATGGTGTGGTTCGAGGCGAGCATGTCCCCCAGCATGAGCAGGACGTCTTCGAAGTCGATGACCGACCGCTCCGTCTTGACCTCTTCGTAGGCGGTGATGAGGCGGGCGACTGTGCGGTGGTCGAAGCCGGCGGGAGCAGGTCGCCCCTTTGCGACGCAGGCGCGCTCGTAGTCTTCCGCCGTGACGAGCGAGACCTTGGCCCACTCCACCTCGGAGGAGAGGTCGCGCACGGCGACGCGGTCGACGCTGAGGCTGAGCCTGCGGGCGGCCTCGCCGACCGCGGGGGCCTTGTGCTCGAGGATGCGGGGCGGTGGGCCGCCGACGACCTGCGGCCAGAAGAAGCTCAGCTGGCGCAGCGCGGCGGCGTGGAAGGTCCGGGCCTGGACCCCGCTCACGCCGAGGTCGCGCAGCCGGGTCCGCATCTCGCCCGCGGCGCGCGCTGTGAAGGTCACGGCGAGGACCGTCGTCGGCTTGTACATGCCTGTCCGGACGCCGTAGGCGATCCGGTGCGTGATGGCGCGCGTCTTGCCGGTCCCCGCGCCCGCGAGGACGCAGACCGGACCTGTGAGCGCCTCGGCGACGGCTCGCTGGTCCGGGTCGAGGGCCTCGAGGATCGCCTCGGGAGTCCGCGGGACGCTCGAGACGAGCGCACCGGTCGGCTGTGACGGCAGGGAAGGCTGGGAGGAAGACGTCGGTGCAGGCATGAGGACTCCATCTTCCCAGCCCGCACCGACACGTCGGGACGAAAGACGGGAATACTGGTGGTCGACCTCAGGGTTGTCCACGACGAGGCGCCGCCCGCCGGGCAGCATGCCGCACATCTCTCGAGAGGAGAGTCTCCCGCCATGAGCGAGACCACCGCCACCTCCCCCACGCTCCCCCCTGCCGGCGAGGTCGTGATGTACACGACGTCCTGGTGCGGCTACTGCCGCCGCCTGAAGACGCAGATGGACTCGGCCGGGATCGGCTACACCGAGGTCAACATCGAAGAGGTCCCCGGGACCGCCGAGTACGTCGAGCAGGTCAACGGCGGCAACCAAACCGTCCCGACGCTGGTGTTCCCGGACGGGTCGTCGGCGACCAACCCGTCGCTCGCCGACGTCAAGGCGCGCCTCGCGGCCTGACGCAGCGACGCACGGCGCGGCGGCTCACCGAGCCGCAAGGCGCACGCAGCACACGAGAGACCGTCTGGGCCGCAGCCCGACGGTCTCTTGTCGTGTGCAGACCGTGGCCTGCCCGCCGCCCCTCCTCGTCAGACGAGACCGAGCGTGCCGCTCAGGCTCCCGGCAGCTCGCCGCCGTACCAGTCCTCGATGAGGGCGCGGGCGATCGAGGCCCGGCTCGGGAGGCCGAGCTCTCCTGACTCGACGGCCCGGAGCATCTCCGTCCGCGTGAACCAGCGGGCCTCGGTCACCTCGACACCGTCCACCTGGATGTCGCGCGTCTGGGCGTGGGCGACGAAGCCGAGCATGAGCGAGGCAGGGAAGGGCCAGGGCTGGCTGCCCCGGTACTCGACGCCTCCGACGACGATCCCGACCTCTTCGAGCACCTCGCGGCGGACGGCCGCCTCGAGGGGCTCACCGGGCTCGACGTAGCCGGCGAGGGTCGAGAACCGGTTCGCGGGCCACTGGGCGGCGTGACCGAGCAGCATCCTGTCGTCCTCGTCGAGCACCGCCATGATCACCGCAGGGTCGGTGCGCGGGTAGTGGTCGGACCCGTCGTTGCTGCAGCGCCGCACCCAGCCGCCGTCGACAGGCTCGGTCGGCTCGCCGCAGCGAGGGCAGCGCGGGTGGGCGGCGTGCCAGGCTGCGAGGGCCACGGCCTCGGTCGCGAGCCCGACGTCGCGGGTGGTGAGCTGGGCACCGAGCTCACGGAGCGACCCCCAGCTGTGACGGGCGACGACAGCGTCGGCCGCGCTCACCGGGGCGACACCTTCGAGGCCGAGCTCGTCCGCGCCAGCGGCATCGGGGAGGATGCACGCGACGTAGGCGCGGTCGTCGTCTGCTCCGAGGTAGAGCCAGGTGGGACGCGTCTCGGGTGAGTGCGCCGCAGCGTCGGCGACATCGAGGACCTCAGCCGCTGGGACGAGCGCGAGCAGGCGCTCGGGACCGTCACCAGGGACGACGGCGAGACGCTTGCGGTGCACGAGCAGCACGAGAGTCCCCGGCTCGGCGAGCACCGTCCTGACGATCTCGGGCTCGGTGCGGCGCTCGGCGCGGCGTGCTGTGGTGGCTCGTGAGAGCGGTAGCTGGTCCCAGTCGACATGTCCCATGCCTCCACCGTACGACGATCCAGCAGCCCGGGCGGCCCGGGCCGGGCCGCGCGCTCGACCCACCCGCACCCCGCCGGTGCGGGGTGCCTCCGGGCCGTGGGACACCCTTTGCGTCTACCGTGGGGAGGTGCCACGTTCACCGCTCGCTCTCGCAGCCCTCTCCACCCTGGCCGTGCCCGGACTCGACGTGCACGCCGTCCAGCCGTGCTCTGCGCCCGACGGCTTCGACGCCGCGACCGCGATCGACTCCGAGCTGCGCCGCTGGGTCGTCCGCGCGCCCGCGACTCTCGCGGCCGGCGCCGCGCTCGAGGCCGAGGTCGCCTTCCTCGCCGCCCTCGAGGGCTACGTCGACGACGGTCGACTGCCCTTCGAGGTCCCGCGCGCTGCCGGGTTCGCCCCGCTCCCCGAGGGCGGACGGGCTGTCGTCTACCCCGACCTGCCGGGACACCCGCTGCGGGTCGAGCGGATCGTCCCCGGACCTGGTCTGAGCGCGAGCCTAGGAAGGTCGGTCGGCGCGCTGCACGAGCTCCCGGTGTCCATCGTCGAGCGGGCCGGGCTGCCCGTGTACTCCGCGCAGGAGTACCGCGAGCGTCGGCTCTCCGAGGTCGACGCCGCAGCGTCGACCGGGCGGGTGCCTGTCGGCCTGCTGCGCCGCTGGGAGCGCGCGCTCGAAGACGTGGCCATGTGGCGGTTCAGCCCCACGATCACGCACACAGCGCTCTCGGCCGAGACCTTCCTCGTGCGGTCGGGGCAGGTGAGCGCCATCAGCGACTTCGCCGAGGTCCAGGTCGGCGACCCTGCCGACGACCTCGCGTGGCTGCTCGTCACAGCGCCCCACGACGCTGTCGACTCGATCCTCGAGGCCTACCAGCTGCGCCGGACCGAGCTGACCGACGCCCACCTCGTCGACAGGGCGCTGCTCGCCTCAGAGCTCGCCCTCGCCCGCTGGTTGCTGCACGGGGTGCGGACCAAGGACGACGAGATCGTCGAAGACGCCGTCGGCATGCTCGCCGACCTCGAGCGCGCCTCGACCGAGGTCGGGGCCTTCTCGGTCGCGAGCGGTCAGAGCTCTGCGGGTGCTGGCAGCCCGGCCTCCGGAGCCACGTCTCGGGCGTCGTCGGTCCACGCCCAGGCGCAGGACGAGGCGATCGACCGTGCCCGGGCCTCGCGCTCGACAGGGTCGACGCCTGTGGCGCGGGACGCCGCTGGGGGATCTTCGGCCGGGACCGGGTCTGGAGCGAGCGCTGGAGCAGATGACGCACCGTCGGCCGGATCGCGGTCGTCGTCAGGTGCCTCTCCGTCGACAGCTGCTGCACCCTCGTCGGGCTCCGCCTCGCAGGCGGACGCGGGCGGGGACGACACCATCGGAGACGACGAGATCCGGCTGCCCGACTACGGCAAGGTCGAGCCGCGCCCGCACCAGGACGTCGCGACAGCTGCGTTCACAGCCCCCGTGCGGGTCGTCGGATCCGACGCTGTCGCTGCTCCGTCCGGACCGCGCACCAGCGGGACACCGCGTGCTGGTGAGACTCCGAGCTCTGATCAGACACGGCGCACCGATGAGACACCGAGCTCTGATCAGACACCGCGCGCTGACGGGATGAAGACCTCAGGCCCTGGCGCCGTGCCGCCCCCGCCGACCGAGGCTGTCGCGACCGTGGAGCCCGATCACCCGCGCGGGGATCCCGACGGCTCGACGTCCGAGCGCTGACCGTCCCCTCGGACGAGGGCCTCGAGCTCGGCGAGCCCGGCGAGGCGTCCTGGGCGGACCGTCGTGTCGTCGGCGACGTAGTAGAACGCCGCCGAGACGTCCTCGAGCGGGGTGCCTGACCACTGCGACCAGGCGAGCCTGTAGACGGCGAGCTGGACCTCACGGGCACGGGCAGCCTCGAGGTCGCGCGGCACACGACCGGTCTTCCAGTCGACGACGACCACACCCGGCGCTCGGCCGTCCGCGCCAGGCCTCGCGGGATCGACGAACACGGCGTCGATCCGCGTGCGGGTGATGACCCCCGCGATCATGGTGTCGATGCCCACCTCGACGGCGAGCGGGGTCAGCTCGGCCCACTCGGACGCCTCGAAGGTCCGTTGGAGGTCGGACAGGGCGGTGTCCTCGTCGACGAGGTCGTCGTCGGCCCCCGGCATGTCGTCGAGGTCGAAGAGCGAGGTGGCGCCGTAGCGACGCTCGACCCACAGGTGGAAGGCCGTCCCTCGGCGGGAGTGCACCGAGGGCTGCCGCGGGACGGGGCGGCGCAGGGCGAGAGCGTAGGCCCCGCGGTCCTTGGCGATCTCGACGAGTCCCGACGCGGAGACGTGCGCGGGGAAATCCATGGCTGTCGCGGCGCTGCGCCGGGTCATCCGTTCGGCGAGCAGGATCTCGCTCAGCTCGGTGAGGTCGGTGCCGTCGCGGCCGATCACGGGCTCGACGCTCGCGGGGGCAGGCTCGTGCGTGACGTCGACGAGGGCGTCGAGCACGTGGTCGCGGGCGTTCCGGAGCACCTCGAGCGGGTCCGTCTGGGGTCCGGCACCGCCAGACGGCGCTCCCTTCCCGGCGAGCGGGCTCTGGGCCAGGTCGCCGTGACGTGCCTCGTCGGCCTCGAGCGGGGGCCAGACCGCTTCGTTGGTCAGCTCTTCACGGGGGTTCGTCGCAGACGGCTCGGGCTGCTCGGCGACCGTGAACTCGGCGAGCACCCCGGCCTCGTGGAGCTCTGCGAGGAAGATCGACGGGGTCGCCGGCTTGCTCGCGCTGCGCCACCACGCACCGGTGAGGAGCAGGTCGCTGCGCGCACGGGTGAAGGCGACGTAGGCGAGCCGGCGCTCTTCGGCGACCTCGTGCTCGCCGCAGCGCGCTCTGAAGTCGACCAGACGCGCGTTGAGCTCGGCCGAGTCCTCAGCGCCGCCGAGGGACAGCTCAGGCAGGTCCTGGGCGTCTCCGCGCAGCGGGAAAGGGAGCTCCCCGAGGCCAGTCAGCCATCCTGAGGAGGTCGGGCCCTTGTCCGTGCTCGCTCGGGTCGACGGGAAGGCACCGTCGACGAGCCCGGGGACCGCCACGACGTCCCACTCGAGGCCCTTGGACGCGTGCACGGTGATCAGCTGGACGGCCTCGGGGTCGGGGGTCCCTGCCGGACGGTCGAGTCCGCGCTCGCGCTTCTCGGCAGTCGCGAGCCAGGCGAGGAAGGCACCGAGCGTCGCGAGCTGGGAGGTGTCGGAGAAGGTCGCCGCGACGTCACGGAAGGCGTCAAGGTGGGCACGCCCCCGTGGGTCGGCGGTCGGTCTGCCGGCTCGTGCGTCGTCCCGGCTGCGCGCGGCGACCAGGGCCATCTCGATGTCGAGCCCGAGGGCACGCTCGGCTCGGTCCACCAGCTCGGGCAGGGAGAGATAGGTGAGGGCCCGGAGCTCACGCAGCATCGCGGCGAGCGAGCGCAGACGGGTCCATCCCGCTGTGGTGAAGGACCTCCCGTCGGGCCCGGTCCAGCCTTCGGGGGGCAGGTCGTCGAGGGCGTCGACGATCGACCTGTCGTCGGAGATGTCTCCCTCGACAGGCCTGTCCGCCCGGGTCCGTCGTCCGAGCTCGGCCGAGCGGCTCGCGAGGGCGTGCAGGTCGGACGCGCCGAGGTTGAGCCTGGGGCCTGTGAGCAGTCGCATGAGCGAGTCTCCGCGCGACGGGTCGTGGACCACCTCGAGCAGAGCGACGAGGTCGACCACCTCGGGGGTGGTGAGCAGCCCGCCGAGGCCGACGACCTCGACGGGCAGACCACGCCCGCGCAGCGCTGCCTCGATCGCCGGGAACTGGCTGCGCGCCCTGCACAGGACAGCGGCTGTCGTCTGGCCGGGTGCCCAGCGCTTGGCGACGAACTCGGCGATCGCCGACGCCTCTTCTTCGATCGTCGCGGCGTACACGCCGTGGACCGAGCCCAGGCCCGCTGTCGGACGAGGGTCGAGGGAGGGCAGGGAGTTGTCCGGGTCTGCGAGGTAGAGCGGACGCGACGTGGTGTTGGCGACGTCGAGGATCGCGAGGTCGTTGCGCCACGACGTGCTCAGCCTGTGCACCACTGCGGGACGGCCGTCGGCGTCGCGGAACTGCCCGGGGAACCTGGCGGGACCCGAGGCGCTGGCGCCGCGCCAGCCGTAGATCGACTGGTTGGGGTCGCCGACAGCGGTGACGGGGTGACCGTCACCGAAGAGTGCGCTCAGCAGGCGGATCTGAGCGTACGAGGTGTCCTGGTACTCGTCGAGCAGCACCACGGAGTAGCGGGCGCGCTCCCCAGCGGCGACGGCGTCGACCTCGAGGGCGAGCTGCGCGGCGAGGGACACCTGGTCGCCGAAGTCCACGGCGTCCATCGTGCGCTTGCGCCGCTGGAAGGCGTCGACGACCTCGAGGAGCGCGTGCCTCTCACCGAGGGAACGCGCGAGCTTGCCGAGGTCGGCGTGCAGCGAGCGGCGCTTGCCGCCGAAGGGCGTCGTGACGATCTGGTCGACGAGCGTCTCGATCTGGTCCCGGGCCTCGGTGACGGTGAGCAGGTGCTCGCTCAGTGCGTTCGACAGGTCGAGGACGGCCGAGACGACGGTCGACACCGCGGCGTCGGTCCCGAGGTCGCCGTGCCAGCTCTCGACGACGTCGCTCGCGACCTGCCAGCTCGACGCCTCGGAGAGCAGACGGGCTCCGGGCTCGCGGCCGATCCGCAGACCGTGGTCCTTGACGAGCGAGGCGGCGTAGGAGTTGTAGGTCGAGATGGTGGGGCGGTCGAGCGCGTCGAGGGCAGACCCTCCCGACCCGGCGCGGCTGCGTCGGAGCTGGCGCAGCCGGCGTCCCACCCTGTCGGAGAGCTCGCCGGCAGCCTTGCGCGTGAAGGTCAGACCGAGGACCTCCTGCGGCTCGACGAAGCCGTTGGCGATGAGCCACACGACACGGGCCGACATCGTCTCGGTCTTGCCCGAGCCTGCCCCGGCGACGACGAGCATCGGTGCCATGGGCGCCTCGATGACAGCGGCCTGCTCGTCGGTCGGCCTGTGCTGCCCGAGCAGGTCGGCGATGTCAGCGGCGCTGAGTGTCGGGCGGTGGCCCGCGCTCTGGTCCGGGCGGTCGCCCGCGTCCAGGTTCGAGCGGTGGCCCGCGCTGCGGTCCAGGCGGTCGCCCGCGTTCAGGTCCGGGCGGTCGCCCGCGGGGACGGTCATCTCTGCTCCTCCGGGAGGACGGCCGGTATGCCGAGGTCGACGACGTGCCGCCCTTCGGACTGGACGGGGCAGGCGCGGCGCACGCTGCAGGTGGGGCACAGGGAGTTCTCGACGGCTCTGAACCTCGCGCCGGCCATGGTCTCGGCGGCCTCGGTCACGAGGGTCTGCGCCCAGCTGCCCTCGGCCTCTCCGAGGGCTTCTTGGGTGCGTCGGGTGGCTCGCACCCCCTCCCCCACGAACACGAGCTGGGCGCCGACGCTGTGCACGTCCGGGCCGAGCTCGGGGAAGGCTCCGGACTCGACGGCGAGCTGGTACGCACCGAGCTGTGCGTTGGTCGACGCCTCGGCGACGCTCGGGATGCCCCGGCCTGTCTTGAGGTCGGTCACCCTCACGCCGTCGTCGCCGCTGCGCTCGAGCCTGTCGACCGAGCCACGCAGCACGGCGCGCCCGACCTGCACCTCGAAGGACTCTTCGACGAGCACAGGGCCGGAGATCTCGGTGTAGTACTCGGCCAGCCGCCGGATCATCGCGTCGGCCCGGCGGCGCGTCTGGGTCGCGGGCCAGCCGTCGGGCATGCCGAGCTCGTGCCAGCGGCGGTCGAGCTCGGAGGCGAGCTCGGCGTGCCCTGCGGCGGGGAGCTCGCGGGCGATGTCGTGGACGAGGTTGCCGACAGACTGCGAGAGGGCGCTGCCGGCGGTCCCGCCCGCGCTCTCGAGCGCCCAGCGGAGTGCGCAGCGGTGCACCTGCTCGACCTTCGACGGCGACACGGGGACGGTCTCGTCGGGTGCGCGCAGGGCAGCCGAGCTGGAGAGCTCGGCCGAGCCGTACCAGCTGGTCGGGTCAGCCTCGGCGACTCCCGACACCGTGAGCCTGGCGAGCAGACCAGCGACAGACCGGGCCCGCGCCGCACCGGCGCCGGTCCCCTCGGTCAGGGCAGCCGCGAGCTCGGAGCGCAGCGTCGCCACGACACCGCGCAGGTCGAGCGGGGCGGCGAAGACGTCCGGCGGTTCGCTGTCGCTGCCGTCCGCGTCCGGCGAGACGAGGTCGACGAAGACCGACGGCTCGGAGTCGACGTCGCGCACGGCGGTGACGACGAGTCGGCGGGTCGGCCGGGAGACAGCCACGGCGAAGGCGCGGAGCTCGTCGGCGAGGACAGCCCGCCGCGCGTCACGCCCTGTGCCAGAGGCGTCCTGGGACCGCCCGGAGAGGATGTCGACGAGGGCCTGCGAGCCGAGCATCGAGTCACGCAGGCGGAGGTCGGGCCAGGTGCCGTCCTGCACACCGGCGACGACGACGACCTCCCACTCGCCCCCGGCGGCACCTGCCGGTGTGAGCAGCTGGACGGTGTCCGACGCCGCCGCGCGCGCAGCGAGGTTGTCGGCGGGGAGGTCTTGGGACTCGACGTGGTCGACGAAGGCGAGGGCTGTCGCCTGCGGGACACGCTCGACGAAGGTCTCCGCGGCGCGGAACACGGCCATCACGGAGTCGAGGTCACGGTCGGCGCGGGCCGCGCCGGGTCCACCGTTGACGGCGATCGACCGCCAGCTCTCGGCGACCCCTGCGGCGTCCCACAGCGCCCACAGGACGGTCTGCGCGTTCGCACCCGGAGCGTCGAGCGCAGTGCGCCCTGCGGCGAGCATCTGTGCGACACGGCGCGGACCGCGGACCACGTCGGAGGGCAGGGTGACGACGCGGGCGGGGTCCCCGAGGGCCTCGACCAGCAGCGCGTCGGAGGTGCGCCCACCACCGCCCTCGAGCTCTTCGGCACGCAGGGCGCGACGCAGCCGGCGCAGGCCCACGGCGTCGATCCCACCGAGCGGAGACGTGAGGAGCTCGACGGCGACCTCCGGCTCGAGCTCTCCTGTCGCGGCAGCCCGTAGGGCGCGCAGCAGCGGCCGGACCGCGGGCTCGTCACGCAGCGCGACATCGGTCCCGACGACCGCGACGGGCACACCGGCCCCGCCGAGGGCACGGCGCAGGCGCACGAGCTCGGACCCGGAGCGGGCCACCACGGCCATCTGCGACCAGGCGGTCCCGGCGACGAGGTGCTCGGCGCGCAGGGTCTTGGCGACGTGCGCCTCTTCGAGCGCAGGGCTCGGGAGCACAGCGGTCTCGACAGTGCCGTCGTGGTCCTCACGGAGCTCGACGTCGTGCTCGGACCCGGCCTCCTCCTCGCGGGACAGCCCGAGAACCACGGACCGCGCGGGAGCCCGCCGGTGCTCGACCGCCCCGACCGACCCGATCTCCTGCGTGACAGATCGCACGGCCTCGCGCAGCCGCGCGCCGTGCCGCCAGACCGTCCCGAGGGCCAGCACCTGGGCGCCAAGCTCACCGACGGCCCCAGGGGCCTGGTCGAGCGACCGGCTCGACGGCGGCGAGCCCGCCGGCGACCGGCCGACGAGCGCCGGGGTCGCACCGCGGAAGGCCTGCGCGGAGGTATCGGGGTCCGCGAGCAGCACGAGGCGGGCTCCGTCGCCGGCGAGGACGTGGCAGAGGCGGGCGGTGGCTGCCGTGGCCTCTTGGTAGTCGTCGACCACGACGAGGTCCCACCGAGGCCTGTCGTCGTCCTGCCAGGTCTCGAGGGTGCGCGCGGCCTCGTCGACGATCCCGGCCGGGTCGTAGCGCTCCCCCGAGTCGGGCGTCAGCTGACGCAGCGCCATCACCGAGAGGTATTCGTCGTAGAGGCGCCCCGCAGCAGCCCACTCGGGGCGCTCGTGCCGGTGGCCGAGCGTCACGAGGTCGGCGGGCCCGAGGCCACGCTCGGCCGAGCGCATGAGGAGGTCGCGGAGCTCTTCGCGGAAGCCCCGCAGCTCGAGAGTCTCCTCAGGGAAGGTCGAGGGCCACCCGACGTCGGCGCCCTCCCCCGCAGCGTGCCCGGCGAGGAGCTCAGCGAGGACGAGGTCCTGCTCAGGCCCGGTCACCAACGTCGGAGCGGGCTCTCCGAGAGCCTGCGCGCGAGCGGTGAGGATCGTGAAGGCCGCCGACGGGGCCGTCCGGACGACAGCGCCACGCACGGTGAGCCCGAGTCGCGCGGCGAGGGTGTCACGCAGGTGCCCCGCGCCGCGACGGGTCGCCCCGAGCACGAGGATCTTGTCGGGCGAGGTGCCGTGCTGCTCGACGGCTGCGGCTGCGACCTCGAGCGCGAGAGTCGTCTTCCCCGACCCCGGGGCGCCGAGGACCAGGCTCACAGGCTGCTCGAAGACCGCACCGAGCGCGTGCGCCTGCGACTCGTCGAGCCGCGGTGCGCGAGACCGCGAGGCGACTCGCTCAGCAGACCCGTCGACGGCGTCGAGCACGTCGAGGGCCCCGGCAGCGACAGGCGGTCTGAGTTCCACAGACCGCATCCCATCACGAGCCACCGACACCTGGAGAACCGGACCACCGGCAGTCGTCCGGGCGGCGGCAGCCTACGGCCTCGGCCACCCGTTCGGCACGCAGCGGATGGTCGTGCCGCTCTGCTGGACCATCACGGGCGCGAGGGAGTCTGTCGCCCCGCACTGCTCGTGCCTGTGCCCCAGGACGTGGCCGACCTCATGGTTGATGAGGTACTGGCGGTAGGCCGCCATGTCCTCGCCGTAGTTGGGTGAGCCTTCGACCCAGCGGAGGTAGTTGAGCACGGCGTGGTCGGTCACGCCGCAGGACCACAGCCCGCCGGTGTCGAGCGGCGCGCAGAGCCTGTCGACGGTGCTCGGGCTGGCGAGGGTCACGGTGAAGGTGGCGTCTGCCGCGTCGGTGCGGGCGAAGGTGCGGGACCCGTCACCGCCCCAGCTGCGAGGGTCGTTGAGGGTGGTCAGCACGAGGTCGGCGACCTTGGTGCCGTCCACGTCGAGACCCTGCTCGACCTGGATGCGGACCGTGGAGACCTCTCCAGCACCCGGGGCCGGGCTCGAGCCGGGGACCACGTCGAGGACACCGGTCCCGGACTCGGGGACGTCTGCCGAGAGGATGCCTGCGGCGAAGTCGACCTCGTCGACACCCTCGGGCAGCACGGGCGCGACAGCCTCGCTCGCCCCGAGCTCGGCCACCTGGGCGGGATCGTCGGCCGCGAGGCCAGCGACGTCGCCCGACCCGGAGGCTGCGGAGTCACCGGCCTGCGGGCGGGCTGCAGCGATGTCGGGGAGCGCCTCGATGTCGAGGGGGTTGAGGGAGAGCACGCTGCCGGAGCCCGCTGCGCTGTCGGAGCCGGACCCGGACACCGCGGTGGCACTGACCCCCGAGCCCTCTCCGGCGGCGGCCTCAGGGGTCGGCTCGGCGAGGACGTCGCGCTCGTCGTCCCGGCTGGCCCGGTCGTCGGCCCGAGGCTGCGCGCCGGTGGCCGTCCCGGCAGGTGAGATCGATGCATCCGGCTGCTGGTTGTCCAGAGCCGACCACACGGCTCCGGCCCCGGTGCCCGCCAGCACGCCGGCCAGGACGACAGCCACGGCGGGTCGCACGCGCATCCCAGAACGGCGAGAAACCCGGGTTGACGTGCGGATCTGCCCGCTCGACCGCTCGGCGCGCAGCTGGCTCCGGGTGAGCCCCGACGAGTCTCCCGACTGCGGCGAGCGCGAGGCGTCGCGGGCGTCTGGGAGGGGTCGGGGGGTGGGCACGGCTCCCATGGTGCCAGAGATGATAGGCCGAAGGACCTAGTCTGGGGCTGTGGTCAACCACCCTGCACCCGATCCTCACAGACGGGCCAAGCCCCGCATGCCGAAGAACGAGCGGCAGGCGCAGATCCTCACGATCGCGCAGGACCTCTTCGCGGCCCAGGGCTTCCACCACATCTCGATGGACGACATCGCCGACAGGGCCGAGGTGTCCAAGCCGATCCTCTATCGCCACTTCCCGTCCAAGCTCGACCTCTACCTCGCCGTCATCGACGAGCGCGGGCAGGCCCTGGTGGACGCCGTGGCCCTCGCCCTGGTGCCCGTCCGCGAGGCTGTCGCCGCCGCGGCGGCGTCGGGCGCCGACGACGCGAGCGTCGACGGCTACGACGTGGTGCACGCCGTCGTCCGCGCCTACGTGGACTTCGCCGAGGGCTGCGGCGTCGCAGCCTCGCTGCTCTTCGAGTCCGACGTCACCCGTGACGACCTGGTCCGCGAGCGCGTAGAAGACCCGAACCGGCGCAACGCCGAGTTGTTCGCCGGGGTCCTCGAGTCGATCACCGACCTCACACCGGCCCAGACGCTGACCATCGCCCGGACGGCGACGGCGATGGCGCGGGTCGCCGCCTCCGACGCCCTGCGGGGTGAGCGCGCGGCCGATGCGGCCCGTCGCCCCGAGGACGCGGCGGAGATGGACACCCCTGAGCTCATCGCACAGTTCGCTTGGCGCGGAATTCACGGGATGGTGCGACGCGAAGTGCCCTCCGAGGGGCGATGATCGTCGGGAGACATCACGAGCACGGCTGACCGGCGGCGCTCACGACCTGAGGAGAGTGGGACTTCGTGGAGATCACGATCGGTGTTCAGAACCTGGCGCGCGAGATCGTCGTCGAGACCGACGCGACCGCGGACGACGTCGCCGCACGCGTGAGCGCGGCGCTCAAGGACGGCACCGTCCTGGAGCTCACCGACGCCAAGGGGCGCCGGGTGCTCGTCCCGGCCGCGACCATCGGCTACGTGGAGCTCGGCTCCGAGGAGCAGCGCAAGGTGGGCTTCGGCGCCATCTGAGGCGTCCGGACCAGCGCACCGCACGACCCGAAGGCTCCCCAGGCGCTCGCCGCCCGGGGAGCCTTCGTGCGTCCCGGCAAGGACCGCCTCCTCGGAAAGCGCATGCCGCACCCTGGACACCAGTTCTTCTAAGGGTTAATTTAACCCTGCGAGGCAACGGGCGACGACGCCCGGGGGCGACGGTGCCCGGCTCGCGACGATCGCAAGGAGGCGACCCACGATGGGCATCATGGACAAGGACTTCTCTCGACGCGGATTCCTGACGAGCACGCTCGTGGCGGCGGCCGGTGTCATCACGCTGACCGCCTGCGGCTCGGACAGCGGAGGCGGTGGGGGTGACGGCAGGCTCGTCATGACGGTCTGGGGCGGGGAGGTCGACAAGGCTGCCTACCAGGCGCGGATCGACGCCCTCGTCGAGGCGTACCCCGAGATGAGCGTGACGCTCCAGCTGATCCTCTCCGACAGCTACGCGCAGAAGGTCCAGACGATGATCGCCGGAGGCTCCGGCCCGGACATCATGCAGGTCGCCGAGAACGTCAACGTCTACTCGAGCAAGAACCAGCTGCTGCCCCTCGACGAGCACATCGCGACGGCCAAGCTCGACCTCGACTCGCGCTTCGGCCCCGTCGGCTCGGTCTACTCCTACGAGGACACGGTCTACGCGATCCCGGACCGCTCGGGCGCGGCCATCCTCTACTACAACAAGGGCCTCTTCGAGTCGGCCGGGATCTCGGCACCGACGGCGGACTGGACCTGGGACGACATGCTCTCGGCAGCCCAGGAGCTCACGGTCCCTGGCGAGCGCTGGGGCTACGCAGGCGCGGGCTGGTGGCCGCTGTGGTGGAGCTTCGCCCACCAGAACGGCGGGGCCATCATCGACGAGGCAGGCCGTCCGACCGCCGACTCCGACGCCGTGGTCGAGGCGCTGCAGTACTGCGGCGACCTCGTGTTCAAGCACAAGGTGGTCCCCTCGACGATCGACTACGCCAACATGGGCACAGACATGGGCGGTGACCCCGCCTTCGCCGCCGGTCTCGTCGCGATGAACACCACGGGATTCTGGAACGTCGGCTCCCTCGCGGAGCAGGACACCGTCGAGTGGGACATCGCCCCGATGTGGCGCGGCAAGGAGCAGGCCGTCGCGACCTTCGGCTCCGGCCTGGCGATCTCCCGGACCGCCAAGGACCCTGCGCTCGCCTTCAAGGCCATCGACTTCCTCACGAGCGACAAGGCCCAGCCCCTGGTCATCTCGATGAAGCAGGACGTCCCGGCGAACGTCGAGGTGCAGCAGTCGGACGCGTTCCTCTCGCCGTCCTGGATGACCGACCCCGTCAACATGCAGGCCTTCCCCGAGTCGTCGTCCTTCGCCTTCAAGTCGACGTTCATCCCGCAGTGGAACGAGATGCAGCAGGCCTTCACCGACGGTCTCGCGGACTTCTGGCTCGGCAAGCAGGAGGCGGCGCCCGCGCTCGCGACCATCCAGGAGCGCCTCGAGTCGATCATCCCGGCGAAGTAGGCCCTCCCATGGCCACCTCGCTCAGCCCCTCGGCGACGAAGCCGACGGAGCCACCAGCACCCGCAGCCCCCGTGCGACGGATGTCCACGAGCCGCAAGCGGGAGGCACGGTACTTCTACCTGTTCATCTCGCCGTGGATCGTCGGGTTCCTCGCCTTCATGCTCGGCCCGATGATCGCCTCGGTCTACTACTCCCTCACCGACTGGGACACCTTCACGCCACCGACCTTCGTCGGGATCGACAACTACGTGCGGCTCTTCACCGAGGACCCGATCTTCTGGAAGGCCCTCGGCAACACCTTCTACTACGCGGCGATCTCCGTGCCGCTCGGTCTCGTCCTGGGCCTGTGGCTCGCGCACCTGCTCAACAAGCAGGTCCGGGCCCGCAAGCTGTTCCGCACCCTCATCTACCTGCCGACGCTCGTCCCGCTCGTCGCGACGGCCATGATCTTCCAGATGGTCCTCGCCCCGGACGGCCCGCTCAACGGTCTGCTCGGGTGGTTCGGGATCGACGGACCGGCCTGGCTGCTCGACCCGGACTGGGTCAAGCCGGCGCTCATCCTGCTCTCGGCCTGGGGGGCAGGCGGCGCCACGGTGCTCCTGCTCGCGACCATGAAGGGCATCCCGAACGAGTTCTACGAGGCCGCCGAGATCGACGGGGCGGGATCGGCCCGGCAGTTCTGGTCGATCACCTTCCCGCAGGTCACGCCCATCATCTTCTTCAACCTCATCATGGGGCTGATCGGCGCGTTCCAGATCTTCTCGCAGGTGTACATCCTCACCTCGGGCGGTCCGAACAACGCGAGCCAGATGGTCGTCCCGCTGCTCTTCAACGAGGCCTTCTCCTACTACCGGATGGGCTACGCCTCGGCGATCTCGTGGGTCCTGTTCGTCATCATCCTGCTGTTCACCCTCGTCGCCTTCCGCACGTCGCGACGCTGGGTCTTCTACGAGACGGAGATGCGCTGATGGCCATCACGACCACACCGGCGGCGGTCACGGCGCAGACCACGCGGGCGCCGCGCGACGAGCCCGAGGGCCGCGGCCGCACGCTGCGGGCCTTCAAGGCCTCCCCCGCGACCTACGCCGTCCTGCTGATCGTCTCCGCGATCCTCTTCGTGCCCTTCGTGTTCGTCGTCTCGATCGCCCTGTCGAGCGACCAGACCGTCAACACCAACAGCTTCACGGTGATCCCCCGGGAGTTCGAGTGGGGCAACTTCGTCAGGGTCTTCACCTCAGACCTGCCGATGGGGCGCTTCGTCGTGAACTCATGTGTCATCGCGTTCTTCGCGGTGATCGGTCAGGTGATCTCGAGCTCGCTCGTCGGGTACGCCTTCGCCAGGCTGCGAGCGCCCGGCAAGAACGCGGTGTTCCTCGTGGTCCTCGCGACCATGATGATCCCCGCGCAGATCACGATGATCCCGCAGTTCATCCTCTTCAAAGAGCTCGGCTGGGTGAACACCTTCTTGCCGCTCATCGTGCCGAACTTCTTCTCGAACGCCTTCAACATCTTCCTCGTGCGCCAGTTCGTCTCGCGGATGTCCTCGGAGGTCGACGAGGCCGCGATGATGGACGGTCTGGGGTTCTTCGGCATCTACCGCCGCATGATCCTGCCGATGATGTTCCCGATCCTCGTGGCGATCGGCATCTTCACGCTCACCGCCACGTGGGGCGATTTCATGGGCCCGCTGATCTACCTCAACGACGAGTCGAAGATGCCGCTCGCCCTCGGCGTCCAGTACATCGCGAGCACCGGGCAGGCGCTGCAGGCACCACCGTGGAACTTCGTCATGGTCGGCTCGCTGCTGCTCACCGTGCCGATGATCTGCGTCTACTACCTCGGCCAGAAGTACCTCTACGAGATGAACCTCAGCGGCGGAAGTGCAGGTGTGAAGTGATGACCCCTTCTCAGGAACCTGGAGGCACGGCCCTTCTCCCCCACAGCCCTGGCGGGCAGACGGGCCCACGGCACAGACCCGGCGTGACCCTGACCGACGGGCTCCTCGTGATCGACGGCGAGCCACGCGTCGTGCTCTGCGCGTCGTTGTTCTACTTCCGCATCCCGCGGTCGCAGTGGCGCGAGAGGCTCGAGCAGGTGCGCGCGTCGGGGTACACCGCCGTCGACGTGTACCTGCCGTGGAACTTCCACGAGATCACCCCGGGCGTGTGGGACTTCACCGGAGAGCGCGACGTCGCGGCCTTCCTCGACCTCGCGGCCGAGGTCGGTCTGCTCGTGGTCGCCCGACCGGGGCCGTACATCTGCTCCGAGTGGGACGGCGGTGCTCTGCCCGCGTGGCTCACCCTCGACCCCGACCTCCAGGTGCGTCAGCACGAGCCGAGGTTCCTCGAGCAGGTCGCGCGGTGGTTCGACCAGGTGGTCCCGATCCTCGCGGCCCGCCAGCTCGGCGACCCGCTGGGCACCCAGACGACCGGCACCGGGGCGGGCGGGACCGTCGTGCTCGTGCAGGCGGAGAACGAGCTCGACTTCTTCGACTGCCACGACAGGACCGGCTACGTGGGCGCGCTGCGCGACCTTCTCGTCGGGCACGGCATCAGCGTGCCCGTCGTGGCGTGCAGCGGGCAGGGCGACCTGTACGGGGCGACAGGCGACGCGCAGGGCGTGGCCCCGGCCTGCAACTTCTACCCCGACGACACGTCCCCCGCCGTCGAGTCCGAGGTGCTCCGCTGCACGGCCGAGCTCGCTGCCCGCGGACTGCCGCTGCTGGTCACCGAGACGAACCGTCTGCACACGACGCTGCGCAGGCTGCTCGTCTCCGGGGCACGGCTGCTCGCGCCGTACCTGCAGGCCTCCGGCTACAACTTCGGGGCGACCCCCTCGGTCGGCAACTGGGGCGACCCGGGCAGCTTCATGGCTCACGACTACGACTTCGCGGGGTACGTGACCCCCGAGGGCACAGAGCGGCACGGCTTCCTCGAGGCGCAGCTGCTGGCCCGCGTCGTCGCGACGCTCGGTCCACGGCTCGCCGCGAGCACCCCGGCCACCGGTGCCGCGACCGAGGTCGAGCACGTCGGCTTCCCGACGAGCGACCACCTCGCCGCACTCGACCTGGCGGGCGGCGGCAGGCTCGTCGGACTGCCCAACCTCTCGACCGAGACCGGCACCGCGGTGCTGCGCGCGGCAGACGGCCCTGTCGACGTCGAGGTCGCGGGCATGCAGTGCGCCCTCGTCCTGGTCGACCTTCCGCTCGCCGGCTGGGGACGGCCGGAGACGCTGGCACTCGCGAGCGCAGACCTCGTGGGCGTGCGCGAGGGCGTCACGGGACTGCAGGTGGAACTGGTGTCGGACAGCGCGACCACCGTGGTGCTGTCCGGCTGCGGTGACGATGCGACGGTCGACGGGGGACCTGCCGGTGACGTGGTCCGCCTGACGCTGGACGGCGCCCGGCCCTCGGCCCTGGTGACCACAGCGGCGGGGCGCATCGTCGTCTCGCTGTCGACAGTCGCCGACGCGACCCGGCACACCGCGCCGGTCGACGCTCGGAGGTCACGCCACGAGGCCGCAGAGCCTTCCGCTGCAGAGCCTGGAGAGACCGGCGGCACAGCCCTCGGGCTGGTCCCCCTCCCCGCCGCGCGCACCACCCCCGCGCATCTCTACGACGACGTGGCACCGTCGACGCACGGCGACCGTGCACCGACGCTCGAGTCCCTCGGCGTCTACCGCGGTCGCGGCCGGTACAGGACGACGGTCGACGCGAGCGCGGCCGAGGCCGTGCTCCTCGTCGGGGCGAGCGACATCGTCGACCTGCGCCTGAGCGGCGCTGCCCTTGGCACCACCGACGAGGTCCTGCCCTCCGTCGCGCGCTTCGGAGCGGCGCACCTGGTCGACCTGGGCCACCGCCACGGCGAGGTCGACCTCACCGCAGACGTGGAGATCTGGGGGCACGCCAACTTCGACGACCACAGGCTCCCGGCGCTGCGGCTCGGATCGCTGCGCGGGGTCGGCGAGGCCTACGCCGTCGAGTCGGTCATCGACGTCACGGCCGGATGGGAGGTCGCGACAGCTGACGCCGAGGGCCTCTCGGGTGATCTTGCGGGTGACGTCTCGGCGCCCTCAGCCTCCTCCTGGCCGGGCCGCGGACCGCGGCCGCTCCGCACGCTCGGCGGGTGGTCGAGCACACGGCTCGGCGCTCCGCTGAGCTACACGCAGTCTGTCGTCGTCCCGCACGGCACCCGGCCGGCGCTGCGTCTGCACGGCCAGACGCGGCCTGTCCACGTCGCCGTCGACGGACTCCCGTCCGTCCTCGTGCACCCCGTCGACCCGTGGCTCGTGCTCCCCGACGCTCCGGCGGTGAACGGCTCAGGTGCCCGGCACCACCTCGCGATCACCTGGCCCCACGACCCGTCGCAGCCGGGGATGCGGGCCGAGATCCTCGTGCTCAGGCCGCTGACGACGTGGGAGGTCGCTCCTCTGACCGAGCACAGCCTCGACGAGCAGGCTGCCGCGCGCCGGTCGGGGACTACCGTCGACCTGCCCGTCGAGCTGGATGCGGGCGAGGATCTGTGGCTCGATCTCGACGTGCCCACGAGCCCGACGGGGCTGCGGCTGCAGCTGGCCGGGCACCAGGTCCGGGTGACGGCGTGGCTGGGCGGCCGCAGCCTCGGGCGAGTGTGGCTCGGCGACCAGGCCCGACCCGTCGTGAGCGGCGGCGACCCGGAGTCGCTGTGGACCCCCGACGTCCCGGCCGGATCTGTCCTCACCCTGCTGGTCCACGGGACCGCGGGCGACCTCCCGCCGAGGCTCGACAGCGTGGCACTATCAGCACCATGAACCCAGCAGGTGGCGGTGCGCCATGAGCAGACGGACCGCTCGTGACCTGCGCTCCGAGAGCCGGATGGCGGTGCTCCGGGCGTTCTTCACGCTCCGCACCGCCACCCGGCAGGAGCTGTCCCAGCACACAGGCCTGAGCGTCGCGACGGTCTCGACGCTGGTCAAGGAGTTCCTCTCCGCAGGTGTCGTGCAGATCGAGGCCATGGTGTCGACAGGGGTCGGCCGTCCCCTTGAGCTGCTGCGTCTCGACCCGGGGCGCGGCTACCTCGTGGGGGTCGACGTCGCCGAGACCTACGTCGAGACGACGGTCTTCGACCTCAGCCTCGAGCCCCGCGGGACGGTCTCTGTCCCGCTCGACGAGCACCTCAACTCCCCCCAGTACGTGGTCGACGGGATCCGTCTCGCCGTCCACGGCGTGCTCGCCCTCGCGTCGATCGAGGCGTCCTCCGTGGTCGGGGTCGGCGTGAGCCTGCCCGGGCAGGTCCAGCCCGACCTCGGCGTCTCGGTCTTCGCGCCGAACTGGGACTGGCACGACGTCCGCATCAAAGACCTGCTGACCGACGACCTCGGCATGCACGTGCACGTCGACAACCCGCTCAAGGCCATCACCGTCGCCGAGCTCTGGTTCGGGGCCGGCCGCGAGCACCGCGACCTGGCGATCGTCAACCTCGGGACCGGTGTGGGCTCGGGCTTCGCGCTCAACGGCGAGCTCGTGCGCGGGGTGAGCAACAACGCGGGCGAGTGGGGTCACACGCTCCTCGTCTTCGAGGGGCGGCTGTGCAGGTGCGGTCGGCGCGGCTGCGTGGAGGCCTACGTCGGGGTCGGCGGGCTGATGGCGACCCTCGCCGAGATCCAGCCTGCGCACCCCGCACTACGGATCACGCAGCAGAAGCCTTTTGTCGACGCCGTGCAGTCGGGGCTCGTCTCGGGCGACGGGGCGATGGTCGAGCTCGTCGACAGGACGGCCCGGTACCTGGCGGCGAGCCTGGGCGACCTCGTCAACATGATCAACCCCGAGCACGTGGTGCTCACGGGCTGGACCGTCGCCCGCCTCGGAGACTGGCTCATCCCCCTCGTCCGCGAGAAGATCCAGCCGGCCGCCCTGGCGAGCAGCCTGGCCGTGCTGACCATCAGCGCGTCGGCCCTGTCGTCGAGCACCGTCGCCCTCGGGATGAGCACGCTGACCCTCGAGCACTTCCTCGCGGCTGTCGGTCTGCCCAGCAGCGCCGGGACCACAGGCAGCAGCACCGCCGCAGGCTGAGCGCCGGAGCCCGACCGAGGTCTACGCCCAGCCGCGGGACCTCGGACGTACGGTCGGCCTCAGGCTGGAGGTGTGCAGGTCGCCCTGAGCAGGTTGGCCGAGCAGGTTGGGCCGAGCAGGTCGGGCCGAGCAGGGAGGGCGAGCCGCCCTCAGGCCGTGAGCCCGATGCGCCCCATCCGGCGCGAGTGCGCCGCGGTGAGGTGCGAGAACAGCTTGGCGCCCGAGGTCGACTGCTCGGCCGGGTCGACGGGCTCGCAGGCGAGCACGCGGACGAGGCCCGGTCGTGCGCTGAGCAGGTCGTTGACGAAGCCGAGGGCCTCGCCGACCAGGCGGCGTCCCCACAGGGCGAGCCTGGACCCGAGGACCTCGTCGGCGGCTGCGGCTGCAGCGAGCTGCTCGGCCGCGAGCGCGTCGGGCGCGAAGGACTCGAGCGCCGCGTCGATGACGGCCCGGCTGGGTCCGTCGAACCGCTCGGCGAGGACCTGGAGGAAGTCGTGGGCGACCCCGAAGCCCACGTAGCCCTTGAGCAGGCCCTCCCACCAGGTGCTGGGTGCTGTGCGGTCGACGAAGTTGTCGAAGCTGCCGACGAAGGACCCGAGCCGGTCTGTGGCGTCCTCGCCGAGGGTCGTGATGCGGTCGAGGACCTCGCCCTGCCCCGCGAGGGCTGCGGAGGCGAGGTGGGCGAGCTGGAGGCAGGTGTCGAAGTCTTCGGCGTGGCGGGAGTCGCCGGCGAGCTGGGTGAAGGCGGCGAGCTGGCCGTAGGCGACGAGGCCGAGGAGCTCGCACTCGTCGGCGACGCTCGGCGGGGTGCGCAGACCTGGGCTGACCTGCGACGTCGCAGGCGCTGTGGGCGCCGGGTGGACCGGTGCGTGTGCTTCGCTCATCCGACCAGGATAGGCCGGTCGGTGGCGCCCTCGGCTCGGGGCGTGCGCGAGGACCGTCGCCAGCGGCAGGAACCTGCCCGTCGTGGGCGTCGTCGGCTAGACTGCACCCTGTACAACGGTTGCCCGGTCGTCTCGACCCTCGTCGTGCGCTACGCCCCGCTGCGTGGATGCCGCCCGACACCGCCTATCTACGATCGGCTGCCGGCCACAGGCGAGCTTGCCCGTCCTGACACCGGAACGTCGTAGACCTGTCTGCGCCGTGGCCCCTGCAGCGACGTGTGGCGCCGCCCAGACATCACATGAGGCAACGTGACCAGCTCTACTTCCAGCAGCGTGCAGGCTGCAGACGTGACATTCGGCGACTTCGGTGTCCGCCCCGAGATCGTCCAGGCCCTCGCCGACGCCGGCATCGTGGCTCCCTTCCCCATCCAGGCGATGACGCTGCCGGTGGCGATGGCGGGGCACGACATCATCGGCCAGGCCAAGACGGGAACCGGTAAGACCCTCGGCTTCGGCGTGCCGCTCCTCCACCGCGTCGTCGCACCGGGTGAGCCCGGGTACGACGAGCTGCCCGCACCGGGCAAGCCGCAGGCTCTTGTCATCGTCCCCACGCGCGAGCTCGCCGTGCAGGTCGCCAAGGACCTCGACGCGGCGTCGACCAAGCGGTCGGTCCGCATCGTCCAGCTCTACGGCGGCCGTGCCTACGAGCCGCAGGTCAAGGCGCTCGAGCAGGGCGTCGAGGTCGTCGTCGGCACCCCGGGACGCATGATCGACCTGCTCAAGCAGGGCTTCCTCGACCTCACCCGCGCCCAGTGCGTGGTGCTCGACGAGGCCGACGAGATGCTCGACCTCGGATTCCTGCCCGACGTCGAGAAGCTGCTCTCGCGCACCCCGGCCGTGCGCCACACGATGCTGTTCTCGGCGACCATGCCGGGTGCTGTCGTCGCGATGGCCCGCCGGTACATGAAGCAGCCGACGCACATCCGCGCGAACGACCCCGACGACGGCGGCCAGACCGTCAAGAACATCAAGCAGGTCGTCTACCGCGCCCACGCCCTCGACAAGGTCGAGGTGCTCGCCAGGATCCTGCAGTCCGAGGGCCGTGGCCTCTCGATCGTCTTCGCGCGGACCAAGCGCACGGCGGCCAAGGTCGCCGACGAGCTCGCCGACCGCGGTTTTGCCTCCGGTGCGATCCACGGAGACCTCGGCCAGGGCGCCCGCGAGCAGGCGCTGCGCGCCTTCCGCTCGGGCAAGATCGACGTCCTCGTCGCGACCGACGTCGCCGCCCGTGGCATCGACGTGGACGAGGTGACCCACGTGGTCAACTACCAGTGCCCCGAGGACGAGAAGACGTACCTGCACCGCACAGGCCGCACGGGCCGCGCCGGGCACAAGGGCACTGCGGTGACCTTCGTCGACTGGGACGACCTGCCCCGCTGGTCGCTCATCAACAAGGCGCTCGACCTCGGCATCCCCGAGCCCGTCGAGACCTACTCGACGTCCCCGCACCTCTACACGGACCTCAACATCCCCGAGGGCACCAAGGGCCGTCTGCCGAAGTCGGCCCAGACGCGTGCCGGCCTCGACGCGGAGACCCTCGAAGACCTCGGCGAGACCGGCAAGCGCGGAGCGGCCCGCCCTGCGCAGTCCGGTGGTCGTGGCGACTCGGCTCGCGGTGACTCGAGCCGGTCCGACTCTGGCCGTGGCGGTCGCTCGGGCGAGCGCTCCGGCGGTCAGGGCGGACGCAGCCACGGCGGTCGCGACAGCGCACGACGTGACGACGCCCCCCGTGACGACGCTCCCCGTGACAGCGCCCCGCGTCAGGCTGAGTCGGCTCCTCGTGCTGAGCGTGCCGCCGAGGGTCCTGCGGCAGGCGAGGCACCGGCCGAGGGCACCCGTCGTCCGCGGACCCGTCAGCGCACCCGCACCACGGGGACGGCCGCGAGCAGCACGGGCTCGACGGATGCTCCCGCCTCCGCCCCGTCCGAGCAGCCCTCGAGCACGCCGAGCACCGACGGCGAGGGCACCCGCCCGCGCCGTCGTCGTCGCCGGCCGGCTGGCGCCTCGGGCGCTTCGGAGCAGGGCCGCAGCCCGGAGGCCCCGGTCTCTGCCTGACGGTCCGAGCCCCAGCAGCACCTAGCAGCACAGCGAGAGCGGCGGTCCCCGACGGGGCCGCCGCTCTCGGCGTCTGCGGGTGTACCCGGTCAGACGACGACGAGGCCTGCACCCGCCGTCAGACGGGTGCAGGCCTCGCACGCTGAGCGGCCTCTTCGAGGCCGCCGTCGCCCGCTACGCGGTCTGGACGAAGGCGATGACAGCGTCCGCGATGAGCTGGACGGCGATGGCCGCGAGCAGCAGACCCGCGATCCGGGTGACGAGCAGCGTGCCGCCCTCGCCCAGCAGCCTGTGCACGACGCTCGCGAAGCGCATCGCGGCCCACAGGCACACGCACACGAGGACGAAGCCGACGAAGATCGAGGTGAGGTCGCGGACGTCGCCGTCGGCGCGCTGCACGAACAGCATCGAGGCGACGATCGCACCTGGGCCGGCGAGCAGCGGGGTACCCAGCGGGACGAGGGCGACGTTGACGTTCTTCGAGCTGGCGGTCGGCTCTTCCATCTTGCCGGTGAGCAGCTCCATCGAGATGAGGAACAGCAGCACACCGCCCGAGGCCTGGAGCGCGGGGATCGAGATGTGCATGTAGGTGAGCAGCTGCTGCCCGAAGACTGCGAAAGCGAGGATGACACCGGCGGCGACGAAGATCGCGGTCCGGGCGGCCTTGGCGCGCTGCTTGTGCGTCATGGCGCTGGTGAGCCCGAGGAAGATCGGCACCGTCCCCGGGGGGTCCATGATGACGAACAGGGTGATGAAGACCTCGATGAACAGACGAGCGTCGAACACGGCGTCCAAGGCGCTCACGGGCGGATCACGTCACTACGACCTATCTCTTCGATCTGGGCGAGCACCTCGGGGTGTGTGGTGTTCTCGCCGAGCCGGTTGGGTTTTCCGGCTCCGTGGTAGTCGCTCGAGCCGGTCACGAAGAGACCGAGGGACCGGGCAATCATAGTGAGTCGGCGCTGCTGGTCCGGACCGTTGTCGCGGTGGCGCACCTCGAGCCCGACGAGCCCTGCGGCGGCCATCTCCTCGATGACGGCGTCGCCGACCACCCGGCCTCGCAGGTCTGCCCCAGGGTGCGCGAAGACGGGTACCCCGCCGGCCGCCCGCACGGCCCGGATCGCGTCGATCGCGTCGGGGGCGTAGTGCGGCACGTAGTAGTCGGAGCCTGTGCGCAAGATCGTGGCGAAGGCCGCAGACCTGTCGGGGGCGTAGCCGGCGTGCACGAGGGCATCGGCCAGGTGCGGTCGCCCGATCGTCGTGCCCGGCTCGGTCTGGGCCAGGATGTCGTCCCACGTGAGGTCGAAGTCTCGGCTCAGCAGCTCGACCATCGTCCGCGCCCGTTCGGACCGCGCCCGGCGCACCTCGTCGTTCTGCGCCACGAGGACCGGGTGCTCGGGGTCGTGGAGATAGCTGAGCAGGTGGACGCTGATGCCCTCGGACCTGGCCGACACCTCGGTGCCGCGGACCAGCGCGACCCCCGTCCGCAGCGACGCCTCGGCGGCCTCGGCCCAGCCCGACGTCGTGTCGTGGTCGGTGAGCGCGACGACGTCCAGACCTGCGGCTGCCGCAGACTCCACGACACCGCCGGGACTCTCCGTGCCGTCCGAGGCGTTGGAGTGGGTGTGGAGGTCGATCAGGAGGTCGCTGGGCACTCGCACACTCTACTTTCACGGCACGTGCCCGGGCCGCGCGCCACGTGCGCAGCCCCCGGTGCGATCCTGGTCGGCGGCCCTCGCTGGTCCTCGACCAGTACTTACCCGACCGAGAGAACAGGTGGAACACCGTGCAGCGTCCGGCGATCGTCTTCATCCACGGGGTGCGCAGCTCGAGCGCGCTCTGGGAGCCCCAGCTCGAGGCCGTGCGGGCCGAGGGCTACGAGGCCGTCGCCGTCGACCTGCCGGGGCACGGCTCACGACGTGACGAGCGCTTCACCCTCGAGGGAGCGCTCGACGTGGTCGATGCAGCCGTCGCCTCGGTCGGCGGGGGCACGGGCCCCGTGGTCGTGGCGGGCCTCTCGCTCGGTGGCTACGTCACCCTCGAGTACGCGGCGCGTCGCCCTGCACGGCTCGTCGGCGCTGTCGCGTCGGCCTGCACCTGCGACCCGCACGGCAAGCCCGTGCTGCTCTACAGGGACGCGGCGCACCACGTCGCGCGGACCCTGACGTCGGTGCGTGCGCACCTGCCCGTGCTGCCGCGACGACCGCGCGCGTCAGCGGTGGGGCGGGCCGCGGGGCTCCCCGTCACGGCAGCTGCCGCGGAGCACGCCGGCGGCCCGGTGCGGCTGGACGGCGCCACAGCCTTCAGGCCCGGCTGGGACGTGGTCACCGACATGCTCGGACAGCTCGCCGGGCGGTCCGCCGTCGAGAGCGCCTCGAAGATCGACGTCCCCCTGTGGTTCGTCAACGGCAAGCGGGACCACATGCGCCTCGAGGAGAAGAAGTACCTCGCCGCCGCGCCGCACGCCCGGCTGGTCGTGATCCCCGGCGCCGGCCACGACGTGAGCTCGGAGGCCCCGGACGAGTACACGGCGGTCCTGCTCGGGGCCCTCGCGGACCTCGAGGCAGGCCGGGCCCGCACCCCGGCGCAGGCCCCGGCTCCCGCGGGCTCCCACCAGCGCACCCACCACCAGGGACCATCGGTGGCTGTGCCGGACGCCTCCGTGGTGTGAAGATGGTGGGATGAGCTCGGACACCACTGACACCAGCACCCTCGGCGCCGACAGCACCCCTGACGCCCCCGAGGGAACCGCCCAGGCACTCGAGGACCGCAACGAGAACCGCTCGCAGCGCCCCTCGTCTGCTGCCTTCCGCGACTTCATCACGAGCGGCTGGGGCCCGCGCGTCGACCTGGGCGTCGTCCCGGGCGCGGCTGCGCCCTACACCGCAGCCCGACGCGACGCGGTGTCGGCCGCCTTCCCCGGCGAGCGCCTCGTGGTGCCAGCCGGGACGCTCAAGCAGCGCTCCAACGACACGGACTACAGGTTCCGTCCGCACTCGGCCTTCGCGCACCTGACAGGCTTCGGCTCGGACCAGGAGCCCGACGCCGTCCTCGTCTTCCACCCGCTCGGCGACGAGGGCCACGAGGCTGTCCTCTACGTCCGCCCGCTCGCCCCGCGCGACACCGAGGAGTTCTACGCCGACTCCCGCTACGGCGAGTTCTGGGTCGGGGCCCGCCCGTCGCTCGACGACGTCACGACCTCGACGGGCATCCGTGCCGCGCACATCGACGAGCTCCCCGACGCGCTCGCGAAGGACACCGGCGAGGGCGGCGTGCGCCTGCGCGTCGTGCCCGGCGCCGACGAGTCCACGTCGATCCTCGTCGAGTCGCTGCGACACCTCGCGGGCGAGGTCGACGACGCCGAGACCGCCGAGGTCGACGCCCAGCTCGCCGAGATGCTCTCCGAGCTGCGCCTGATCAAGGACGAGCACGAGATCGGCCAGATGCGCGAGGCCGTCGACCAGACGATCGCCGGATTCGAGAAGGTCGTGCGCGCCCTGCCCCGCGCGACCGCACACGCACGCGGCGAGCGCGTCGTCGAGACCACCTTCGACGGGCACGCCCGCCTCGAGGGCAACACCGTCGGCTACGAGACCATCGCCGCAGCGGGCGAGCACGCGACCACGCTGCACTGGATCCGCAACGACGGCCAGGTGCGCTCGGGCGAGCTGATCCTGGTCGACGCCGGGGTCGAGGTCGAGTCGCTCTACACGGCCGACGTGACCCGCACCCTCCCCGTCGACGGCACCTACACCGACGTCCAGCGCCGCGTCTACACGGCTGTGCTCGACGCGGCCGACGCCGCCTTCGCCGTCGCGAAGCCCGGGACGAAGTTCGCCGACATCCACGCCGCGGCGATGGTCGTCATCGCGGAGCGCCTCGGTGAGTGGGGCCTGCTGCCCGGGACCGCCGAGGAGTCCCTCGACCCCGAGGGTCAGTTCCACCGTCGCTGGATGGTGCACGGCACCAGCCACCACCTCGGCATGGACGTGCACGACTGCGCCCAGGCCCGCCGCGAGATGTACCTCGACGCCGTGCTCGAGCCCGGCATGGTGTTCACCATCGAGCCCGGTCTGTACTTCAAGAGCGACGACCTGTCGGTCCCCGAGGAGTACCGCGGGATCGGCGTGCGCATCGAGGACGACGTCCTCATCACGGCCGACGGCCACGAGAACCTCTCCGCGGCGCTCCCCCGCCGTCCCGAAGAGGTCGAGGCCTGGATGGCGTCGCTGCGCGACTGACCGCACCGCCAGACCGCAGGGCGACCTCGCCCTGAGCACGACGCAGCCCACCTAGTCTCCGGACCAGGTGGGCTGCGTCGTGCTCGAGGTCAGACGTCCGTCCGCGGCTGCAGAGCGGAGGGATGACGGCTCGTGCTCAGCTCACACGTCTGCCGGCGGCTGCGGGGCGGCAGGCTGCTGTGTCGGCGCCTGCTGCGTCGGTGGCTGCTGGGTCTGCGTGGCGGGCGGCTGCTGGACCGAGGGCTGCTGGACCGGCGGGACGGGAGCCTGCTGCTGCGGGCTGCCCGGGTACTGCGGCTTGCCGTCGACCACCCGGACGCCGTAGCGGGGTTCTCCGCTGGGGGTCACGTGCTGGGGCGACGGTGCGGGAGCTGTCGGTGCCTGTGGCGCCGCAGGTGCTGCGGGCGGTGTCGGCGCGCCGTAGGACTGGCCGTAGGCGGGCGGCTGGACAGGCTGCGCGGAGGCGAGCGGGTGGGCGGCCTGCGCTGGGGCAGGACGCCCGAGGAGGTTCGCCTCGCGCAGGATCTGCGTGGCCTGCCCGGCGGTCTCCCGCTCGCAGAGCACGGCGTAGGACGACGCCACGATCTGGCTGGACGACGTGAAGTCGCGCTTGCCGCGCGTCAGCGAGAAGGACAAGACCGAGAACAGCAGACCGAAGCCTGCACCGATCCCGATCGCCGCGACGATCGAGTAGACCGAGCCCTCGGGCGAGAACATCGTCAGCAGCAGCCCGACGAAGAGGCCGAACCACGCTCCGGAGGCCATGCCGGCGACGGCGACGCGCGGGTAGGTCAACCGGCCCGTGACCCGCTCGACCATCTTGAGGTCGGTGCCGACGATCGTCACCTGCTGGACTGGGAAGCCCTTGTCCGACAGAGCCTCGACAGCCTTCTGGGCGTCGAGGTAGGTCGAGTGGACGGCGATCTGCTCACCCTGGGGCAGGGTCGGCAGCTTGGGTGCGACGGAGTTCTGGCGAGGCATGCTCATGCCTCATTCTTGCGCAGAGTCCACCCGCCTGCCAGGGACGTCCTCTCACCGCTGAAAAGCGCTCTCGTGCCTCTGGTCAGGAGCATCACAGCCGGACCGGCCGGCGGGCGCATGCCAGACCTCGACGGGGTGCGTAGTCTTACCGCGTGAGCAGCGCCGGAACTCAGGTCTTTGTCGCGCGCCTCGCCGGAACCACGGTCTTCGATCCGCTCGGAGACCAGGTCGGCCGGGTGCGCGACGTCGTCGTCCTCGTCCGCTCCAAAGGTGCGCCGCGCGCCGTCGGGCTCGTCGTCGAGGTCCCGGGCCGCCGCCGCGTCTTCTTGCCGCTCACGCGCGTCACGAGCATCGACGCCGGACAGGTGATCTCGACGGGGCTGCTCAACATGCGCAGGTTCGAGCAGCGCGCCATGGAGACCCTCGCCGTCGCCGAGCTCTTCGACCGCACGGTCGAGATGGTCGACGGCTCAGGGCCGGTCACCATCGAAGACGTGTCGATCGAGAAGCAGCGCACAGGAGACTGGCGAGTCAACAAGCTCTTCGTCCGCCGTGCGGGCTCGGGCAAGGGGGCGCTCGGTCTGCGTCGCCGCGGGCACACGCAGGTCGTCGACGTCGAGGCCGTGACCGGTCTCGCGGACGTCTCGGCGGCCCAGGGCGCTGCCCTGCTGCTCGAGGCCTACGACGCCCTCAAGCCAGCCGCCCTCGCCGACGTGCTGCACGACCTCGGCGAGAACCGCCGCATCGAGGTGGCCGGGGCCCTCGACAACGACCGCCTCGCCGACGTCCTCGAAGAGCTCCCGGGCGACGACCAGGTCTCGATCTTGTCCTCCCTCGACACGGGCCGGGCCGCCGACGTCCTCGAGGCCATGCAGCCCGACGACGCCGCCGACCTCCTGCACGAGCTCCCCGACGCCCAGGCCGCCGAGCTGCTCGGCCTCATGGAGCCCGACGAGGCCAAAGACGTCCGCCGCCTGCTCGCCTACGACGAGAACACCGCCGGCGGCATGATGACCACCGAGCCCGTCATCCTCTCCCCCGAGACTCCGATCGCCGCGGCGATGGCGCACATCCGCCGCGCCGACCTGTCACCGGCTCTCGCGTCGATGGTCTTCGTGGTGCGTCCGCCGCTCGAGACCCCGACGGGGCGGTTCCTCGGTGTGGTGCACTTCCAGAAGATGCTCCGCGAGCCCCCGCACGAACCCCTCGGGTCGGTCCTGGACACCGACGTCGAGCACGTGCAGACCGACGCGCCGCTCGGGCAGGTGGCCAGGATCCTCGCCGCGTACAACCTGCTGGCCCTGCCCGTGCTCGACAGCGAACGACGGCTGCTCGGTGTGGTCTCGGTCGACGACGCGCTCGACCACATGCTCCCGGCCGACTGGCGCGAGAGCGACGACACCGAGAGCACCAGGAACGAGGTGACCCGTGGCTGAGCGCCTCGACACGCCGAAGGAGTCACGCCGGAGCCTGATCCCACGGGTGCGGGTGGAGCACGACGCCTTCGGTCGCGCCTCCGAGGGGATCGCGCGGTTCATGGGGACACCCAGGTTCCTCGTCTACATGACGGCCTTCTGCATCGCGTGGCTGGCCTGGAACGTCTGGGGCCCGGAGAACCTGCAGTTCGACTCTGCGGCGCTCGGCTTCACGGCGCTCACGCTCATGCTCTCCCTGCAGGCGTCGTACTCCGCGCCGCTGATCCTCCTCGCGCAGAACCGTCAGACCGACCGCGACAGGGTCACGGCCGAGCAAGACCGCCAGCGCGGCGAGCGCAACCTCGCCGACACCGAGTACCTCGCCCGTGAGATGGCTGCGCTGCGCATCGCCCTGAGCGAGGTCGCGACCCGTGACTTCGTGAGGTCGGAGATCCGCAACCTCCTCGAGGAGATCGCGGTGAAGGACTCCGCCCGCGACGCGGAGCGGGAGGCAGAACGCGACGCCGAGCGCGAGGCGGACCGGGAGGCTGAACGTGAAGCAGGTCGAGAGGCCGAACGGGACGTGAGCCGGGAGGCCGACCGACAGGACTGAGGACCGCGGCGCTCGCTCGAGCGCAGGGCCTCGCCCTGCGTCGCGGTCCCGGTCACGGTCACGGTGAGGGCGCCTCTCGTGCGGGTGACCAGGGCCTCTCGTCCCGGGAAGGCCACCCGGCCGCCCGCGTAGGATCGAGGTATGGCTGACTCTCTCCTCCCGGCTGACCTGAGTGCTCTCGAGACCGCAGTCCGCGAGGCGATGGGCCGGGTGATCGACCCGGAGATCCGACGTCCGATCGCCGACCTGGGGATGATCCGTTCGATCGAGGTGCGCCCTCTCGCCGGGGGCGGCGCGCAGGCAGTCGTCGGCGTCGACCTGACGACGGCCGGCTGCCCCATGAAGAGCACGTTGTCCAAGGACTCGACGGCGGCCGCGCTGAGCGTCGAGGGCATCGACGAGGTGGCCGTCGAGCTCGGGGTGATGAGCACCGAGCAGCGCGCAGGCCTGCGCTCGATGCTCCGCGGCGGTGAGGACGCGCCGCGCATCCCCTTCGCGGAGCCGGGGTCGCTGACCCGCGTGTATGCGATCGCCTCCGGGAAGGGTGGCGTCGGGAAGTCCTCCGTGACTGCCAACCTCGCGGCCGCGATGGCACGGGACGGCCTCTCGGTGGGTGTCATCGACGCCGACATCTACGGTTTCTCGATCCCCCGGCTGCTGGGCGTGACGCAGCAGCCGACGAAGGTCGACAGCATGCTCCTCCCGCCGATCGCGCACGAGATCAAGGTGGTCTCGATCGGCATGTTCGTGCCGGCCGGTCAGCCTGTCGTCTGGCGCGGGCCGATGCTGCACAGGGCTCTCGAGCAGTTCCTCAGCGACGTGTTCTGGGGCGATCTCGACGTCCTGCTGCTCGACCTCCCGCCCGGCACGGGCGACATCGCGATCTCGGTCGCGCAGCTGGTGCCATCGAGCGAGATCGTCGTGGTCACCACCCCGCAGGTCGCTGCTGCTGAGGTGGCGGAACGCGCTGGGTCGGTCGCGCTGCAGACCAACCAGTCTGTGGTCGGCGTCGTCGAGAACATGTCGTGGCTCGAGCAGCCTGACGGCAGCCGCCTCGAGATCTTCGGCTCTGGCGGTGGCGATCGGGTCGCGGCGAACCTCACCGAGATGACGGGCGGGCCTGTGCCGCTCCTCGGCCAGGTACCGCTCGACGTGGTGCTCCGCGAGTCCGGTGATGACGGGGTCCCCGTGGTGCTGAGCCACCCGGAGTCACCTGCGGCTGTGGCTCTCACGGAGGTCGCGCGGGCGCTCACGGTCCGCAGCCGAGGACTCGCTGGGCGCAGCCTCGGGATCTCACCGCTCTGACCCCGAGCTGCGATCAGTCTCCGGCGGAGGACGTCAGCTGCAGCCTGAGGGCTTCGAAGACCTCCACGAGCCCCTGGCTCAAGGCGACCTGAAGCTCTCCACCCTGGAAGACGACGACAGCCACCGTCCTGAGACGTCCGAGAATCTCTAGGTCAGCGCACGCTGGGTCCGCCAGGACGAACCGCAAGCGAGACCAGCACCGGGTGAGCCTGACGACGTTCGCAGCACCGCCGACGGCGGACAGGACCTCTACGGCTGCCGCGATGCTGGTCACGCTCACGCCCACGCCCACGCCCACGCTCACGCTCACGCTCACGGCCGCACCCTCGTCCGCTCTCACGCTCACGGCCGCACCCTCGTCCGCTCTCTCGCTCACGGCCGCACCCTCGTCCGCTCTCTCGCTCACTCCCGCACCCTCGTCCACGCCCACTCCCGCGCCCTCGCCCTCGCCCTCGCCCTGACTCACACCCGCGCCGGCGCCCGAGCCCGCGCCCGTCATCATGCGAGCAGCGGGCGGTCGGTGGTGGGCGCGGCGGGCCCAGTCAGCGCTGCCGTCCGCGTCGGCTCATCGGTGAGCCGTGCGACGTGGAGGCACAAGAACAGGACCTCGTCCTCGTCGACGTTCCAGCCGAAGCGCTCGTCGAGCAGAGCGGCGATCCGCAGCGCGGACCCGTACTCGCGAGGCCGGGCCGCGCGGACGGCCTCAGAGAGCTGGAGCCCCGGACGGTTCGTGCTCCGGCCGGCCCGTTCACGGGCGAAGAGGTAGCGCAGGTGGGTCACGAACCTGGCGACCTCGACAGAGTCCTCGTCGATCTCGGTGCCGTGCTCGTCCCGGATGATCGAGAGGACCTCAGAGAGCACCTCCGTCATGCGCACCGTGGTCCCGATGTCGACCGTGCCGAACTGCGTGGTGACCAGGTGCAGGGCGATGGGCACAGCCTCGAGGTCAGGGAGCCGGACTCCCCTGCGCTGCTCGATGATCTCGAGCGCCGTCCGCCCCACGGCCACCTCCGCAGGGTAGAGGGTGGCGATCTCCCAGCTCAGCGGGTACTCGATCGAGATGCCCTCGGCTGCCCGCCGCAGCGCAAAGCTGATGTGGTCGGCCAGCGGGACCAGCACGTGACGGGTCACGTGGTCGCCCAGCGCGGCGCGGGCGACAGCCACGATCTCTTCTGTCAGGACGATGTCGTCGAGCGGGATCTCGTCGACGAAGGCCGCCAGCCGTTCGGCCGTCGTGCTAGCCGAGGGGACGAAGGCCTTCTCGACCAGCAGCGGGTCGATCGGGTCGCCTGGACGCGCCTGGAACCCGATGCCTCGGCCGAGGACGACCGACTCGGCACCGTGCTCGTCGACCCCGAGCACGACGTTGTTGTTGAACACCTTGGCCACTCTCACGTGCTTCTCCTCCGGAGCGGTCTGGAGTGCCGTCGTGGGACGGCCTGGAGCGACGAAGACCCGACCTGCAGACAGGCGTCATCCGTGCGTCGTCGGCTCAGACGACGCCAGCCTGCACGGGACCTGCTGGTCAGGCCTGCTCGCCGTTTGTCTCGATGAGGGCCTTGTACCAGCCGAAGCTGTCCTTGCGGACCCGCCTGAGGTCTCTGAGGTCGGTCTCGTCGCGGTCCACGTAGACGAAGCCGTAACGCTTGCGCACCCCCTGGTGGGTGGACACGAGGTCGATCGCCGACCACGGGCAGAAGCCGATCACCTCGACGCCGTCGGTCAGCGCCAGCTGCATCTGCTCGACGTGCTGCGAGAGGTACTCGATGCGGTACGGGTCGTGGACCGTGCCGTCCTCTTCGAGGACGTCGAAGGCTCCGAGACCGTTCTCGGTCACCATGAGCGGGAGGTGGTAGCGGTCGTAGATCTCACGGAACGTCGTCCGGAAACCGACGGGGTCGACCTCCCACCCGAACTCGTTCTTGGTGAGATACGGGTTCGGTGCCGTCCTGTACACCCCCTCCTCCCCGAGGACGATGTGCTGGTCTCCCGTGTCGCCGGCATCTGTGCCATCACCGAGAGGAGCGGCGACGGTGTGGGTCGTGTAGTAGTTGAAGGCTATGAAGTCAGGGTGGCCCGCAGCCAGCACCTCCATGTCGCCGTGGTCGACCCGGGGAGCCCAGCCCCGCTCGACCAGGTAGGCCCAGGCCGTCGTGCTGTACCGACCGTGGACGGCCACGTCCAGGTAGAGCCAGTTGCGGATGGCGCTGAAGGTGGTGGCTGCCACGACGTCCTCGGGGGCTGGGCTGGCCGGGTAGACCGAGGAGATGTTCGGCGCCGGCCCGATCTTCGCCGCGGGGAGAACCTCGTGGGCGAGCGCCATTGCCCGGGCCTGCGCGACCAGCATGTGGTGGTTCTGCTGGTACACCTCCCGGGCGGGGTCGTCGGTCCCCGGAGGCAGGATCCCGAGAGCAGCCCCGTGCATCACCATCATGTTCTGCTCGTTGATCGTCAACCAGTAGGTGACCTTGTCACCGAACTCCTCGAAGAGGATGCCGGCGTACCTGACGAAGGCGTCCACGGTGCTCCGCTCGGACCACCCGCCCTTCTCCTGCAGGGCCTGCGGCAGGTCGAAGTGGTACATGGTCAGCACGGGTTCGATCCCGGCCGCACGGAGCTCGTCGATGAGCCGGTGGTAGAAGTCGATGCCGGCGGGGTTCACCTCGCCGTCGCCGTCAGGGACGATCCGGCTCCAGGCAGCAGAGAACCTGTAGGCGGACAGACCGAGCTCGGCGAAGAGCGCCACGTCGTCGGTGACGCGGTGGTAGTGGTCGCTCGCGACCGTGTAGTCGCTGGTCCCGGCAGGATAGGACTCACGAGCGTCGATGACGCTCGGACCCTTGCCGTCTTCGTCCCAGGCCCCCTCGACCTGGTAGGCAGAGGTCGACGCTCCCCAGAGGAACCCCGGTGGGAACGCAGCGAGACTGTCGTACTTCATGGTGGTGCTCCTTCTGCTCAGCGGACCACGGTGAGGACCGTGGAGGTCAGGTCGACGTCGCCCGGTCGTGCGGCGAGGACGTCATGGTGTGGACGGGCGTCGAGGACCAAGACGACGGTGACGGGGTTGAACCCCTCGGCGGTCACGCCCGCGAGGTCGACGAGGGCGAGCAGGTCGCCGCGCACCACGTGCTGCCCCTTCTCGACACGCGTGACGAAGTGGCGGCCTTCGAGCCGGACCGTGTCGATACCGACGTGGACGAGCACCTCGACACCGTCGACGGACCTCACCCCGTAGGCGTGAGGCATGACGCTCACGACCTCGCCGTCGAAGGGGGCGTGGATGCTCCCTCCGCTCGGGACCACGCCGAGGCCGTAGCCCAGAGCACCCGACGAGAAGACAGCGTCTGGCACAGCCGCGAGCGGGACTGCCCTCCCGACGACCGGAGAGCCGACTGTGGTCACCGAGGTGAGGGTCGCGGTCCGACCTCCCGGAGCCGCTGCGGGAGGGCTGGTCGGTGCGGGTGCAGGCACTCCGGTCGCCCCGCCGGGACCGTCACCGACCCCGGTCGTGCTGGCGTCACCGGCCGCTCCGGCTGCCCGTCCGGGGGCATCGGCCGAGACTGTCTCGGGTGGGTCCTCGAAACCGAGGAAGATCGTCAGCAAGAACGCAAGGACGATGGCGATGCCGCTCCCGACCACCTGGAGCGTGAAGTTCCCGATGTTCATGTACGCACTCAGCGACACGAGGCCGGGGAGGGCGAAGACGTCGGCCGCTGACCCTCCGGCCGACGCGATCCCTCCGCCGACCCCTCCGGCGATGCAGGCGTAGACGAACGGCCTCTTCAGCCGCAGGGTCACACCGTAGATCGCCGGCTCGGTCACCCCGGCCAGCAACCCAGACACAGCCGCAGGCCCGGCGATCAGCCGCAGGTCCCGATTGCGCGTCTTGACGAAGACCGCGATGCACGCCGCCGCCTGCGCCATGACCGCGGCGACGAGCGGACCGCTCAGCACAGAGAAGCCGTTGGTCGCGAGGTCGTTGATCATCACGGGCACAAATCCCCAGTGCACACCGAAGATCACGAAGACCTGCCAGAAGGCTCCGAGCAGCGCGCCGCCGACCGCAGGGCTGAGTGTCCAGAGCCAGGTGATGGCGTCGGAGAGACCGCTGCCGAGAGCACTGGTGACAGGTCCGATCGTCAGCAGCGTGACGGGTACCAGGACAGCGACGACGAAGAACGGCGTGAGGAAATTCCGCAGGGACGAGGGGAGCGCCTTGTCGAGCAGCTTCTCGAGGTGGCTCTGCACCCACACGGCCACGATGATCGGGATCACCGACGAGACGTAGCTGACCATGACGACAGGCAGGCCGAAGAAGTGCACGGGGGTACCTGCGGTGTCGAGCGCGATGATCGACGGGTGGACGAGGGCTGCTGCGACCGCCATGGCGACGAAGGGGTTCGCCCCGAATCGCCGCGCGGAGGTCACCGCGAGCAGGACCGGCAAGAAGGTGAACAGCCCGTCTCCGGCCGCGTTGAGGATGACGTAGCTCTGCGACTGCGTGTCGAGCCACCCGAGCGTCCCGACGAGCGCCAGCAGAGCCTTGAGCAGCCCGGTCCCGGCCAGCGCCCAGAGGAGCGGGCTGAAGATGGTCGACACCAGGTCGATGAAGCCGCTCAGCAGGCTCCGGCGACCGCCCGCGCTCCCGCCTGCCTGCTCTCCCCCGAGGTTCATGATCTTGCCGAGCTCCGCGTAGGCCTGCGGCACGTCGTTGCCGACGACCACCTGCAGCTGCCCGCCGCTCGTGACGACCGCGATGACGCCCGCAGTGGCCTCGAGAGCAGCCGTGTCGGCCTTCGAGTCATCGTTCAACCTGAAACGCAGGCGTGTCGCGCAGTGGACGACCGAGGCGACGTTGACCTCGCCTCCGACGTGCTCGAGGACGCTCTGCGCCATCTCGTCGTATCTCACGCTGACTCCTCTCTGAACCAATCCGACAAAAGGGATGTCGCAGGGAACAAAAAAGACCCAAGCCCGGGTCGAGTCGCGCGATGGGCACGAGTCGAGCCACAGCTTGGGTCTTGCCTTGAGGTAAGTAACAATCCCAGATCTGAGACGGACGACGGGTCATCCGCAGCTCGAACATAACCCAGGGGGCAGAGCGTGTCCAGGACGAGCCCTCCCGCCGTCGCCAGGCTGTGGACGACGCCGCTCGCCCGGGTCTGCCGTCCGCGTTCCGCACCCCAGACGGAGCCCGGCGCAGGCGGTAGCATCCCCTGGCATGCTGACCCTGCACCTCGTCCGGCACGGACGCACAGTCTTCAACACCGAGCGCCGGCTGCAAGGCTGGTGCGACTCTCCCCTCACCGCAGACGGGCTCGTCGGGGTGCGGTCGACTGCCTCCCACCTGGCCGCCACCCGTCTGGACGCGGCGTACACCAGCCCGTCGGGACGCACCCGCACGACTGCCGCAGAGATCCTCGCCCACCACCCCGGCACACCCCTCGTCGCAGTGGACGGGCTGAAGGAGATGAGCTTCGGCGACCTCGAGGCATCCCCCGAGGACGAGCTCTTCCGCGAGGTCGACGCCCGGGAGCTCTTCGGCTCGGTACTCGCCGGGACCCACCCGGGCTTCCCCGAGGGCGAACCGGCGCACGAGTACATCGAGCGTGTCGTCGCAGCCTTCGAGACGATCGAGCGCGCGCACCTCGACGACGAGCACGTCCTCGTCGTCAGCCACGGGGTGACGCTCGCGGTCTACCTGCGGCTCGTCGTCGGGGGCGACCTCGAGCCGCTCGCGAACGCCAGCGTCTCGACGGTCTCGGTCGACCGTGCGGGGAGCCGGAGCGCGCTCAACGTCGGGTTCGACCCCTCGGGCCAGGGGGTCTCGGCAGGATTCGAGCCCGCAGAGGACACGACGGTCGTTGAGACCCCGAAGCCCTGACCCAGGCCGGGACCCGCTACCAGGCATGCGGTCCACGAGACAGCCCTGCACCTGGGGACCGACGCCCTCAGAAGCGGAGCTGAGGCTTGACGTGCTGATCAGCAGGGACGTATAACGGTTCCCACCCGAGGATTGTCACTGACCCGATCAGGCAAGACCTGGACCCAGCACCCCGTCGCACGACGGGCGTCGCCGGCGTCCAGGTCTTTTTTTGTCTGCGTACGGGCGTGCACCATCCCGGGCCTCCACCTACCGAGCACCCGAGGAGCACCCAGTGCCACGACGTCTGGTCACCATCGCCTCAGCCTCCGGCCTGCACGCCCGGCCGGCCTCGCTGTTCACCCGGGCAGCCGCTGCCACAGGGCACGAGATCACGATCGGGCGACCCGACGAGGAACCTGTCGACGCGTCAAGCATCTTGCTCGTCATGTCGCTGGGCCTGTCACGGGACGAAGACGTCGTCCTCGAGTCCCACGCCCTCGAGGCCGAGACCGCTCTCGACGACCTCGCGGCACTGCTCGGGACCGACCTCGACGCCGCATGAGGCCGCCGACCGCGCGCAGCACCCGGTCCCACCCCTGGCGGAGGTCACCGCCCCTCGAGACGCTCGGGCACGTCCAGCCGGATCACGCGGGGCGACGCTCGCACGCACAGAACCCGAGGTCAGCGCCGCGGCGACCACCTCCGGAAGAAGTAACCCTCGGTCGCGTCGATATCCACCTCTGGGTGGATACCCAGGCGACTCCCAGCAGTCTAAGGTCGTGCCGTCACCGTCCGGTGACCAAGTACATGCGTGATCTTTAAACTACTTTGCCGAGGAGCCTCTCGATGATGACCCGCCCCGCACACCGGCTCGCCGCTGGCCTCGCCGTCATCGGGCTCCTCGCCCTGACTGGCTGCTCAGACGACGCGGAAGGGGGCGGTTCGGAGTCGAGCAGCGCCGCCACGAGCCCTCTGACCGCGTACTTCGCCGACGTCGACCAGGAGTTCGACCAGGCGGAGAGCGACCGCCAGCAGGTCGAGATCGAGAACCTCGTCGCCGAGTGCATGGCTGACGCCGGTTTTGAGTACATCCCCCAGGACAACACTGGGAGCACCGTCGTCATGGACGAGACGGACATGGAGGAGCAGAACACCGAGGAGTGGATCTCCAAGAACGGCTACGGCATGTGGTCGTACAACGAAGCGCCGACCGACGAGGCCGACGAGGAGGTCGAGGAGTGGGTCGACCCCAACGCCGACTACGTCGCCTCGCTCTCGGAGTCGGCCGCCGCCGCGTACTACGAGACCCTCAACGGCCCGGACATCTGGTCCGACATGACCGAAGAGGAGATGGAGACCTACGAGTACGACTGGGAGCAGGCGGGCTGCTACGGCTGGGCCAGCAACGAGGTCTACCCCGACATGGCCGGAGCGGACTCCGAGTTCGAGCCTCTCTTCGACGCGATGAACGCCATGTACGAAGAGCAGATGTCCTCCCCCGAGCTCAAGACCCTGCAGTCTGAGTGGTCGGCCTGCATGGCTGACGCCGGGTACCCCGACCTCGCGACTCCCGAAGACGCGATGAACGCGGTCAACGAGCAGCAGAACGCGCTCTGGGAGAACCTCCCGCAGCCTGAGAACCCGGACGACCCTGACGCCGTGTGGCCCGAGCCCTCCACCGAGGACCTCAAGGCCGTGAAGGAGAACGACATCGAGACGGCTCTTGCCGACTTCCGGTGCAAGGAGTCTGTGAAGTGGACCGAGCGTGAGCAGAAGGTCACCTTCGCTCTCGAGGAGCAGTTCATCAAGGACCACAAGGCCGAGCTCGACGCCTACAAGGCCTCGATGATCGAAGACGCCGCCGCGTCCTGACGGACCGCTCTCGCTCCCACCACCTCTCTCGCCGCGCCCGTACGCGGCCTTTCTCACAGGAGAACGGTTCAGTCATGACAGCAGCGAAGCCTCTCTCGAGGTTCTTCAGCGGCAACCGCGTCATCTGGCTGCTCGCAGCCGTGGCCGTCGTGTTCCTCACGGCCGGGATCGTCATCGCACGATTCATCGAGTCCCCGGCTGACGCAGCAGCGAAGGTCGCCCCGCCCGAGGCCGGGCTCATCACCGTGCCCGTCGAGAACCGCGTCATCGCCAACGACGTCAGCCTGCGCGCCGACGTGCTCTACGACGAGTCCGTCGCAGTCGCGATCGACACGACAGACATCTCAGGGACCCCTGTCGTCACAGGCCAGGTCCCCGAGGTGGGCACGACGATCGACGCCGCCTCGGTGGTGCTCGAGGTCGCCGGGCGGCCTGTCATCGCGCTGCCGGGCGAGCTGCCTGCCTACAGGACCCTCAGGGTCGGGGTGTCTGGGCCTGACGTCGTCCAGCTCAAGCAGGCTCTGGCTGCTCTCGGGATCAACCCCGGGAACGTCGAGTCCGACGTGTACGACGCGGCGACAGTCGCAGCCGTCGACCAGCTGTACGTGGCGGCGGGCTACCCGTCACCTGCGGCGAGCGACGAAGACACCGCGGCGCTGCAGTCGGCCCGCGACGGGCTGCGGTCGGCGAAGGACATGCTGGCGGAGGCCGAAGCTGCGCTGACGACTGCAGCCGGTGGTGCGACGAAGTCCGAGCGGATGACTGCTCAGAGCGAGGTCAACGACGCACAGCGCCTGCTGAACCAGAAGATCGCCGCTCGGGACACCCCACAGCCTCCTCCCGAGGAAGGGGCTGGCGACCCGCCGTCTCCCCAGAGCCTCCAAGACGAGGTCGACAGCGCTCAGGAAGCACTCGATATCGCCATCGCGGCTCGCGAGGAGAAGAACGCGGGCACAGGCACCTCGAGCGAGGTCACCGCTCGCGACAACGCCCGCGCGGCCGTCGAGCAGGCTCAGGCAGACCTCGACACGGCGCTCGAGAGCACCATGACAGCACTCCCGGCAGCCGAGGTCGTGTACTTCTCGAACCTGCCGCGCCGCGTGGACCAGGTCCAGACCAAGCGAGGCACCACACTCTCGGGGTCGACGCCGTTCATGAGCGTCTCCGGCGCCGACGTGGTCGTCGAGGGCTCGCTCGCGGCCTCCGACGCCGAGCTGCTCGAGGTCGGCATGACCGGCACGTTCCCCGTCCCTGACGGCGGCGGGACCATCACCGGCACGGTCTCGGAGATCGTCCCGGCCACCGAGTCGGAAGCGCCCGAGGGTGAGGACGGCGGTGAGGGTGAGGGCGGAGACAGCGCCACGACGTCGCGCTTCACGGTGACCTTCGTGCCCGGAGGGCTCACCGACGAGCAGATCGCCGTGCTGCTCGGCCAGAACATCAAGATCACCGTCCCTGTGAGCTCGACCGGTGAAGAGGTGCTGGCCGTCCCGGCAGCGGCGCTCACCGCTGGCTCGGGCGGCGAGTCGCGCATCGAGCGGGCCGCCTCCGACGGTACGACAGCGCTCGTGACGGTCGAGACGGGCCTGGCAGCCGACGGCTTCGTGCAGATCGTGTCGTCCGAGCAGCCGCTCTCGGCCTCCGACCAGGTCGTGGTCGGCAAGTGACCGCTGTCGACGAGCAGACCGTCGAGGTCGCAGTACGTCAACCCGTCGTCGAGCTGGTCGACCTCACGCGCACCTTCCCGGGGCCCGTGAACGCCCTGACCGACGTGAACCTCACGGTGCGGTCCGGTGACTACCTGTCGATCATCGGGCCGTCGGGGTCTGGCAAGTCGACCCTGCTGCACATCCTGGGTCTGCTCGACCGTCCGACCAGCGGTGAGTACAGGCTCGACGGTCTGCCCACAGGCACCGCGTCCGAGTCGGACCGTGCAGCGCTGCGCGGTGGCCGGATCGGTTTTGTGTTCCAGTCCTTCCACCTCCTGCCGCACCGCACGGTCCTCGACAACGTCCTGCTCGCGACGCTCTACTCGGGCGTCCCGCGCGGCGAGCGGGAGCAGCGGGCTCGCACAGCGCTCGAGCGCGTGGGCCTCGACCACCGTGTCGACTTCACGCCCTCGACGCTCTCGGGCGGTGAGCGCCAGCGCGTCGCGATCGCCCGCTCGGTGGTCGCCGACCCCAAGCTGTTGCTCGCCGACGAACCCACCGGGAACCTCGACACCAAGAACTCGGCAGGGATCATGGATCTCTTCGACGAGCTCCACGCCGACGGTCTGACCCTCGTGGTCATCACCCACGACCTCGCGGTCTCAACCCGAGCCGAGCGCCGGGTCCGCATCTCCGACGGCCGTCTGCAGGAGCTCGCATGATCTTCCGACGTCCCCGACGAGAGGGAACCGCGCCCCTTGCCACCCGACCGGTCGACAGTTCTGGAGGCGGCACGTCCGTCGTGACAGACGATGCTCCGGCACCCCCCGAGACCCAGGGACCCCAGTCCGACGACCACCAGCCCGACGGTCCGTCCGACCCGGAGAAGGACGGGCTCGCCGACCTCCTGGACGGCGCGGCCGCAGAGCCGACGTGGTCCGAACGCCTGCGTCGCACGGCTGGCCGCCTCGTGTTCTGGCGCTCCGGACGCACCCGCCTCGACCGCTCCGAGATCCACCTCGGTGCACGCCGGGACAGGTTCTCGCTGCGCGACCTCTTCGCCGAGGCTGCGCACGGGATCGGCGCCAAGCCGGGCCGTCTCGTGCTGACGATCTTGGGCACGGTGCTCGGCATCGGATCTGTCGTGGTCACCGTGGGCCTGGCCCAGACCGCCGCAGGTCAGATCAGTGCACAGTTCGACGCGGTCTCTGCCACGCAGGCTCTCGTGCAGCCTGGGACGACGGGATCGTCGTGGAGCGGGAACGCCCGCCCCAAGACGTCGCTGCCGTGGGACGCACCGGAACGGGTGCTGCGGCTCAACGGCGTGGAGGGGGCCGGCATGCTGGGGACAGTCGACATCAAGGACGCCGCTGTCACAGCCGTCCCCGTCAACGATCCTTCAGCCCCCAAGGTCGTGTCTCCGAGTGTCGTGGCCGCCTCGGGCGGGCTGCTCGACGCGGTCCGCGGAGAGGTCGTCACCGGCCGGTTCTTCGACGACCGTCACAGCGAGCGGGCCGACAGGGTCGTGGTGCTGGGTCAGCGGGCCGCCGACCAGCTCGGGCTGAGTCGCGTCGAGAGCCAGCCGTCGATCTTCATCGGCGACGACAGCTACACGGTCGTCGGGATCGTCGACGCGATGCAACGCCGCCCGGACCTGCTGGACTCCGTGATCTTGCCTCTCGGCACTGCGCGGGCAGACTTCGGCCTCACGTCAGCCGAGGAGATGCACCTGCGGATCGCGACGGGATCGGGCCCGCTGATCAGCCAGCAGGTGCCGATCGCGCTCGACCCGAACACCCCCGAGAACTTCGAGGTGAAGGCTCCTGCCCAGGCCTCGGAGCTGCGTCAGGCCGTCCAGGCCGACATCAACGCGATCTTCCTCGCGCTCGGCGGAGTCGCACTGCTCGTCGGAGGACTCGGGATCGCCAACGTCACGCTGCTCTCCGTCATGGAGCGCCGGGGTGAGATCGGCCTGCGACGGGCGCTCGGGGCGTCCAAGAAGAACATCGCCGGGCAGTTCGTGGTCGAGTCTGTGGTCATCGGGATGCTCGGCGGGCTCATCGGCGCGGCGATCGGCGTGTTCGTCGTGGTGGGGGTGTCGATCCTCAAAGACTGGACGGCGATCCTCGACGTCCGGATGGCGCTCGGTGCCGCGGCGATGGGCGGGGTGATCGGCCTCGTCGCCGGTCTGTACCCCGCCATGAAGGCCTCGGCGATCGAGCCGATCACCGCGCTGCGCGGAGGCATCTGAGCCGACCGGCCAGCACAGGCACACAGCGAGACGACGACGGGCCCGGCACCTCTTCGCGAGGTCCCGGGCCCGTGGTCGGCTGTGTGCTGGGGCTGTCAGAGCGCGTAGTCCGCGAGGAGCGGGGCGTGGTCGCTCCAGCGTGCCTCGTAGGAGTCGGCACGGTCGACGTGCACGTTCGACGCGAGCTCGGCCAGAGCCGGCGAGACGAGCTGGTAGTCGATGCGCCACCCGGCGTCGTTGGCGAAGGACTGACCACGGTTGGACCACCACGTGTACGGCCCGGGGCCCTCGCCGCCGTGGCGACGGCCGAGGTCGACCCAGCCGGCCTCGAACCAGCGGTCGAGGTAGGCACGCTCCTCGGGCAGGAATCCTGCCGACTTGAGGTTGCCCTTCCAGTTCTTGATGTCGACGTTCTGGTGGGCGATGTTGACGTCCCCGCCGACGACCACGTGGGCGCCGCTCTCGAGGAGCTCGCGCATGCGCGCGTCGACCTTCTCGAGGTGCGCGAACTTCTGGTCCATCTTCGGCGTGCCGGCGGTGCCCGAGTGGATGTAGACGGAGACGACCGTGATGGTCTCCCCCGTCGGGAGCTCGATGTCGGCCTCGACCCAGCGACCGGTGTCGACGGGGACCTCCGGCTCGCCGTTGCCGAGCCCGACACGCACAGCCTTGAACGGGAGGGTCGTGGCGATGGCGACGCCCGCACGACCCTTGATGTCGCAGGCCTGGTGGACGCTGTTCCAGCCTTCGCCGAGCAGACCCTCGAGGATCTCGTCGGTCGCGCGGACCTCTTGGAGCAGCAGGATCTCCGGTGTGCGCTGGGCGAGCCACTCCCCCATCCCGTTGCGGTACGCGGCACGGATGCCGTTGACGTTGGCTGTAGCGATGGTGACCATGCGCCTATCCAACCTCATCCCACCGACAGGGCGTGAACCGCCGAGGCCGTCCCCGCCGTGTCGGCGGCGGGCAGGACGCCCATCGCCGAGGCCGTGCGCACCGGGCCGGCGGCGGACAGACGCCGGGGCCCGAGTCCCGGCTGCGAGCCGGTCGGCAGACCAGATGTCAGGCCGGGCGGTCCACTGGCGGGTCCTCCGGAGCTCGGAGCGCGTCGACAGCAAGGACCGCGAGACGTCGGGCGGCCGTGTCACGTGCCGCGGGGGCGAGCGCGCTGAGCCCTCGGACTGCGAGCAGGACGAGGACGAGGTCGTCGATCTCGAAGTCCGAGCGCAGCCTCCCCTGCGCCTGGGCGCGCCGAGCCAGGCCCGTGAGCCGCCGGAGGATCTCACGCCTCTCGGCCGAGATCAGCTGGTCCGGCGGGTCTGCCGACAGGAAGGCGTCCATGAAGCCCCGGTTGTGGACGTTGGCCGTCACGAGACTCGTCACCACCGAGGTCAGCCCATGCCACGCGTCGGGATCTTCGCACCCGTCCTCGACGGTCTCCTTGCACGACCGGATCTCGACGGCGAAGGCCTCCGCGACGAGATCCTGCCTGCTCGGGAAGCGACGGTAGAGGGTCGCAGGCCCAACCTCAGCCTTACGAGCGATCTCGCGCATCCCCACATCGAGGCCCGACTCGGCGAAGAGCTCACGCGCCGCGGCGAGGATGCGGTCGCGGTTGTCGCGTGCGTCGGACCGCAGCTTCTGAGTCACCTGCTGACCAACCTCTCTCACTTCGACGATGTGGACGGGTGCGTCCGTTAGCGTCCCGAGAGTACAGCCCCAGGCCACCATCGAGGAGAGAACCAGTGCGCGCAGTGATGATCCAGCAGTTCGGAGACCCGAGCGGGATGGCGGTGGTCGAGCTGCCCCCGCCCGTCCCGCAATCCGCCCACCTCGTGGTGCAGACGGAGGCGATCGGGGTCGGCGGGGTCGACGCCGTCGTCCGGAGGGGCGCCCTCGGACCGGCATTCTCCGAGGGCATGATCCTCGGCAGCGAGGTCGCAGGCACGGTGTCCTCGGTCGGAGCCGGGGTCGACCCGGCGTGGGTCGGCCGCCGCGTGTGGGCCTTCACAGGGACGAGCGGCGGGTACGCGGAGCAGGCCGTCGCGCGGGCCGACGACGTCGTGGAGCTGCCCGACGGGCTGTCCTCGGTCGACGCGGTGACTGTCGGAGGAGCGGCCACGGTCGCCCAGCTCGCTCTGACCCACGCGCACCTGCGTGCGGGCGAGTCGCTCTTGGTCCGTGGGGCTGCCGGGAGCATCGGGATCGCGGCCGTCGAGCTCGGGGTCCGTGCCGGGGCGAGCATCGTGGCGGTCACGACGTCGTCCCAGGAGCGGGGTGACCGGCTGCGCGCGCTCGGCGCGACGCACGTGCTCGACCGGGACGGCCGGGCCGAGGACGGTGGCTCGGCCACCTTCGACGTCATCGTCGACATCGCGGGCGGCGCTGCGCTGCCCGACTTCGTCGACAGGCTCGCGCCGAACGGGCGCATGGTGCTGCTCGGCGTCGTGGCCGGCTTCCCGCCGGCGGACTTCGGCGCACGGCTCCTGTCCACGTTCCAGCAGTCGCGGTCGTTCGCGACCTTCAGCCTCGACTCGGTCCCGGCCTCCGTGCGCGACCCTGTCCGTGCCGCGCAGCTCGCCGCGGCGTCCCGTGGGGAGCTGCACGCCGTGGTGGACGACGTCCTGCCGCTCGCGCAGGCGGCCGACGCTCACCGGCGGATGGACCTCGGTTCTGTCTTCGGGCGGATCGTACTGGTGCCCTGAGGGCCGAACGTCAGACGCAGGTCAGACGCGGGTCGAGCGCGACGAGGCCACCGGACCGTGCACCGGTGGCCTCGTCGCGCGTGAGGCTAGGAACCTCGCGAGAGGCCGGGCTCGGCTCCTCACGGGAGGCCGTGCTCGGCTCCTCGCGAGGATCAGCGCGCCGCGAGCACGCGCTCTGCGGTGTCGACGACGTTGGCGAGGAGCATCGCGCGCGTCATCGGTCCTACCCCGCCGGGGTTCGGCGAGATCCACGCGGCGACCTCGGCGACAGCCGGGTCGACGTCGCCGACGACCTTGCTCTTGCCGGTCTCAGGGTCCGTCGTCCTGCTGACGCCGACGTCGATGACGACGGCGCCCGCCTTGACGTCTTCAGCCTTGACGATCCCGGGCACCCCGGCCGCGGCGACGATCACGTCGGCGCTGCGCAGGTGCGAGGAGAGGTCGGTCGTCCCGGTGTGCGTGAGCGTCACCGTGGCGTTGACCGCCCGGCGGGTCAGCAGCAGCCCGATCGACCGACCGACCGTCGTACCGCGACCGACGACCACCACATGCTTGCCCGCCAGGGAGATCCCGTTGCGCTCGACGAGGTCGATGATGCCTGCGGGGGTGCAGGGAAGTGACGACTCGATCGGCTCGTTCGTGCGCAGCACCAGACGCCCGAGGTTGGTCGGGTGCAGGCCGTCGGCGTCCTTGGCGGGGTCGACGAGCTCGAGCACCCGGTTGGTGTCGATGCCCTTCGGCAGCGGGAGCTGGACGATGTAGCCGGTGCAGCGCGGGTCGTCGTTGAGGCGACGCACCGCCGCCTCGATCTCCTCCTGCGCGGCCTCCTCAGGGAGGTCTTCGCGGATGGACTCGATGCCCACCTCGGCGCAGTCGCGGTGCTTGCCCGCGACGTACCACTGCGAGCCGGGGTCGCTGCCGACGAGCAGCGTGCCCAGCCCGGGTGTCACGCCAGCGGCGCGGAGCGTCGCGACGCGGGTGGTCAGCTCGTCCTTGATCTGACGGGACGCGGCCTTGCCGTCGAGGATCTGTGCGGTCATGGGTGTCTCCTCAAGATTCTGTGCTCAGGTGCGCCCGGTCGGGGCGGCTGGGCGCGGGTGCCAGGTGCGGCCGGCGGCTCGTGGCCAGTCGCCCGTGGAGCAGGGCAGCAGCCCGGCACGGACGGTGCCGGGCTGCTGCCCAGGGGACGGCTCAGTACTGCTGGAGCCCGGGGTACAGCGGGAAGTCGCCCGTGAGCTTGTCCACGCGCGCCTTGAGGGACTCGACGTCGGTCGCGGCGCCAGCCTTGAGCGCCTCCGCGATGATGTCGGCGACCTCGGTAAACTCTTCGTCGCCGAAGCCGCGGGCGGCCAGCGCAGGCGTGCCGATGCGCAGGCCCGAGGTGACGCGCGGGGGGCGCGGGTCGAAGGGCACGGCGTTGCGGTTCACGGTGATGCCCACGGCGTGCAGGAGGTCTTCGGCCTGCTGGCCGTCGAGGTCGGAGTGGCGCAGGTCGACGAGCACGAGGTGCACGTCGGTGCCTCCGGTGAGGACGGAGACGCCTGCCTCGGTGACGTCGGCCGCGGTGAGGCGGTCGGCGATGATCTTGGCACCGCGCAGCACGCGGTGCTGGCGCTCGGCGAACTCCTCGGAGGCGGCGATCTTGAAGGCGACGGCCTTGGCGGCCACCACGTGCATGAGCGGTCCACCCTGCTGACCTGGGAACACGGCCGAGTCGATCTTCTTGGCGTACTCCTCGCGGGACAGGATGAAGCCGGAGCGGGGCCCGCCGATCGTCTTGTGGACGGTCGACGAGACGACGTCGGCGTGCTCGACAGGGTTGGGGTGCAGACCGGCGGCGACGAGACCCGCGAAGTGCGCCATGTCGACCCAGAGCTTCGCGCCGACCTCGTCGGCGATCGACCTGAAGGCCGCGAAGTCGAGGTGGCGCGGGTAGGCGGACCAGCCGCCGATGATCACGTCGGGGCGCTCGGCGAGGGCGGTCTCGCGGACCTTGTCCATGTCGACGAGGTGGGTCTCGGGGTCGACGCCGTACGCGGCGACCTCGTAGAGGCGGCCGGAGAAGTTGATCTTCATGCCGTGCGTGAGGTGACCACCGTGCGCGAGCTCGAGGCCGAGGATCTTGTCGCCCTTGTTGATGAGGGCGTGCAGCACAGCGGCGTTGGCCGTCGCACCCGAGTGCGGCTGGACGTTCGCGTGCTCGGCGCCGTAGAGGGCCTTGACCCGCTGGATCGCGAGCGTCTCGGCGATGTCGACCTGCTCGCAGCCGCCGTAGTAGCGCTTGCCGGGGTAGCCCTCGGCGTACTTGTTGGTGAGCACGGAGCCCTGGGCCTCGAGCACGGCCCGCGGGACGAAGTTCTCGGAGGCGATCATCTCGAGGGTGTCGCGCTGACGCGCGAGCTCGCCGTCGAGGACTGCCGCGATCTCGGGGTCGACCTGGGCGATGCCCTGGTTCATGACGGTGTTCTCGTTCAGAGCGGTCATGTTCTCTCCTTGCAGCGGGGGTCGGTCGGCCTGCCCCGTGCGGGACCGGCTGGCGTACCTGCTGCGTGAGCACGGCCCGGGACTCGTCGTCCGGGCACGCGCACACGCACCGTGTACGGGTGACCGGGGCCCAGGCGGACGACCCGAAGTCGAGTGGTGCACGTCGCTCCCCGGTGGTGGTCCACCATCCTGTGCTGGTCCCCCGGGGCCTCTCGGACCGCTCGGGCGACGTGGGCACAGACGCCAGTCACGACGTGGAGATCGTAGCCCACGGTCGCCGGACGACGCCAGGGTCGTCCACGCCCACGACGACGTCCCGGGCACGCCCGGGACGACAGCTCGCTGAGGGTCAAGCGCGAGCGTTCGACACCCTTGGGTTCACGTCCCAAAATCACCCGCAGCCTATTTTCACGGCCTAGACGCGAAAGAAGGGCACTTAGTCCCAGTATGGCGTGACCAAACTGTGATCACAGCGAACCCGTTCCGCAATCATTTCCACCTTGACTTCGGGACTCGAAGTCATAGAGTGGTCTCATCGCTCAGACAGAGATGTCCGGGCCTCCAGAACGACAGCGGCCCCGACGACGGGGCCGACCACCTCTCAAGGACGACGAGGAGCACTCACCATGCGTGGAATCAAGTTTGCGGCGATGGGCGCGGTCCTGGCCTTCGGCCTCGCCGCGTGCAGCGGCGACGGAGCGGGCAGCAGCTCGGGCGAGTCGGGCGCGGCAGAAGAGGGCACCGGCGTCATCGGTGTCGCGATGCCGACCCAGACCTCCGAGCGCTGGATCGCTGACGGCGACGCCGTGAAGTCCGGGCTCGAGGCAGCCGGCTACGAGGTCGACCTGCAGTTCGGCAACGACGACATCCCCACCCAGCAGCAGCAGATCGACCAGATGATCAACAAGGACGTCGACCTCCTCATCATCGCCTCGATCGACGGCACGGCGCTCGCGACGCAGCTCCAGGCCGCGGCCGACGCCGACATCCCCGTCATCGCCTACGACCGCCTCATCCGCGACAGCGAGAACGTCGACTTCTACGTGACCTTCGACAACGAGAACGTCGGCGTCCAGCAGGCCACCTCGCTGCTCGTCGGTCTCGGCCTCCTCAACGAGGACGGCTCCAAGGGCGACGCGACCGGACCGTTCAACATCGAGCTCTTCGCAGGGTCGCTCGACGACAACAACGCCACGTTCTTCTTCGACGGCGCGATGAAGACCCTCCAGCCCTACATCGACGAGGGCACGATCGTCGTCAAGTCCGGCCAGACGAGCATCGAGCAGGTCGCGACGCTCCGCTGGCTCCAGGAGACCGCGCAGAAGCGCATGGAGGACCTCCTGACCTCGACGTACGGCGGCGGCTCCGAGCAGCTCGACGGCGTCCTGTCCCCGTACGACGGCATCTCCCGCGGCATCATCACCGCGCTGCAGAACGCCGGCTACGGCACCACCATCGCCGACGGTCTCCCCGTCGTCACCGGCCAGGACGCGGAGATCGCGTCGGTCAAGCTCATCGCCGACGGCACGCAGTTCGCGACGATCTTCAAGGACACCCGCAAGCTCGCCGACCAGGCCGTCACCGCGGCCGACTCGTTCCTCAAGGGCGAAGAGCCCGAGGCGAACGACACCACGTCCTACGACAACGGTGTGAAGGTCGTCCCGTCCTTCCTCCTCGAGTCGGACATCGTCTACACCGACAACATCACCGAGCTCCTCGTCGACTCCGGCTACTGGACCGCCGAGCAGGTCGAGTCCGGCCAGGCCTGACACACCTCTCACCGCTCGGTCGGCGCGGCACCTCGTCGCGCCGACCGAGCACCCCCCATCCACGCTCCACCACGGAAGGACGGCTGAGGACGGATGTCTAGCCCGATTCTGGAGATGCGCTCCATCACCAAGACCTTTCCCGGGGTCAAGGCCCTGCAAGACGTCACCCTCGAGGTCGCCAGCGGCGAGATCCACGCCATCTGCGGCGAGAACGGTGCCGGCAAGTCCACCCTCATGAAGGTGCTCTCCGGGGTCTACCCGCACGGCAGCTACACGGGCGAGATCCTCTTCGACGGTGAGGAGGTGCGCTTCGGATCGATCAACGACTCCGAGGACAAGGGCATCGTCATCATCCACCAGGAGCTCGCCCTGGTCCCCTACCTCTCGATCGCCGAGAACATCTTCCTCGGCAACGAGCGCAGGCGCGGCGGGCTCATCGACTGGAACCAGACCAACGCCGACGCCGCCGAGCTCATGGCGCAGGTCGGCCTGGACGAGCTCCCGGTCACGCCTGTCGGCGCCCTCGGCGTCGGCAAGCAGCAGCTGGTCGAGATCGCCAAGGCACTGTCCAAGAAGGTCCGTCTGCTGATCCTCGACGAGCCGACCGCAGCCCTCAACGACTCCGACTCCGAGCACCTGCTCGGCCTGCTGCGCGACCTCAAGGCCCGCGGCATCACGTCGATCATGATCTCGCACAAGCTCAACGAGATCGCGAGCATCGCGGACTCCACGACGATCATCCGCGACGGCCAGACCATCGAGAAGCTCGACATGCGCTCGGGTGAGGTCACCCAGGACCGCATCATCCGCGGGATGGTCGGCCGTGACCTCGAGCACCGGTACCCCGAGCACGAGGCCACCCTCGGTGCCGAGGTGCTGCGGGTCGAGGACTGGACCGTCTACCACCCGACAGAGCCGGGCCGTGTCGTGGTCGACAAGGCCAACCTCACCGTCCGCGCCGGGGAGATCGTCGGCATCGCCGGTCTCATGGGCGCAGGGCGCACCGAGCTCGCGATGAGCATCTTCGGGCGCTCCTACGGCAGCAAGGCGACGGGCAAGGTCTTCCTGCACGGCAAGGAGATCAGCACCAAGACCGTCAGCGAGGCGATCTCGCACGGCCTCGCCTACGCGACCGAGGACCGCAAGAAGTACGGCCTCAACCTCATCGAGGACGTGCGCAGCAACATCTCGGCGGCGAGCCTGGGCAAGCTGTCCAAGGGCGGCTGGGTCAACGGCAACGAAGAGATCCAGGTCGCCGAGGGCTACCGCAAGAGCATGAACATCAAGACCTCGACGGTCATGGCCCTCACCGGGAAGCTCTCGGGCGGGAACCAGCAGAAGGTCGTCCTCAGCAAGTGGATCTACACGGACCCTGAGGTCCTCATCCTCGACGAGCCCACCCGTGGCATCGACGTCGGCGCGAAGTACGAGATCTACACGATCATCAACGCGCTGGCCGACGCCGGGAAGGCCGTCATCCTCATCTCGTCCGAGCTGCCCGAGGTCCTCGGGATCTGCGACCGGATCTACACCCTCGCGTTCGGACGGATCACCGGTCAGGTCGACCGTGCCGGCGCCACCCAAGAAAGCCTCATGGAGCTCATGACACAGGAGAAGGAGCCGGTTCGATGACCGCCGTCGCAGGACTCAAGGAGATCTTCACCAAGAATCTCCGCACGAGCGGGATCTACATCGCGTTCGTCGCCATCATCGGGCTCTTCACGGTGCTCACGGACGGGATGCTGCTCAGCCCGGGCAACCTCACGAACATCGTCCTGCAGTACTCGTACATCCTGATCCTCGCGATCGGCATGGTCATCGTCATCATCGGCGGGCACATCGACCTGTCGGTCGGCTCGGTCGTCGCGCTGACCGGTGCGACCTCGGCGATCATCGTCATCAAGCACGGGCAGCCCTGGTGGGTCGGCATCCTCGCCGCCCTCGCGGTCGGCCTCGTGGTCGGTGCGTGGCAGGGCTTCTGGGTCGCGTACATCGGGATCCCGGCGTTCATCGTCACCCTGGCCGGCATGCTCCTGTTCCGCGGGATGACGCTCCAGGTCCTCGACAACATCTCGCTCTCGCCGTTCCCGGCCGAGTACCAGAAGGTCGCCGGCGGGTTCCTCAACGGGTTCCTCGGCGGCAACGGCTTTGACGTGTTCACGCTCGTCATCGCAGCCATCGCCCTCGTCGGCTTCGCCGTCAGCCAGTTCCGCACCCGCCAGGGACGCATCCACTACAAGCAGGCCGTCGAGGCCATGCCGCTGTTCGTCCTGCGCCTGGTGCTCGTCTCGGCTGTGGTGATGGCCTTCGCCTACCAGCTCTCGAAGAGCCGTGGTCTGCCGATCGTGCTCATCATCCTCGGTGTGCTCATCATGATCTACACGATCGTCACGACGAAGACGGTCTTCGGCCGCCACGTCTACGCGATCGGTGGCAACCTCTCGGCCGCCCAGCTCTCGGGTGTCAAGGTCAAGCAGGTCAACTTCTGGATCTTCGTCAACATGGGCTTCCTGTCGGCCGTCGCCGGAGTCGTCTACTCCTCGCGGTCCAACGGTGCCCAGCCCTCCGCCGGCAACATGTTCGAGCTCGACGCGATCGCCGCGGCCTTCATCGGTGGTGCGTCGACGACAGGTGGTGTCGGGCGTGTGACCGGTGCCATGGTCGGTGCGCTCATCATGGCCGTGATGACCAACGGCATGTCCATCATGGGGATCGACCAGTCGGTCCAGCAGATGGTCAAGGGCCTCGTGCTCCTGCTCGCCGTCGCCTTCGACATCTTCAACAAGCGACGCGCCGGCGCTGGCCGCTGAGCATCGCCTGAGCGCTGGCCTGGTGCGGACCGACTCTCGGTCCGCACCAGGCCAGCGTCGTCCGTGGACCCCGTCCTCCAGGGGGCGGAACACCCCCGAGAGCACACGACGACGAAGGTAGGCTGAGCCCGTGAGAGGTCGAGTGGCGATCAGCGGCTCCCAGTCTTCGCTCCGCGAAGCCAACCGGGCCCTCATCGTCGACACCATCAAGCGCTACGGCGGCCTCACCCAGGTCGAGCTCGTCGCGGCGACGGGCCTCTCCCCCGCGACCATCTCGACCATCGTCAAAGAGCTGCTCGGCGGCGGGATCGTCGACACGCAGAACACCACGCGCAGCGGCCGGCGCGCGCAGATGGTCACCCTCGCCCGTCGCGTCGGGCTCGTCGCCGGCGTGCAGTTCGGCCACCGCCACCTCAAGGTGGCCCTCGGCGACTTCGGGCGTACCGTCGTCGCCGAGCAGCAGATGCCGTTGCCTGTCGACCACCGCTCGGACACCGGGCTCGACAGGGCGGCCCTGCTCGTCGTCGAGCTGCTCGAGAGCGTCGGGGCCCCGATCGAGGAGCTCCTCACCATCGGCCTCGCGGTCCCGGCCCCTGTCGACGTGTCGACGGGCGAGATCTCCGTGCACGGGATCATGCGTGGCTGGGACGGCCAGCAGCTCGGGCAGGTGATGTCCGAGCGGCTCGCCCGCCCTGTCGTCGTCGACAACGACGCGAACGTCGCGGCCCTCGCCGAGCACGAGCTCGGCGCAGCACGCGGCTTCCAGGACGTCGTCTACGTCAGGGCCTCGTACTCGACGGGTGCGGGGATCATCCTCAACGGGCACCTGCACAGGGGTTTTGCCGGGACCGCCGGGGAGATCGGCCACGTGCAGGTCGACCCGAGCGGGAGCATCTGCCGCTGCGGCAACCGTGGGTGCCTCGACACCGTCGTCTCGTCGACGGCGCTGCTCGACCTGCTCCGCGGCTCGCACGGCGACCTCACGCTCCGCGACCTCGTGGCCAAGGGGATCGCCGGGGACCTCGGCTGCCGCCGGGTCCTCGCCGACGCGGGTGACCGCATCGGCTCCGTGGTCGCGATGCTCGCCGGGACCCTCAACCCCCAGCTCGTCGTGGTCGGCGGAGAGCTGGCCGCCGCCGGCGAGCTGGTGGTCGGACCGCTCCGGCAGGCCGTGCTGCGGCACATCGCCCCGAACACCGTCGCACCGCTCCAGGTGGTAGCCGGCGAGCTCGGCGAAGAGGCTGAGGTGACAGGCGCGCTGCTCCTCGCGCTCCGGTCGACCGAGGTCGCGACAGACTACGAGACGATCAGCACCACGCCCGAAGGCTCCGACGGCACCGCCGCCGCGGAGGACCTCAGCCTGACCCGACGCACCGAAGGGGACCTGACGTGACGACAGCCCGCCCGACCCCCGCGCTCTCGCTCCGAGGGATCGACAAGTCCTTCGGCGCCGTCAAGGCGCTCTCCAGCATCGACCTCGACATCCACAGCGGCGAGGTCGTCGCGCTCGTCGGCGACAACGCCGCCGGCAAGTCGACCATCGCGAAGGTGATCGCCGGGGTCATCACGCCCGACGCCGGGATCATCGAGTCCGACGGCGTGCCCGTGACCATCCCGACGCCGACGAGCGCGCACGCCCTCGGGATCACCACGGTGTTCCAGGAGCTCGCCCTCGCCGAGAACCTCGACATCGTCTCGAACCTGTACCTCGGGCGTGAGCTGCACAAGGGCAACCTGCTGCTCGAGTCCGAGATGGAAGACGTCGCACGCCAGATCTTGCGGGACCTGAGGATCAGGGTGCCGTCCGTGCGCACCCTCGTGGCGGACCTCTCTGGCGGGCAGCGGCAGGCCGTCGCGATCGCCCGGACGCTGCTCGGCAAGCCGCGGATCGTCATCCTCGACGAGCCGACGGCCTCGCTGTCCGTGTCGAGCACAGCAGAGGTGCTCACACTGATCGAGCGGCTGCGCGACCTCGGGCACGGCGTGGTGCTCATCAGCCACAACATGGGTGATGTCCGGGCCGTGGCGGACCGCATCGAGGTGCTGCGGCACGGCCGCAACAACGGCAGCTTCGCGGCACGGACCGTGAGCTACGAAGACATCATCGCGGCGATCACCGGGGCTGTGGACTTCTCGACCCGGCGGTGAGGCTGGGCTGGCACCGAGCACGACGCAGCCCGCGTGCCGGACCTGCCTCGGTCTGGCACGCGGGCTGCGGGCTCTGCTCTGCGCTGCTCTGCTCTGCGCTGTGACGCTGGTTGTGCGTCGTGCTCAGGCGTTCTGGACCGGCTCCGCGTCGGAGTGCACGTCGGTGTCGTCCATCTCGCCGAGGATGCGGCGCAGGTAGGCGTAGGTGAGGTCGCCGGCGACCTGGTCGTGCTGGTGCTCGTAGCCGGCCTTCTGGTACATCGCGAGGTTCTGCTTGGAGTCCTTGCCCGTGAAGACCCAGATCTCGGTGGTCTCCTCCGGCAGGTGCGGCAGGACCGCGAACATCATCTGCGTGCCGATGCCCTTGCCCTGGAGGTCGGGGGCGACGGCGAGGCGGCCGAGGGTGGCCTTGTCGTCCTCGATCTCGACGCGGACCGAGCCGACGAGGCGGTGCCCGGACCAGGCGCCGAGCGTGACGACGCCCTCGGCGACGAGGTCGGCGCGCAGCTCGGAGAGGGTCTGGGTCAGCGGCGGGATGTTCGGGTCGCCGTAGACCTGGGCCTCGGTGACGAAGGCAGCACGGCGCAGGGTGAGCAGCTCGCCCGCGTGCTCGTCGGTCACCAGTGAGATCGTGATGTCTAGGTCGCTCATGTGTCCATCGTCTCAGACTTCCGGGCACCTGACCGGCCCATCCACCAGGTGTTCACCTCGGAGGTGCTGCTCCTGCGCGGGCTGCCTCAGCTGCTCGCTCGGTCTTGCCGGGCGCGCGCGGAGGCGAGGCTCGACCGCAGGTGGTCGCGCGTCAACCTGTCGGCCTCCTCGACGTCGCCGGCGCGGATCGCGTCGAGCAGCGCCGCGTGCTCGGAGACCATCACGTGGAGGTCGTCGTGCTGGCCGAGCATCCAGCGCATGCGGCTCGCCGTGAGCGCGGAGATCTCGTCGAGCACGGCGTTGCCGGCCATCGCCGACACGGCCTCGTGGAAGTCGGCAGCCGCACGCCGCGCTGTCGTCGCGTCGCCGTCGCGCGCTCCCCCGGCCTCGCGGTCGAGCGCCGCCGCAGCCACCTCGAGGTGTGCGGCAGTCCGTCGCTCGGCCGCGAGACGGACGGTGAGCACCTCGATCGCGGAGCGCACCTCGACGAGGTCGAGCAGGTCACGGTCGGTGAAGGTCCGCACGACGGCCCAGCTCCGCGGGCGCGGAGTGACCAGGCCTTCGGAGGCGAGGGTCTGGAGGGCCTCGCGGACGGGGACGCGGCTCACGTCGAGGGATGCGGCGAGCTCACGCTCGACCAGCCGGCTGCCCGGGGCGCGGACGCCGTCGACGATCTGGTCGCGCAGCAGGCGGGTGACGCGCTCGGTCTCTGAGAGGGCCGGGCGGGTGACCCGCTCGGTCTCCGAGAGAGCGGTGCGGGTCAGGTCGGGCTCGGCGGGGGCGCTGCTCACGGAGCCATCCTCCCAGGTGCAGGTGGGACGCAGGGGCGCGCCCACGGCTCCTCGGACCCGGGGTGCCGCGCACCACAAATGGTATACCGTTTGCTCTCGGGTCTGTGTGGGCCCCGCACCGAGAGGATCGACATGACCGGAACCCAGAGCACCACCGTCTCCGTCCTGCGCGACGTCCGCCCCTGGGGCGGCCCGTCGGTCGACCTCACGATCTCGGACGGCATCATCAGGGCGATCGACGCACACGTCGCCAGCCCGAGCGCTCCGGTCCAGCAGCCGACCGCGAGCGCAGCAGCTGCCTCGGGCGCGGGGACCGGCGCTGGGGCTGGCACCGCCGGCACTGCTGGCACCGTCGGCACTGTCGTCGACGGCCGCGGTCTCCTCGCCCTCCCTGGCTTCGTCAACGCGCACGCGCACGTCGACAAGAGCTGGTGGGGCAAGCCGTGGGTCAGCTACGGCGGCGAGGCGACGACGCAGGGCCGCATCGCCCACGAGCGCGCGCACCGCGACGAGCTGGGCATCCCTGGGACCGACGTGACGCTGCGGGTCCTGCGCGAGCTGCTGCGGCACGGCACCACCGCGATCCGCACGCACGTCGACGTCGACCTCGGCCTGGGCACCCGGGGGATCGACGTCGTCCGCGAGTCCCTCGCCGAGCTGGGCGGCGCGATCACCGCGGAGATCGTCGCCTTCCCGCAGGACGGCGTGCTGCGCCGCCCCGGCGTGATCGACCTGCTCGACCAGGCCGCGGCGGCTGGAGCCGAGCACATCGGCGGGCTCGACCCGGCGTCGATCGACCGGGACCCCGTCGGGCAGCTCGACGCACTCTTCGACGTCGCGGGCCGTCACGGCGTGGGCATCGACCTGCACCTGCACGACGGCGGCGCGCTCGGGGCCTTCCAGATCGAGCTGATCGTCGAGCGCACGCTGCGGACGGGTCTGCAGGGCAAGGTCAACGTCGCGCACGGTTTCGCGGTCGGCGAGCTGCCTGCCACCCAGCAGCGCGATCTTGTCGCGGCGATGGGCGAGGCGGGCGTGAGCATGACGACAGTCGCGCCGATCGGGGCGGCTCCTCTGCCTGTCGCCCTCCTCGAAGAGCACGGTGTCTCTGTCGGCCTCGGGACCGACGGCATCCGTGACCTGTGGAGCCCCTACGGCACGGGCGACCTGCTCGCCCTCACCACGCGCCTCGCCCAGCAGACCCGACTGCGCTACGACGAGGAGCTCGTGCACGCTGCGCGGATCGCCACGAGCGCGGCGGCGTCCTTCGTCGGGCGCGAGACGCACGACCTCGTCGTGGGGGCGCGGGCTGACGTCGTGCTGGTCGACGCGGAGAACGTCCCCGACGCCGTCGTGCGTGCCCCACGCCGCGATCTCGTCGTCGCCGGCGGCCGAGTGGTCGTCCGCGACGGCGAGGTGCTCGTCTAGCGGCGAGCACCTCGCCGGCAGACCAGCAGGCGCCCCTCGGCTGCGGCCGAGGGTCGCCTGCCGGACGCCCGCCCCGGGAGGTCGCCGACGAACTACCCTGTGCGAGTGACCACGACAGCCCCCTCCGCGCCCGCCGGCAGCACGCAGCCCGGCACCCCCGAGCACTGGGTGCTCACGCTCTCCTGCCCCGACAGGGCGGGCATCGTGCACGCCGTCGCGGGTGCGCTCGCCGAGCACGGCGGCAACATCACGGAGTCGCAGCAGTTCGGCGACGCGGAGACGCAGCTGTTCTTCATGCGGGTACAGGTGGAGTCGACGGCCTCGCGCGAGGAGCTCGTCTCGGCTCTCGAGCCGCTCGCGGAGACCTTCTCGATGTCGTGGCGCCTCGACGTGGTCGGGCGCCCGGTGCGCACCCTCGTGCTGGTGAGCACCGCGGCGCACTGCCTCAACGACCTGCTGTTCCGGCAGCGCTCGGAGAACCTGCCGATCGACATCGTCGGGGTGGTCGGCAACCACCGGGACCTCGAGCCGCTGACCGAGTTCTACGGCAAGGAGTTCCACCACATCCCTGTCACCAAGGACACCAAGGCCGAGGCCGAGGCGCGGCTGCTCGCGCTGGTGCGTGAGCTCGACGTCGAGCTCGTGGTGCTCGCCCGGTACATGCAGATCCTCTCGGACGACCTGTGCCGCGAGCTCGAGGGCCAGGTCATCAACATCCACCACTCGTTCTTGCCGAGCTTCAAGGGTGCGAAGCCGTACCACCAGGCGCACGACCGTGGCGTCAAGCTCATCGGTGCGACGTCTCACTTCGTCACGGGCGACCTCGACGAGGGACCGATCATCGAGCAGGACGTCGAGCGTGTGGACCACACCCGCACCGTCGAAGACCTCGTCGCCCTCGGCCAGGACGTCGAGCGCCGCGTGCTGGCCCGCGCCGTGAGGTGGCACGCGGAGCACCGGGTGCTGCTCAACGGGCACAGGACGGTCATCTTCCGCTGACGCTGGGTCCTAAGACGACGACGGGCCGCACGGAGATCCGTGCGGCCCGTCGTCGTCTCTGTACCTCTCGCTAGCCGGCGTCGTCCCGGCGGCGGCGGGCGGTGATCGTCGCTGCACCCGCGCCGAGCAGCACGAGGGCGAGGACGGCTGCCGCGAACGGAGCGGCGCCGGTGAGGCTCAGCCCGCCGCCCGGTCCTGACGCCCCTGCACCGCTGCCGTCGACAGCGAGCACGGTGAGCGCTGCTGACCCCTCGGTGCCCGACGCGAGCCCGACAGCCCGGATGGTGTGCGCACCGGGCTCGGTGGCGAGCGGCACGGTCACCCGGACCGACAGCGCGCCATCGTCCCCGGCTGCCCGGGCGACGAGCAGCTGCGGCTCCGAGTTGAGCCACACCTGGACGGTCTCACCCGGCGCGAAGCCGGAGGCGTCGACCGTCAGGCTCTCGCCTGCGCGGACAGTGCTGGCGGAGAGCGTGACGACCGCGCCGTCGACGCCGTCGGTCGGGCCGTCGGTCGGTCCACCCGTCGGGCCATCTGTCGGTCCAGCCGTCGGCTCCTCCGTCGGCGGTTCGGTCGGCTCGGTCGGCCCGGCGACCTGGGTCTCCGTGAGCACGGCCACGGTCCGTGCGGGCACCGTCACCTGACCCGTCGCAGCGTCCCAGGTGGTCTCGCGCACCACGGCGTCCGACCCGTCGGCCTGCACGGACGAGAGCGCGAGCTCACGCCCGACAAGACCGTCGACGGTCTGGGTGACAGACTCCGGGCTCGCGTTGAACACCACGAGCAGCCCGTCGAGCGCCGGGTCTACGTCGGCGCCCACGGTGTCGTCGACGTGCATGACGATCACGCCGGGTGCCGCGTCGGCGCCCGACCCCGGGAAGGTGACCTTCTCGGTGATGAGCCCTGCCTCGCCGAGCCTGAACAGCGGGGTCGAGAACCGCAGGCGCAGCAGGTCGGAGGCGGCTGCCTGGGCTGTCGCCATGTCGGCAGGGGCAGGCTTGAGCGCCGGGTCGGCGAGAAGCGGGCGCATGTAGTCCCACTTGTCGCCGTTCTTCTCCTCGGGAGGCAGACCGGACCCGAAGGTGTTCTCCTGGCCGGTCCAGTCGATCTCGTTGAAGTGGTCTCCCGAGTTGAAGCTGTCGCGGTCGAGCGACTTGCTGCGCAGCAGGTCCGTCCCGGCGTGCCAGAAGGACGGGGTCTGCGACAGGGTCGTCGTGGCGAGGGACAGCGTGTTCATCCGGACCCTGTCGGCCATCGAGGTCTCGACGGGCAGCTTGAGGGTGAGGATGTCGAAGAGCGTCTCGTTGTCGTGGGCATCCACGTAGGTGACGACCTCTTCAGGTGAGTCGGCGTAGCCGGCAGGCTGGCCGTTGTAGTCGATCTCGTCGCCGCGCTGGACCGTGCCCGCCGACGTCTCGAAGCTGAAGGCCCGCAGGTTCCCGGCGAGGCCGAGACGCACGAGGTCTGTGCTGTGCGCGAGGGCCGCGAGCTCTTCGGGCGAGCCGTCGTTGAGCGTGGCGGGGTCGCTCGTGCTCGTCGGGCGCCCGTTGGGGGCGGTCCCGAGCCCCGTGCCGAAGCCCTGCTGGAAGATGCTGTCACCCGAGACCGGGCTTCCTCCGTGCACGGCGTCGCGCAGGCGGTCGGAGAAGGTCCCGATGCCCGTGCCGCCGAGCTGCCCCTGGGTGGCCTGCTCGAAGAGCGCGTTGTCGGCGACCTCCCCGAAGTTCCAGCCCTCGCCGTAGAGGTAGACCGACGAGCCGTCGACCCCGTCCTTCTCGAGGGTCAGGGCGTCGAGACCAGCGCGCACGGCGAGCATGGTGTCGCGGGAGTGATGGCCCATGAGGTCGAAGCGGAAGCCGTCGACCTTGTAGTCCCGCGCCCACGTGACGACGGAGTCGACCATGAGGCGCTCGGCCATCGCGTTCTCGGTCGCGACGTTCTCGCAGCACGTCGAGGTCTCGACGGCCCCTGTCGCGCTGAGGCGCTGGTAGTAGCCGGGGACCACGCGGTCGAGCACAGACTTCTCGGACTGGCCGCTCGCCGCGGTGTGGTTGAACACCTGGTCGAGGACCACCTGGAGGTCGCTCGCGTGCAGGCCGCCGACCATGGAGCGGAACTCGGCGACGCGTGCCCCGCCGTCCTGGTTGCCCTCGGTCGCGTACGACCCCTCGGGCGCCGTGAAGTGCAGCGGATCGTAGCCCCAGTTGAAGGCGTCGGTGCTCGCGACAGCGCCGACGGCCGCCTGCTGCTCGGTCGAGTCGGGGGCGAAGCCGCTGAGGTCGCCGGTGGTCTCCTGCAGGGCCCGGTCTTCTTCGATCGTGGCGATGTCGAAGGTCGGCAGCAGGTGCACGGTGTTGAGCCCTGCGGCCGCGAGCGACCTCAGGTGCTTCATGCCGTCGGAGTCACGGGTGAAGGCCTTGTAGGTCCCGCGCTCTGCCTCGGGGACGGACTCGTCGGTGATCGAGAAGTCGCGCACGTGCAGCTCGTAGATGCTGCGGTCGACGTCGCGCTCGACCACAGGCTGCGGGGTGTCGGCCCACAGCGCCGGCTGATAGGTCGGGTCCGCGAGGTCGACGAGGACGGACTGCGCGGAGTTGAGCGTGAGCGCGACGGACGAGGGGTCTGTCACGACGTTGTGCTCGACGGCGCCCGTCGAGTGGACGTAGACCTCGACGTCGTAGACGTACGCGGCGTCCTTCCATGACGCGGCACCCTGGGTGACCCAGGTCCCGTCGGCCTGCCGGACAGCAGGTACGTCGGTCGGGGTGCCCGCGGCGAGGCCGTCACCGTCGAGCCACACCCGGGTCGTCACGGACTTCGCCGTCGGCGCCCAGAGGGTCAGCGTCGGGACGTCGCCGTCCCACGTCGCACCGAGCGGGGTGTCGGCGGCGACGGTGAAGAGGTCGTCGACGACCCCGGAGACCTGCACGCCTGTCGAGTACTCGAGCCCGGCAGGGCCGGCCTGGGTGAGGCGCAGCTCTCCGGTGAGCAGACCGGCGACCTGCTCGTCGGTCACACCCGCGTCGAGGGCGAGCGCGAGGTACCCGCTGGCGAGAGGGTGCCGGGTGCGCAGGTCCTCAGGCACGCCGTCGGGCAGCAGCGTCAGCGGGAGGTCGGTGCCGTCAGGCGTCGTGACGACACCGTCCTGCACGGTGATCCCGCCGGCCGGGGCGCCGTGCAGCGTCCAGGTCCGTGCGGCGGGGTCGCCGCCCTCGGGGACGGCTGCTGTCGGGAGCGCGAGCGTCCGCGCGTCGAGCCAGAAGGCCCGCGCACCGGCACCCGGCACGCTCTGGTCTGCCTGCACTGTCATCTCCCCCGTGGTCGAGTCGAGGCGGAACATCATGGTGACCCAGTCGGACGGGACGTCGAAGACGACGTTCTCGGCCGGGAGCGCGTCGTCCCAGTCTCCCTCGAAGACCGTCTTGGTCTCGTAGGTCCCGGCCTCGAGCCGGTCTGTGGTCAAGCTGTAGACGACACCGTCTGTCGTGGACATCCACGACGCGAGGCAGGTCGCGTCCCAGTCGGCAGCGCAGCCGAGCTCGGACTGGAAGTCGCCCGCGGCGACGGCGAGGCGACCGTCCGGGCTCCCCTCGAAGAAGTGCATGACCGTGTGCGAGACGTCGTCGTAGACGAAGGTGACGTCCTGGTCGGCGGGCAGGGTGAAGGTGACGTTCCCGCCGTCTCGGCCGTAGCTCTCGCTCCAGGCGTGGTCGATCACGGCCTTGTACTCGTGCGTCCCGGCGGTGAGCGGGAAGGTCTTGGAGTACACGGATCCCGCACGCTCGGTGAGCTCGGCGGAGACGCAGGTCTGCTGCCACGCACCCGTGCAGCCCATCGCGGCGTTCATGGTGCCGGCGATCGACACGGTGACGTCGCGCAGGGGCGTGGGCCCCTCGGGCTCTTCGGGGGCGGCCGCGGCGGCGACGGTCAGCACGCCTGCCGCACGGTCGAAGGTGAAGGTCGCCGTCGGCGCCTCGGCCGTCACCGTGAAGACGACGTCGCCGCCGTCCGCTCCCCCGTGGCTGGTGTCCCAGGAGAACCCCTCGACCACCTTGGCCTTGTAGGTGCCCGGCGTCAGCACGTCGGTCGTGAAGGTGTAGGTCGTGCCGTCAGCACCGGCGACCAGCTGACCGCCGACGCAGGCGTCGGAGAAGTCCGCCGCGCAGCCGAGCTGGGTCTGGAAGTCGCCCGCGACCGTGAAGACGGGCTCGCCGGCCGGGCTGCTGGTGCCGAGCTTCGTGGCGGGGTCGAACCAGAAGGTCCGCGGTCCACCCGGGTGGGTGTACGAGTAGTTGCCGTCGGCGGAGTTGTGCACCCCGCCGACGCCGTAGCTGTCGGCCCAGTCCGCACCGAAGGCGTACTTGTGCTGGTACGTGCCGGCCGGGATGTCGAAGGTCCCGGAGTAGAGACCGTCCTCGCCGAGCGTGAGGGCCGAGCCCTCGCAGCCCGGGGCCCAGTCGGAGCAGCCCATGGACGCGCCGTGGCTGCCGGGGACGGTGAGCCTGTCGCTCGGGTCAACGACGACCGGGGTGCCCGTGCCGTGGTCGTCGCCGATGCTCGCGGTGACGACGGTCTGGGTCAGCCTGTCGTCGGCGTCGCGCACGACGGCCCTGTACTCGACGACGGTGCCCGGCGCGAGCGCCGAGACATCCTGGTAGAGGCGCGGCGAGCCGTCGTCGACCGTGCCGAGCAGCTCCCAGTCCTGCGCACCGGCGACGCGGTACGAGAGGGTCGTCTCGGCGTAGCGCTCGGTGCCGAGCTCGACGGAGATCTCCTGCAGACCGGTCAGGCCCTGCCCCAGCGTCGGGGTGGTGAAGGCCGCCTCGACGGGTGCAGCATCTGCCGTGAGCGGGGCCTGCGCCTCGTAGACGACGGCCGAGAGGGCGGGCACGGTGACCGAGACGGTCCCGTCGGCGCCCGACGAGACGGGGGCGGTCGTGCCGTAGAGCGGCGCGAAGGCCGCGTCGGTGGTCAGCGCTGTGAGCTCGACCGTCGACTCGGTCGTCGCGTTGTTCACGGCGACGAGGATCTCGGCCGGGTCGCTCGCCTCGGTGTCGACACGCGAGAAGGCGTAGACACCGGCCCCCGAGGCGACGTGCTGCTCGATCTGCGCGCCGTCGGAGAGCGCCGGGTGGCCGGTCCGCAGGGCGGCGAGCTCGGCGATGTGCGTGTACAGCGGGGCGTCGGTGCCGTAGTGGTCACCCGCGCCGGACGACCCGTCGAGGAGCGCCTGGTCCCGGAACTCGGGGACCTGGGAGTCGAAGAGCGACTGGCGGGCGTTCTTGTCCTTGCCGTCACCGACGCTGCCGACGAAGCCCTGCTCGTCGCCGTAGTAGACGACGGGCTGCCCGCGGGTCAGGTACATGAGGGAGTGCGCGAGCTCGGAGCGGGCCAGCGGGTCGTCGGAGTCCTTGACCACGTAGCCGATGCGGCCCATGTCGTGGTTGCCGAGGAAGGTCGGCAGCGCGTGCGCGTTCTTGGTCGCGGTCGTGTACCTGTCGTCACCGTCGAAGAGCAGCTGGAGCCCGCGGGCGCTGTTGCCGTTGGCGTAGGACGACGCGGCCGACTGGTACGTGAAGTCGAGGACCGAGTCCATGTCGGTATCGCGCACGTAGGGCGAGAGCTTGACGGGGTCGGCGTCGTAGACCTCGCCGAACATGAAGAACTCGGGGTTGCCCGAGGCCGCCTTGACCGCGGTGGTCCACTCCTCCCAGAACGAGAAGTCCACGTGCTTGACGGTGTCGATGCGGAAGCCGTCGATGCCGGACTGCGCCCAGTGCGAGTAGATGTCGACGAAGCCCTGGACCACCTCGGGCTGGGAGGTGTCGAGGTCGTCGAGGCCGTCGAAGTCGCCGAGGACGACAGACTCGCCCTCCCAGGTGGAGTTGCCGCGGTTGTTGTACCGGGCCGGGTCGTTGAGCCAGGACGGCGTCTTGGCGTCTTCGAGGCCGATCGGCAGGAACGGAGTGTACGGCTCCTGCGTCGTCGGGCGGTAGGTGTACTGGCCCTCTTCGTAGTCGATGATGTCGGCCGTGTGGTTGGTGATGATGTCGAAGTAGACCTTGATGCCTCGCGCGTGGGCCTCGTCGATGAGCGCGTCGAGCTCTTCGTTGGTGCCCAGGTGCGGGTCGATGGTCGTGAAGTCGGTGATCCAGTAGCCGTGGTACCCGGCCGAGGCGTCCGCCCCGGTGCCCTGGACAGGCTGGTTCTTGAAGGAGGGCGTCAGCCAGATCGCCGTGGTGCCGAGTCCGTCGATGTAGTCGAGGTTGTCGCGCAGGCCCTGGATGTCACCGCCGTGGTAGAACCCCTTGTCGGTCGGGTCGAAGCCCGTGTCGAGGCGGTCCGTGGCCGGCACGCCGTCGACGAGCACTCCCCCGGTGTCGTTCGAGGGGTCGCCGTTGGCGAAGCGGTCTGTGAGGACGAAGTACATCTGCTCGTCGCCCCCGGGCTGGCGGACCGGGGCAGGCGCGTCCGCGTCGGTGGGCTCGGGGACGTCAGCGGTCGGGACGAAGCTCGTGCGGCCTGACGCGGTGTCGAAGACGACCTGCAGCTCGACCTCGCCCGCGGTGCTCAGCCGGATGTTCTCGGCGCCCGAGCCTGTGGTCCCGGAACGGCCCCAAGACGGGTCGTCCCAGGTGTCACCGGCGAGCACCTTGAGCTCGTAGTCGCCGCCGGGGACGGTGACGGTGGTCGAGTAGACCCCGTCGGTCGCCGTCGGGGCGAGCAGGCCCGCCTCGCAGGCGGGCTCCCAGTCGGCGGCGCAGCCGATCTCGGACTGGAGGCTGCCCACCAGGCGCGGCGCTCCGGGTGCTGCGGTGGCCGGGGCTGCGCTCACGGTGCCGGCGACACCGGCGAGGCTCGCTCCGAGCAGGGCGACCGCAGCCAGGGCTGCGGGGTATCTCCGAGACGGGCCTCGGAGCAGGGGGAACTGACGTGATCCTGCGTGGATCATCCACGACTCCTTCGTCGAGGGCGCGCGACGGTGCGCACCCAGGTCTGATGGGCAGGACTGTACGCGTTGCTGAAACTTGCAGCAAGGGTGCGGGTGAAGGTTGCAGCGTGGCGTCGAGACGTGGCTTTTCTCCTAGACGAATGCGGGCGAGACGGGCGCGAATCTTGCAGAGATTCATCCCAGGACCGAGTGCCTGGGAGCGCTCACCGATCGCCGCGGAGGGGCGTAGGCGCGTAGGCGCGTAGGCGCGTAGGCGCGTAGGCGCGGAGGTGCGGAAGCGCACGACCCTGGGGCCACCCGGACGCACGAAGACCCGGCCGCGCAGGCGACCGGGTCTTCGTGCTGTCGTGCAGTGTCAGGGTGGTGCAGCGCCCGAGTGGTTCAGTATCAGAGCAGTGCAGCGCCGGACTGGTTCGGTATCAGAGCAGCGAAGCGTCAGACCAGCCCGAGGCTGCGGACCGCGTCGCGCTCCTCGACCAGCTCACGCACCGACGCGTCGATGCGCTCGCGCGAGAAGTCGCCGATCTCGAGGCCCTGGACGATCTCCCACCGGCCGTCGCGCGAGACGACAGGGAAGGACGACACGAGCCCCTCGGGGACACCGTAGGAACCGTCGGAGACCAGACCAGCCGACGTCCAGTCGCCCTCGGGCGTCCCGTGCACCCAGTCGTGGACGTGGTCGACGGCGGCGTTGGCAGCCGACGCGGCCGACGACGCACCGCGTGCCTCGATGATCGCGGCCCCACGGGTCGCGACCGTCGGGATGAAGTCGTCGGTCAGCCACGACGTGTCGTCGGTCAGCGCGGTCGCTGGAGCGCCGGCGATCTCGGCGTGGAAGAGGTCGGGGTACTGCGTGGCGGAGTGGTTGCCCCAGATCGTCAGACGGCGGACCTCGGCGACCGAGACGCCGGCCTTGGTCGCCACCTGGCTCAGCGCACGGTTGTGGTCCAGCCGCGTCATCGCCGTGAAACGGTCGGCGGGGACGTCGGGGGCGTGCGACGAGGCGATGAGCGCGTTGGTGTTCGCGGGGTTGCCGACCACGAGGATCCGCACGTCGTCCGCAGCACCCGCGTTGATCGCGGCGCCCTGCGGTCCGAAGATGCCGCCGTTGGCCTCGAGCAGGTCACCGCGCTCCATGCCCTTGGTGCGCGGGCGCGCGCCGACGAGCAGGCCGATGTTGGTGCCCTCGAAGCCCTCGGTCGGGTTGTCGAAGATGTCGATGCCCGCGAGCAGCGGGAAGGCGCAGTCGTCGAGCTCCATGGCCGTGCCCTCGGCAGCCTTGACCCCCTGCGGGATCTCGAGGAGGCGCAGCCGGACGGGCGTGTCGGGCCCGAGCAGCTGGCCCGAGGCGATGCGGAACAGCAGCGCGTAGCCGATCTGGCCGGCGGCTCCTGTCACGGTGACGTTGACGGGGGTAGGGCTCATGTCACAACTCCTTCGTTCGGCACGGTCCTGGGGTGCACACACCTGCCGGACCCTGGAGGTGCGTCGACTGCACGACCTGGAGGAGCCGGACCACTCTCGATCCTGCCCTACACGGCTCGTGCACGACACTCGTACCTCGACGGGGGTTGCGCGGGGACGGACCTCGGCGACCGCGTCTCGGGTGCGTCAACGCTACTAGACTTCTCGACGTCAAGATACTTCTGGCAGAGTCCTCACCAGGAGGGATACCGTCAGACGCGGGCGACGCACAGCGTCTCGTCAGGCCGCTCCCAGGTGCGTCTGCCACCATGCTCGACGTAGACCTGCAGCCAGGGGGCCCGCGGTCACGCATCTCGTGCCGGGCAGCCCCGCGCTCACCACACCGACTCTCGACAGGACTCTCATGTCACACGACGCCCACGCACCGACGACGATCACGGAGACCGTGACCGTCCAGACCGCGGTCGACGACCCGACGACGGTCGCCGCACCGAAGCCGACCTCGCTCGCTGCGGTCGCCGGCGCAGAGCTCTTCGGCTCCTTCCTGTTCGTCTTCGTCGGTCTCGGTGCGGCGCTGTACGCGACGACGCAGGGCCTGAGCACCTTCGAGGTGGCCCTCGCCTACGGCATCGCGCTCATGGGTGCGCTCGCCGCCGTCGGGCACGTCTCGGGCGGTCACTTCAACCCGGCGGTCACGCTCGGCGCGACCCTGGCCGGGCGCACCTCGTGGCGCAGGCTCCCTGTCTACTGGGTCTCGCAGGTCGTCGGCGCCGTCGCCGGCGCCGCAGCACTCTTCGCGGCCCTGCCCGCCAGCTTCGCCTCCGAGTCCTCGGCCTACGCGACCCTGCGCGACTTCTTCTCGACGACGGCCAACGGCTACGGCGTCCACTCGGCCGCCTACCGCGCCGCCGAGACGGCCTTCTACACCCCGTACCTCGCCCAGGGCGCGACCCGTGCCCAGGTTGACGAGGCCATCACCGCGGGTCAGCTCGCAGCCCCCACCCTGCCGTCCTTCGGGACCGTCGAGGTCGTCATCTTCGAGGTCGTCCTCACGGCGCTGTTCGTCGGCATCTTCCTCGCCGTGACCGACCGCCGCGTCCGCTCGCGCATGGTGCCCGTCGTCCTCGGCCTGAGCTTCGCCGCTCTGCTCGTCGTCGCGTCCCCGATGTCCAACGGCTCGCTCAACCCGGCACGCTCGATCGCCGCCGCGGTGTTCTCCGACGGCTGGGCCTTCAGCCAGCTCTGGGTGTTCCTCGTCGCACCGCTCGCCGGTGCGGCGATCGCCGCGCTCTTCTACCGCGGCTTCGCCTCGGGCCCCACAGCGCTCAGCGCTGCCGTCGCGACGGGCATGCGTGACGAGATCGCCGTCGAGGAAGAGGCCGCCGACGCGCAGGCGCGCGACTCGCTCTTCGACCGCCCGGCCACGACCGACGAGCGCGATGCTGCTGACGCTGGAGCGGCTGTGACGGCCGTCGTCGTCGAGAAGACCGTCGTGGTCGAGAAGGTGGACGGAGCTGCGAAGGGTGACGCTGCTCCGAAGACTGACGACGCTGCGAAGACCGACGCTGCTCCGAAGGTCGACGGCGCCGAGGGTGCCGCGGCCGAGAAGGACGCAGGCGCCGAGGGCGTCTCGGCCGACGAGTCCTCGACCGACAAAGCCTGACCCGCTCACGCACCGCACCAGCGCTGCCCCGGACCTCTCAGAGGTCCGGGGCAGCGTGCGTCAGGGGCGACGGGCTGTTGCCGTCGTCTCAGAGGTCCGCGCCAGCGCGCACCATCGACGACGAGGTGCTCGGCGTCCTCGCCTCAGAGGTTCGGGGCGGTCTGCGCGAGGAAGGCCATCGCAGCGGCCAGCAGCAGGTAGAACACCACGTCGGCGGTCCGCGAGCGCACAGCGAGACCGACGACGTCTCCGGGGAGCACAGCCCGGCAGATCCCGGCGGTCACCAGCACCGCTGCGAGCGCGAGGGCGCCGGCCGAGGCACTGACGGTGACCACGAGGACGAGGACGACCACGAGCGCCCCCATGACGGCCCAGATGGCTGGGCTGCGACGCGGCTGGGCGGGCATCGGGTGCAGGCTCTGCGCGACGACGTGCTCGTTGAGCTCGTGGGGCTCGACGGGCTCGTGGGGGTCTTCTACCTCACCGCGCTCGCCTGGCGGGGCGGTCGCAGCAGCGCTGCTGAGCGCAGCGTCGTGCGCCTGCGCACCGTCGGCCAGGGGCACCGGCCCGAGGGGTCGGCCGGTCGAGTCCTGACCGGCCGTCACGTCGTCCACCGTCATCCCGCCTGCCGCTGTCGGTCTGCTCACCACTGTCACGAGCGCATCACCCGACCGAGACTACCGTTGGCTGCATGCATCGAACGCCTTCCCCCGCCGCGCCGTCGTCTGTGGACCACCCTGCGGACACCCTGATGGAGCCGTCTGCCGCCCGCCCGGTCGGGTCGCCGGCTCCGGAGCACCTGTCGGTCCTCGTCGTCGGGGCCGGTCTGGCAGGCGCGCAGACGGCCGCGGCACTGCGGGCCCACGGCAGCACCGGACGCATCACCGTGCTGGGTGCCGAGGGAGTCGCCCCGTACGACAGGCCTCCGCTGTCGAAAGAGCTCTTCACCCGCACGTCGCCGGCCTGGCTGGTCGACGAGACCGGTGCCGACCTCGACGTGCTGGCCGACGAGACCGTCCTCGGCGACCCGGCTGTCGCGCTGACCCTGGGCGCAGACGGTGGGCCGAGCATCGTCACCACGGCGTCAGGACGCACCATCACGGCGGACGTCGTGGTCCTGGCCTGCGGCTCGGAACCGGTCCGCCCGGTCGGGTGGGACAGCGCCACGACCCTGCACACCGCAGCAGACGCCGAGGCGCTGCGGGCGTCCCTGTCGCCAGGCCGTCGTCTGGTCTGCGTGGGGGCCGGCTGGATCGGGGCCGAGGTGGCCGGTGCTGCTGCCGCCCAGGGGGTCGAGGTGACCGTCGTCGAGGCTGCGCCCGTCGCGCTCCACCGCCAGCTCGGTGCGCAGGTCGGCGCGCTGCTCGCCGGCTGGTACGAGAAGGCCGGTGTCACGCTGGTCACCGGCGTGACCGTGACGTCTGTCGGCCCCGAGGGTGTGCACGTCGACCACGGGACGCGCCGGGAGATGGTCGGCGCCGACGTGGTGCTCGCCGCCGTCGGGGCCCGCCCGGCGACGGGGTGGTTGGCGGGCACCGTGCCGACAGGGCCGCGCGGAGACGTGCAGACCGACATCCACGGCCGTGTGCTCGCGGGACCAGGGTCTGCATCCGGTGAGGGCGCCGCGCCGGAGACCGCTGCCTCCCAGCCTGCGGTCTGGGCTGTCGGCGACTGCGCCACGCGCGCGGACGACGTGTGGGGCCAGGTGCACGGAGGCCACTGGTCTGCGGCGCTGCTGGACCCCGGCACCGTCGCACGCTCGATCCTCGGCCTCGAGACCCCGCCGGTCCCGGCGCCCTACGTGTTCTCGACCCAGCTGGGTCACGACCTCGCCCTCTTCGGCCTGCCGGACCCGACTGCGGACAGCGTCGTGCTGCGCGGCGACCCGTCGACCCCGGGGACCGGCTGGGTGGCGTGCTACGTCGGCGAGGCCGGGACCGTCACGGGGATCTTGGTGGTCGACTCTCCGCGCGACGTCGCCGCGGCACGACGCCTGATGGCCCAGGGGCCCGCGCTGCTCGACCTCGACAAGGTAGCCGATCCCAGGGTGCCGCTCAAGGCGACGGCAGCTGCCACGCCCAGCTCGGCCTGACCTGGAAGACTCGCTCACCCCCCAGACCCGGAGAGCCCGACCTGACCATGAGGAGGTCAGGCCGGGCTCGTCCCGTCTCAGTGTGCGAAGTGGCGCGTCCCCGTGAGGTACAGCGTGACCCCGGCGGCCTCGGCCGCGGCGATCACCTCGGCGTCGCGGACCGAGCCGCCCGGCTGGACCACGGCGCGGACACCCGCGTCGAGCAGCACCTGGAGCCCGTCGGCGAAGGGGAAGAAGGCGTCGGAGGCCGCGACGGCCCCGCGGGCGCGCTCGACGTCACCGGAGTTGGCGCGCTCGACCGCGAGGCGGCACGAGTCGACCCGGTTGACCTGTCCCATGCCGACCCCCACAGAGGCCCCGCCGTCGGCGAGCAGGATCGCGTTGGACTTCACGGCGCGCACGGCACGCCACGCGAACTCGAGGTCGGCGAGGGTCTGGGCGTCAGCGGCCTCACCTGTCGCAAGGGTCCAGCTCTCGGGCGCGTCGCCACCGGTCTCGGAGGCGGCGTCGACGCGGTCGACCTCCTGGACGAGCAGGCCGCCGCTGATCGGACGGGTCTCGACGGTCGCGGACGGCGCGCCGTCGACCTGGAGCAGGCGGATGTTCTTCTTGGCGCTGAGGATCTCGACGGCCTCCGGCTCGAAGCCCGGCGCGACGACGACCTCGGTGAAGATCGGGGCGATCTGCTCCGCGGCGGCCTTGGTGATGATGCCGTTGGCGGCGATCACACCGCCGAAGGCGCTCAGCGGGTCGCAGGCGTGGGCCTTGGCGTGCGCGTCGGCGATGTCGCTGCCGACGGCGATGCCGCAGGGGTTGGCGTGCTTGATGATCGCGACTGTCGCGCCCTCGTGGTCGTGGGCGGCGCGCCAGGCGGCGTCCGCGTCGACGTAGTTGTTGTAGCTCATGGCCTTGCCGTGCAGCTGGACGGCCTGGGCGAGGCCCCCCGTCGCACCCTCGGCCACGTAGATCGCAGCACCCTGGTGCGGGTTCTCGCCGTAGCGGAGCACGTCCGAGCGCGTCCAGGTGGCACCGCGCCAGGACGGGAAGCCCGTCGAGACGCCCAGACCGTCGGGGCCGTCGGTCAGCACGACGTCCGTCGGAGAGACGACCTCGCTCATCCACGTGGCGACGGCGACGTCATAGCTCGCGGTGTGCACGAAGGCCTGCGCGGCGAGCGCCTTGCGGTGCGCGTAGGTGAACCCGCCACCCTGGACCGCGACGACGACCTCGGGGTACGCGGCGGGGTCGACGACGACGGCGACGCTCGGGTGGTTCTTCGCGGCGGCGCGGACCATGGACGGACCGCCGATGTCGATCTGCTCGACGCACTCGTCGGGCGTCGCGCCCGAGGCGACAGTCGCCGTGAAGGGGTAGAGGTTGACGATCACGAGCTCGAAGGGCGTGACGCCGAGCTCGTCGAGCTGCGCGAGGTGGTCGGCCTTGCGGGTGTCGGCCAGGATGCCGGCGTGCACGCGCGGGTGCAGGGTCTTGACGCGTCCCTCGAGGCACTCGGGGAAGCCCGTGAGCTCTTCGACCCCGGTGACGGGCACACCCGCGGCAGCGATGGTCGAGGCTGTCGACCCTGTCGAGACGATCTCGACGCCGGCTGCGTGCAGCGCCTGGGCGAGCTCGGCGAGGCCGGTCTTGTCGTAGACGCTGACGAGGGCGCGTCGGACTGGGCGCTGCGAGTCGTCGGCGAGCTGGGCGACGGGCTCAGCGGACGGGTGTGCTGCGGACATCAGGGGTCTCCTCCGGGCTGCGGTTCTCGTGAGACCGCCCGTCCAGGTGCGACGAGCGGTGACGTGGACCCAGGCGCCCAGGCGGGCGGCGCAGCTGCGGGGGCGTTCCGGTCGCTCCCCGGTGGTGAACCCCACCCTCGCCAGTCGCGACCGAGATCCAGCCTAACCGAGATCGGACGCAGGCTGAAGGGGCGGGCTCGAGGGGGCGGCTGCAGCGGGGTAGGCCGGGGTGGCGCGGCCCAGAGCCGTGCCGTTCCGCGAGCAAGAAAGAAACCCAGCCCTGCCGTCAGACCTCAGGCGTCCCGACGACGACCCTGCGGCCCTCGACGCTCAGGCCGCCACGGGCGATCTTGCCGACCCACTCCACGAGCAGCGCACGCTCGACGGCCTTGATGCGCTCGTGGAGCGTCGGCTCGTCGTCACCGTCCTCGACGGCCACGGCTGCCTGCGCGACGATCGGGCCCGTGTCGACCCCCTCGTCGATGAGGTGCACTGTGCAGCCGGTGATCCGCACCCCGTGGGCGAGGGCGTCCCGGACGCCGTGCGCGCCGGGGAAGGCCGGGAGCAGCGCAGGGTGGGTGTTGAGGGTGCGTCCGCCGAAGGACGTGAGGAAGCTGCGGCCCAAGATCCTCATGAAGCCCGCGCTGACGACGTAGTCCGCGTGGAAGACCGCGACGGTCTCGGCGAGAGCACGGTCCCAGTCCTCGCGGGACGCGAAGTCGGAGGGCTCGACGACAGCGCACGCGACACCTGCCGCGCGGGCGTGGTCGAGGGCTCCGGCCCCGGGCTTGTCGGTCACGACGGCGACGACCCGGGCGCCGTAGGCCGGGTCTGCCTGGGCGTCGAGCAGGGCCGCGAGGTTGCTGCCCGCTCCCGAGGCGAGGACGACCACCCGAGCGGGCGATCCCTCGGTGCGCCCCACGACGGGGACGACGTGGCCGGACGGGGTACGGACGGGGTCACCAGGAGTCACGGTCGGAAGACTAGCCTGCCGACGCGCAGCCGCGCCGGACGGCTCCACAGGCCGGGCCGTCTGCACCACGGCCCGTTGCGGTACGGGATGATGGGCTCATGGGAAACCCGTACGCGCCCAAGCCCCCGGGCAGCACCCCGCACCGCCCGGTCGCGACCGGATCTCCGCAGGACGGCCAGGACGGCGGGCTCCCGCCGCAGTCCCCCGCACCGCAGCCACTCCCGGGCCAGCCCGTCACGCCTGCTCCGGGCGACCACGGCCAGCCGGGACCGGGTGGCGCACCGGGCAGCTGGGACGGGCGTGGGGCACCGCGCGCGCCACGCCCGCCGGTCGACCCCGAGAAGGCTCGCCTCGCGACCCGGGGAGTCATGATCTTCGGGCTCTACATGCTGGCCTCGCTGCTCCTCAGCTCGGTCGCGCTGCCCTGGCGGATGCTCAGCGTCGCCGTCGGTGTCGCTGCGCTGGTGGTCGGCGTCCGGGCCCTGCGGACCGTGTGGCGCGCAGGTCTGCGCGGTGGGCTCGTCGTGGTGCTGTCGGCCGGCATGCTCATGACCGTGATCCTCGGGCTCTCGACCCTCGCGGTGATCCCGGTCTGGGGCATCGAGACAGACCGTCAGACCTGCCTCGACGAGGCGATCACGATCACGGCCCAGACGTCCTGCCAGACCACGTACGAGACGGCGATCGACGACTACAGGTCGTCGCTGACCGACTGAGGCGGGGTCGTCGGAGCAGGCGCAGCGGTCGAGGTCGACGTGGTCGTCGACGCGCCCTTCGTCGGTGCAGCTCCCGCTGTCTCCTCGGCAGGTGCTGCCGTCCCGGGACCCTCCCCCGTGCTGGAGCCTGCGCCACCGGCTCCGGGATCCACCTCAGCGTCGCCGCCCGCTCTCCCCCGCCCGCGCACGGACCGCCACGCGGCCACCACGGCGGCGTGCACCTCTGCGCGGGTGGCGAGCAGCACCAGCAGCGCGCCGAGACCGGTCTGCGCGGCGACGCACCCGCCGAGGTAGACGGGCGAGGCCCCGACGTCGGCGAGCCTGCCGGGACCGGCGACCCCCGAGGCGAGGCCCACCATGATCGCGGTGACCAGCCCGCTCCCCACGCCGACGAGCCCGGCGAGGGGGACGACGTGCCACCACACGAGGCTGTCGGTGCGGCGGGTCGCGGCCCACCCGCCGCAGATCCCGGCGACGACGACGAGCACAGGTGCCCAGAGCGCGATGCCACCCCCGGTGCTCGGAGCCGGCAGCGCGCCGAGGAGCGGGATGGCGGGCAGCGGCCCTGAGGTGACGAAGTCAGGCCCGAAGTGCGTCCCGGAGCCGACGGAGAACCCCGGTCCCGCCAACCAGGTCACGGCGAGCACCGCGAGGTTGGGCAGGACGGCGAGCTGGGCGATCCCGAGGGAGATGGTGCTCGCGGCGTCGAGGCTCAGGTCGCTCAGCACGTCTCCGACGGTCGACCAGCCCATGAGCACCCAGAAGAGCGTGAGGAGACCGGCGAGCACGCCGAGGACAGCCGCGGCCGAGAGCGCGCCACGCACACCGACCCGCAGCAGCTGCGGAACCCGCGCGACGAGCGCACGTGCCTGCGCCACGAGCGGTCCGGGCTCCGGGCCTGTGAGCAGCCCCCAGCCGAGACCCAGGAGGGCGACCACCAGACCACCGACCACGGACGAGGCGAGCTGGAGCCCGTCGGTCGACCCTGTCACGAGCGCGACGAGCAGGACGCCGACGACGTAGGTCGCGACCGCCGTCCACAGCGCGGACCGCGTCGCGACGATCGTGCGCCGCGCCGAGACCAGGACCGCGAAGACGGCGACGGCCGTGATGCCGAGCGGCACGAGGGTCACTGTCGCGGCACCTGTGTGCAAGGGGGCACCGTGCCCGAGCAGCCAGAGTCGGGCGGCCACAGGGACTGCGGCAGTCCAGCCCGAGGTCACGGCGCTCAGCTGGGCGTTGGCGGCCACGGCCATCGCGATGGCGGGCACGACGACCACGGCGAGCGAGAAGACGAGGGCCTGCACGGCCCCGAGGACCCCGGACACCCACGGGGCGCCGAGGTCGAGGCTGGGCCACCGGCGGGTCTTCTCGGGCTGCTCGAGCGTCCGTCGCACGGCACCGGGGCGGGTGCTGGTCGGGTCGTCGCTGCGAGGTCCTCGGTTCACACCGATCATGGTCTCCCCTCGTGGCCTCCGGGCGAGGGAGGCCGGACGGTGAGCCGGGCGACACCGGGCGTGAAAGTTCTGCGGAGACGTGGGGCCCGCGGCCACGGACGTCGCGAGGAACCGCCTGCCCTGGCAACGGCCGCGATGGACCCATCAGGTCTGGCCCAGGGGCGAAGACCGCAGGCCCGCCCCGGACGTACCGGGACGGGCCTGCGGGTCGTGCTGGCGGCCAGCAGGCCGCCGCTGAGCAGCTGCTCAGGCGGAGAGGATCTCCCGCATGAGCGCGGCGGTCTCGGACGGCGTCTTGCCGACCTTGACGCCGGCGGCCTCGAGGGCCTCCTTCTTGGCCTGCGCGGTGCCCGACGAGCCGGAGACGATGGCGCCGGCGTGGCCCATGGTCTTGCCCTCGGGAGCCGTGAAGCCTGCGACGTAGCCCACCACGGGCTTCGTCACGTGCTCGGCGATGTACGCCGCCGCACGCTCCTCGGCGTCGCCACCGATCTCGCCGATCATGACGATCGCGGCGGTCTCGGGGTCGGCCTCGAAGGCCTCGAGGGCGTCGATGTGCGTCGTCCCGATGATCGGGTCTCCGCCGATGCCGATCGCGGTCGAGAAGCCGAAGTCACGGAGCTCGTACATCATCTGGTACGTGAGCGTGCCCGACTTGGACACGAGCCCGATCTTGCCAGCACCCGTGATGTTCGCGGGGATGATGCCGACGTTCGACAGCCCGGGGCTGATGAGGCCGGGGCAGTTCGGGCCGATGAGCCGCACGCCGCGCTCCTGAGCGAGCGTGAAGAACTCGGCGGTGTCCTTGACGGGGACACCCTCGGTGATGATGACGACGAGCGGGATGCCTGCCTCGATGGCCTCGACGACGGCGGCCTTGGTGAAGGCCGGCGGCACGAAGATCACGGAGACGTCAGCACCGGTCTCGGTCATCGCGTCGGCGACAGAGCCGAACACGGGGACGTCGACGCTCGACTCGCCCTTCGGGAAGGTGACGGAGGTGCCGGCCTTGCGCGGGTTCACGCCACCGACGATGTTCGTGCCCGAGGCGAGCATGCGCGTGGTGTGCTTCTGCCCCTCGGATCCGGTCATGCCCTGAACGATGACCTTGGAGTCCTCAGTGATGAAGATTGCCATTGTTGTGTCGCTTCTTCTCTCGTTCGGGTGCGGTCAGACCGACGCGTGGGCGAGCTCGGCAGCCTTGTCGGCGCCGCCGTCCATGGTGTCGGCGAGGGTCACGAGCGGGTGCGCAGCCTCGATGAGGATCGCGCGTCCCTCCTCGACGTTGTTGCCGTCGAGACGGACGACGAGAGGCTTGGTCGCGGCGTCGCCGAGCACCTTGAGGGCGCCGACGATGCCGTTCGCGACAGCGTCGCACGCGGTGATGCCGCCGAAGACGTTGACGAAGACGCTCTTGACCTGCTCGTCGCCGAGGATGACGTCGAGGCCCGCGGCCATGACCTCGGCCGAGGCGCCACCACCGATGTCGAGGAAGTTGGCGGGCTTGACCCCGCCGTGCGCCTCACCGGCGTACGCGACGACGTCGAGGGTGCTCATGACGAGCCCAGCGCCGTTGCCGATGATGCCGACCTCACCGTCGAGCTTGACGTAGTTGAGGTCGTTCTCCTTGGCCTTGGCCTCGAGAGGGTCGGCCGCAGCCTTGTCCTCGAGCTCGGCGTGCTCCGCGTGGCGGAACCCGGCGTTCTCGTCGAGGGTGACCTTGCCGTCGAGGGCGACGATCGAGCCGTCCTCGGTGCGGACGAGGGGGTTGACCTCGACGAGCGTCGCGTCCTCTTCCTTGTAGACGGTCCACAGCTTCTGGAACGCGTCGACGACCTGGGCCTTGATGTCGTCGGCGAAGCCGGCGGCCTCGGCGATCTCGATGGCCTTGGCCTCGTCGATCCCGACGATCGGGTCCACGGCGACCTTGGCGAGAGCCTCGGGGCGCTCGACCGCGAGCTGCTCGATCTCCATGCCACCCTCGACGCTCGCCATGGCGAGGTACGAGCGGTTGGCCCGGTCGAGGAGCACCGAGAAGTAGAACTCCTCGGCGATCTTCGCGCCGGCCGCGATCATGACGCGGTGGACGGTGTGTCCCTTGATGTCCATGCCGAGGATCTCTTCGGCCCTGGCGGCTGCCTCGTCGGGGGTGTGGGCGAGCTTGACGCCGCCCGCCTTCCCGCGGCCTCCGACCTTGACCTGCGCCTTGACGACGACAGTTCCTCCGCCGAGCTCTTCTGCGCCTGAGCGAGCCTCTTCAGGAGTGGTCGCGACCACTCCACCCAGCACGGGAACGCCGTGCTTCTCGAAGATGTCGCGCGCCTGGTATTCGAACAGGTCCACCCTGCTGCGTCCTTCCGTCGACCGGTACACAGATGTCTCGACATCGAGACACTTCTGGACAGCGTAGTGCCGATCACCCGATCGGCGCTCCTGACACTGTGTCAGGTAGGCCACAGTGCGCGGGGTCCTGCGGGTGCGCAGGCGCGAGCCCGCTCGGCTGACCTGCGGACTTGCAGGCGGGCGGGCTCGCGGGCCTGTGCGCGGGCTACATCCACTTCTTCCGCTTGAAGACGACGTACAGCCCGACACCGAGCACGACCATCGCGGTGACGGCCATCGGATAACCGAGAGCCCAGTGGAGCTCGGGCATGCTGTCGAAGTTCATGCCGTAGATCGCACCGATGAGCGTCGGCGCGAAGAGGATCGCCGCCCACCCGGAGATCTTCTTCATGTCCTCGTTCTGGCGCTGGCTGACCAGGGTCGCGTTGACCGTGAGGATCTGCGCGAGAGCGTCGCGGAGCTCGGCGACCCGCGTGTCGACCCGCAGCAGGTGGTCGGAGACGTCCTGCAGGTAGGTGCGCAGCGCGTCGGGGATCCCGTACCTGTCGAAGCCCTTGCCGAGCGCGTCGAGCACGTCGGTCAGCGACGAGGTCGCGTGCTGGAGGTCGATGACCTCCTGGCTCAGGCGGTAGATGCGCTCGGTGACGGCCGCGTCGCCGCTGAAGACCTGGCGCTCGATCTGCTCCTTGTCGACAGCGAGGCCGCGCAGGACCGGCAGGTAGCCGTCGACGATCGCGTCGAGCAGCCTGTAGAGGACAGCCTCTGGGCCGAGGGCGAGCAGCCTGTCGTCGTCGAGCAGGGTGTGGTCGGCGATCTCGGTCGAGCTGCCCGGCAGGGTGGTCTCGTCCGAGCCGTCGATCCACCGTCCGTCCTGGCAGAGCACCGCGATGGCGTGCGGTCGCACGAGCACGTGGAACTCCGAGAAGTCGACGTCTTCGATGTCGTCGAGGTAGCGCGCCGAGCGCACGACGAGGAACAGGACGTCGCCGTAGCGCTCGAGCTTGGGACGCTGACCGGCGTGGTGCAGGTCTTCGACGAGCACGGGGTGCAGGTCCCACGCGTGCGCGAGCTCGTCGACGTCGTCCGCGGTCGGCGTCGGGAAGAGGCTGAGCGTCATCGTGCCGGGCTCGTCCTGGGCGAAGCGCAGGGCCTCCGCGATGCTCACCTCGTGCGGCGCCGCGGTGAGGTGACCGTCCACGACGTACCGGGTGCGCCGGGTCGACACCGTCGTCTCGGGGGCCCCAGGGCCGGAAGCAGCCTGTGAGGACCGCCAGAACCGACTGCCCCGACGCGGACCCGCTGCGTCACTCTGCCTGTGCATCACTCGCACTCTCTTCCTCGGTGGCCCGTGGGCCTGCGGTCGTGGCGGCACGCGTCGCCCCACCGAGGGTACGGGGGCGCGGCTGGCCGGGCCGACCGACGGCGGAGCGCGTCGGTCTGGCGGGCGGCGGCCGTGGTCGGCTGGGCTCTTGCGGACGGTCGAGACCGGTGGCCTTCGCCCAGCCCGATCGCCTCTCAGCCTGGCTGCATCCCTGCCGACCGCGACCAGCCGTCAGAGCGCTCGGCTCATCTCGACCTCGAGCTCGTCGGGAGCGAGCGGGTACGGGACCGTACGACCTGTCGCGACGAAGCCGCGGCGCTCGTAGAACGCGCGAGCACGGGCGTTCTCCTCGTGGACGTGGAGCGTCAACCGGTCGCTCTCGGTCCGCGCCCAGTCTTCGATCGTCGTGAGCAGGGCGTCCGCCAGGCCGACCTCCCGGCCGCGGGCGTCGGGCGCGACGTAGACACCGACGAGCAGCGGACCCGTCGAGACGTCGGGCACGAAGCCGCCCATGGTCGCGACCCAGCGTCCTGACGCGTCGATCGCGGCGATCGCGATGCCGTGCTCCGCGCTGCCACGGGCACCGCGCATCCTCCACTCTGCCTCGTCGTGGGACTGAGCGGTCTCGAGCGTCTCGACGTACGCCTTCGGGGTGTCGCGGATCATCTCGAGACGCAGCGCGCGGACCTCGCGCCAGTCGTCTGCAGTCGTCCGTCTGATGGTGAGCTCGTGTGCTGTCACCGGCCACAGCCTAGGACCGGCGGGCGGATCGATCCAGCCTGGCTGGCGGGTCTGGCAGGACTGGCCGGTCTGGCGGATCCGGCCGGACTGGCCGGCCAGGTGAGCGGACGAGATACCTGTCAGATGGTCGGGCGGGCGGGCGGCAGGACGGGCGAAGGCTCAACCAGAGGCCCAGTCAGACATTCAGTCAGACAGTCTCGGACGGCTGGACGACCACGAAACCCGGACCGTGGAAGGAGTACTGGATCGCCTCGCCGGAGCCGCGGCCGATGAAGGACATCGCGCTCATCGAGCTGACGATGGTCGGGGCGATGCTCGCCGACCAGCACACGGCCGCGTCGGTGTCGACGAAGACCGGGCGCTGCGAGCAGTCGAGGATCAGCGGCGGGCCGTCGGAGGTGAGCGCAACAGTCCCGTGGCCGCCGATGACGGTGTTGAACAGGCCGGCTCCGACCATCCCGGCTCCGCTCGTGCGGTGCACGTCCCACTGCAGGTTCGCGTCGAAGGCGAGGAGCGAGTGCCCGCCGACGCTGATGCCCTCCCCCTCGAGCAGCATGGTGAAGACGTTCGCCGCGCGGCGGGCGAGGTAGACCTCGCCCTGGCCGCTCATCCGCATGAGCGGCTGGTCCTCGGCGGTGAGCACCCGCTTCATCACCTTGGCGACCGAGCCGGCGCCCTCGTGCTTGAACTGGACCTGGCCGGTGTACGCGACCATGACGCCCTTGGCGGCGATGACGTCGGGGCCGAGGGACACCCGCAGCATCTTGGGGCTCTGCAGGGTGTACCGCTCGCCGGTGTGGACCTCGTTGTGGGCCTGGTTGAAGAGCTCGCTTCGCATGGCACGAGTATGCCCTGCGAGGTGGGCGTGTGGCAGGATGCCCGGCCGCTGAACCGGCACGCCAGACACCCGGTTGCCCGCCGTCTGGCTGCTGTCTGGCTGCTGGGCCTGCTCGTCCGGCAGGCCCAGCCTCAGAGCTTGGTGACCGGGGCGAACCTCAGCAGGAGCCGCTTGGTGCCGTCCCCGCCGAAGTCGATCTTCGCGACGGCCTTGGTGCCGACACCCTCGACGGCCAGGACGGTCCCGAGACCGAAGGAGTCGTGCGTGACCCTGTCGCCGACGGCGAGCGACGGGATGTCCCCCTCTGCCTTGCCACCGCCCGAGCCGAAGCTGGGCGCCGCGGGCTCGGCCTGCTTCTTCCACGCCGGGATGGTCGTGGTCTTCGAGCTGCGGTAGCCGCTGCCGCCGATGGGCGGGGCGAAGTCGTCGTCGTCCGAGGACCGTCGTCGCTGTCCGGATCCGTAGCCACCCGACCCGTACCCGCCGGAGTAGCCACCCGGGCCGCGGAGCGCGGACATGCTCGACTCACGACGACGCCAGTCCCAGAGCTCTTCGGGGACCTCGTCGAGGAACCGGCTCGCCGGGAACTCGTTGGCCATGCCCCACGCGGACCGCACGGCCGACCGCGAGATGTACAGCCGTTCACGCGCTCGGGTGATGCCGACGTAGGCGAGGCGGCGCTCTTCGGCGAGCTCGACCTCGTCGTGCAGCGACCGCATGTGCGGGAAGGTCCCGTCTTCCATACCGGTGAGGAACACGACGGGGAACTCGAGGCCCTTGGCCGTGTGCAACGTCATGAGCGTGACGACCCCGGGGTCGACCACTGGGACACCCTCGTGACCGGAGTCGTCGGCGCTGGGGATCTGGTCGGAGTCGGCCACGAGCGAGACGCGCTCGAGGAAGTCTGCGAGCGTGCCCTCGGGCTCGGACTCCTCGAACTCGCTCGCGACGGCGTGGAGCTCGGCGAGGTTCTCCACGCGCGACTCGTCCTGCGGGTCGTCGCTCGCGCGGAGGTCTTTGAGGTACCCGGTGCGGTCGAGGACCTCGCCGATGATCTCGGCCGGCCCAGCGCCACCCTCGGCGAGCTCGCGGAGCCCGTCCATGAGGTCGCGGAAGGCCTTGAGCGGCGTCCGGGTCCGGGTCGTCAGGCCAGGGATCTCGTCGAGCCTGTCGAGCGCCTCGCCGAAGGACGACCTGTCACGCTCTGCCTGGGCGACGACCATCGACTCGGCCCTGTCCCCCAGCCCGCGCTTGGGCACGTTGAGGATGCGGCGCATGTTGACGTCGTCGTCAGGGTTGGCGACGGCGCGCAGGTAGGCGATGACGTCCTTGATCTCGCGGCGCTCGTAGAAGCGCGTGCCGCCGACCACCTTGTAGGGCAGGCCGACGCGGATCAGGACCTCTTCGAGCGCACGGGACTGCGCGTTGGTGCGGTAGAAGATCGCGACGTCGCCTGGGCGCACCTTCTCGGTGTCGCCGAGGCGGTCGATCTCCTGGGCGATGAACCGGGCCTCTTCGTGCTCGTTGTCGGCGACGTAGCCGATGATCTTCGCGCCCTCGCCCGCGTCGGTCCACAGGCGCTTGGGCTTGCGGTCGGTGTTGCGCGAGATCACGGCGTTCGCGGCCGAGAGGATGTTCTGGGTCGAGCGGTAGTTCTGCTCGAGCAGGATGGTCCGCGCGTCCGGGTAGTCGGCCTCGAACTCGAGGATGTTGCGGATCGTCGCACCACGGAAGGCGTAGATCGACTGGTCCGCGTCACCGACGACGGTCAGCTCGCCGGGCGGGAGCGCACCGGGCTGGCTGGCGTGCTGGCTGGTCTGCTGGCCCTGCCCCTGCGCCAGGTGGTCGCTGTCGTCCTGGGCACCCGTGCCGCCGGGGTGGTCCGACTCGTCGGGAGCCTGCTCGTCTGCGGTGCCAGACGTGCCGCCGTCGCGCCGGGGCGCCGAGCCGGCGAGCTCCCGGACGAGGATGTACTGCGCGTGGTTGGTGTCCTGGTACTCGTCGACGAGGATGTGGCGGAACCTGCGCCTGTAGTGCTCGGCGACGGCCGGGTGCTCCTGCAGCAGCGTGACCGTGGACATGATGAGGTCGTCGAAGTCGAGGGCGTGCGCCTGCCGCAGCCTCGTCTGGTACCGGGTGTAGACGTCGGAGAGCACCTGGTCGACCTCGTTGGCGGTCGACCCCGAGGGCGACGACGCGCCCGACTCAGCGGCGTAGCGCTCAGGGGTGACCAGCTCGTCCTTGAGGGAGGAGATCTTGTTCTGGAGCTGCTTCGCGGGGAACTTCTTGGGGTCCAGGTCGAGCTCGCGCAGCACCATGGTGAGCAGCCGCTGAGAGTCGGCGGAGTCGTAGATCGAGAAGCTCTGGCGCAGCCCGAGGGACTTGGCCTCACGGCGCAAGATCCGCACGCAGGCCGAGTGGAAGGTCGAGACCCACATCCGCCCGGCCGCTGGCCCCACGAGCGCGGCGACGCGTTCACGCATCTCCGCAGCGGCCTTGTTGGTGAAGGTGATCGCGAGGATCTCCGACGGCCTCGCCCGACCCGTCGCGAGCAGGTGCGCGATGCGGTGGGTGAGCACCCGGGTCTTCCCCGACCCGGCGCCCGCGACGATGAGGAGCGGGCTCCCACCGTGCTCGACAGCCTCGCGCTGCTGCGGGTTCAGGCCTTCGACGAGCTCGACGGCGACCTTGGACGCACGGTCACGGGCCTGCTCTGCGGACGCCTCCCAGTCCTGCGGGTGCGCGGCTGCGACACGCGCGAGGGCGTCGCTCGCGGGACCTGCAGGAGAGGAGCCCGCTGCGTGGGCGTCGGACCCGCCGGGTGCGCTCGCGCCGGACGCCGGCCCGGGAGCCTCGCCTGCGGCCGCCTGCGCGGGGGCGCGACCGAGGCCTGCGCCGTCGAAACCTGGGAGGTGATCAAAGAGAGAAGTCATAGCGGACCCAGCCTAAGCGTCAGGACCGACACGAGGGACCGCCGGTGACACTCCCCAGTCACGTGACGATCAGCCCGACCACCCACGCACCGACGGCGACGAGCGAGCCCGCCAGCTCGATGAGCACCGTGAGCGCTGTCGCCGTGAGAGCGGCCTTCGTGGCCGACCACGCGAGCGCCGCGTCGCGACGCCGGGAGAGCTCGCAGAGGAAGATCCCGCCGACGAACCCGACGAAGAGCCCGACCACGGGGATGACGAAGAACAGGATGATCCCCGCGACCGCGCCGACCACGACGGTCGAGCCCGGGACCTGAGCGCGTGTCATGTGCCGCCCCGCGACGAGGTACTTGACCACGGCCGAGGCGGCCACGGCGACGACCGCAACGACGAAGACCGCCCACGCGACCGCGCCGCCGGTCATGATCGTCCACACCAGCAGCGCGGCGAGGATCACGAGGCCGCCGGGGATGATCTGCGTGGTCCCGCCCACCAGCCCGACGAGCATGACGAGGCCGACGACGACTTCCAAGATTCCTGACATGCGGGTCACCCTAGGCCCCCGGAGCCGCTGTGCGAGGGTTGTGCTCATGCAGATCAGGTACCCGCGCCCCCTCCGCCCCGGCGACACCATCGGGGTGACCGCACCGTCGAGCGGCGTCGGTGACACGGTCCGCGGCAGGTTCGACCACGCCGTGTCCTGGCTCCGCGAGCGCGGCTACGAGGTCCAGCTGGGAGAGTGCCTGGACGGGACGACGCACGTGAGCGCGCCTGTGCTCGAGCGGGCCGCGGAGCTGCAGCGGATGCTCACCGATCCCGAGGTCCGGGCGGTGATCCCGCCGTGGGGCGGCGAGACCGCGATCGACCTGCTCCCGCACCTCGACATGGCGGCCGTCGCAGCCGCCGAGCCGACGTGGATGGTCGGGTTCTCCGACATCTCGACGATCCTCACGCCGCTGACGCTGCTCACCGGGTGGGCCACGCTGCACGGCACCAACCTCATGGACACCCCGTACGAGGTGCCGGCCCCGCTGCTCTCGTGGTTGGACGTCGCGACGGCAGCACCCGGGGCCACGCTGCGCCAGGCGAGCCCTGGGATGCACCGCGCCTCCGGCTGGGACGACTGGGGTGTCGACCCGACAGTCTCCCAGCACACGTGGGACGGGACCGGTGGGTGGCGCAGGATCGACCGCCCGGACGACGTCGACGGCACTGGCGGGCTGGTCCTGGAGGGGCGGGTCGTCGGAGGCTGCATCGAGACGCAGTCGGGGATCGCCGGGACGCCTTTCGGGCGGACGGCGGCGCTGCGTGGCGGCTCTGGGGGTGACGAATCTGCGGGGGTTGGTTCGGCGGGTGTCGGTTCGGCGGGTGTCGGTTCGGCGGGTGTCGGTTCGGCGGGTGTTAGTTCTACGGATGTCGGTTCTGCAACTTTCGGTTCTGCGGATGTCGGATCTGCGTCTGACGACTCTGCGTCTGGCAGGTCTGGGATACTCGATGCCAGGCCTGTGGCCGGGCCTCTGATCGTCTACATCGAGGCCGCCGGTGAGGACGCGCTGTCGATCTGCCGCAGGCTGCACGGCATGCGCCTGGCCGGGTACTTCGACGGGGCGGTCGCGGTGCTCGTCGGGCGGACGTCGGCACCCGACTCCCCCACGATGACTCAGGACGAGGCCGTCCTCGACGCCCTGGGGAGTCTCGGGGTCCCGATCGTCGCGGACGTCGAGTGCGGTCACGTCCCGCCCTACCTGCTGATGGTCAACGGGTCGTGGGGACGGCTCGTGTGGACCGAGGAAGAGCAGTACCTGGAGCAGTCGCTGGTCTGAAGGTGCGGGAGCGGGCGGGACCCCGTCTGCTCGTGGGAGAGGGTGGAGCCCGGTCAGCGTGCGGACGAGGGCGGAGCCCGGGTGAGTGTCTGGAAGAGGGCTAGGCCCGGTCCGAGTGTCTCTACGAGGGCGGAGCCGGGCATCCCGGTGGGCCCTCAGACTGCGCCCTCGGGTCACAGCCTCTCCGCGTAGCGCTGACGACCACGACCACGCTGCCGCGGCTCGTGTCAGTGGGTATCCGTAGAATTGCCGCATGACGACGATAGCGGTGATACCTCGCGATACGGTCGGGCGGCGCCCCACCGTCTCTGCGCTCGCGCGGCGCGATGCCGTCGGCGTTCGGCACTCTCGCGACACGGTCAGGACAGGGCCAGCCGAGGCGACACAGCGTCCTGCTCCCGCTCCCGCTCCCGCTCCCGCTCCCGCTCCCGCTCCTGCTCCTGCTCCTGCTCCTGCTCCGACCAGCCTGACCTCCCTCTGGACCCGACCGCCACCGACCTCCTACGCCGAGGCCGACGAGGCCCTGGGGGTCCTGCTCGACGCCGTGGTGGCTGCTGATCGTGAGCTGGCCGTGGTGGCTGCCCGCCGGGCAGATCTGATCGACCAGGTACGACGGTGGTCGCGGTTCTCCGTCGACGCGCTGGCACAGGCGCGGGGTCAGGAGCGCGGGTCGATCGAAGACCATCGCATCGCTTCGCGGTCCACGACCGCCGAGCTGGCGTGCAGCCTGCGGGTCCCCGAAGGATCGGCGATGGTCCTCCTCGACGAGGCCCAGGCACTGGTCCACGAGCTGCCCGCGACGATGACCGCACTCGGTGAGGGGACGCTGTCCTACAGGCATGCCCAGGTGGTCATGTCGGCCACAGCCGCTCTCGACGAGGGCCCGACGCTGGTGCTGGACGCGATCCTGGCCGAGCGGGCGAAGACCACCACGGTGGCGCACCTGGGTCGGGTAGCGCGGCGCGCCCGTGAACGTCATGACCCGCGCCCACTGGTCGAGCGTCACACGGTCGCCCTGGTCGAGCGCCGGGTCGAGCTCGAGCCCGGGCGAGACGGCATGTCCTGGCTGCACCAGCTCATGCCTGCAGTGCACGCCGCAGCGATCTTCAACCGGCTCTCCGACATCGCCATCTCCTGCCAAGGCCCTGAGGAGACCCGAACGCTGGCGCAGCTGCGTGCCGACGCGTGCATCGAGCTGCTCCTGGACGACGACGCGCGGGCAGCAGCGGACGGCGGGTCTGCCTGGACTGCGCCGCATGGTACGGACTCACAACACTTCTCGAGCTCCCAGCCCGGCTCGGACTCACTGCGCGGCTCAGACCCACGGCGCGGCTCAAGCTCACAGCCCGCCTCGGACTCAGAGCGCGGCTCGAGCTCACAGCCCGGCTCAGGTAGAGCCTCCAGCTCATCAGGCGAGCTCGACCCGTCCCCACAAGAGCCGAGCACTCCTCAGCACCTCCGATCTCGAGGGACCTCGACCACTCCGGCTCTGAGCACGAGCGGTGGCCCCACCTCACCCGCCGCCCTCGAACACCCCTCGACCAGGGCGCCCGGGAGCACCCTGCCCGTCTCGGTGCGGGGCATCCGTCCCGTCGTGGCCGTCACCGTGCCCGTCATGACGCTGCTCGGACACTCTGAGGAACCGGGCGACCTCGCCGGCTACGGGCCCATCGACGCCGCGACAGCACGCGAGCTCGCAGCCCACGCCACCAGCTTCATCCGGCTCCTGACCCACCCGGAGACCGGGACGGTCCTCTCCGTAGGCAGAGACAGGTATGCCGTCCCCGCGGACCTGCGTACGTGGCTCCAGATCCGTGACGACACCTGCCGGTTCCCCGGGTGCTCACGACGAGCCGCCCGATGCGACGTCGACCACATCACCGACTGGGCCCGAGGCGGCACCACCAGCCACAGCAACCTCATCCACCTGTGCAGGAAGCACCACCGCCTCAAGCACACCACCCGATGGACCCCACGGATGGCCAGCACCATCACCGAGGGCACCTCCCAGAGCCCTGCCGAGGAGACCGCGAGCCACACCGACGACTCCGTCGTGCACTGGGACGCGCCGTCGGGGCGCACCCATCTCGATCATCCTGCAGTCCAGCTCTCCGACCCTGTCGGCAGGTCCGGACACGTTGCCGTCACGCCCAAGACGCCGGCCCGTGGCACGCCGATCCGGACCGGGCTTCCGGAGGGAAGGACTGACCATGACCTCGGCGACCACCCGCCCTCCTGACCGGGACAAGCAGCCGGGGCGACTCTTGCTCCGCGGATTCCAGGGGCGTACTCACCGTCGGGAGCCGTGACCAGCCGGCCCGTGATCATCACCAGCCCGTGGCGTCGAGCACCTCGAGAGCGACGTCCTCGACTGCGCGACCGTCGGTGGAGATCACGACGACAGACTTCGACGCGCGCTGCTGCAGCAGCATCGCGGCACGGAGGCTGCGGTCGATGTGCAGGTCCACCCGATCACCAGTCTCGCGCCGCGCAAGACGCTGAGCGACGGTCCTGGCACCAGCGACGAGGACCACGCTGGTGAACTCGACCTCGGACGACACCACACCTCCGGCAGACGATGCGCGGACCGCCCGCCGGATCATCTCTTCTTCGAGAACACTCACGGTGTTGGTGTAGATCAGCCGCGTCTGACCGACCTCGGCAAACCCAGACCACACACTCGCAAGGTTCCTCTCGACGATCCCCGATCGTGAAGGGTCTCCGGGCGGCGCGGGGAAGATGTGCCCGAGGGTGTCGCCGTCGATCACGCAGTGAGCCACGCAGCGCTGCTCGAGGATCGCGGAGAGCTCCCATCCGACAGTCGTCTTGCCTGTCCCTGAAGCACCGCCGAGCAGGAGTATCTGGATCGTGGTCATCGCGCACGACGCTAGCCCTCGAGCCCCGGAGCCCGCGAGAGTTTTTTGTGGCTGGCCGCGGTGACGCGGAGAACGCGCTCACTCCCCCCAGGGAGCGCTCCACCTCGACTCCGAGAGCGAGGATCAGCCGGAACGCCTCAGACGAAGACAGCGATCACGACGTTGACCAGGGTCAGTCCGCCGATCGTGTGCTTGACCGCAGGGGCTACGGCGTCGCCTCTCTTCTTCGCGACGAGTGCGAGCACGGTGACGACCAGGGCGATGACGAGCTTGATCCCGATCTTGACCATCGACGGGTCTTTGTCGAGCGAGTCGACCGACTCGGCCAGACCGACCATGAGGACGCCGGTGACGAGCGCCGTCGCAGCGCCGTGGAAAGTACCGCGGTAGACCCCTGGCTGGCGGATCGTGGCGATGTACCCACCGAGCACGATGGCCCAACCGACGAGGTGGAGGACGAGGAGGAGGTTGTAGAGGAAGTCCATGCTCAGATCTTAATGACTTGTCGTCAGAAAATCACCTCTCGTAGTGGCCGTGTGACGACGATCCGCGACCACGCGGTGGATCAGAGTGCGACTGGGACGCGACCAGCCAGGCCACACGATGTGTCACTGCAGATTTCCATGCATCCCCTGCAGGCGGATCAGTCCGCCCGCCCTCGTGACAAATCAGTCCGCTTGCCCACGCGATGGATCAGTCCGCCCGCCCTCGTGGCGGATCAGTCCGCACACCCTCGTGACGGATCAGTCCGCGTGCCCACGTGAAGACCGGCCCGCCTTGATCGAGCCACGGTTCTTCTTCGCGGTCAGTCTGCGCTCGACGGATCCACGCGTAGGTCGGGTCGCCCGACGCGACCGCGGCGGAGGCGCGAGGGCCTCGCGCACGGTCTGTGCCAGGCGATCTCGTGCAGTTGCCCGATTTCTCAGCTGAGCACGGTTCTCGGACGAGACGATGACGAGGGCCCCGTTCACCAGGGAACCCCGCAGCCGCGTCATGAGCCGTTCCTGCAGCGCCTGCGGCAACGCCTCGACCGCGGCAGAGGTCGCGGGCTCCCACAGGAGCTCGACACGGCTGTCTGCGGTATTGACTCCCTGACCGCCGGGTCCCGAAGACCGCGAGAACCGCCACGAGAGCTCGCTCGCGGGGATGCTCAGTGCGTCGGTGACGCGGACGGGGGTATCCATGCCCCAAGCATGCCCGCACCACCCCCGGCTGACGCAAGGCGATACAACGTCCAGGGGAGAGAGCGTCAGATCACCCGCTCGTCGACGTCTCGACGTCTCGACGTCTCAGCCACTCACCCGTGACCTGCGTCCGTCGTCAGGCTCGACCTCTCAACCACTCACCCGTGACCCGCGCCCGTCCACAGGCTCGACCTCTCAACTACGCACTCACGACGTGCGTGCGCGTCCGCGAGCTCGACCTCAGACCGTCAACCGGCTCCGCAGCGTCTCGAGAGCAGCCTCGTAACGGTCGACGACGATCTGGGCGACGAGAGGGTGCGCTCCGATGGGCTCGGCGACGATCTCCGCGCCAGCCTTCGCGAGCCGACGCTGGAAGAAGCCAGGCGCGAGCAGGTACGAGGCGAGGACCACACGACCATGCTCCGGTCCCCCCAGTGACGCACGAGCAAGGTCAGCGGCGACGTCGACGCGAGGCGCAGCCGCCGAGCAGTAGCCGACAGTCACCGGACCGTCCCAGGCCGCGGCGACGTCGGCCGCGACGGCGTCCACGTCGAGGGTCGCGGCCGCGACGCTCGACCCCGCAGCTGCGACCACCACCGAGTCCCCTGCCAGCGCACCTGCCTCGTCGAGCCTGTCGACGAGGATCGTCGCGAGCCGAGGGTCTGGGCCGAGGGCACCGGCGGAGATGGTCGGTGAGCCTGCGGCGACCCGCGCCTCGACAGCCTGACGGATGTCGACGGTGACGTGGAACCCTCCGGACAGCAGGAGCGGAACGATGACCACCGGTCGTGACGGGGAGATCGACGCGACGACCTCGTCGACCTGCGGGTACTGGACGTCGACGTAGGTCTCGAGCACGTCGACGTCGGGGAGCAGCGTCCGGACCTGCCCCACGAGGTGTGCGATGACCGCCCGACCGTAGGGGTCGTCGGTCCCGTGCGAGCAGGCGACGAGGACAGGTCGCGCGTCGTCAGGGTCCACCGGGAGGCCGTCGGCGAGGTCGGTTCCGTCGAGGTCTTCAGGTGGGGTGGCACGCGTCATCGGACCATCGTGCACGACGTGGCCCCCGTCGCGCACCTTGCGGTGCCACCCAGACCCGGTGTTCTCGCCGTCGGGAGCGGGACCTGCGACGCGGATCGTCGAGCGTCCCCGCCCACCTGGTCCATGCCGTCACGGAGGCCGACGGCAGCCGAGCGGCAGCGCGGGAAATCCTCGCTCGCGGGTGCACCTTCCTCACCGGACCGGCCGGAGCGACTGTCGCGCGGCGACCGGGCCGGTCAGAGCGACTGTCGCGCGGCGACCGGGCCGGTCAGAGCAACCGCCGCGCAGCAGCCTGGACAGTCTGGGCAGCAGACGCGCCACCCACCACTACAGGCTGAGCAGCGGCGGCGATAGCCCACCGACCACTCAGAGCAGCCGGCGCGCCGCAGCCCAACGGGTCAGCTCGTGCCGCGACGACAGCTGCAGCTTGCGCAGCACTGCCGAGACATGGGTCTCGACAGTCTTGATGGAGATGAACAGCTCGCTCGCGACCTCGCGGTAGGAGTACCCGCGGGCGATCAGGCGCATGACCTCCTGCTCACGGGCCGACAGCCTGTCGAGCTCGTCGTCAGCGACAGCGACGTCGGCTGCCTGCGTCCCGAAGGAGTCGAGGACGAAGCCCGCGAGGCGTGGTGAGAAGACGGCGTCCCCTCCGGAGACCCTGTCGATGGCGTCGCTCAGCTCCGGTCCGGAGATGGCCTTCGTCACGTAACCCCGCGCCCCGGCACGGATGACGGCAACCACGTCTTCTGCGGCGTCCGAGACAGACAGCGCGAGGAAGCGGGTACCCGCGAGCAGGTCCGCGCAGCGTGTGATGACCTCGGCGCCGCCCCCACCCCCGCCACCGGGCAGGTGGACGTCGAGCAGCACGACTGTCGGCATGGTCGCCCGGATCACCGCCACGGCCGCATCGACGTCCGGCGCCTCACCGACGACCTCGACGTGGGCGTCGAGGCTGGCACGCACACCCGCACGGAACATGTCGTGGTCGTCGACGAGGACGGCTCGGGTCGGGTGGTCGGCGCTCATGTGCTGGTCTCCTGCGAGGTCGAGGGTGCTGACGGGGATGCGGCCGGGTAGGTCGCCGGAGGCAACGGTGGGGCTCCAGCCGGACGCGACGCTGGGCCAGCCGCCGGACGGGACGCCGGACCTCCAGCATGGCGAGACACAGGGTTCGCGTCCGGACGCGATCCGGGGGTCGCCGCCTGAGGCGCACCCTGGGCAGCCGCCGGGTGCGACGCCTCGGCACTGTGCTCGACGAGCGGGACCTTCAGACGGACCTCCGTGCCCCCACCAGGCCCCGAGCGCACGCTCGCCTGGCCGCCGCGTCTCTGCACCCGCCCGAGGATCGACTCCCGCACCCCGAACCTGTCGTGCGGGATCGCCTCGACGTCAAAGCCCTCCCCGCGGTCCCGGATGAACACCTCGGCCGCAGCCTCGCTCACCTCGAGATAGACGGAGACTGGCGGGCGTCCGTGCACGACAGCGTTGACTGTCGCCTCTCGTGCAGCCTGGAGCAGTGCCCTGGTCGCGTCGTTGGGCGGGCAGTCACCCACCACCACGACGTCGACCGACACGGCCTCGTCGCCTCCCAGCCGCTCGCTCATGCGGTTCTCGACGTCGGCGACGAGACCCCGGAGGTCGGCGGCGAGGGATGTCCCCTCCGCGGGCCTGTCGTCGTACAGCCACTCCCGGAGCTCGCGCTCCTGGTTGCGGGCGAGCCGGGTGACCTCACCGGGCCTGTCGGCGCTGCGCTGGATGAGCGCGAGGGTCTGCAGGACGGAGTCGTGCAGGTGGGCGGCGATGTCAGCACGCTCGTTGGCCCGCTCTCGTGCCGCGCGCTCCTCGCCGAGCTCACGCAGGAGCCGCAGCCACCAGGGCGCGAGGACCAGGGCGGCTCCGGCGAGGACCGCGAGCGCGGCGACGACTGCAGGGAGCATCGCGCTGGACGGCATGTCCTGGCTGACCAGGGCCAGCACGCCGACGAGCGCCAGGACGAGTCCTCCCACCAGCCGCAGGACACCGTTGGGCGTCCGACCGCCGGCACGGTTCAGCAGGTCGCCGCGCTGGCTGGCGTCGAGCTGGCTCCACGCCAGCCCGGTGCCGCCGAGGGCGATGACGACAGGCAGCACCCACGACCACTCGATCGTCACGCCGAACCGGCTCGCGACGAGGGCGCTCGCGCCGGCGAGGAGCAGAGACCCCACGAGGATGTCGCGGACGGGGAGGCGGCTGAGCAACCGGCTCATCGGGCTCGCTGCGTCGAGGCCCGGAGCCTGGTCGGTGCGGGGAGCGAGGCGTGCGAGCGCCGGGTCGCGCAGGTCGGCAGCGGCCCGGGCGGGGTCACCGACCGGGACCGTCGTCCAGAGGAACACGTAGGCGAAGATGCCCGCTCCCCCGACGAGGCTGAGCAGCAGCATGAGGATGCGGACGGTCTTGACGGGCACGTCGAGGTGCGCGGCGACGCCGAGGCACACCCCGCCGAGGATCCGGCCTCCGCGCGGTCTGCGCAGCGGGAGCCGCGGGGCCGTCCGGGGCGGCACGCCGGTCTGGTCGGCGGGCGGCGTGGGAGCGCTCGTCGACGTCTCGGGTCCGGGATCGGTCACGGTGGGGGTCACCCTCTGATCGTGGCACGGTGCGCCGCCGACCGGCGCCTCGCGACCACTCTAGAGGGGAGGACAGGGGGAAAGATCAGGGCTGTGGACGACTTGGAGGCCACGATCCCCTGACCGGCCCCGACGAGGATCAGGGTCGGATCAGGGACACACCCGATGGTCGACGGCGCACCCGGCGGGCCAGGATCGAGGCATGAGCACATCAGACCCTTCAGACCAGGGGCCTCAGGCGCCAGGTTCGCCGGCTGGACCGCCGGCGCCAGGCCCCGGAAGCCCGACGCCCACCCCCGGCCCGGGCACCGGTGGTCCGGCCCCGACCTCAGGTCCCGAGCCGACGCCCGGCTCGACCGACCACGTCGCGAGCTTCTTCGCCTCGGTCCGTCGCACCGGGCTGGTGCGCACGCCCGACCGCTGGATCGGTGGTGTCGCGTCAGGTCTCGCGCTGAGGCTCGGCGTCGACGCACTGCTGGTCCGGGCCGCCTTCGGGGTGCTCGCCCTCATCTCCGGCGCGGGCCTCGTCCTCTACGCACTCGCCTGGGCGCTGCTGCCCGAGCAGTCGGACGGGCGCATCCACCTCGAGGAGACGATCCGCGGTCGCTTCGACGCGGCGATCGCCGGAGCCGGGCTGCTGCTCGTCGTCGGCCTCAGCTGGGACCCGGGCCGGTTCGGCTGGTGGGGCCCCTGGGGCTTCGGCTGGCTCGACGACCTCTTCGGCATCGCCCTGGTGGCCTTCGTCGTCTCGGTCTTCGTCACAGCACGGCGGCGCCGTCGTGACGGGGCTGGCGCCAGCGGCGCTGGCGCACCGTGGTCGTACCCCGGCACCCCGGGGGCCGGATCGCCTCCGCCCTACCCTGGCTCAGCTCCCGGTTCAGCCGGGTCACCCGCTTCAGCCACGAGCCCGTCCTGGCCGGGTGCCGCCGACGCGACGACTACCGGACCTGGAACGAGCACGACCGCGTACACCGGACCCAGCCTGGACAAGCGCCCGACGGGCACACCCACGCAGCAGCCTCGTAGCTCCTCCGGGCCCATCCCAGGGGCCTACGGACCGCCCGCCGGGGCCACGGCTCCCTGGGGTCTGTCTACCGCACCCGCTCCGTCTCCCACAGCTCCTACACCTCCCCCAGCTCCCCCAGCTCCTGCGGCACCCACAGTCATCGGGTGGTCCTCGGAGCAGAAGGCCGAGAAGAAGGTCAGCGGCCCCGGCCGCGCGACAGTCGGCCTGGTCGCCGGCCTCGCGCTCCTGGTCTTCGCGGGACTGCTCGTGGCGGACCGCTCGGAGTCCTTCGACGGCAACGTCGGAGTCACCACCTTCGGGGTGCTCGCGGTCTTGGCAGGGGTAGGCATCGCCGTCGCCGGCCTGCGTGGACGCCGGTCCGGGACCCTCGGGTTCTTCGCGATCGTGGCCATCGTCCTCGCGAGCCCGCTCGTCGCGCTCCAGGGCGTCGGCTCCGGCCTGGGGGCCGGCTTCGACGCAGGGTCGACGACCTTCATGGGCGACAGCACCTACCGCCCGACCTCGAGCGAGGTCGCCACCGACGGGTTCGCCGTCGGGCTCGGGTCGACCACGGTCGACCTCACGGGCATCGACCTGCCACGCGGCGAGACCATCGAGGTCCCCGTCCACGTGGGCGCCGGGGACCTCACCGTCCTCGTCCCGGCAGACACCCCCGTCTCCGCGCAGGTGGACGTCGGCGCAGGCAGCATCGAGTGGCGCCTCGACGACGACTGGTCGACCGAGTCCGGCGTCGGACGGTCGACCAGCTTCGAGAACCAGGCTGTTCGCGACGGCGAGACCGCCCGCATCCACGTCACCGTCGCCGCAGGCGCAGGCAAGATCACGATCGAGGAGACCTCATGACCACCCCGTACCCGACCGAGGACGACCCCGCACGCGACGCCGACACCGCAGGTCCCGTGAGCAACCAGCCCGACCACGTCGCGCATGACGACACGGCCGCCACAGCTTCCGGCGTCACTGGGCAGTCGCCGGAGAGCACGGAGCCTGAGACTGAGAGCGGGGCTGCGACTGAGGCTGCGGCTGCACCTGCACCTGCACCTGCACCTGCACCTGCACCTGGCGAGGCTGTCACCGAGCACATCGCTGTCAGCGCCGCGCAGTCCCCGGGCTCTGAGACCGCGGAGACCATCAGGCTCGACGGCGTCGCCGTCACCGAGCGTCTCGGAGCCAGCAGCACGGCTCGGCTCGAGACCCGAGACGTCCACGAGACCGCAGAGTCCGGAGAGCCTGGAGAGCCTGGAGAGCCTGGAGACATCCGCGAGTCTGGAAAGACCTGGGAGACCTGGGAGACCTGGGAGACCAAGGAGACCGGAGGGACCCGGGAGGCCGGAGACACCCGGGAGACCGGAGAGATCCGAGAGACCGGAGAGATCCGAGAGTCGACGAGGTTCGACGCGGACGGTTCTGGGTACGCAGACCACGACAGGAGTGGTGCCCCACGCGCAGAGGAGCAGACCTCGGCTGCCCCGACGACGTCGTACCCGGTCGTCACAGCCCAGGGCGCGGCACCCGAGGCAGCGCCCGCCACAGGCACAGGCACAGGCACAGCCACGAGCGTCGCCAGCCCGGTCCACGACTCGCCCCGACGTCGCGGAGCCCGCATGGGGACCGTCGTCTGGGGCATCTTGCTCGCCGCGATCGGTGCCGGCATTGTCGCGCGAGGGCTCGGGGTCGACTTCGACGTCGAGCTCGCCCTGATCATCGTGCTCAGCGTCATGGGCGGCGCGCTGCTCGTCGGCTCGGTCGTCGCGGGCATCCGCAGGACCTGAGACGAGCACCGGACCGTCCGGGCCCGGACGAGCAGGACGGGGCACGGCACGGCGCCACGTGGAGGGACCCGTCACAGACGCACGTCGCAGAGAGCCGTCACAGAGACTCGTCACAGACGCCCGTCATGGACGCACGTCAAAGGCGCCGTCACAGAGAAGAGGCGGGACCCCTCAGGGGGCCCCGCCTCTTCTCTGCTCAGCGGACCTCAGACGTGTCGTCTGAGCTCAGCCCCGCCGGTCGACGTCACGCCTTGTCGTTCGTCCCGTCCGTCGGCTCGCCCGGAGCTGTCCGGTCGGCAGGCGGTGTCACCCGGTCGGCGGGCGACGCCCAGCCGCCGAGCCTGTCGTCCTTGGCCGGTCCGGCCGTCCCGGTCTCGCCGGAGGTGACGACCGGGGTCGTCCCCGTGGTGGGCCGCTCCCCGGCGGGGGCGGGCGACGGCGTCGCGGCGCGGTCGGAGCGGCTGACCCTCACCGGCTCCTGGGTCGCAGTCGTGGACGTCGCGGACGTCGTCGTGACGGGAGCAGCGGTCGCCGGGCTCGTCGTCTCGGGGACGACGGTGGTCGCGGCGTCCTTCTCGTGCTTGTCGTTCTTGTCGCGGGTGGAGCGTCGCGTCTGCACCTCGTCCGAGGACGCCTGGTGCGAGCCCACGGTCCGGCTGCCGCTCGACGTCTCGACGACGACGGGCGGACCGCCAGCGACCCTGCGCAGCGCCCAGCCGACGAGGATGAACAGCACACCGAGGCCCGCGACGAGCGCCGCGATGCCGAAGGACACCACAGACGTGAACAGCGAGGCCCGCAGGAACGACGCGTTCATCACCGTCTCGCGGCGCGGGTCGTCCTGGTCGAGCTGCGCGTAGGTCTGCCCGTCGGACATCTCGAGCGCGTGCTTGTTGATGACCTCAGCCTGCGCGAAGGCCGAGAACGGGTCGTTGACCTTCTTGCCGGCGAGGAACGACGCGTCCTCGGACACCACGATCCCCTCCTGCGACAGCTTGTCGGCGACCGCCCACCACGTGACTCCCCCGGCGATGATCATCAGGACACCAGCGATGATGCTGATGAGACCGACGACCCCGACTCCTCGACTCTGCCTGATCGTGACTGTGCTCGACATCAGAATCTCCCTCAAGATTGGCCCTGCAAGACTGCACTGCTGGGATCACCGTAGCCAAGGTCAGGCCTGCTCGCAGGGACGTCGCCCGCCCGGGGGCGGCGCGCGACGCAGCCGCCTCACCGCCAGACGCACGACGGGCGGTGACGGGATGTCCCGTCACCGCCCGTCCGACGCTCTCGGCTACAGCCGGAGCGTCACTCCCACTCGATGGTGCCCGGCGGCTTCGAGGTGACGTCCAGGACCACACGGTTGACCTCGCGCACCTCGTTCGTGATGCGGGTCGAGATGATCGACAGGACGTCGTAGGGCAGGCGCGTCCAGTCGGCCGTCATAGCGTCCTCGGACGACACGGGGCGCAGCACGATCGGGTGACCGTAGGTGCGGCCGTCGCCCTGGACACCGACAGAGCGGACGTCGGCGAGCAGCACGACGGGGCACTGCCAGATCTCGCGGTCGAGACCCGCCTTGCTGAGCTCCTCACGGGCGATCGCGTCGGCTGCGCGCAGGATCTCGAGGCGCTCGGCGGTGACGTCACCGACGATGCGGATGCCCAGGCCCGGCCCGGGGAAGGGCTGGCGCCAGACGATGACCTCGGGCACGCCGAGCTCGAGGCCGACGGCGCGGACCTCGTCCTTGAACAGGGTGCGCAGCGGCTCGACGAGCGAGAACTGCAGGTCGTCGGGCAGGCCGCCGACGTTGTGGTGGCTCTTGATGTTGGCCGCACCCTCGCCACCGCCGGACTCGACGACGTCGGGGTAGAGCGTGCCCTGCACGAGGAACTTGACCTCGGAGCCGGACTCGCCGGCCTCCTCGACGACCTCGCGCGCAGCGTCCTCGAAGACCCTGATGAACTCGCGGCCGATGATCTTGCGCTTGGTCTCGGGGTCGCTCACGCCGGCGAGCGCCGTGAGGAACCTCTCGCGTGCGTCGACGACCTTGAGCTGGACGCCCGTGGACTCGACGAAGTCGACCTCGACCTGCTCGGCCTCGCCCTCGCGGAGCAGACCGTGGTCGACGAACACGCAGGTGAGCTGCGACCCGACGGCCTTCTGCACGAGCGCCGCGGCGACCGAGGAGTCGACACCACCGGAGAGCCCGCAGATGACGCGCGCGTCGCCGACCTGCTCGCGGATGATCGCGACCTGGTCGTCGATGACGTTCGCCGGCGTCCAGGTCGGCTCGAGGCCGGCGCCGACGTAGAGGAAGTTCTCGAGGGCCTGCTGGCCCAGCGGGGAGTGCTTGACCTCGGGGTGCCACTGCACGCCGTACAGACGGCGCTCGGTGTTCTCGAAGGCCGCGACGGGCGAGCCGGCCGAGGTCGCGAGGACCTCGAAGCCCTCGGGGGCCGAGTGCACGGCGTCCCCGTGGCTCATCCAGGTGGTCTGCTGCTCGGGCGAGCCGTGCAGCAGGGCACCGGCCTGGCAGACGTCGACAGCCGTGCCGCCGTACTCGGACACCCCCGTCTGCGCGACCTCGCCGCCGAGGGCCTTGGCCATCGCCTGGAAGCCGTAGCAGATGCCGAAGACCGGGACCCCGGCCTCGAACAGCGCGGGGTCCACGAAGGGGGCGCCGTGGGCGTAGACCGACGAGGGCCCGCCCGAGAGGATGATCGCCGCGGGGTCCTTGGCGAGCATCTGCTCGACCGTCGCGGTGTGCGGGACGATCTCGGAGTAGACCTTGGCCTCACGGACGCGGCGGGCGATCAGCTGCGCGTACTGCGCACCGAAGTCGACGACCAGGACCGGGCGGGGCAGAGAGGTGGGGGTGTGCGTCACGCGGACCAGGATAGTCGTCCCGCAGTCCGGCTGGGGTCACCGTCCGCGGTACAGCACTGACCAGACCAGTGTGCAGACCTGACCAGACCAGCACTCAGACCGGGCCGAGGCTGCGTGCACGCCTGGCTCAGACCTGAGTGCCTGTGCGAGCGCAGACCTCACCGCAGGCGAGCCAGTGCCTGACACTGCTGCTCAGGGCCACAGCCGGTCGGTCGACCACTCCCCCGCGACGTCGCTCGGCCGGTACCGCAGCCGCACGTGAGCCCTGCTGTGGTCCGCCTGCCAGAACTCGACGGATACCGGCCGCACCGACCACAGCGTCCACCCGGGCGACGCGTCGTCAGGGTGCGCAGCCGCCTCGACCTCAGCGGCGGCGAGCGCCTCGGAGAGGTCGTCGGACGGGGCCATCGGTGCGCTCTGCTCCCCCGCGAGGTACGCGGCGCGGGCCGCCGGCGGACGCGCGAGGAAGTCGGCGGCGGCCTCGTCGGCGGGACGGCGCACGACGTCACCGACCACCCGGACCTGCCGCCCGACGGCAGGCCAGAAGAAGGTCAGCGCAGCACGCGGGTTCTCGTCGAGGTCGCGGCCCTTGGGGCTCGTCGCCTGCCCGGCGAACACCCAGCCCTCGTCCGACACGTCCTTAAGGATCACGACGCGGGCCGAGACCTCCCCCGAGGCCGCGGCGGTCGAGACCGTCACCGCGTGCGGGGCGAGCACCCCGGCGTCGACGGCGTGCTCGAGCCACTCGAGGAACAGCGCCTCGGGGACGGCGGGCGCGGCGGCGACGTCGAAGGTCGGGAGCTCTGCCCCGAAGCTGGGGAGGCCGCGCAGGCGTCTGCGGACAGCGCCGGGAGCGACGGGTGAGGCGGTGGGGTGCGCAGTCACGACGAGACCTCCGGGAGACGTAGGGCTGATGGAGAAGTGGGCGCGGCGTGACCCGGACGACCAGTCATGACTCCTCCAGACCGCAGAGCGTCCGCGCTCCGCGCAGCGCGCGCTCGAGGGCTGTGTCGTCGCCGAGCGCCCGGGCCAGGACGTAGCCGCCCTGGACCGTCGCGACGACGGTCATCGCACGGTCGTGCGCCTCGGTCTCGGAGAACCCCTGCTCCCACAGGGCGAGCGTCACGAGGTCGAGCAGCCCCGTGAAGTACTCCTCGAGCGGTGCACGCAGCGTCGGGTCGGCCATGACGACGGGATCGCTGGTCATGCGGCCCACGGCGCAGCCTGCGAGCGCGTCGCGCGGCGCCCCGAGGTACGCGCGCAGCCGTCCGCTCGAGCTCCCGCCACCGGCGAGCGTCCCGCGGGCCCTGTCGAGGGACTCCTCGGTGGTGCGGACCAGAGCCGTGCGTGCGAGGTCCGTCTTGCTCGGGAAGTGGTGGTAGAGGCTGCCCTGCCCGACGCCGCTGCGCTCGAGGACCTGGCGCGGAGTGGTCGCGTCGACCCCCTGCTCCCCGTAGAGCTCCTGGGCTGCACGGACGAGCCGTTCGCGGGCCGTGAGGACGTCGGCGGCTGGCGCGGTCGTGGTCGTGGTCATGCCTGGACCGTAGCAGCCCTACCCGCAGGTATGCAGCGCGGGATAGAAAGCAACCTTGGTTGACAACCTGCCCACTAGCAACTTAGGTTGACGGCATGCCGACCCCCGACGTCGCCGCCACAGCGGCTGACACCTCTGATCCCCGCGCAGGTCTGCGAGCCGTCGCGTCGCTGCGCGTCCTCGCCGACTCGCTCGAGCTGCGCCAGGTCGAGGCGGCCCTGCGCGCCGGGATGAGCTGGCAGGCCGTCGCGGACGCCCTCGGGGTCTCCCGGCAGGCCGTCCACAAGAAGTACTCGAAGCGCATCGACCCCACGATCCCCGTCCCCAGGAGGAACGCATGAGCAAGCTCAGCCGCGCCGCTGCGACGAGCCAGACCCTCTCCCTCGTCGCGATGGAGGAGGCCTCCAGGCTCGGCCTGCGGGAGGCCGACCTCGAGCACCTGCTGCTGGCCCTCGTGGTCAGCGACCAGCCTGCTGGCATCGCGCTGCGCTCGACGGGCATCACGCTCGCCGACGCACGCACCGCCGTCGAGTCGCTCCACAGCGAGCAGCTCGCCTCGCTCGGGATCAGCACAGGGCTGCCCGACGCTGGACGCATCGTGTTCCACGAGACCGGCGGCTACGAGTGGACCCGGCGGGCGAGCGACCTCATCGGGCGCGCCGCCGGGCGGGGACGAGCCGGTGACGCTGCCGCGGTCCTGCGCGAGCTGCTCGCCGAGCCCAGCGGGCTGGTCACCGACCTGCTCGAGCGCCTGGGGACCACACCGCAGCAGGTCCTCGCGGAGCTCGCCCGGGTCGAGGCCGAACCCCGACCCCGACAGGCACGCCCTCGGGCACCCGGTGTCGCGACGGGATCGGCCGAGACCTTCGTCCCTGCCTCGGTCGACGAGGTCTGGGCGCTCGTGTCAGCCCCCGGGCGGGTCCCGGAGTGGTACCCGAGCATCGCCTCCGTCGAGACGACCGGGTCCGGCGAGGAGACCACCTGGGCCGCCAGGACGAGCACCACCGACTCCTCGGGCAAGCCTGTGCGCGTCCGACCCGACCGCCTGCGGTGCCAGGTGGAGCTGGTCGACTCCTCGCCCCGGACCCGGGTCCGGTGGCGGTTCGTCTACCCCGACGCGGCTGTGCGCCGACCCGTCGTCGTCGAGATCGCGCTCGCCCCGACCGCCGGCGGGACACAGGTCTCGGTCGTGCAGACATGGGTGCGCTCGACAGGGTGGCGGGCCGTCGTGGCCGCCCCGCTGCGGCCGCTCCAGCGGGTGCTGCTCTGGCTCGCCGTGTTCCAGACAGGCAGCGCGATCAGCCGCGCCTTCCGTCAGCCGCACCTCCCGTCAGACCGAGACAGCGCGAGCTACCCGCAGGAGTAACCGCCCGCGACGAGACCCGCCTGCTGCTCGAAGTAGTTGCCGCAGGGGTCGACGCCCTCGGCCAGGTACATCAGCGAGAAGTCGGGGCCGAAGAGGCGCCACTGGCGCACGTGCTCCGACTCATGGGCGACGAGGTCTGCCCCGAGGTCTCGCTGCCCGTCCGGGCTGAGGAAGGTGTCACCGTAGGTCGTGCCGCCACGCTGGACCAGGAACGACCGCACGTCGAAGCAGACCCACAGCCCGGCCTGCCGCTCGCAGGTCGCACCAGCCTCGACAGCACGGACCCGGTGGCCGGCGCCCTGGGTCGTCGCGAGGAGAGAGCGGCCGAGAGAGCACGCGACGCCCGAGGCGGGCGTGGTCGGGCAGAGCCTGTCCGCGTAGGGGCCCGAGGAGTAGTCGACGGTCTGGGCATCCGCCGCGGGAAGGCTCGTGAGGCCGGTGAGGCTCGTGAGTCTCGTGGCGGGCTGGGCCGGCGGGGAGACGGCTGCCGCAGGGCCTGCACCGAGGAGGGCGCAGACCACGACCGCTGCGCACAGCGCCCGTGCGACGGCGCGCGGACCCAGGGCCCACGAGACCGTGCGCCGGTCAGCCCTCACGAGGAGCCGTTCCCGCCCGCCGGGTCCGTCAGACCGTCCGCGCCTGGGCGACCCGCGCCTCGGCGTCGGCGTGCACCCGCTTCTCGACGAGGAAGGACATCACCGGGACCACGCCTCCCAGGACCATGACGACGAGCCGTCCTACGGTCCAGCGCATCTTCGACCAGAGGTCGACCACGGTGACCAGGTACACGACGTAGATCCAGCCGTGCGCGTACGGGATCCAGGTCACGTACCGCATGATGTCGTCGTCGACCTTGAAGACGTATTTCATGGCCATCTCGACCACCAGCACGAGCAGCATCACACCGGTCACGTAGGCCATCACGCGGTACCGCTTGAGGGCGCCCTGAGCAGCGCGGATGATCTTCTCGCGTGCCGCGACGGCTGCCTCGGTGGGGGCCGCCGAGGCAGCGGTCGGGTCTGAGGGGGACGTCATCTGAAACCTTCCGGTTATTCTCTGGCCCGCTGTCGGTGCCAGACCCTAATGTTAATGACCGTGCGTTCCCTTCCCCTCACCGACCTCGGCCGACCTCCGCTCACCTCACCCGGCGCCTTCCTCGCATGGCAGTCCCGCCGCCAGATCGACGTGCTCTCCATGTCGGTCTTCCTCGGGATCCTCACCTTCCTGTCGCAGGCGGTGACACCCTTCGTCCTCGGGCGAGCCCTCGACGAGGGATTGCAGCAGGGCCTGAGCACGGCGTTGCTCGGATGGGCCGCGATCATGCTCGGCGCCGGTGTCGTCCAGGTGGTCGCCGGAGGCATCGGGCACCGCTACGACGTGCAGAACTGGCTCCGCGCAGCCTTCGCCGTCTCCCAGCTCGTGGGCGACAAGATCAGCCGCAGCGGCGACGCCGTCACCGAGGACATCCCGACGGGTGAGGTCGTCTCGACCGTCGCGACAGACTCCGGCCGGGTGGGCGAGTTCTACTTCAACCTCGCGCGCTTCGTCGGGTCGGTCGTCGCGTACGCGGTCGTCGCCGTCCTCATGCTCACGACCTCGCTCCAGCTGGGGCTGGTCGTGGTCGTCGGGCTGCCTGCTGTCGCCGCGATCCTCGGGCTGCTGGTCAAGCCGCTCCAGGCCCGCCAGGCTGCCCAGCGCGAGGCCTCGGGCCGGCTCACCACCCTCGGCGCGGACACCGTCTCGGGTCTGCGCATCCTGCGCGGCATCGGCGGCGAGGGCGCCTTCACCGACAGGTACCGCGCCCAGTCCCAGCGGGTCCGCCAGGCCGCGGTCCGCGTCGCCACGACGCAGTCCTACCTCGATGCGCTCCAGGTGCTGCTGCCCGGCCTCTTCGTCGCGCTCGTGCTGTGGCTCAGCGCCACGAAGGCCATCGAGGGCGAGATCACCGCAGGGCAGCTCGTGACCTTCTACGGCTACGCGGCCTTCCTCACGTGGCCGATGCAGAACCTCACGCAGACCCTGCAGATCACCACCCGGGCCTTCGTGTCGGTCCGCAAGATCATCACGGTGCTCAAGGTCGAGGCGGCCGCGGGCGCCGGCACAGCGACTGACGAGGCACCCGCTACGACCGAGCCGCTGCACGACGTCACGACAGGCGTCACTCTCGAGCCTGGACGGATCGTCGCGCTCGTCAGTGCCGACCCCGACGACTCGGCGAAGGTCGCGACCCGCATGGGCCGCTTCAACGACGACCTCGAGGCCGGCACGCCGGTGCTCCTCGGCGACGTGCCCCTGCGCGACGTCGACAAGACGGCCCTGCGCGACCGCGTGGTCGTCGCCGAGGCCACGTCCCACCTGTTCTCCGGTGTGCTGCGCGACGAGCTCGACGTGCGGGACCGCGCGACCGACGACGAGATCTACGCGGCGCTCACGGTCGCCGACGCGCACGACGTCCTCGAGTCCACACCAGGTGGCCTCACGGGCGAGCTCCCCGAGAAGGGCCGCTCGCTCTCCGGCGGGCAGCGTCAGCGTGTCGCGCTGGCCCGTGCCCTGCTCACCGAGGCCGAGTACCTGCTGCTCGTCGAGCCGACGAGCGCCGTCGACGCGCACACCGAGGCGCGCATCGCCGAGCGGCTCGTCGCCGCCCGGGCGGGCCGCTCGACCCTCGTGGTCACCGCCAGCCCGCTCGTGCTCGACCACGTCGACGAGATCCTCGTCCTGCACGAGGACGAGGTGATCGTCCGCGGCTCGCACCGTGAGCTGCTCGACGGCGTCGGCCCCGAGTACGACCACTACAGGTCGGTCGTCGGACGGTCGCTGGCCGAAGAGCCCGCGTCCGAGAAACCCGCAGCCGGCGACGCCTCACGGATCGACAGCACATCCACCAGCACGACCACCGACGACTCCACCCAGGAGGTGACCCGATGACCAGCACGACGCTCCCGATCGCCGACGGCACGACAGTCCGGCGGCACACCGCGATGCTGCTGCGCCAGAACAAGGGCCCCCTCGCCGGGGTCGTCAGCCTGCACACCGTCGCGGCCCTCGTCGGCCTCGTCGGTCCGCTGCTCCTCGGACGGCTGGTCGACGAGGTCACGAACGGCGCGACGCAGTCCTTCGTCAACAACACCGTCCTGTTCCTCGTGGTCGCCGTCGTCGCGCAGAGCGTCGTCATCCGCTTCGCCCAGCGCAACGCGATGATCTTCGGCGAGACGGTGTTCGCCGACCTCCGCGAAGACTTCCTCGCGACGGTCACCGAGCTCCCGCTCTCGACCGTCGAGCGGTCTGGGACCGGTGACCTCGTCGGTCGCACGACCAACGACGTCGACCGCATCCAGCACTCCGTGCGCTTCGGCGTGCCGCGGATCCTCGTGGCGAGCGTGACGATCCTCCTGACGATCGTCGCGGCCTTCGTCACGGCGCCGCTCGTGGCGATCGCGATGCTCGTCGGCTTCCCGATCATCTTCTTCATCGGTCGCTGGTACCTCGCCCGCGCGACCCCCGCCTACCAGCGGGAGTCGGCCGCGTACGCGACCCTCAACGGCACCATCACGGAGTCGGTCGAGGGCACCCGGACCGTGGACGCGCTCGGCCTCGGCCAGCGGCGCCGCGACAAGGTCCGCAAGGACCTCCAGGAGGCCTTCGCCGCCGAGAAGAAGACCCTGAACCTGCGCACCGTGCTCATCCCGGGCATGGACGCCGCCTTCGTCATCGGGCCGATCGCCGTGCTCCTGTGGGGCGCGTACCTGCTCGAGCAGGGTCACGTCACCCTCGGTGCCGTCACCACGGTCGTCCTCTACTCGACCCAGCTGGTCGGCCCCGTGTGGGAGCTCATCTTCTGGCTGGACGAGATCCAGGTCGCGGCGGCCTCGCTCGCCCGCATCATCGGTGTCGGGCTGGTCGAGCGCGACCGTGAGCAGGGCGAGCGCGTGCCGACCGACGAGCACATCGTCGCGACAGGTGTCGAGTACGCGTACAGGCCAGGGCACAACGTGCTGCACGGCATCGACCTCGACCTCGCCGTCGGCGAGCGGCTCGCCGTCGTCGGCCCGTCGGGTGCTGGCAAGTCGACGCTCGGCCGCATGCTCGCCGGCATCCACCCTCCCACCGGAGGATCGGTCCGGGTGGGCGGGGTGCCGCTCGTGGAGCTGCCGCTCGAGGACCTGCGCAGCCACGTCGCGCTCGTCACCCAGGAGCACCACGTGTTCGTCGGGACCCTCGCCGAGAACCTGCGGCTGGCCGACGCCGGCGCGGACGACGCGAAGCTCCTCGAGGCGCTCGCCGCCGTCGACGCGAAGTCGTGGGTCGAGGCTCTCGACCTCGGGCTCGAGACGGAGGTCGGCTCGGGCGGTCACGTGCTCACCCCCGCGCAGGCGCAGCAGGTCGCGCTCGCGCGGCTCGTGCTGCTCGACCCGCACACGTTGATCCTCGACGAGGCGACCAGCCTGCTCGACCCACGGGCAGCCCGGCACCTCGAGCGCTCGCTCAACGCCGTGCTGACGGGCCGGACCGTCGTCGCGATCGCCCACCGCCTGCACACCGCGCACGACGCCGACAGGGTCGCCGTGGTCGACGGCGGGCTCATCACCGAGATCGGGCCGCACGACGAGCTCGTCGCGGCCGACGGCGAGTACGCACGGCTCTGGCACAGCTGGCAGCAGGCGTAGCGGCGAGGACGACGAGCACTGCTCGCTGGTCCGAGCGGAGGGTTGGCCGCGGGTACTCGCGGCAGCAGCCCGAGCACGAGCAGCAGCAGCAGCAGCAGCACGATCAGCATGGTCTGAGGGCCGTCCCGGGGAATCCTGGGGCGGCCCTCAGGGCTTTCCCAGGGTCGTCTGGGTTACTTGAAGGGTCAGTCATTTCCGCCGCACCCCTCACGACGGGACTCCCCCCATGAAGAAGAAGCTCATCATCGCGGTCATCGCCCTGGTCGTGGTCGTCGCCGCAGTCGTCGGCGGCACCGCGCTCTACGCCAAGATCGAGAACGACAAGGCCCCCGAAGAGCTCGGCCTCTCGACCCCGACGGCCTCGGCCAGCACCGGGACCGGTGAGACCGCCGACCCGGCCGACCTCGCGGGAGACTGGACCATCGCGGACGGCTCGCAGGCCGGCTACCGCGTGGACGAGGTCCTCAACGGTCAGGACGTCACAGTCGTCGGTCGCACCGAGGACGTAGACGGCACCCTCACCATCGACGGCACCGAGCTCAGCGCCGCCGACATCACCGTCTCGATGACGACTGTCGCGACCGACAACAGCAACCGCGACAGCCAGTTCCTGGACATCCTCAAGACCGCCGAGAACCCCACCTCGACCTTCACGCTGACCGAGCCCGTCGACATCTCGGCAGTGAGCTCGGGCGTCGCGTCGGTCCAGGCCGTCGGTGACCTCACGATCGCCGGCGTCACCAAGAGCGTCACGGTCGCCCTCGAGGCGCAGACCACCGCCGACGGCGTCGAGGTCTCGGGCACCATCCCGGTCACCTTCTCCGACTTCGGCGTCGACGCCCCCGACCTCGGGTTCGTCAAGGTCGAGGACAGCGGGACCGTCGAGATGCTGCTGCAGCTCACGAAGTAGCAGGTCACAGAGCAGCGGCTCACGAGGTAGCAACCCGACAGACGACGGCCCGGCTCTGGCGCACTGCGCCGATCCGGGCCGTCGTGCGCGGAGGGACACCTTCTCTGACTGCGGCAGGGCAGGCTTTCGTCCGCGTCAGGCGTCCACCGACATCAGGCTGCTGGCTAGGTCAGGCTTCTGCCTCGGCGCGGGCGAGCGCGCCGAAGGGGTCTTCGTCTGCGCTCTTCTCCTCACCACGGGTCTCGTCCCGGACCAGCCGCAACCAGAGCAGCACCGCGAACCCGCCGAAGATCCACCACTGCAGGGCGTAGAAGAGGTTCTGCAGGTTCAGCCCGTCGCCGCCCTCGATGCTGGGCCTGTCCAGCAGGACGATCGCATCGGCCTGGGACGGCTGCGAGGACGACACCACGAGGTACCCGGAGTAGATCGGTCCGCCCCAGACGTTGGCGAGCGAGGCCGAGCTGATCGAGTCGGTCCGGCCGAGCACCGAGGACCCCTGCCCGAGGGCCTCGGAGGCCTGCAGGTACCCCACGAGCCGGACCGTGCCGGCAGGCTCGGCGAGGTCCGACGCGTCGACGTCGGGGTCGCTGCCGTCGGTGGTCGCCGGGACCCAGCCCCGCACCACGGGCAGGACCGGAGCACCGGAGAGGTCCGCCCACGAGGCGCCACCGGTCCCGTCCTCGGAGACCCGCATCGCCGTGAGCACCAAGAACCCGGGCTCGCCGTCGTGCGCGCGACCCTCGACGAGCATCTGCGTGCCGGGCACGTACTCACCCTCGACCCACGCCTGGCGACCCACGAGGTCGCCGGGGAAGGTCGACTGCGGCTCGAGGAGCGCCCCGAGCCCTTCGGGCCCCTGGTTCTGCGCCTCGGCCGCGGCCTGCCTGTCGGCGAGGTCGCCGCGCTCGTGCGCCCGGTCCAGCTGCCACACGCCGAGGCGTGCGCAGACCGCTGCAACGAGCAGGAAGAGGAGGAGCAGCCCGATCATCCGCGGTCGCAGCGCGACCGAGACCATCGAGGGTCGCACAGGGGGGTCGGACGGGTTCGGCACGCGCCCAGGCTACCTCGCGCCCCTGGGAGGGCTGAGCCGGTCGGCTCGCCCCGTGAGGGGCGAGCCGACCGACCGCTCCCCTGCAGAGCGCAGCTACCCCCGGCGCCGCAGCGCTGCCCCGGTGAGCGCGACGCAGCCCGCGCACCAGGCGATCAGCACGAGCAGCGGACCTGTCTCGATCGTGAAGCTCGACCCGGCCAGCCCAGACCTGATCAGCTGGGCCATCGGCTCGATCGGCAGCACGGCGTGGACCGACGCGAGCCAGGACGGGAACTGCTCGGCCGGGACGGAGACCGGCGAGAAGAGCAGGATGACGAAGACGACGAGCTGGGTGAACAGCATCGCGAGCGACGGCGGCAGCAGCGCTGCGACCGTGTAGCCGATGGCGGCAGCCGTGAGCGAGACGAGCAGGGCCGCAGGCAGCACCCACCACGAGACGTCGAGCGAGATGTCGTAGCGCAGCACCCCGACGAACACCGCGAGCACGGTGCCGGGCAGCGCCACGAGGGTCCACACGGTGAGGTCGGCCGCGAGGAAGACGAGCCGCGGGACCGGGAGCGTCATGAGCCACTGCGCGCTGCCCTCGGTCTTGGCCTGCGCGAGCATCTGCGGCGCCATGACCAGACCGATGACGATCAACGTGATGGTCGGTGCCCCGGTGGCGAGGTAGAGCGCGGCGTCACCCTCGAGGTCGCCCATGAGGATGCCGAAGCCGAGCACGGTCCCCACGGCGAGGGCTCCCTGCACGACGACGAGGAGCGGCAGGTAGACAGACTGGCGTCGGAGCTGCCACTGGGTGAGCAGACCGTACTGCTGCAGGACGGTGGTCATCGGAGGGTTCCTTCGGTGGTGTCGGCATCGTGCCCGGCAGGGACGGGTGCGTGGGTGGAAGTCTCGCCGGCAGCACCGACGAGCTCGACGTAGACGTCTTCGAGCGACGCCGGGGTGACCGAGTAGCGGTCGAGGTCGCCGCGGTCGACGGCGTCCTGCGCCCAGGCGACAGCCTCTGCGGCGCGCGCCGCAGGCACAGACGCACGGGCACGCAGCCCGTCGTGGCCCGTCTCGGTCGCGCACGGCGGCCACGCCACGGTCCGCCCGGGTGGGAGGTCGACGTCGAGCTGGAGCGTGGAGCGCAACGGGTGGGTCAGCTCGGCGACGGTCCCGTGGGCGATCACCCGTCCCCGGTCGAGGATGACGAGGTCGTCGACCGCGTGCTCGGCCTCGCGCACGTTGTGGGTCACGAGCAGGACCCCGGCGCCGTCGTCGGCCAGTGCCTTGATCTGGGTCCACAGGAGGCGACGCCGGACGGGGTCCACGTCGTTGGTGGGCTCGTCGAGGATCACCAGACGCCCGGGGACGACGGCCGTCATCGCGAAGGCGGTGAGCCTGGCGACTCCCCCGGAGACCTTGTGCGCCGGGGTCGAGGCCCACTGACCGAGGTCGAGCGCCTCGATGAGACCGTCCGTCCGCCGGGCGACGTCGCGTCTGGCACCACCCCGGATCCGGCCGACCAGCTCGATCGCCGTGCGCGGGGTGAGCCCGGTGATGGGGACGTTCGCCTGAGCCTGGACGCTGATCTCCCGGCGGGTGCGCTCGGGGTGCGCGACGACGTCGTGACCGACCACCCGGAGCGAGCCGGAGTCGGGCAGCAGCAGCCCTGCCACCTGGTTCACCAGGGTGGTCTTGCCTGCGCCGTTGTGGCCGAGCAGACCGACGACAGCCCCCTCGGGCACGGTCAGGCTGACGCCGTCGTTGGCGCGCAGGGGCCGCCTGCCTCCGAAGGTCTTGGTGACGTCGGCGACGTCGAGTGCGGGTACCGCGGTCATGATCGTCCTCTCGTGGGGATCCAGGTCGAATACCTTTCGGTATCCGGGATACCGATGCGTATGTACCGGACCGTATCAGAGTCGAGTACTGCTGGGTATCTCTCTGTAGACTCATCAGATGGCATCCCACGAGACCCCGCGCAGGCGCACGTCCCAGCGCTCGCCCTCCGACGGCGACGCAGGCGGGCGCACAGGCAAGGGCAAGGGGAAGGAGGCGCCGGCCGACGACTCCTCCTCGAGGTCAGGCAGCCAGAACCCAGCGGTCGCCCTCGCCGCGCAGGCTCTCGCCGAGGCCACGGCCGCCCTCGGCGAGGCGCTGCGGTCGGCGACCTCAGATGCCGTCGGGGCCGTCGAGGGCGACCTCGCGCAGACCCTGCGCTCAGCCGCCGCGAACGTCGAGAACGTCGCCTCGAAGTTCACCCGACGCTCGAACCGGTCCGACCGCACCCGGGCCGACCTGCTCGCGGCAGCCGTCGACCTCTTCGCGAGCCGGGGCTACGGGGCCACGTCGGTCGAAGACGTCGCAGCAGCCGCCGGCTACACCAAGGGAGCCGTCTACTCCCGCTTCCCGTCGAAGTCCGACCTCTTCCTCGGGATCTTCCGGGAGCACCTCGACCGTGCGCCGGGTGACCCCGGTCCCCTCGACATGCCCGCCCAGGCCCCGAGCAGCGAGGAGCACCTTGCGCTGCTGCGCGAGTCGCGGACGGACCCGCGCCTCACGCTCAGCTCCGAGCTGGCGACCTTCGGGCTGCGCAACCCCGAGCACCGGGCCGAGGCAGGCGCGCTCTACGCCCGACTGCTCGACGAGTCGGTCGACGCGCTGCTGGCCGAGGAGGGCCGGCTCGCCGACGAGGCCGGAGCCTCCCGACCTGCGGGCACTCCTGAGGAGCGCAGGGCAGCCCGCGAGCGCCTGCTGGTCGCGAGCGCGGTCACCCACCACCTGAGCATGCTCAACGCGCTCGGTGTCGCGGGTGTCGACGACGAGACCTGGTTGCGCCTGGTCCGTGGGGTGTGGCCCGTGCAGGGACCAAGGTCCGGTACCGAGAACACCGGCGGGACCTCCGGTGACGGAACTCACGGCACAGACGAAAGCCGCTAGCACGGACCGAACTCCCGATCTCACACCAAAGACCTAGTGCGCGCAGACCGCGGATGCGGTTACATGAAAGCGTTCACCCATCACTTCGGTTGGAGATCGTCATGACACGTTCTGCTCTTGGTGGTACACCCCACGCAGAGGTCCGGTCCTCCTCGTCCGACGCCTGGCGCTCGCGACCCGACACGCCTCTCGACGACGAGACGCTCGAGCGCATCCACGGGTGGTGGCGGGCTGCCAACTACCTGTCGATCGGTCAGATCTACCTGCTGTCCAACCCCCTCATGCGCACCGAGCTGACCCGCGACGACGTCAAGCCGCGCCTCCTCGGCCACTGGGGCACGACCCCCGGTCTGAACTTCCTCTACGCCCACCTCAACCGGGCGATCGCCGAGCGCAACCTGTCGACCATGTACGTCACCGGCCCGGGCCACGGCGGCCCGGGGCTCGTCGCGAACTCCTACCTCGAGGGCACGTACACCGAGACCTACCCGGACATCACCCAGGACGACGAGGGCCTGCGCAGGCTGTTCCGCCAGTTCTCCTTCCCGGGTGGGATCCCCAGCCACGTGGCCCCCGAGACCCCGGGCTCGATCCACGAGGGTGGCGAGCTCGGCTACGCGCTGTCCCACGCCTACGGCGCGGCCTTCGACAACCCCGACCTGCTGGTCGCGGCCGTGGTCGGCGACGGCGAGGCCGAGACTGGCCCGCTCGCGACCAGCTGGCACTCCAACAAGTTCGTCAACCCGGCCCAGGACGGCGTCGTCCTGCCGATCCTGCACCTCAACGGCTACAAGATCGCCAACCCGACGGTGCTCGCCCGGATCTCCGACGACGAGCTCGAGTCGCTCATGGTCGGCTACGGGCACAAGCCCTACGTCTTCGTCGGAGGCTTCGACGACGAAGACCCGGTGTCGATCCACCGCCGCTTCGCCGAGCTGCTCGACGAGGCCCTCGACGACATCGTCGAGATCAAGGCCCGTGCCGCGGGTGGGGACACCGCCCGTCCGATGTGGCCGATGATCGTCTTCCGCACCCCCAAGGGCTGGACCTGCCCGCCCGAGATCGACGGCAAGAAGACCGAGGGCTCGTGGCGCGCCCACCAGGTGCCGCTCGCCTCGGCCCGGGACACGCCCGAGCACCTCGAGGTGCTGCGCGGCTGGCTCGAGTCCTACAAGGCCGACGAGCTCTTCGATGACAGCGGCCGCCTCGTCGCCGACGTCGCCTCCCTCGCCCCCGAGGGCGAGCTGCGGATGAGCGCTAACCCGCACACCAACGGCGGTCTGCTGCTCAAAGACCTCCGCCTGCCCGACTTCCGGGACTTCGCGGTCGACGTGCCCACCCCGGGTGGCTCCATCAGCGAGGCGACCCGTGTGCTCGGCGCCTGGCTGACCGAGGTGGTCCGCCTCAACCCCGAGAACTTCCGCATCTTCGGTCCGGACGAGACGGCGTCGAACAGGCTGCAGCCCGTCTTCGACGTGACCGACAAGCAGTGGAACGCGGCGACGATCCCCGACGACCTCGACGACCACCTCGCCCGCGCCGGCCGCGTCATGGAGATGCTCTCCGAGCACCAGTGCCAGGGTTGGCTCGAGGGATACCTGCTCACGGGCCGCCACGGGCTGTTCAACTGCTACGAGGCGTTCATCCACATCATCGACTCGATGTTCAACCAGCACGCCAAGTGGCTGAAGATCACCCGTGAGATCCCGTGGCGCCAGCCGATGGCCTCGCTCAACTACCTGCTGTCGAGCCACGTGTGGCGCCAGGACCACAACGGCTTCTCGCACCAGGACCCGGGCTTCATCGACCACGTGGTGAACAAGAAGGCCGAGGTCGTCCGCGTCTACCTGCCGCCGGACGCCAACACCCTGCTCTCGACCTACGACCACTGCCTGCGCAGCCGCGACTACGTCAACGTGGTCGTGGCGGGCAAGCAGCCGGCCCCGAACTTCCTCTCGATGGACGAGGCCGTCGCGCACTGCACGCGCGGCCTGGGCATCTGGGACTGGGCCGGCAGCGAGGTCGCCGGGGAGGACCCCGACGTCGTGCTCGGCTGCGCGGGCGACGTCCCGACCCTCGAGGTCCTCGCGGCGGCGGACCTGCTCCGCCAGCACCTGCCCGAGCTCAAGGTCCGCGTGGTCAACGTCGTCGACCTCATGCGTCTGCAGGACGAGAAGGAGCACCCGCACGGGCTCTCCGACCGCGACTTCGACACCCTCTTCACGACCACCAAGCCTGTCGTGTTCGCCTACCACGGCTACCCGTGGCTCATCCACCGCCTCACCTACCGCCGCGCCGGGCACAACAACATCCACGTGCGCGGCTACAAGGAAGAGGGCACCACGACCACACCGTTCGACATGGTCATGCTCAACGACCTCGACCGGTTCCACCTCGTCATGGACGTCATCGACCAGGTCCCGCACCTGGGCAGCCGGGCCGCCGTGCTCCGGCAGGAGATGTCCGACGCGCGCCTGCGGGCGCGGCAGTACACCCGAGACCACGGGGAAGACCTCCCCGAGGTCCGCGACTGGGTGTGGCCCGACGCGGGCGACACCGCGACCCAGGTGGGCGGGCCACAGGCCGCCACCGTTTCCACTGGAGGCGACAACGAGTGAGCTCCTCCGCTCGCAGCATCTTCATCACGTCCCCCGAGGGTGAGACCGGCAAGTCCACGGTCGCCCTCGGGGTTCTCGACCTCCTCACGCGCCGCGTGCAGCGGGTCGGTGTGTTCCGTCCGGTCACCCGGACGGGGCACACCGCCCGCGGCGCGGCCGCGTCGGCCGAGGGGGCAGAGCGCGACTACGTCGTCGAGCTGCTCCTGGCCCACGACGGCGTCGACCTCACCTACGAGGAGTGCGTCGGCGTCACGTACGACGACCTGCACGACGACCCCGAGGCGGCGCTGTCGCAGATCGTCACGAAGTACCACGAGGTCGAGAAGAAGTGCGACCTCGTGGTGATCGTCGGGACCGACTACACCGACGTCACCGGGCCGACCGAGCTGGCCTTCAACGCCCGGATCGCCGCCAACCTCGGCGCCCCCGTGCTGCTCGTGCTCTCGGGCAAGGACCGCTCCCCCGCCGGGATCCGGCAGATGAGCGAGGTCTCGGTCTCCGAGCTCCAGTCCAACCACGCGCAGGTCATCGGTGTGGTGGCGAACCGTTGCTTCCCCGACGACCTCGAGGCCATCCGCGCCGAGTTCGCCGGCGAGACGCTGCCCGTCTGGACCATGCCGGACGACCCCTTCCTCGTCGCACCGACAGTCGGACAGCTCATGGGAGCCGTCGGCGGTCGCCTGCTCCTGGGCGAGGAGGCGCTCCTCGGCCGCGAGGTGCTCGACGTCCTCGTCGGAGCCATGAACTTCGAGAACCTGCTCGACAGGCTCGCCGACGGCGCCGTGGTCATCACCCCCGGTGACCGCACCGACGTGCTGCTCGGCCTCCTCACCGCGCAGACCGCCAAGAACTTCCCGTCGCTCGCCGGCATCATCCTCAACGGAGGCTTCCTGCCGCCCGACGCCGTGAGCCGCCTCATCGCGGACCTCGACCCGAGCGTCCCGATCATCCAGACGGACCTCGGGACCTTCCGCTCGGCGAGCGCCGCCGCGTCTGCCCGCGGTCGCGTCACCAAGGACTCCCAGCGCAAGGTCGACACGGCCCTCGCCCTCTTCGAGCAGAACGTCGACGCGGCCTCGCTGCTCGCGAGCCTCGACGTCGAGCGTCCCGAGGTCGTCACCCCGCTGATGTTCGAGTACGAGCTGCTCAACAGGGCCCGCGCCGACCGCAAGCACATCGTGCTGCCCGAGGGCACCGACGACCGCATCCTGCGCGCAGCCTCGACGCTCCTGCAGCGCCAGGTCGCGCACCTGACGATCCTCGGCGACGAGGAGTCGATCCGGGCCCGCGCCGTCGAGCTCGGTCTGGACATCTCCGAGGCGAAGGTCATCGACCCGCACACGGGCGACCTGCACGAAGAGTTCGCCCAGGCGTACACGGTCATGCGCGCCCACAAGGGCATGACCGTCGACCGCGCCCGCGAGATCGTCAGCTCGGTCTCGTACTTCGGCACGATGATGGTCCAGCTCGGCTACGCCGACGGCATGGTGTCGGGCGCTGCCCACACGACAGCGCACACCATCCGCCCGGCCTTCGAGATCATCAAGACCGTCCCGAACGTCTCGGTGGTCTCGTCGGTGTTCATCATGTGCCTCGAAGACCGCGTCCTCGTCTACGGCGACTGCGCCGTCAACCCGGACCCGACGGCGGAGCAGCTCGCCGACATCGCGATCTCCTCGGCTGCGACTGCCGTGCAGTTCGGCGTCGAGCCCCGTATCGCGATGCTCTCCTACTCGACGGGCGAGTCCGGCTCGGGCGCGGACGTCGACAAGGTGCGCGCCGCCACGGCCCTCGTCCGCGAGCGCCGCCCGGACCTCTTCGTCGAGGGCCCGATCCAGTACGACGCGGCGGTCGACGCCTCCGTCGCCGCCTCGAAGATGCCCGACTCGGCCGTCGCCGGCCGCGCGACCGTCTTCGTGTTCCCCGACCTCAACACCGGGAACAACACGTACAAGGCCGTGCAGCGCTCGGCCGGGGCGATCGCCGTCGGACCTGTCCTGCAGGGCCTGAGGATGCCCGTCAACGACCTGTCCCGCGGGGCGCTCGTGCAAGACATCGTCAACACCGTCGCGATCACCGCGATCCAGGCGCAGGCGCTCTCGGCCGAGAAGGCCCGCGCCGCCGAGGAGGCGGCAGCCGCCGCACCGACCCCCGAGCCCGCCACGGGCTCTCACGAAGCTGGAGCACACACCGCATGAACCCGACGTCAGACGAGCGCCCCCGCGCCACCTCGAGCGTCCTCGTCATCAACGCCGGCTCCTCGTCGGTGAAGTACCAGCTGGTCGACCCCACCGGCGGCGAGGCGATCGCCTCGGGCATCGTCGAGAAGATCGGCTCGTCCGAGGGCTCGGTCTCGCACAAGTTCGAGGGCACCAAGACCCAGCGCACGGTCGACGTGCCCGACCACGGTGCCGCGCTGCGCGTCGTGCTCGACCTCTTCTCCGAGATCGGCCCGAGCCTGGCCGACGCGAACGTCGTCGCTGTCGGGCACCGTGTCGTCCAGGGCGGCAGCCTGTTCTCGGGCCCCGTCGTGATCGACGATGCGATCGTCGAGGACATCCGCGGTCTCATCCCGCTCGCGCCCCTGCACAACCCTGGGCACGTGCGCGGCATCGAGGTCGCCCGGGCACTGTTCCCGGACGTCCCGCACGTGGCCGTCTTCGACACCGCGTTCTTCCAGACGCTCCCCGAGGCCGCGTACACCTACGCGATCGACGCCGAGGTGGCCCGCGCGCACGGTGTGCGCCGCTACGGCTTCCACGGCACCAGCCACGAGTACGTGTCGAAGGAGGTCGCGCGGGTCCTCGACCGTCCGCTCGAAGACCTCAACACCATCGTGCTGCACCTCGGCAACGGTGCATCGGCGTCGGCCGTGCGCGGTGGGGTGGCAGTCGAGACCTCGATGGGTCTCACGCCGCTCGAGGGCCTGGTCATGGGCACCCGCTCGGGGGACATCGACCCGGCGATCGTCTTCCACCTGCACCGCAACGCCGGCATGTCGATCGACGAGATCGACGACTTGCTCAACAAGCGCTCGGGCATCCTCGGCCTCGCCGGGGACAACGACTTCCGCACCCTGCACGAGCTCGTCGCAGCAGGTCACGAGGGCGCTCGCCTGGCCCTCGACGTGTACGTGCACAGGCTGAAGAAGTACATCGGCTCGTACCTCGCGGTCCTCGGCCGCGTCGACGTCATCGCCTTCACCGCCGGCGTCGGCGAGAACGACGAGATCGTGCGTCGCCTCGTCATGCGTGGTCTCACGGACCTCGGCATCGAGATCGACGAGGTCGTCAACGACGTCCGCTCCCCCGAGGCGCGGACCATCTCGCCCGAGGGCACGAAGATCCGCGTGATGATCGTCCCGACGAACGAAGAGCTCGCGATCGCCCGCCAGAGCCTCGAGATCGTCGGCGCGCAGGGCTGAGCACAGGTCTGAGCACAGGTCTGAGCACGGGCCTGCGCACGGTCCTGAGCACGACGACAAGACGTCAGGTGCGCACCTTCTCGGGGGTGCGCACCTGACGTCGTCCTGGGGGTAGACCCTGCTCAGGCTGTCAGCACGACGGATCGTCAGTACTCAGGACCGTCAGCACAGGGGCTCGAGGCGGCCGTGACCGGACCTCGTCGTCAGCAGGGCAGGTCGGCCGACTTGTCGACGACACGGCCGGCAGCCTGCGACCGGTTGCTCACCACGACCGGGACGGGCACCGGTGCGGTGTGCGGACGTCCGAGCGCCCAGTAGTCCCAGCCGGCTGCCCGGAACCTGTCGGCGTCGAGGGCGTTGCGGGTGTCGACCACGGTGCGGGTCCGGACCTGGGCTCCCATCTGCGCGGGGTCCGCGGTCCGGAACTCCTGCCACTCGGTCAGCAGGACCGTGACCTCCGCGCCTGCGAGCGCCTGGTCGAGGCTCGCCGCGTACTCCAGGTCGGGATACACACGGTGCGCGTTGACCGACGCCTCGGGGTCGTAGACCGAGACGATCGCGCCCTCGAGGTAGAGCATCCGGGCGACGTCGAGAGCCGGGGCGTCCCGGACGTCGTCGGAGTCGGGCTTGAAGGCCGCACCGAGGGCTGCGACCCTCACCCCCATGAGGTCTCCGCCGGCCACCTGCCGGATGAGCGCGACGGTCCGCAGGCGCCTGCGGACGTTGATCGCGTCGACCTCACCGAGGAAGGCGACCGCCTCGCCGATCCCGAGCTCTTCAGCACGGTGCTTGAAGGAGCGGATGTCCTTGGGCAGGCACCCTCCGCCAAAACCGAGGCCGGGCTTGAGGAACTTGGAGCCGATGCGCTCGTCGAGACCCAGTGCCTCCGCCAGCCGGATGACGTCGGCCCCCGTGGCCTCGCACACCTCGGACATCGCGTTGATGTACGAGATCTTCGTGGCGAGGAAGGAGTTGGCTGCCGACTTCACGAGCTCGGCCGTCGCGAGGTCCGTGACGATGAGCGGCGTGCCCTCGGCGAGGATCGGCTCGAAGGCCGCCCGCAGACGGTCTTCGGCCCACGCAGACGTGACGCCGAAGACGAGCCTGTCCGGGTGCAGGGTGTCCTGGACCGCGAAGCCCTCGCGCAGGAACTCGGGGTTCCAGGCGACCTCGAGCTCGGCCCCCAGGGGCGAGATCTCCTGGACCAGGGTGGTGAGGCGCTCAGCCGTGCCGATCGGCACAGTCGACTTCCCGACGAGCAGCACCTTGCGGGTGATGCGGCGGGCGAGCTCGGTGAAGGCCGAGTCGACGAACCGCAGGTCCGCCGCCTCCGAGCCCATCTGCTGGGGTGTGCCGACGCACACGAAGTGCACGTCGCCGAACTCCGCGGCCTCGTCGAGGTCTGTCGTGAAGCGCAGCCGTCCGCTCGCGAGAGCCTCGTCGAGCTTCTCGGGCAGGCCAGGCTCGAAGAACGGCACGGTGCCCTCGTTGAGCAGGTCGACCTTGCGCTGGTCGATGTCGACTCCGAGGACCTCGAAGCCGAGGTAGGCCATGGCGACGGCGTGGGTGGCACCGAGATATCCCGTACCGATCACGGTGAGGCGGGGGGCACGCTCGGGGCTGGGTGAGGC
>NZ_JACBYE010000039.1 GCF_013415325.1 Sanguibacter inulinus | reverse complement strand
GAATGGGGAGGAGCAGGAGTGGGGCGGGGAGATAGGGAGCAGGACGGTGGAGGCTGTCCTCAGTGGACGGAGAAGCCGCCGTCCACGGCGATCGACTGGCCGGTGACATAGGCCGACGCCGGGCTGGCGAGGAAGACGGCCGCCCCGGCGAAGTCGTCCGGGTGGCCGTTGCGGCCCACGAGGGTCCGCGCGGCGAGCGCTGCGACGGTCGCCGGGTCGGAGCTCAGCCGGCGGTTGAGCGGGGTCGGGACAAATCCGGGGACCAGGACGTTCGCGGTGACGCCGTGGGGTGACCAGGCCTCGGCCTGCGACCGGGCCAGGGCCTCGACGGCCGCCTTGGACACCCCGTAGGCGCCGCTCGTCGCGAAGGCACGGTGCGCCTGCTGCGAGCTGATGTGGATCAGCCGCCCGTGACCACGCTCGGCCATCGCCGGGGCGAGGCGCTGACCGAGGAGGAACGGGGCCTCCAGGTTGACGGCCATCGTCGCGTCCCAGACCGTCTCGTCGAGGTCGACCATCGGCGGTCGCAGGTTGATGCCGGCGGAGCTGACGAGCACGTCGACCGTCCGCGCGGCGTCCGTGGCAGCGTCGGCGAGGGCGTGCGCCCCGGCGCGGGTCGAGAGGTCGGCGACGATGCCGTCTGCCGAGCCGCCCGCGGCCCGCACGGCCGCGACGGTCTCGTCGATCGCGGACGCTGTGCGAGCGGCGACCAGGACGTGCGCACCGGCGCCGGCCAGCGCGAGCGTGATCGCCCGGCCGATCCCGGAGCTGCCGCCCGTGACGAGGGCCGTGCGTCCGTCGAGGCCGAACAGGTGCTGGAGGTACATCGCGTCAGTGTAGGCAAGGCGCAGCCACGGCTGGGGGTGTGAGGGGCGGGCCGGGACGGAGAACGTGACCGGACGCGCGTGCGCGACCGGGTGAAGACCAGGGGGATCTCGTGGCGGTTAGGCAGGAGAGGGGTTGTGCGCGGATAATGATCGGGACTCACCGTCGGGCGCCTGCCCGGTATCCTGTGAGGTCATGTCCCGACGAGCACCTCGAGGTTTCACGTGCCCACCGGCAAGGTCAAGTTCTTCGACACCGAACGCGGTTTCGGCTTCATCGCCAGCGACGACGGCGAGCAGGTCTTCCTGCACGCCTCCGCGCTCCCCGAGGGAGTCACCGCCCTGAAGCCCGGTGCCAAGGTCGAGTTCGGCGTGGCCGACGGCCGCAAGGGCCCGCAGGCGCTCTCGGTGAAGTTCCTCGACCCTGTCCCCTCTGTCGCGAAGGCGCAGCGCAAGCCCGCCCACGACATGGCCGTCATCGTGGAAGACCTCATCACGTTGCTCGACACCGTCGGCAGCTCCCTGCGTCGGGGACGATACCCAGAGAAGTCGACGGCGACGAAGGTCGCCACGGTGCTGCGCGCCGTCGCCGACGACATCGAGGCTTAGGAACACATGCCAGCTGCAACACTGCCCACCCCGGCGAAGCGGCCACGCGCCGCTCGCCCCAAGGTCGACGCGGTGCTCGTCGACGCTGTCGACGTCGCGCTCTCAGCCGCGCGCGAGGCCGCCGAGCACCCTGGCGACGTCGGCGAGCACCTCGCCGCCACGATGGACGCCGACCGCCTGGCGTCCCACACCTTCGCGTGCACGATGCGCGGCTACCGCGGGTGGCACTGGACCGTCACTGTCGCCCGTGCCCCCCGCTCGAAGACCGTCACGGTCTGCGAGGTCGAGCTCCTGCCCGGCGCCGAGGCGATCCTCGCCCCCGAGTGGCTCCCGTGGTCCGAGCGTCTGCGCCCGGGCGACATCGGCCCCGGCGACGTGCTGCCCTTCCGCGCCGACGACCCGCGCCTGGTGCCCGGCTACACGCCGACCGGGGACGAGGAAGAAGACCGCGTCGCGATCGAAGAGCTCGCCCTCGCACGCGCCCGGGTGCTCTCGCCCGAGGGGCGCGACGAGGCCGCGCAGCGCTGGTACGCAGGTTCTCGCGGGCCGACCACGCCGGGCTCGGTCCAGGCCGCGTCGGACTGCGGGTCCTGCGGCTTCTTGGTGCTGCTGCAGGGGTCTCTCGGCCAGGTGTTCGGCGTCTGCGCCAACGAGTGGTCCGAGGACGACGGCCGCGTGGTCTCCCTCGACCACGGCTGCGGTGCGCACTCCGAGACCGACGTCGAGCCGCACCCGACCGACTGGCCGGACGACGCTCCCGTGATCGACGAGATGACCGTGGAGATCGTCGACCTCGGCACGCAGCCTGCGGCTGCAGCCGACGCGAGCGCCACGGAGGCCGCGTCTCAGACTGAGCCGGTTGCGGAGACCGAGTCTCAGGCTGATCCGGCTGCGGAGGCCGCATCTCAGACCAAGCCGGTTGTGGACACCAAGTCTCAGGCTGAGCCAGCCGACGACCACGACGGCGGCACGGGCCAGGCCGAGATGACGCTCGACGACTCGGTCCAGGAGACGACCCCGGTCGAGACAACCCCGGTCGAGACGGCTGCGGCCGGGTCGACCGACCGTGGCACGTCAGAGGACGACACGTCCGAGGGCGACTCGACTGTGACCGGTCCGACCGGCACCGACGAGGGCCAGGACAGCACGAGCCAGGGGTCGGTCGCCGACGCGTGAACCCGCGTGAGGACCACGCCGTGAGCAGCGATCCCTTCGGTACGGCTGCTCTGCGGTCGGCGGTCCTCGACGCGTGGGCCCGCAACCCCACGCGGCTGCGTGAAGACGCGAACACCGAAGAAGACCACGCGACGGGCTACTACCGAGACCGGGTGGTCGTCGAGCTCGCGCAGAACGCTGCCGACGCAGCGGTCCGGGCCGGTGCTCCCGGGACGCTCCTGCTACGTCTCGTCGAGCACGCGGGCGGCGCGACGCTCGTGGCCGCCAACACCGGCGAGGCGCTCGACGGGCCCGGTGTCGTCTCCCTCGCCTCGATGCGCGCCTCGTCCAAGTCGGGCAGCGGGTCGACGACAGTCGGGCGCTTCGGTGTCGGCTTCGCCGCTGTGCGCGCGGTCGCCGACGACATCGTCGTGCGGGCGGCATCCGGAGGCGTGCGCTTCTCCGTCGCGCAGACGCGTGACGCGCTCGCGGCTGTGGCCACGGGGCCGGACGGTGCTGGCGACCTCGCGGATTCCGTCGCTGCACGCGGCGGGTCTCTGCCGGCGCTGCGGCTGCCCTTCGCCACCGGAGCGAGATCGCCTGTCCTCGCGGAGGGCGACGACCCCCTCGGGCAGCTACCGTCCGCTGGTGCTGGTGCTGGTGCTGGTGCTGGTGCTGGTGCTGGTGCTGGTGCTGGTGCTGGTGCTGGTGACGCGCGGGACGCCTACGCGACGGTCGTCGAGCTCACCCTGCGCGACGAGACGGCCGTCGACGAGGTGCGCCGCCAGCTGGCCCAGGTCGACGACACCCTGCTGCTCGCGCTGCCCGGGCTGGCGACCGTCGAGATCCAGCACGTGCGCCGTGCCGGGGCTGCCACGGACGAGGGCGTAGCCGACAGGGTGCTCACGGACGTCAGGACGCGGTGGTGGGTGGCCGAGGAGTCTGGGGCGGTCCCCGCGCACCTCGTCGTCGACCGTCCTGTCGAAGAGCGTGACCGTTCCACGTGGACCATCGTCTGGGCCCTCCCGCGCGAGACTGGCGGGACTGCGCCTGCCGAGGACAGTGCGTCCGAGCCTCTCGCTGGTCGACCAGGCCTCGGCGGGCCTCGCGCCACCGGCGTGGTGAGGGCCCCGACGCCTACCGAGGAGCCGCTCACGGTCCCCGCGGTGCTCGTCGCGACCTTCCCGCTCGACCCGTCACGTCGGCACGTGGCCGACGGGGCGCTCGCGACTTTTGTCGCCGAGCAGACAGGGCCCGTCCTGGCCGACCTCGCCGGCCAGGTCGACGACCCGCTCTCCCTCGTGCCGACGGGCCTGCCGGCAGGTCGGCTGGACGCCCTCGTCCGTGAGTCGGTGACGGCCGCGCTGCGGGAGGCTCCGCTGTTCGGGGGCCGCCGGGCACGCGACGTGGTCGCCCTCGGGCCTGGGGCGAGCACTGCGCTGCTCGAGGCCTTGGCACCGACGGGCCTCGGGGCCGTCGACGTGGTACCTGGGCGGCGCGCGGCGGCTCGCGCCCTCGACATGCCGGTCCTCTCGGTGGTCGACGTGGTCGACGCGCTGCCCTCAGGCCTCACCCCCGCTCAGTGGCGCACGCTCTACGACGCGCTCGCGTCGTCGGCCGACACGGACCGAGCCGTGCGCGAGGCCCTCGACGGGATCTTCGTGCCGCTGGCCGACGGCACGACGGCCCGCGGACCTCGCGGGCTGGTGCTGCCGGGTGCGGACGAGGTCGACGGTCTGCTGACCCTCCCAGGTCTCAGGCTCGTGCACCCCGATGCGGTCCACCCCCTGCTGCGCAGGCTCGGCGCCGCCGACGCGGACGACCCGTCGGTCCTGAGCCTCGCTGCGGTCGAGGCAGCCGTGCGCGACGCCTCCGAGCTGCTGCTCGACCTCGACGTCGACGCGCCGGACGATGCTCGAGACCGCAGCCGCTCGGACCTCTCGGGCGACGACCTCGGTCCGCTCCCGGGCCTGCTCGCTCTGCTCGCCGGGGTCACGGCTGCGCACGGCGTCGAGCCTGCCGACGTCCCCGCGTGGTGGGGCGACCTGCCGCTGCCTGGGGCCGGCGGTGTGTGGAGCGCGGCGCGCGACCTGGCCTGGCCCGGTTCGTGGGCGGCGTCGCACCTGGACCTCGACGTGGTCGACACGAAGGCGCTCGACCGACAGGCAGCCCTCGTGTGCGGGGTGCGCTCCACGCTCACGGTCCGCACTGTCGAGCTCGACACCGGCGACGCAGACGACGGTCTCGAGCCCGGCGGCTCGGGTGCCCCCGACGTGCCTGGCTGGGCCGACTACGACGCGTACCTCTGCGCAGTGCTCGGGGCAGGGACGCACCTCGACGAGGTCCCCGTGCTCCTCGACCTCGACGTGGTCCACGACGACGCGTGGGGAGAGGTCCTCAGGCTCGCCCGGCAAGACCCCGAGGTGCGCCGCGCAGTCGTCACCCGGTTGGGTGGCTCCGGAGGGTCCGGGCCGTCGGCGCTGTCCTACGCGGCCTGGTGCCTGCGAGACGTGCTCGATGCACCCTTCGTCGTGCCGGACGAGGACGGTGCGAGCGACCCCGACCTCCTGGCGCTGCTCCCTGGCGTGCCAGCCGACCTGGACGGCCTGAGGGGACCCGGACACCAGCGCAGCGCGGACGGTCGCGGCAGTCTCGACGGTCCTGACGGTCCTGGCGGTCCTGGCGGTCCCGGCGGTCCCGGCGGTCTCGATGCTCTCGACGGCAGCGATGCCGCGCTGCTCGCGGCGCTCGGTGGCGTCGTGTCCGTCGGAGACCTGGCGCAGCTGCTCTCGCACCCTGACCCGGTGACGTGGGACGGACTCTTCGCCGCGCTCGACCGGCCGGAGGTCGCGGACGGGGTCTCGGTCGCCCTGCCGGTCGCACGTGCCGTGTGGGCGGGGCTCGGCGCTGCTGCGGCTGCTGGCCTCGAGCTCGACGACCTCCCGGACGTCGTCGTCGCCGTGCGCGGCGGGGTGTGCCGCACGGTCGACGCGCAGGAGGTCCTCGTCGCGGTCGGACCGATGTGGTCGCAGGTGCGCTGGGTCGTCCCGGCCCGGGACGTCGAGACCGCCGAGGCCGTCGCCGACCTGCTGGACGTCCCCGTGGCTGACGCGACGACAGCGTCGGTCCAGGCCTCCGACGACCCTGCAGAGCGCGTGGTCCCGGCTCCGCTGCTCGCGCTGCTCCCTGGTCTGCCGGGTGGGTGGCTCGAGCACGCAGACCTGGTGGTCGAGGGCCAGGACGTCGACTGGTGGGTGACTGCCGACGGGACCGTGCACGTGCGCACCGGGACGTCGCTCGCCACGACCGCGCAGGGACTGGCCCAGTCGGCCGGTCGCTGGACGGACCGGCACCTCGTGGAGATCCTGCTCGCCGACCCGTCGCGCGCTCGAGACGTCGACCTCGCCCGCTCCTGGGAGCCCTGAGCCCGGCCGGGCACGGCCCGGTATGCGAGACGGCGGCCGACCCGTGGGTCGGCCGCCGTCGGGCGTGCTGGTCCGTCGGCGCCTGAAGGGGCGCATCGCGGGTGGTGCGTCTGGCCTCAGGTGAGGTTGAGGTGGCGGACGGTCTCGAGGGCCCAGGGGAGGGCGACCAGGTACGCGTGCGCGACCTGCTCGGGCCGCCAGGCGGTGGCCTCGACGGCTGCGGTGTCGCCGTGCTCGTGGGCGACGACGGCGGCGAGCGTCGAGCCGAGGTGACCCTCGTAGGAGTCGAGGGCGCGGGCGACCTCGTCCGAGACGAGCGACTTCTCGACGAGCACCGAGACCGGGATCCCGGTCTCCTCGGCGAAGGCCGACAGCAGACCGACGGTGTAGCCGGTGTCGTCGCCCGAGAGCTCACGGCACGCAGCGGCGCGGGCGAGCAGGAACCAGAGCGCGTCCATCTGCTGGATCCGCGAGCTGATGAGCGAGGCCATGACCAGCGTCGTCAGCCGCGACGGGCCGAGCATGATGATCGCCCTGTGCAGCGAGTCCACGCGCTGGGGCAGGCCCATCGCGACGGAGTTGACCAGGTGCAGCACCCGGACTGTCATCTCGGGGTCGCTCGAGAGGACCTCGGCGATGCGCGTGGTGTCGACGTCGGGTGCCGAGAGCAGCCTGACGACCTCGAGGCACTGGATCTCACCGGGGTCGAGGCTGCGCACGACGGTGGGCTTCTCGTGGTGGTAGATCGAGCCCATGAGGTAGTCGACGCCGAGGCCCCAGGCCTTCGCCGGGCCGAGGGTGCCCTGGACGTTCTCGGCGATCACCGTGACGCCGGCGTTGTGCGCGACGGTCACGAGCTCGGCGTGGGGGAGCGTGGTGTCGGAGACGTCGACCATCACGTGCGTGACGAAGGGCAGCAGGGCGCGCTGGCCCGGCTCGTCCGCGAACTTGACGAGGATCGTCGGGGTGCCCCGCTCGGAGAGCGCGATGATCTGCTCCGCGCCGTCAGCGCGTCGGGTCGCCGAGGGGTGCACGAGCAGCCCGACCCCGCCGTGGCTCGGTGGGACGGACTCCTGGCCGGCGAGCATCGCGGGGGTCGACCAGATGAACGCGGGCCTGTCGGCCACGTACTTCTCGAGGTCGACGGTCCTGTACACGTGGTGCAGCGTCGCGGCGGCCGCAGCGTCGGCGACGTCACCGTCGAGGGCGCTGAGCACGGGGAGCGCGTAGGCGAGGACCTGGCGCTGGCGGTCGACGATCGCCAGACGGCCGAAGGTCGGCGTCACGTCGGAGAGGCCTTCCCCGGGGAACGCCGGGACGGCGAACTTCACGGGTGCGGCCTCAGCCGCCGGTGACGGGCTGGGGTGGTCCATCGGACTCCTCTGTCTGTGCTGCGAGGGGACGCTCGGGGAAAGACGGGTGTCGCGGTCAGGCGGCGACTAGGGGAGCCCGGACGGGCCAGGACGCACCCTCGAGGATCACCTGCAGGGCGTCGCCCGTCTCGGTGTTGACGACGAGCGGGGCGAGCAGGTTGGCCGTCGCGGGGGTGTCCGGCTGGCTCGGGGTGACGATGACGAGCACGGCGCGGCGGTCGTCGTCGGCGCCGTCGAGGGAGAGCGCAGACAGCACCTCGGAGCCGAAGGTCGGCTCGTACTCCGAGAAGTACGGGCCGGGCTGGATCGCGAAGAGCCGCGTCGAGTCCTGGGCGCCGCGCAGGCTGAACAGCAGCCCGGCGTCGTCGAGGGACGTGAGGTCGAAGTCCGTGGCCGGCGACAGGCCCGGGAGGGACTCGAGGAAGTGGATGCTGGAGATCACTTGAGGTAGTCCAGGAGGCTCGGCTGGAGCACGCGGGCTGTGGCGCCGAGGGCCGCCTGGTAGGCGACCTCCTGCATCTGCAGCTCGATGAGGGTGGCGGGGAGGTCGATGTCCTCGACGGCCGAGAGGTCGCCCTTGAGCGACATGGCCTTGTGGCCCAGCAGCTCCTTGGCGCTCTCGAGCTGGTTCGTCCTGGCGCCCACCCCGGTGATCTCGCTGAGCATCTTGTCCCTGCGTGCGTCGATCTTCGTGATGTCGGACTGGACGTCCTCGCCGGCGCGCAGCTTGGCAGCGATGTCGGTGAGGAGTGCGTACACCGACGCGTCAGGGGCGTCGGGGTCGTTGCTGGTGCCGAACACTGCTGCTCCGTCCGCGTCCACGCGGACCGTCGTGCCAGCACCGGTCCGGCGCTCGACGATCCCGGGGGACCCGTTGTAGGTGTAGTCGCCGGTGACTGTGTCCTGAGTGTAGGCCGGTCCGTCGGAGGTCCCGGCGAACACCGAGCGTCCGAGGTACGTGGTGTTGGCCTGGGCGGCGAGAGACCCGCGGAGCCCTTCGATCTCGACAGCGAGCGCCTCGCGGGCCTCCGCGTTGGTCGCACCCGAGTTCGCGCCTCGGACGACGAGGTCGCGGGCGCGGTTGAGGTAGGAGAGCGAGGTGTTGATCGCCGTGTCGATCGAGGTCAGCCAGCTGACGCCGTCCTGGACGTTGCGCGAGTACTGCGCAGCCGCCTGCTGCTCCTTGCGGAGCGCCATCGCGTCGGCAGCCTTGGCGGGGTCGTCGGAGGCCTTGGTGACCATCTTGCCGCTCGAGGCGCGCTGCTGGAGCTGGGCGAGCTGGCTCTGGGTGGCCTGGAGGTTGGTGAGCGCAGCACGCTGCGTGGACTGGTGGGTGACTCGGGTGATCATCGTCCGACGACTCCTGTCCGGTTGATGAGCTGGTCGAGCATCTCGTCGACAGCTGTCATGACACGGGCTGCGCCCTGGTAGGCGCGCTGGAAGGACAGCATGTTGACGCTCTCCTCGTCCTGGTCCACGCTCGTCTGCGCGAGCTGGAGGCCTTCTGCGGTGACCCGGGCGGCCTCGGCGACAGTCGCGCTCTGCAGCGCGGACTTGGCCTTGACCCCTGTCGAGACGACGAAGGTCGACCAGACGCTGTCCGGGCCGTCCTTCGAGGCGCCGAGCTGGCCGATCGCATCGGCGACGGAGGTGTCGTTGGCGCCGTTGGCGGGGTTGCGCACGGCGATCTTGTCCGGTGACGTGATCGCGACGCGCAGGCCGAGGGCGGCGGGGGAGCCGTCGGTCGGCAGCGAGTAGAAGTCGACGCCTGTGGTGCCGGCGCGGTCGGCGCCCGCGGAGTGGAGCGCGTTGACCGAGGTCGCGAGCTTCGTGGCGAGGGCGTTGTACGACTCTGCGGACTCGGCGAGGAGGCCACCGGCACCGCCGTCGGCCGGGGCGAGCACGCTCAGCACGCCGGCGAGCTCGCCGCCCTCGAGCGGGGCGGGGGTGCCGGCCGGGACGCGGTCCCACTCGACGCGGACCTGGTTGCCGGCGGCGCCGACCATCTCCTGGCTGCCCACGAGCTTGATCTTGTTGGCCGTGCTGCCGGTGACGAGCGGGTTCCCGCCGATGTTGACGTCTGCGGTGCCGTTGGGCTGGAGGCGGACCGTCGCACCGGCGAGCGAGGCGAGCGCCGTGGTGAGCACGTTGCGCTGGTCGATCAGCTCGTTGGCGTTGCCGCCCGAGACGGTGATCTGCTGGATCTGGTCGTTGAGGAGGGCGACCGACGAGGCTGCGGAGTTCACGTCGGAGACGAGCGACTGCGCCTTGGTGCGGGTCTGGTCCCACTGCGTGACGACGGCCGAGTACCCCGTCGCGATCGACCGCTGGACGGCCGAGGAGTTCTCGAGGAGCACAGCACCGACGGCGTCGCTCGTGGGGGAGTTGACGACGTCGCTCCAGCTGGCCCACAGCTTGTCGAGGTCGGCCGAGATGCCGTTGGCGCCAGGCTCGGCGATCGTCGACTCGAGCCGCTTGTAGGCGTCGGTCCGGGCCGCGAGGTACTCGGCAGACGACGACGTGGTGCGCACACGGGCGTCCATGAAGATGTCGCCGAGGCGGGCGACGGTGACGCCCTGGACGCCGTTGCCGATCCCGTTGCCCTGGGAGAACATCGTCGCGCCCTGGCCGGCGCTGACCGACTGCATCTCGAGCCGCTGGCGCGTGTAGCCGGGGGTGTTGATGTTGGCGAGGTTCTGGCCGCTGACCTCGATGGCCTGACGCTGCGCGATGAGCGAGGACAGGGCTGTGGACAGTCCGGAGAAGGTGCTCATGGTTCCTCAGAATTCCTGGTCGAGCATGCGGGCTGTGGACTCACCGTGCGCGGTCGATCCGGTCGCGTCGTAGGTGTGCGAGTCCTGCGTGAGGTTCGCGAGAGCCTCCTGCGTCGCCCTGTGGGAGGCTGAGAGCAGCTCTCGGTTCCCGGCGGCGAGGGACTCGATCTGGTGCGTGATGTCGAGGAAGGCCTGACGGTGCGTGCGCAGCAGGTCGTCCCACGGCGGGGGGACGGCCTCGGCCAGCTCGTGCAGGCTGCGGCCGGGCTCGAGCCCGTGCAGACGTGCGACGGCGTCGGACTCGACCGACCGGCCGAGCTCGACCTCGCGGATCTGCTCGAGGACGTTCTCGACCTCGCGGGTGGCGTGGCCGAGCCAGCGGGTCTTGCCGCTGGTGAGCAGCAGCTGCTCTTCCTCGAGCTTGAACAGGAGCAGCTCGAGGAGCTGGCGCTCGCGCCACAGGACGCTGCTCAGCGCTTGCAGACTCATCGCGCTCGTACTCCTTCGTCGATCCGATGAACGGTGGGTGTCTCCGGCCGGTGGCGGGCGCCCGATCGGCGGCCGAGACCGTGGGTGTGGTCCGGCTCTGGAGGTCACATCGGACGCTCGCACCGCACCATGAGGTTTTCGTCGTGAGCAGCAGGGTGAGTCATTTCACCCTCCGGCATCCTCTCAGCCTAGGGGTACCCATGGGCTCCTGGCGAGGATGAGACTGTGTCTGTGCAGGTCAGAGGCCGATCCACGACCCGGCCGAGCCCGCAAGGTGGGGCGGTGGGGACCCCCATGGGTAGTTCTCCCCATTGCTGTTGTGGAGGTCACGTGGTTGTTACTGGGTGAAAACGTTTGTCAAAGCCTTGAAGAAACCTGAGTGCGCACCGCATGGTTGTGCCATGCCGCACCCCATGGACGCCGACCAGGCACGTCTGGTCACCGAGAATCTCCCGCTGGTCGGGTACCACGTGAGCGAGATGCTCATGCGTGTCCCCAGCCATGTGTCGCGAGACGACCTGGCGTCCGCCGGAGCGCTCGCTCTGGTCCAGGCCGCCCGAGCCTACGACGCGACGACCGGGGTGCCCTTCAACAGGTACGCCGCGATCCGCATCAAGGGCGCGATGGTCGACGAGCTCCGCTCGATGGACTGGGTCAGCCGCGGCGCCCGCCAGCGCGCCCGCAAGCTCACCACCGTCGCCGACGAGCTCACCGCAGACCTCGGCCGCGCGCCGACCCGCGACGAGATCGCCCTCGCCCTCGGTGTCGACGTCTCCGAGGTGGACACCGCCCGCGAGGCGGCCGCCACCCGCGTCCTCAGCCTCGAGGGCTACGACGGCGCACTCGCCGAGGTCCTCCCCGCCCGTGAGGTCGGACCCGAGGAGTCGGTCATCCTCGACGAGCGCCTCACCTACCTCCACGCCGCTGTCGCCACGCTCCCCGAGCGTCTGCGCACTGTCGTCGAGCAGGTGTTCTTCCACGACCGCACGGTCACGGACATCGCCAAGGACATGGGCGTCACCCAGTCCCGTGTCAGCCAGCTCCGCGCCGAGGCCATGGTGCTGCTGCGCGACGGGCTCAACACGCACCTCGACCCCGCGCAGGTCCCCGCCGCCGCTGCCCCCGACGGTGTCGCACAGCGTCGCCGCGAGAGCTATTTCGCGGCGATCGCCGAGCGCGCCAGCCTGCACGCCTCGACCGCCGTCGCGGCCGGCGTCAGCGCTGTCGGCACCGCCACGGGCGAGACGCCCCGCGTGCCCCAGGGAGCGGCCGGGTTCCCGGCCCCGCACCTCCCGCTCGTCGCCGTCGGCTGACCGGCTCGCCCGAGCAGCAGGCGCAGGGCTCCGTCAGGGACAGAGTCTCGGCAGGCACAGGACCCCGGGTCGTGCTCATGCCTGCGGGGTCGGTGCCGATGGGATGGCACACGACCATCTCGGGAGCACCCATGCCGCACGACGACACCCAGACCGCTCCAGCGCAGCCGCCGCTCCGGTCCACCTCCGGGGCGGCGCGCACCCCAGCCGCGCCGGCGTCCCCCTCGCCCGCTCGCCACGACAGCACGACGGGCCACCCGGGGAGCCGGATCTCCGCAGTCTTCATCGTCAAGGACGAAGAAGACGTGCTCGAGGCCTCCCTCGCCGCCCTCGGCTGGGTCGACGAGATCGTCGTCTACGACACGGGCTCGACAGACCGCACGCGTGAGATCGCCTCGGCATGGGCGAGCACCGTCGTCGAGGGGTACTGGGACGACGACTTCGGGGCGGCCCGGAACAGGGCGGTCGAGCACGCCACAGGCGACTGGGTCCTCACCGTCGACGCCGACGAGGTGTTCTCGGGCGACCCCGCGACAGTGCGCGCGGCCCTCGACCCCACCGTCGGCTGCCACCTCGTGCTCGTCGACAACGTCGCGGGCGGCGGCGTCGGAGAGGCGACAGTCACCAAGAGCATGGCGTCGGTGCGGCTCTACCTCCGCGGTGCCTTCACGTGGTCGGGCAGGCTGCACGAGCAGATGGTCGCCGCGCGCCCCGGCGCCGACCTGCGCGCGGCGACCCCCGTCCCGACGGCGCGGCTCGCGCACAGCGGCTACCTCACCGAGCGGATGGCCGACCGCAGCAAGGCCCGCCGGAACCTCGACCTCGCCCGGCTCGACGTCGCCGCGGCGCGCCGGGACGGTCTCCCGGCACCGCAGGTCGCGGTCCTCGAGGCCAACCTCTCCAGGTCTCTCGGCCTGCACGGTGACACCGCCGAAGGTCTCGAGCTCGGACGGCGCGTGCTCGGCAGCGGGCTGCTGGCCCGCGACGCGGCGGTCGCCCTCGTCCCCGCACTCGTCGAGCTGGCCCTCGCCCTCGGCCAAGACGAGGTGGTCGACGAGCTGCTCGACGCGTGGCTCGCCCTCGACACGCTCCCCGCCCGTCCGCTCGCCCGCAAGGCCTACGTGCTGGCACTCCGCCAGGACGCCGCGCGCACCCTCGAGACGCTCGACCTCATCCCCGCCCACGCCGTCGACGACCAGCAGGTCCCGTTCCGCAAGACCGAGCTCGCCCCCGTCGAGGTGTGGGCGCTGCTGTCCGCCGGCCGCGCCGCCGACGCGGCCGAGGTCGCCGTCCGGGCTGCGGCTGCTGGACTCCCGTCGGTCGCACCTGCCCGGCTGGTCGGGGTGTTCCGGGACGCCGACCGTCCGCTCGCCGACCTGCTCGCCGTGGTCGACGGCCCGCTCTGGGGTGACCTGGCGCTCCAGACCGTCTCCGACGGGAGCCGCCCGGCGCGCCTCTTCCTCGAGGCGATGGACGCTGCGCGACCCGGGGACGTCTCCGTCCTGCTGTGCGGTGCGGCGCTCGCGCCGGCGCTGAGCATCGAAGAGGCCGTCGCCTGGTCGGTCCGGCTGCGCACGCACGGGCTCGCCGAGCGCTGCCCGCTCGTCGCCCTGAGCCGGGACGAGGCGCAGGACCCCCGCCAGCGGGCTGTCGCCGCGGCGATCGCCGTCGACGTGTACTCCGACGAGCGCGCCGTACCCGGTCTCGAGGCGGCCCTCGCCGACGTCTCCCCGGAGCACGAGGCGGAGCTCGCCTCGCACCTCGAGATCGTCGCCCCGGGCCTCGTCTCGCTCGCCTGAGAGACCCGAGAAAAACTTCTCGAGAAAATCCTCATGCCCCCCTGGGGGGTACCGATAGGACGGGTGGCAGCCCACGGATGGGCGCCGCATCTCGGCCCCACTCACGGAAGAAGAACATCATGGGTCTCTCGATCAACCAGAACATCGCGGCAGTCAACTCCTACCGCAACCTCTCGAACACGCAGAACGACCTGAGCAAGTCGCTGGAGAAGCTCTCCTCCGGCTTCCGCATCAACCGCGCTGCTGACGACGCTGCCGGTCTGGCGATCTCCGAGGGCCTGCGCTCGCAGGTCGGTGGCCTCAAGGTCGCTGCTCGTAACGCTCAGGACGGCATCTCCGTCGTGCAGACCGCTGAAGGTGCACTCACCGAGACGCACGCCATCCTCCAGCGTGTCCGTGACCTCGCCGTCCAGGCTGGTAACGACTCCAACAACGCCGAGGCTCGCAAGAACATCGACACCGAGGCCACCCAGCTCGTGTCGGAGCTCGACCGCATCTCGAAGTCCACCAACTTCAACGGCACGAACCTCCTCGACGGCACCGCCGGTGGCGGCTCGGGCAAGCTCCAGTTCCAGGTCGGTGCTGACGGCGACGCCAACAGCCAGATCACGGTGGACCTGTCGGGCGCCAACATCAAGGCGATCGCCTCGGACCTCAGCACCGGATCGCTCGCCGTCGGCGGCACCGAGTTCACGGTCTCGACCGCTGCGCTCACCGCCTCCGCGTACACCTTCTCGGTGGACAACGGCTCGGGCGTCACCTCGGACATCGCGGTCACCCTCGCGACTGCTCCGACCTCGGTCCAGGGTCTCGCCGACGCGCTCTCCGCTGACGCGAACTTCAACGCGAACTTCAGCGTCGACGTGATCAAGGACGCGAACGGTGCTGCGACCGGCATCTCGGTCAAGGCGCTCAACGGCGGCGACGTCGACGTGACCGCCCCGGGTGCTGGCCTCGCCGCCGGCAACCAGGTCGCCAACACGCAGCAGGGTCTGGACTTCTCGTCCGCCGCCGCTGCTCAGGCGTCCATCACGAAGATCGACGAGAAGATCTCGTCCGTCTCGACGGCTCGCGCCAACCTCGGTGCACTGCAGAACCGCTTCGAGCACACGGTCAAGAACATCAACGTCTCCGTCGAGAACCTCTCCGCCTCGGAGAGCCGCATCCGCGACACCGACATGGCGTCCGAGATGGTCAGCTTCACCCGTGCCCAGATCCTCTCGCAGGCTGGCACGTCGATGCTCGCGCAGGCCAACCAGATCCCCCAGGGCGTCCTCTCGCTCCTGCGTTGATCCGGTCTGACTGACCGAGCACCACCGCACGACAGCAGCACAGCACCACCGCAGTACCGCAGATCCGACGGCGGTGAGGGACACCGTCCCTCACCGCCGTCGGTCTGTGACGAACCCGCGCGCCGCCTGGCGGGCACCGCACCGCCACACCGAACGAGGAGCGTCGAATGGTCAGCCTGGGTATCGACGGAATGATCAGCGGTCTCAAGACGAGCGACCTCATCAACCAGCTGATGCAGGTCGAGGCGATGCCTCAGACCATGCTCAAGCAGAAGGTCTCGACCACGCAGACCTTCATCACCGCGCTGCAGGGCCTCAACACCCGCGTCGCGTCGCTGACCGACGTCGCCAAGACCGCCGCGAAGCCCGCGTCCTGGCAGGCCACGTCGGCCGTCTCGACAGCGCCGAGCGTCAAGGTCACCACGAGCGCCGGCTCGCAGCCCTCGACCCTGAGCTTCACGGTCGACCGCCTGGCCAAGGCCCAGACCTCGGTGAGCGGCAACGTCACCGACCTCGACTCCTACTTCCCCGGCGGCGTCCCCGACTCCTTGACGATCGTCTCCGGTCCCGCCGACAAGCCGACCCTGGTCGCCGTCGACCTCGCCGGCGTGACAGACCTGGCCGGGCTGGCCACCAAGCTCAACACCGCAGGGACCGGCATCACGGCGAGCGTCGTCAAGGTCTCCCCGACCGAGTCGCGCCTGCAGATCACCGGCAAGGCGACCGGAGACGACGCAGCCTTCGACATCCACCGCGGGACCGTCACCAAGGACGACCTCGCAGCCGGTGCCTCGGACCTCGTCGTCTCGAGGTCGGCAGCCCTGGTGGCCTCGGCCGACGCGGCCATCAGCCTCTGGGACGGGCAGACCGTCACCTCGGCGAGCAACACCTTCAGCGACGTGCTGACCGGCGTGAGCTTCACGGTCTCTGCCCTCGAGACCGCACCCGTCACCGTGACCACCACGCGCAACGACGCGGCCCTCACCAAGCTCGCCTCCGACCTCGTCGGCTCGATGGGCGTCGTGCTCTCCGAGATCACCTCGCGGACCGCGACCACGACGACGACCTCGGCCGACGGCCGGACGGTCATCGCCGGAGGTGTGCTCTCGGGCGACAGCGCGACCCGCGGGATCCAGCAGTCCCTCACCTCGGCCCTCGCCTACCCCGTGGACGGCATCTCGCCCTCGGAGGTCGGGATCGTCCTCGGCAAGGACGGTGCCTTCACCTTCGAGCCCGAGAAGTTCGCGGCAGCGCTCGCCAGCGACCCGGCCAAGGTCCAGAAGGTCGTCTCCGGGCTCGCCGAGCGGGTGGCCGAGACGGCGACCAAGATCTCGAGCCCTATCGACGGCAGCCTCACGCAGAAGATCAAGAGCCAGGAGTCGTTCACCAAGAACCTCACCGAGCAGGTGAGCGACTGGGACCGTCGTCTGGCCACCCGCAGGTCCGGGCTCGAGCGGACCTACGCCTCGCTCGAGGTGACGCTCAGCGGTCTCCAGTCGCAGTCGAGCTGGCTCGCCGGCCAGGTCTCGTCGCTGCCCACCTGGAACTGACCCCCCCAGCCGGCTCTGTCGGTCCGGCCCCGGGCTGGTCTCCCGACGAGGAGTCGATCTTCGGTCTCCCGCTTCTCTCACACCGCCCGGTCTGCTGCCGATGAGGACCACATGAGCAACATGATGAGCTCCGAAGCACAGCGCGCACGGTTCCTCAGCGATGCCGTCCTCAGCGCCACCCCTGCTCGCCTCCTGACCATGCTGTACGACCGCATGGTCCTCGACCTCGACAGGGCCGAGAAGGCGCAGCGAGCGGGCGACGCCGCCGAGGCGAACGTCCAGCTCCTGCACGCGCAGGACATCCTGGCCGAGCTGATGGTCACCCTCGACGTCGAGGCGTGGTCCGGCGGCCCGGCGCTGCAGTCCCTGTACACCCACCTCATGGGTGAGCTCGTGCAGGCCAACATCACCCACGACGCCGACCGCACGCAGCAGTGCCGGGCCGTCGTCGAGCCGCTCCGGGCCGCCTGGCACGAGGCCGCCGCCGAGCTCGGCGGCGCGACGCGCCGGACCGGCGAGCTGGCCACGGTCGGTGCACCGCAGCAGACCGGGGGAGTGCTCGGTGTCGGCTGAGGCTCTCACGGCCGACCGGACCGAGCAGGCTCTCGTGCCTGTGCTGGTGTCCGCACCAGAGACTGTCTCCACGCCGCCGGAGGCTCCGGCCCCCGTGCGGTCCGCGTGGGAGGCCGCGCTCGACGAGCTCGACAGGTCGATGGACCAGGCAGAGGCTCTTGTCGCCCCGGGGTTCTTGATCGACGACTCGGACGTGCTGCCCGACCTCTCCTGGACGCCGCCAGCCGGGCTCGGACCGATCCCGGCCGGTCTCGCGGACCGCGCCGTGACGATCCTCGACCGTCAGCTGGAGCTCACGCAGCGGCTCGAAGAGGCCGCCAGCACCGCTCGGGCGCACCTGCGCGCGGTCAGCTCCATGCGCACGAACGACACGACGACGGCGGTGTACCTCGACGCCGTCGGGTGAAAGAACAGGTCCTCTCACCCGGGGGTGAGAAAACCCTCATGGGTTGCGAGGACCTGACGATAGTGCTTTACGAGCCAGGAAGGCTCGCGCAGGAGGCCATGGATCGGCCGATCAGTCACCATCACGTGGGGATAGTCGTGTTCGATTCAGTGACCTTCGTCGCGCTCAACAGCGCTCTGGACGGCCTTGCCCTGCGCCAGCGGGTGATCGCGAACAACGTCGCGAACATCAACACCCCGAACTACCTCGCGGGCCGTGTCTCCTTCGAGAGCGAGCTCGCCTCCGCGGTACGCCGCGGCACCGGTGCGGCCAAGCCCACCGAGGCCCGCTCCCTCGAGCCCACGCGTCTCGACGGCAACAACGTCAACCTCGACGCGGAGACGTTGCTCAACGTCGACACCAACCTGCGCTACCAGCTGGCCACCCAAGCGGTGGACGGCACCTTCTCGTCCCTCCGAACAGCCATGAGGACCAGCTGATGACAACCTTCGGAGCGATCGGCATCGCCAGCACAGGCATGACCGTCAACCGCAAGTGGCTCGACGCGGTGAGCGACAACCTCGCCAACATCAACACCGTCCGCCCCTCCGACGAGGCGGCCTTCCAGGCCCGCTACGTCGTGGCGAGCGCGGTCGGCTACCCCGAGAACGGCCAGGGCGTCCAGGTCGCCGGCATCGAGCTCGGCAGCGCCGAGGGCCGGATGGTCTACGAGCCCGACCACCCGCTCGCCGACGGCGAGGGCTACGTCAAGTACCCCGAGGTCGACATGGCCGGGCAGATGTCCCAGATGATCATGGCCCAGCGCGGCTACCAGGCGAACGCGTCGGTCGTCGACCGCGCGAAGGCCACCTACGAAGCAGCACTGCAGATCGGACGAGGCTGATGAGCATCCCTGCGATCGAGGGAATCTCCCTCTCCGGCGCCGGCGGCGTCTCGCCGACCGGCTACCTGTCGGGCCCCGACGTCATCGGGGTGCCCAGCACCTCGGGCACCGCCGAGACCTCGAACGCCTTCGGGAACGTCCTCACGGGCGCGGTCTCGAACCTGCAGTCGCTCCAGGACACCTCGAACGCCCTCGCGGTCAAGGCCGTCACCGGTGACCTCGACGACATCCACGACTACACGATCGCCTCGACCGAGGCGAAGGTGACCCTCGAGCTCACCGCCGCCGTCCGCAACAAGGCCGTCGAGGCCTTCTCCGAGATCATGAGGATGCAGGCCTGATGCCGCAGCAGATCACCTCCGCGCTGGGCCGGGTCACCTCGTCCATCCGTGAGTTCACGGTCGCCCAGCGCACCCTCGCGCTCATCGGCCTCGCGGTCGCCGTCGTCGGCGTCGTCGCCCTGAGCATGTGGTTCAACCGTCCCCAGTTCTCCCCGCTCTACACCGACCTCGCACCGGCCGACGCCAGCGCGATCGTCGACCAGCTCACCACCCAGGGCGTCAAGTACCAGCTGACCAACGGCGGCTCGACCGTCCTGGTCCCGACCGAGTCGGTCTACGACATGCGCCTCAAGGTCGCGGCGAGCGGGATGTCCCCCTCGGCCGACGGCGGCTACTCGCTGCTCGACGACATGGGCATGACCTCCTCGGAGTTCCAGCAGGACGTCACGTACAAGCGCGCCCTCGAGGGCGAGATGGGCAAGACGGTCTCCTCCATGGAGGGCGTCGAGCTCGCGACGGTCAAGCTCGCGATGCCGGCCGAGTCGGTCTTCGTCGACGAGGCGACCGACCCGACGGCGTCGGTCTTCGTCAAGACCCGCTCCGGCGTCACGCTGACCGACGACCAGGTGCAGTCGATCGTCAACCTCGTCTCGGCGAGCGTCGAGGGCATGAAGGCGACCGACGTCGCCGTCATCGACGCCTCGGGCACCGTGCTCTCCGCCGTCGGGACCGGCCTCGCCGCCGGCGGCGCCAACAAGCAGACCGTCGAGTACGAGCAGCGGGTCGCTGACTCGATCCAGTCGATGCTCGAGCCGATCGTCGGGCAGGGCAAGGCCGTCGTCACCGTCACGGCCGACCTCGACTACGACGCGACCGAGCGGACCCAGGAGTCCTTCTCGAGCGCCGAGGGCGTCCTCCCGCTCACCGAGCGCAGCACGACGGAGAACTACACAGGCACCGGCAACCCCGCGACGGGCGTGCTCGGACCTGACAACATCCAGGTCCCCGTCGGCGAGGGCGCCGGTGACGGCAGCTACACCAACGAGACCAACGAGGCCAACAACGCCGTCGACAAGCTCACCGAGCACACCGTCACGGCGCCCGGCACGGTCCGTCGTCAGTCGGTCTCCGTGGCCGTCGACGCGGCCGCTGCCGCTGCGGTCGACATGGCCCAGCTGCAGGCGATGGTCTCTTCCGCCTCCGGCTTCGACGAGGCACGCGGCGACGTCGTGACCGTCTCGCAGATGCCCTTCGACACCTCGAGCGCCGAGTCGGCCCAGGCCGCCCTCGACGCCGCCGCGGCCGCCGACGAGGCCGCCGCACGAAGCCAGATGATGCGCACCCTCATCATCGCCGGCGCCGCGCTGCTCGCGGTGATCCTGCTCGCGATCTTCCTGGCCCGCCGCAACCGCAACCGTGCCGACCCGCGCGAGTCCCTCGACCTCGGTGACCTGCCGATCATGGACGAGCCGCTGGCGCTCGAGCCCGCCGACCTCGACACCCAGCTCCTCGAGCTGCCCGAGGTCCCCGAGCTCCCCTCGGCCGAGCAGATCAGCATCGAGCGCAAGCGCAACGACGTGGCCCTCCTCGTCGACGAGCAGCCTGAGCAGGTTGCCGAGCTGCTCCGCGGCTGGATGGACCAGAGGTCCTCCGTATGAGCACCGCGACCCTGACCGGGACCCAGAAGGCCGCCCTCGTCCTCATGCAGATCGGCCGCGACCGTGCGGCCAAGGTGATGGCCCAGCTCGACGAGCAGTCGATCGAAGAGCTCACCGCCGAGATCCTGCGCATGGAGCGGGTCGACCGCGACATGGCCGACGAGGTCATCGCCGAGTTCCACGCGGTGACCCTCGGTGGCGGCTCGAGCATCAGCAACGGCGGCCTCGGATTCGCCCAGCAGCTCCTCGAGGCCTCGATGGGCGGCGTCAAGGCGCAAGAGCTCCTCGACCGTCTCGCCACGAGCATGGCCGGCCAGCCCTTCGAGTTCCTCCAGCAGGCCGACGCCCGCCAGGTCCTCGCGCTCCTCAACGGCGAGCACCCGCAGACGATGGCCCTCGTGCTCGCGCACCTGCGTCCCGAGCACGCATCGGCGATCCTCGCCGGGCTGCCCAACGAGACCCAGGGCGAGGTCGCGCACCGCATCGCGCTCATGGAGCGTGCCGCGCCCGACGTCGTCATGGTCGTCGCCGACTCCCTGCACAAGAAGGCCTCGGCCGTCCTCACCCCGCGGGAGACCTCGGCCGTGGGTGGTGTCGGTCCTCTCGTGGAGATCATCAACCGCGCCGACCCGGGCACCGAGAAGCTCATCCTCGAAGGACTCGAGACCCGCGACGTCGAGCTCGCCGAAGAGGTGCGCTCGCGCATGTTCGTCTTCGCCGACATCGTGCTGCTCGAAGACCGCGCGCTCCAGCTCGTGCTGCGCGGCGTGGAGTCTGCGAACCTGGCCCTCGCCCTCAAGGGTGCTGGCCCGGGGGAGCGCGACGCCGTGCTCCGCAACCTGTCCGAGCGTGCGAGCGAGAACCTGCTCGAGGAGATCGAGCTGCTCGGTGCCGTCCGCATGTCGCAGGTCGAGGAGGCACGGGCGGAGATCGTCCAGGTCATCCGACGCCTCGAGGAGAGCGGCCAGATCGTCATCCGCCGCGAGGGCGAGGACGAGTATGTGTCCTGACGCCCCCACCTTCGGCTCCGCCAGGCTCACAGTCGTCGAGGACCACCGTGTCCGCGACACCCAGGAGCGGGCCCGCGTGGCCGGCTACGCTGCCGGCTTCGCGGCCGGCAGCCGGGCCGCAGCCGCGGCGACCGAGACGCTGCACCAGCGCCTGGTCGCCGAGGCGCGCGCGGCCGAGGCCGCCCGCACCGCCGAGCACGCCGCAGCCGTCGCCGTGCTCAACCGTGCCGCGCACGGTGCTGCGGCGCGGGTGATCCCGGTCCTCGACGACGCCCGCGGTCTCCTCTACACGGGTGCCGTCGAGCTGGCCCGCGCTGTCCTGGCGACCGAGCTCGCCGACACCGAGCGGTCGGCCCGTGCGGCGCTCGCCCGCGCCCTCGACGTCCCGCACGACGTCCAGGTGCAGACGGTCCGTCTGCACCCCGCCGACCTCGCTGCGGTCCGCGCCGCCGAGAGCGCCCGCGGCACGCAGGACCTGCCGTCCCTCGACGGTGTGGTCCTCGTGGCCGACCCCTCGCTGTCCCGCGGCGACGCCGTGAGCACCTTCGAGGGCGGGTTCTTCGACGCCCGCATCGAGGTGGCCTTCACCCGCGCCGTCGAGGCGCTGCGCACGAGCGTCGAGCTCGTCCCCTCGGACGAGCCCCGATGACCGCCGACCTGGCGACCGCCGAGCGGTCCGCGACGACGGCCCCGCACCCGACCCCGTCGGCCGCGGCCGCCTGGTCCGGCGTGCTGGGCGCGGCGCGGCCCGAGCGGGTCGGCCAGGTCAGCGCGGCCGTCGGTCTGTCCCTGGACGTGGTCGGTCTCGACTGCGCCCTCGGTGACGTCCTCACCCTCGGCGAGAAGGGCCGCGGCTCCTCGCCCGAGTCTGCGTCGATGCTCGCCGAGGTCGTGGCCGTCACCGGGTCCACGGCCCGCTGCATGCCCCTCGGCGCGATGCGCGGCATCCGCCCCGGGCTCCAGGCCCGCACGACAGGCGGCGCGCTCCAGGTCCCCGTCGGCGCCGGTCTGCTGGGCCGCGTCGTGGACGGTCTCGGTCGTCCGCTCGACGGCAAGGGCCCGCTCGTCGGGACGTCCTCCGTGCCGCTCGACGGCAAGGCGCCGCACCCCCTCGAGCGTCAGCGCGTCGCGCAGCCGCTCACCCTCGGCGTGCGCACCCTGGACACCCTCACCACCGTGGGCCGCGGCCAGCGCATGGGCCTGTTCGCAGGCTCGGGTGTCGGCAAGTCGACGCTCCTCTCGATGGTGGCCCGCGGCACCGACGCGGCGATCAGCGTGATCGCCCTCGTCGGCGAGCGTGGCCGTGAGGTCCGCGAGTTCCTCGAGGACGACCTCGGGCCCGAGGGCCTGGCCCGGTCTGTCGTCGTGGTCGCCACCTCCGACGAGCCCGCGCTCGTCCGCCTGCGTGCAGCCTTCGTCGCGACCCGGATCGCCGAGTCCTTCCGCGAGGCCGGCCAGGACGTCGTGCTCATGATGGACTCGCTCACCCGTGTGGCGATGGCCCAGCGCGAGATCGGTCTGTCGGTCGGCGAGCCCCCCGCGACCCGCGGCTACCCGCCCTCCACATTCTCGGTCCTCGCCGAGCTCCTCGAGCGTGCCGGCACCTCCGCGCGCGGCTCTGTCACGGGCATCTACACGGTCCTGGTCGACGGCGACGACCACAACGAGCCGATCGCCGACGCGGCCCGCTCGATCCTCGACGGCCACGTCGTGCTCGACAGGCGCCTCGCCGTCGCCGGGCACTTCCCGAGCATCGACGCCCTCGGCTCGATCTCGCGCGTGGCGACCCGTGTCACCAGCCCGCAGCAGCGCGCCGACGCGACGGCCCTGCGCAAGGTGATGTCGGCCCGGCGTGCGGTCCAGGACCTCGTCGACGTCGGCGCCTACGTGCAGGGCAGCAACCCTCTCGTCGACGCCGCCCTCGCCCACCAGGGCCAGATCGACGCATTCCTGCAGCAGGGCGTGGACGAGCCCGCGCCGTCCGAGCAGTCCTGGGCTGCGCTCCGCGGCCTCGTGCAGGGCATGGGGGTGGCCGCATGAGCCGCGCCTTCCGCCTCGCCGGTCTGCTGCGCTTCCGCAAGCTGCAGGAAGACCAGGCCGCCGCGGACCTCGCCGTCGCGCACGCCGCGCGCCGCGCCGCCGCGCAGCGTCAGAGCCGGGCCGACGGGGCCCTCGCCGACCACGGCTTCGACCCCGTCGAAGAGGCCGGTGCCTGGTTGTCCTCGGTCGCCACCCGCGCCGCGCTGCGCAGCCTCGCCTCCGAGGCCGGTGCCGCGACCGAGCTCGCCGGCATCGAGGTGACCCGCCGCGAGGACGCCTGGACCCAGACTCGCCGCCAGCTCGTGCCGCTCGAGAAGCTCTCCGAGAAGCACGCCGAGCGCGAGGCTGTCGAAGACCTCCGCCAGGAGCAGATCGTGCTCGACGAGATCGGGTCCCGCTCGACCGGCCCGGCCTCACCCGCAGCCCCCGCAGCCCCCACGACCGACGGAACTCGAGGAGAGTCATGAGCGCCGTCGAGGCGATGGGCCGGATCAGCCAGATCCAGTCGAGCATCCGCAGCCTGACCCAGCCGACCGCCCAGCAGGCGATGGGCGTCGCGGTGCTCGGCTCGGGGTCGGCCTCGACCGCGACGTCTGCGGCCGGTGCCTCCCTCGCGACGACGAGCACGACGTCCGCCGTCCAGGCCCTCACCGGTGCCTCGGCGTCGACCGGGACCTCGCAGGACTTCGCGACCCAGCTCGCCGCGCTCTCGGGTGCGGCCGCGGTCGCCCCGGCACCCGCGTCGGCGACCGGACCGACGGGCGCCGACCTCGTCGCCGAGGCCCGCAAGTACGTGGGCGTCCCCTACGTGTGGGGCGGCGCGACCCCGCAGGGGCTCGACTGCTCAGGCCTCGTCAAGCTCTCGCTCTCGGCCCTCGGCGTCGACATGCCGCGCGTCGCCCGCGAGCAGATGACGCAGGGGACCCCCGTGGCCTCCCTCGACCAGGCGGAGCCGGGCGACCTGCTCGTCTTCGACGGCGGCTCGCACATCGGCATCTACCTCGGTGAGGGTCGCATGATCGACGCACCCAAGCCCGGAGACAGGGTGCGCGAGCGCGACGTCTACGAGACGCCGACGGCCATCCGCCGCGTCCTGCCGACAGCCTCCGAGGCCGCCGCCACCGCAGCGGCCGCAGCGCCCGCCCTCTCGACCGCGGCCCAGGTCGAGCAGCTGCTCGCCAGCAGCGCCGCCGACCGCTCGTCCATGACCGCACTCCTGGGAGATGCCGCATGACCACCCCGACCACCCTCTCGACGCTCGGCGTCCGCGGAGCCCAGCCGGCCTCAGCGCCGCGTGGCGCGTCGTCGTCCAGCGGCGACGCCTTCGCGGCTGCGCTCAGCCGCTCGCAGACCGACAGGGCCGCCGACCAGCGGCGCCCGGCCCAGCGCGCCGTCGAGCGCCCCGAGCCCGTGCAGCCCCGCAGGCTCGAGGCCGTGCAGCCGCGCCGCAGCGAGCTCTCGACGGACCGTGGACCCTCGACGCTCCAGCGCGAGCGCCCGGGGCACGACCTCGGCATGCCGAAGCCCCGGACGCCTGGGGCTGGGACGACCCGGTCGACCGAGCCGTCCGAGGGGACGTCCGCGTCCGCCGGCACGACCGGCACCACGGCGCCGACCGACGGCGCGACCTCGACCGGAGCGACGGCCCCGACCGACGCTGCGCCGACGACCGGTGCCACGGGCGAGACCGTCGCCCCGGTGACGGTCCCGGCCGTGCCCGTCGACGCCGCCACGCTCCTCGCCCAGCAGATCGCCGCGGCCGGGGCTGTCGTGGTCGCCGACCCGCAGGCGTCGGCCGCTGCGCCGGCGGCGACGACCGGGGCCGAGACCGACGCGACGGCCCAGGTCCCGGCACCGGCTGTCCAGGCTGCACCGGCACCCGGTGCGGCTGCTGCTGCCGCTGCCTCCGCCACCGCCACCGATCAGCAGGCGCCCACCGCGCCGGCCGCCGACCAGCAGGTCGCGTCGTCCGCCCCGGTCGCGGCCCAGGCTGGAGCCGCGGCGGGAGGGGTCGCCGCAGACACCACGACGACGGCTCGTCCCGGGACTCCGGCTGCCGCTGGGGCAGACACGGCCGCAGCACGCGGTGCTGTGCCGGTGCCCGCGACCGACGCGTCGTCCGCCCAGGGCGCTGACTTGTCGCAGGGCGGCTCCGGCTCGGCCTCGGCCGAGACCGCAGCCGGTGGCGCCGCCGCCGCGGCCCCGGCGCCCGCGAGCACGACCTCCTCGACGAGCACGTTCTCCCAGACTCTCGCCGGGCTCACGCCGACCGCTCCGGGGGAGCGGGTCGCCGCAGCACCCCAGGTCCCGGTGGCCGCCCAGGCACCGTCCCTCGCCGAACAGGTCCGCGGACCTCTCGTCGCGCTGCGCCACGCGGCCCCCGGCGAGCACACCCTCACCCTGCAGGTGACGCCCGACAGCCTCGGGCCCGTCCAGGTGAAGGCGCACATCGGCGCGGCGGGCGTGCGCATCGAGCTCCTCGGTGCGACCGACGCGGGCCGTGAGGGCCTGCGCGCGCTGCTCACCGACCTGCGCCGCGACCTCGCGGGCACAGGCATGAACGCCTCGCTCACCCTCGCCGGTGACTCCGACAGGTCGCAGGGCGGCCTCGCCGGCGACTGGGGCGCAGGCCAGCAGGGCACCCGCGGCGGGAACGGCAGCGCCGGCAGCCGCGCCGAGCGCACAGCCACCCTCGCGGCGGCCACGCTCCCCGAGACCACCCGACCCACGACCCCGACCACTGGCGCCCTCGGCGTCGACGTCCTGACCTGAGGAGAACGCCGATGCCCATCGACACCACCATGACCACCCCGGTCGACACCACGTCCGTCAAGAACGCGCAGGGTCTGCACGCCGGGGCCAACGGCGCGAGCACGTCGAAGAAGTCCCTCGACAACGAGACCTTCATGACGCTGCTCGTCGCCCAGCTGAAGTACCAGGACCCGAGCTCGCCCATGGACACCACCGAGATGATGGCGCAGACCACCCAGCTGGCCAGCATGGAGAAGCTCACCACCATGACGGACACCATCGCGGAGAGCTTTGCCCTCCAGATGCGTGACAACGCCGCGAACCTGCTCGGCAAGCAGGTGAGCTACACGCAGGCCGACGGGACCGTGAAGACGGGCGTCGCCGAGTCTGTCTCCTACAAGTACTCGGTCCCGATGGTCGTCGTCGGCGGGGTCGAGGTCACCCTCGACGCCGTGCAGACGGTCACAGCCGCCGGCGCACCTGTCGTGCCGCCCGCACCCACGACGCCGGCCGACCCCGACGACGACACCACCGCACCGGGGACGCCGACCGCCCCCGCCACAGCCTCCGCCTAGTCCGTACATCCCGAAGGGAACTTCTCATGCTCCGCTCGCTCTTCTCCGGCATCTCCGGGCTCCGCACCCACCAGACCATGCTCGACGTCACCGGCAACAACATCGCCAACGTCAACACCACGGGCTTCAAGGCCTCGCAGACGCAGTTCAAGGACACCCTGTCCCAGGTGCTCACCAACGCCGGTGGCGCCCAGGGCGGCGTCGGTGGCACCAACCCGGCGCAGGTCGGTCTCGGTGTGCAGCTCGCCGGTGTCACGACGAACTTCCAGCAGGGCGCCGCCCAGGTCACCAACCGCTCGACCGACATGATGATCTCGGGTGACGGGTTCTTCGTGGTGTCCAAGAACGGTGAGAACTTCTACACCCGTTCTGGTGCCTTCGACTTCGACGCCAACGGCAACCTCGTCACCGCCGAGGGTGCGCTCGTCCAGGGCTGGGCGGCTGTCGACGGGGCCGTCGACCCGAACGGGCCGCTCGCGCCGCTGCGCCTGCCCACCTCAGTCCTCAACCCGGCGAGCGCGACCACGCAGGTCGGCTTCGACGGCAACCTGCCCTCCGACGCCGCGCTGGGCACGGTGCTCAACCGTGATGTCGAGGTCTACGACGCCCTCGGCAACGCCCGCACCATCACGCTGTCCTTCACGCAGTCGGCCGGCGCCGCCCCGGCGGACCCCAACCGCTGGATGCTCACCACCTCCGACGGCGGCGCAGCCCAGCCCGTCGCCTTCAACGCCGACGGCACGCTCGCCTCGCCCGGCACCGTGACCGTCGACGGCGTCGCGGTCTCCCTCGCCGACGTCACGGGCTTCGCCAAGCTCACGAGCATCGAGACGGCCTCCAAGGACGGCCAGCGTGCCGGCAGCCTGCAGTCCTTCACGATCAACGCCGACGGCACGATCATCGGTGCGTTCTCCAACGGTCTGAAGTCGCCCGTCGGCCGCATCGCCCTGGGCACCTTCGCCAACCCTGTCGGTCTCGAGAAGGCCGGTGGCTCGCTCTACACGACCACGGTCAACTCGGGCGAGGCCGCGATCGGCACCGCCGGAGCGGGTGGCCGCGGTTCCCTCGTCGGTGGTGCGCTCGAGATGTCGAACGTCGACCTCTCGCAGGAGTTCACCAACCTCATCATCGCCCAGCGTGGTTTCCAGGCGAACTCGCGCGTCATCACCACCTCGGACGAGCTGCTCCAGGAGCTCGTCAACCTCAAGCGCTGACACCGGCGCAGGCGTCCGCGCCCTGCCCTGACCGGCCCGCACGCACGCACGCCCGTCCGACCGCCTACGCGGACGGGCGGGCGCTGCTCCGGGCCCGCACGGACCGCGGCCTGCGGTCGCAGCAGCACCCCCCGCAAAGCCTCATACCCCGTGGTCACCCGCCGAAGAGATCTCTGACGGGTTCATGGACGGACCTCTAGCAGCACCCCACGGACGGATGAACAAGTGATAGTCGTGACGCGCCTCAACGGGCCTCCCTTCGCGGTCAACCCTGACCTCGTGCAGCGCATCGACAGCGCCCCCGACACGATCCTCACCCTCGTCGACGGCACCAAGTTCATCGTCCAGGAGTCCATGGCCGAGGTCATCGAGCTGGTCAACGACCACCGCTCCCACATGATCGCCCGCGCCCAGCAGATCCAGCAGGCAGAGCTCTCAGAGCCGCCGACGACCCGCCCGGACCTGGCGCTGGTGAAGAAGATCTCAGAGGAGGACTCCTGATGGATCCGGCAACCATGCTCGGCATCGGTATCGCGCTCGGCTCGATCCTCGCGATGATCATCCTCGAGGGCGCGAGCCCGATGGCCGTGCTCCTCCCGGCCCCGATGATCCTCGTCTTCGGCGGGTCCTTCGCGGTGGCCCTCGCCGGCGGGACCCTGAAGGACACGATCGGTGGCCTCAAGTCGCTGCCCAAGGCCTTCCTCGGCAAGGCGAAGACCTCGGCCGACTCGATCGACACGATCGTCACGCTGGCCGAGAAGGCTCGCCGCGAGGGTCTGCTGTCCCTCGAGGAGGCGGCCCGCGACATCGACGACGAGTTCCTCAAGAGCGGTCTGCGCTCCGCGATCGACGGCACCGACCCCGAAGACCTCCGGGCCCTCCTCGAAGACCGGATCCACTCCAAGCGGGTCTCGGACAAGACGTCGTACAAGTTCTTCCACGACATGGGCGGCTACGCGCCGACCATCGGCATCGTCGGCACTGTCATCTCGCTCGTGCACGTGCTCGAGAACCTCTCGAACCCTGACGAGCTCGGCCACATGATCGCCGCGGCCTTCGTCGCCACGCTGTGGGGCATCCTCTCGGCCAACGTCCTGTGGCTGCCGATCGGCAACCGCCTGAAGCGCCTCTCCGAGCTCGAGTGCAGCCAGATGGAGATCGTCCTCGAAGGACTCCTCTCCGTCCAGGCCGGTGCCAACCCGCGTCTGGTGGGTGAGCGCCTGCGGAGCCTGCTGCCGCTGAGCGAGCAGCAGCAGGTCGAGAAGGAAGCGGCGTGAGCAGCGGCGGCGGCAAGAAGCGCGGGAAGAAAGAGCTCGAGGAGGAGCACGAGGACGCCGAGCGGTGGCTCGTGAGCTACGCCGACATGATGACCGTCCTCGTGGCGCTGTTCATCGTGCTGTACGCGATCAGCCAGGTCGACGAGGTCAAGTACGACCAGCTGCGCCAGTCGCTCGCCGCAGGCTTCAACGCCCCGCAGGTGTCGATCCTGTCCGACGGTGCCGGTGTCCTCGCCGACAACCCGACCGAGGCGGTCCTGCCGGCCATCGAGAAGATCGTCCCGTCGACCGTGGACGAGTCGACCTCGGGCGACGGCGGAGAGTCCACGGGGGCCGGTGACGCAGCCTCGGACGCCGACATCGCCGCGGCGCGCGTGGAGTACCAGAGCTTCGAAGAGCTCGCGAAGTCCATCGACACGGCCCTCGCCGCCGGTGGCATGGAAGGCGTGGTGCAGTTCCGGATCGACGAGCGCGGCCTGGTCATCGGCATGATCACCGACGAGGTGTTCTTCGCCTCCGAGAGTGCGGTCCTCACACCGACCTCGCAGGCTGTCGTGGACACCATGACGCCGTTCCTGGTGCCGCTGCCCAACGAGATCTCGATCGAGGGCCACGCGGACTCGGTGCCCACAGCCCGCTACGCGTCGAACTGGGAGCTGTCCTCGGACCGCGCCACCCAGGTGCTGCGCCGCATGGTCGAGTCTGACGGGATGCCGGCCCCCCGGATCTCCGCCGTCGGCTACGGCGACTCGCGCCCGCTCCAGCCCAACGAGACCGCGGAGGGCCTGACGGCCAACCGTCGTGTCGACCTCGTCGTCCTCAGCGACGAGCCCGAGCGCATCCGTGCGCTCCTCCCCATCGTCCCGACCCTCCCCGAAGGCTGAGCCCGCCATGCCCATCGAACAGCGCGTGATGAACGCGCCCCAGCGTCCAGGCGCCGCCGCGTCCGGCGGCGGCATCAAGCCGAAGGCCGAGGCTGCTGCCCCCGAGGAGACCCCGAAGAAGAGCAAGAAGAAGCTCTTCGTCATCGTCGGCATCGCCGTCGTGGTCCTCGCTGCGGCTGCCTACTACTTCCTCGTCATGTCGAAGGGCGGCGAGGCCGCAGAGCCCGCCCCCGAGCCTGGCGAGGTCTTCACCGTCGAGGCGATGAGCATCAACCTCGCCGACGGCCACTACCTGCGTCTCGGCTTCGGCCTCCAGCTGACCCTCGAGGCCCACGAGCTCGACGCCGCGAAGGCTCGAGACGCCGCGATCGCCCTCTACTCCGGCAAGTCCGTGGCAGAGGTCACCGACCCCGCGACCCGCGACACGCTCAAGACCGAGCTCGCCGAGTCGCTCGAGCACCTGTACGAGGGCGAGGTGATGGGCGTCTACCTGACGGACTACGTCACCCAGTGAGGTGACCAGTGACCGGCACGGATGCCGGTGAGTCGGGGCGCCATGGAGGGCGCCACACGACCCTCGTGCTTCTCGTGGACGCATCGCGTGCACGACGAGGGGAGGGACGCAGCACCTGCGGTACGGACGCCCACGAGGGGCCCCGGGCCGCAACCTGAGAAGTTCTTTTCACCCGGTGCCTGCTTTTCCTCATACCCGCGCTGGACGAGCCGATGGTGCTCTTCGTGACGGTCCAGGACAAGACGCGCCCCGCTGTGCGCCGACAGCGCCCAGCCCAGCCCGAGGCGTACGACTTCAGACGCCCGATGACGCTCGCCCGCGAGCACGGCCGAGCCTTCGAGATGGCCTTCGAGACCTTCGCCCGCCAGTGGGGCACCCAGCTCACCTCGCGCCTGCGCGTGATGGTCGGCGTGGGGCTCGACGGTGTCGAGATGGTCTCCTACGACGAGTACGTCCGCAGGCTCCCCACCCACACCACGATGGTGCTCTGCAGCATCGAGACCACGCGCTCGACAGCCGTGCTCCAGGTGACCTCGGAGACCTCGATGCTCTGGGTCGACTACGTGCTCGGCGGCCCCGGCCTGATCCGTGAAGAGCTCCCGCGCGAGCTCACCGAGATCGAGACGACGCTCATCACGGACATGCTGTCCGGGGCGCTGGCCGACCTGCGCTACGCCTTCGTGGCTGTCGTCCCGCTCGACGTCCGCGTCAAGGGGATCCAGTACAACCCCCAGTTCGTGCAGGCAGCCCCGGCGTCGGAGGCCGTGATCGTCGCGACCTTCACGCTGACCATCGCGGAGCGCCCCACGACCGCGACGCTCATGATCCCCGCCGACGTGCTGCTCGCCCCGCTGCGTGCGGGAGAGGGCCTGGTCCAGCGCAGCAAGGACGAGATCGCCGAGGCCGCTGACGCGAGCGACCGCCTGCACCGCACCATGAGCACCGTCCCCGTCGACGTGTCCGTGCGGATGCGCCCGGTGACGGTCCACCCGCGCGACGTCGTCAACCTCACGGTCGGCGAGGTCATCCACCTGAACCACCCCGTGTCCCGCCCCCTCGACGTGGTGGTGGACGGCATCGTCCTCGCCCGAGGGGTCGCAGGGAACAACGGACGACAACTCGCCTGCAAGATCGTGGACGCTGAAGGAGAAGACCGATGAACACCGCAGACGCACAGGCTGCCGAGGCCGCAGAGCTGGTCCGGGCCGCCGCCGAGGCGCTCGCGCGCCTCGTCCCCTCCGACGTGCCTCTCGTCGTGAGCCCCTGCGAGCCCGGCACAGGCCCCGGGGCCGACGAGGTCGCCGTGACGGCGTCGCTCGTGGGCACCCGCAGCGCCGACCTCGCCGTGATCGCCAAGACCGCGATCGAAGAGGCGCTCTCGGGCGCCGGCGCGGGTGCGCTCGTGTCGGTCGCCGACGCGCTGCGCCCCGCCCTCGAGGCCGCGGCCTCGACCCTCGGCGAGGGAGTCCTCGGCGAGGCGCAGATCCGCGACGCCGGGACCGCCTTCGGCGCCGAGGACGTGCACGTCTTCGCCCTCGAGGCCGCAGGTGTGGTCCGCGGCTGGTTCGGCCTGCGCCTGCGCGCCGACCAGGACGTGGTCCCGGCAGCCCCCGCCGGCGCAGCCGGTGCGGGCAAGGGTGCCTCGGTCGGCGACAACCTGCGCCTGCTCTACGACGTCGAGATGACGCTCTCCGCCGAGATCGGCCGCGCCAAGCTGCCCGTCCGCCAGGTCCTCGAGCTCGTCCCGGGTGCTGTCATCGAGCTCGACCGCGTCGCCGGCAGCCCGGCCGACCTCATGGTCAACGGGCGCCTCATCGCCCGCGGCGAGGTCGTCGTCATCGACGAGGACTACGGTCTGCGCATCACCGAGATCGTCGACCTCGCCGAGGCCTCCGCCTGATGGACACCGCCGTCCTCGCGCTGCGCACCGTGCTCGCCCTCGTCGTGGTCGTCGGCCTCGTCGTGGTCCTGGGCCGGGTGCTCGACGACCGCGCCGCCGGGCGCACGCAGGACGGCATCGTGTCCCGTCTCCTCTCGCCCTTCAGGGCGCTGCTGCCCGGCCGGACCGCCGCGCCGAAGCAGCGCCGCCGGCCCGCGGCCGTGCTCACTGTCGTCGGCCGCCAGGGCCTGGGGCCCAAGGCGAGCGTCGCTGTCGTCGACGTCGGCGACCAGCGTCTGGTCCTCGGCGTGAGCGAGGCCGGCGTCACGCTCCTCACGTCGATGCAGGCCCCGGCCGTCGAGGCCGAGCCTGTCGAGGTCGTCGAGGCTGTCCCGTCCGCCGCGACGTCCCTCGTGAAGGGCGGCGCCACGCCCGGCACGGCACCTGTCGCCACGTCTGAGACCACGCCTGTCGTCGCGGCCGGCACGCCCGCGCCCACGTCCGACGGGCCTGCGGCCCCTGTCGCCTTCGACGAGGTCTTCGCCGGGATCGTCGCCCAGCAGCCCGAGGGCGCGCAGGGCACCACAGCGCGTCTCGCACCTGTCGCCTCGGACGCGACAGCGACCGAGCCCGTCGCCGCACAGCTCATCGCGACTCAGCCCGTCGCCGCACAGCCCACGGGCACAGCCGCGTCGGTCTCGACCAGCCTCGTCGCCGGTTCTGTCCTGTCTCCTGCGACGTGGCGGCAGGCCGTCAGCGCCGTGCAGTCGCGGACCCGGCGGTGACCGCCGCCGCAGGCCGTCGCTCGCTGCGGCTGCTGGTCCTCGCGCTCCTCGCCCTCGTGCTCACGGTGCTCACCGTCGCCGGTGCGACGCTCACCGCAGGCTCAGCCTCGGCCGCGACGCCCGTGCAGGGTGCGCAGAGCACCGCCGTCCGCTCCGCCGTCGCCACGGTGCTCCCCGCCCAGCCGGGCGACCCGCTGGCCCCCGGTGACCCTGCGGCTCCCGGCGACCCGATCGCCCCGGTCGACCCCGTCGCCCCGGCGCCCGGTGTCGTGACAGTCGACCTCGACGGCACCTCGACGACCCCGAGCAGCTCGATCGTCGTGCTCCTGGGCATCACCCTGCTGTCGGTCGCCCCGTCGCTGCTGCTCATGATGACCAGCTTCACCAAGATCTTCGTGGTGCTCGCGCTGACCCGCAACGCCCTCGGGCTCACCGGCGTCCCGCCGAACCAGGTGCTCGCAGGCCTCGCGCTCTTCCTCTCGCTGTTCATCATGGCGCCGATCATCAGCCAGGTGAACGAGCTCGGCGTGCAGCCCTACGTCAACGGCGGGCTCGACTTCAGCGCCGCCGTCGAGGCCGGATCCGCCCCGCTGCGCGAGTTCATGCTCGGTCAGACCCGTGAGGAGGACATCGCGCTGATGACCCGGGCGGCCGACCAGCCGAACCCGACCGACGCGGCGTCGGTCCCCATGCTCACGCTCATCCCGTCCTTCATGCTCTCCGAGCTCCGGGCCGCCTTCATCATCGGCTTCGTCATCTTCATCCCGTTCCTGGTCATCGACCTCGTGGTCTCGTCCGCCCTGATGTCCATGGGCATGATGATGCTGCCGCCGGTGATGATCTCGCTGCCGTTCAAGATCCTGCTCTTCGTCCTCATCGACGGCTGGGGCATGATCATCACGGCCCTCGTCGGAAGCTACGGGTAGCGGCCATGGACACCTCAGCAGTCCTCGACATCGGCGTGCAGGGCCTCATCATCGCGGCCAAGCTGTGCGCACCGATCCTCATCACCGCCCTCGTCGTCGGTTTTGCGGTCTCCCTCCTGCAGTCGATCACCCAGATCCAGGAGGTCACGCTCAGCTTCGTGCCCAAGGCCATCGCGGTCTCGCTCGCGCTGCTCATCAGCGGCCACTGGATGATTTCCGAGATGGTGTCGTTCACCCACGAGCTCTTCGCCCGCATCCCCGGTCTGCTCGGGGGCTGACCGGTGACCCTCAGCCTCTCCCTCGGCGCGCTCGAGTCGCTCATGCTCGTCGGTGTGCGCATGGTCGCCTTCCTCGTCGTCGCACCGCCCTTCTCGCACCGCGGCATCCCCGCGACCGTGAAGGTCATGCTCGCGACGGGTCTCGCGCTCGCCATCGCACCCCGGGTCGTGACCACAGCGCCCGCGAGCACGGGTGAGTACGTCGTGCTCCTCGTGGGCGAGGCCGTGATCGGGGTCGGACTCGGCTTCCTCGTCGCTGTCGTCTTCGCGGCCGTGCAGTCGGCAGGGTCGCTCATCGACCTCATGGGCGGCTTCTCGCTCGCGCAGGGCTTCGACCCGATGACCCAGGTCAACGGCGCGCAGTTCGCCAGGCTGTACCAGCTCACGGCCGTCGTGATCCTCTTCGTCTCGGACGGCTACCAGATGGTCATCTCCGGACTGGTGCGCACCTTCGACGCGCTCCCGCTCGGTGCGAGCCTCGACCTGTCGAAGCTCGGTGACGCCCTCACGGCGAGCGTCACCGGGATGTTCCTCGCGACCCTGCAGATCGCCGGTCCGCTCGTGGTCGTGCTGTTCCTCGCCGACGTCGGGCTCGGTCTGCTGACCCGGGTGGCCCCGGCGCTCAACGCCTTCGCGCTCGGCTTCCCGCTGAAGATCTTGCTCACGCTCAGCCTCGCCTCGCTCACGTACCTCGCGCTGCCGCGCATCATCGAGAACCTCACCGGACGGTCGCTCGACGCCGTCCTCGGGGTGACCTCGTGAGCGGGGGTGGGGACTCGGGGGAGAAGACCGAGCAGGCGACACCAAAACGGATGAAGCAGAACCGCAAGGACGGTTCGCTCCAGAAGTCCCAGGACCTCAGCTCGTGGCTGGGGATCGGTGCCGCCGCCGTGATGCTCCCGGTCGTCCTCGGCCGCGGCGCCTCCGCAGCGGTCGACCAGCTGAGCGCGGTCCGTGACGTCGTCGCGAACCCTGACCCCCTCGTCGTGGTCGACCTGCTCGGACGCGGGCTCGACTCGATCCTCGACAGCGTCACGCCGATGCTCATCGTCGTGGTGATCGCCGCGATCGTCGCGAACGTCGCCCAGGGCGGGCTGCACATCGCGACCAAGAAGCTCAAGCCGAGGGTCGACCAGTTCAACCTGCTCAAGGGTGTCAAGAACACCTTCGGCGGTCAGGCGCTCTGGCAGGGGGTCAAGGCGCTCACCAAGACCGTCGTGGTCGGCGCCGTGCTGTACATCGCGGTCCAGAACCTCATGCCCGTCCTGCTCACCGCAGGCGGTCTGTCGGTCGGTGCGCTGCTCTCGGCAGCCGGGGGCGGCATCACCTCGCTCCTGTGGAGCGCCGTCGCCGCCGGTCTCGGGCTCGCGGTGCTCGACCTCGTCGTGGTGATGAAGCGGAACCGCAAGAAGACCCGCATGTCCCTCTACGAGGTCAAGCAGGAGAACAAGCAGTCCGAGGGTGACCCGCAGCTCAAGGGCGCCATCCGCTCCAAGCAGATCGCGATGAGCCGCAACCGCATGATCGCCTCGGTCGGCGACGCCGACGTGGTGCTCGTCAACCCGACCCACGTGGCCGTCGCCCTCAAGTACGAGGCGGGGACCGGCGCACCGCGGGTCGTCGCCAAGGGGGCCGGGCACGTCGCGGCCCGCATCCGCGAGGTCGCCGCCGAGAAGAAGGTCCCGATGATCTCCGACGTCCCGCTCGCCCGTGCGCTGCACGGCGCGTGCGAGATCGGCGAGGAGATCCCGGCCGACCTCTACGCGGCCGTCGCCCAGGTGCTCGCCTTCGTCATGGCGCTCAAGCGCCGCGGCGGCAGCACCGACGGGGTCCGCACCATGCCCGGCCCCACGATCCCTGCACCACCTCCCGGCAGCCCACCACCGGCCCGCCGCACCCGGGCGTCGCGCACAGCGCGCCCCGCAGACAGTCCTGACCCGCAGCCCGACACCGACCCCGCACCGGGGACGTCCACCCTCTCGGAGGCCCGAGCATGAAGAACCGTGACCTCGCCAAGCTGGCGGTCCCTGTCGGTGTCGTCGGCATCGTCATGCTGCTGGTCATCCCGCTGCCCGCGATGCTGCTCGACGTGCTCATCGTCGTCAACATCGTCATGTCGCTGGTCATCCTGCTCACCACGATGTACGTGCAGCGGCCGCTCGACTTCTCGGTGTTCCCCTCGCTCATCCTCATCGCGACGCTGTTCAGGCTCGGGCTCAACGTGGCCTCGACCCGCCTCGTGCTCCGCGACGGCTACGCGGGCGAGGTCATCGGTGCCTTCGGCCACTTCGTCGTCGGCGGCTCGCTCATCATCGGCCTCGTCATCTTCCTCATCCTCGTGGTCATCCAGTTCGTGGTCATCACCAACGGTGCCGGCCGTGTGGCCGAGGTCGGCGCCCGCTTCACCCTCGACGCGATGCCCGGCAAGCAGATGGCCATCGACGCCGACCTCAACTCCGGGCTCATCACCGAAGACCAGGCACGCCAGCGCCGCGCCGACGTCGCCGCCGAGGCCGACTTCTACGGTGCGATGGACGGTGGCTCGAAGTTCGTCAAGGGCGACGCGATCGCCGGCATCATCATCACGATCATCAACCTGGTCGGTGGCATCGCGATCGGCCTCATGCAGCGCGGCATGGAGATCGGCGAGGCCGTCGAGACGTACTCGCTGCTGACCATCGGCGACGGCCTCGTCACCCAGATCCCGGCCCTGCTGCTCTCCGTGTCGACCGGCCTCATCGTCACCCGGGCCACCGCCGACTCCGACCTCGGCAGCTCGGCGTCCAAGCAGCTGTCGCAGTCGCGCAACTCGCTGCTCATCGCGGGGAGCGCCGCGATCGCCCTCGCCCTGCTGCCCGGCATGCCCAAGCTGCCCTTCATCCTCGTCGGCGCCGCGCTGCTCCTGGGCGCGCAGCGCATCAAGGCGCGCGACGCCAAGGCCGAGCAGGACGCCAAGCTCGACGCCGCGATCCGGGAGACCGTCGCGCCTGTGGCCGACACCCCCGAGAAGCTCATCGAGGAGATGCGCGTCTCCGCCCTCGAGATCTTGCTCGCCCCGAACCTCGTCGACCTCGTGAGCTCGGGCTCCGACGACGACCTGCTCGCCCGCATCCGCGGACTGCGCCGCAAGGTCGCCCTCGACCTCGGGATCGTCGTCCCGCCGGTCCGCACCCGCGACTCCGTCGAGCTGCCACCGTCCACCTACGTGCTGCGCATCTCGGGTGTCGAGGCCGCGCGCGGCGAGGTGCCGCCCGGCCGTGTGCTGGCCCTCGGCGACGACCTCGGCTCGCTGCCCGGCAGCGAGGTGCACGAGCCCGTCTTCGGTCTCGCCGGCAAGTGGGTGCCCGCCGAGATGCGCTTCGCCGCGGAGATGACGGGAGCAACCGTCGTCGACCGGGTGTCGGTGCTCATCACGCACCTGTCCAACGTCATCGCGAGCAACGCCGACAGGCTGCTCAGCCGCGAGGACGTCCGCGTGCTCACCGAGGGCGTCAAGCAGGTCAACCCCGCCGTCGTCGAAGAGCTCGTGCCCGGGCTGCTGTCCCTCGGCGAGGTGCAGCGCGTGCTGCAGCGCCTGCTCTCCGAGCAGGTGCCGATCCGCGACCTCGGGCGCATCTACGAGGCGCTCACCCTGCGCGCCAAGATCTCGACCGACGCCGAGGGGCTCGTCGAGGCCGCCCGCCTCCAGCTCGCCCCCGCCCTCACCGCCGCGCACACCCACGAGGGCGTGCTGCGCGTCATGACCCTCGAGCCCGTGCTCGAGCAGGCGCTCCTCGAGGGTCTGCGCCCGGGGGAGCAGGGCACGCAGATCCTGCTCGACCCGAACCGGCTCGAGGCCATGCTGCGGTCCTTCGCGGCCGGTCGCGCCGCAGCCGAGAGCCAGGGCGTCGACGTCGTGCTCGTCTGCGCACCGGCCCTGCGGCCCGCGCTGCGCTCGCTCGTGGCCACGCACCACGGCGAGGCCCCCGTGATGTCATACTCCGAGGTCACCGGATCCGGTGTGAAGATCGAGGCTGTGGGGGTTGTCCGCGATGTCGAAGCGATTGCTGCTTGAGGGCACCGACCTCGAGGCGCTCATCGTCCGGGTCCACGGCGAGATCGGCCCGACCGCCAAGGTGGTCAAGGCCGAGCGCGTGCGGACCGGCGGCGTCGCCGGGTTCTTCGCCAAAGAACGCTTCGAGCTGACCGTCGAGGTCCCCGACGAGGTCGCCTACGTCCCGGGGCCGCTCGTCACGCCGGGCAGCCGCGGGCCTGTCGGCTCCGCAGGCGGCGGGTCTGCGGGTGGCGGGTCTGTGGGCACTGTGCCCGGGTCTGCCGCCCGGTGGAGCGGCGGTGACGACGCGGCCCGCCGCGCGGAGGTCGACGCGGGCACCGCCGAGGTGCAGCCCGTGGGGATCGACGCGCTCCTCGCCGCCGCCGACGCCGCCGACAGGCACGGCGCCCCGCGCGGGGAGAGCGCGGACGACGAGATCGCCCCCGTCTCGACCGAGCAGGACACCTTCGCCTCGATCCTCGACTCGGTGCGCCAGCTCGCCTCCGAGACCCGCCAGGCCGACGAGGCCGCGGCCGCCGCGGCGGCCTCCGCCACCGCCGGACCTGCCACGGGGCTCGGCGCTGCCGCGGCAGCCTCGGGTGGCACCGCAGCTGCCGGGGCTGCTGCCTTCGGGGCTGCAGCGACGGGCGGTCCGGTCTCGGCAGCGCCGACGCCCCCGGTCGCCCCACCGCTCGGCCAGACCTCGGCCCGGCGCAGCAACCCCTGGGCCCGCAAGACCACCCCGTCAGGCCCGACCCCGGTCGTGCTCGACAAAGAGGTGCGACCCGCCGAGTTCGTCGTCGTGCGCACCACGGGTGCGAGCATCCCCGAGCTGCTCCAGGTCGGCGTCCCGCGCCGGCTGCTCTCCGAGCTGCCGGCAGGGCAGGGGACGTACCCCCTGTCGCAGGTCCTCTCGAAGGTCCCGCGCGCACCCGCCGTCGTCCGCGAGCCCGCCTCGGTCGTCGTGGTCGCCGGGCAGGGTGAGCAGGTGGTCGAGGCCGCGCGGCTCATCGCCCGACGCATCGGCGTGCCCGACTCCGGCATCGCCCTCGCCGGGAGGCTCGACCCGCAGACCGGCTACGGGCCGTGGGTCATCACCGGCATGTCCGCGCGCAGGCTCCGCGCGGCGACCGTCGAGTCCGAGGCGCCGCTCGTGGTCGCCCTCGGCGTCGGGGCCGACGCCTCCGACTGGACCATCGCGTCGTCGCTCGTCGCGTCCTTCGACCCGGACCAGGTGTGGGCCGTCGTCGAGGCCGACCGCAGCCTCGCCGACGCCCGCCGCTGGATGACGGCCGTCGGCCAGCACCGGCCCTTCGACGCGCTCGCGGCCCGCAACGTCTCGTCGACCTCGCAGCCCGCGGCGATCCTCGAGCTCGGTGTGCCTGTCGGTCTGCTCGACGGCTTCGCGGCCTCGGCCCTCGTCTGGGCGGCCCTGCTCGACGAGCACCTCGACGACCCCGCCTGGGACTGAGCGACGGGACTACCTGACGTCGCTCAGGTGGTCGCCGCTAGGCCGATACGCGCCAGACGCTCGTGGAAGGGACGCACCGGGCTAGATGCTCAGGGCCCGCAGGCCCAGGGTGCGCAGGCGCGGGAAGTGCGCGGTCCAGGTCTCGCGGCACCTGTGTGGCAGCACGAGGTCTGGCCACAGCCTTTCGAGCGTGGCTCGGTCCAGGAGGCGTCGGTGGTCGTCGGCCGAACCGGCGCGGACGACCGCTGAGTACAACGCGATCAGGTCGCTGGCGTCCGCGAGGTGATAGGTGGGGTCCTGGCTGGTGTCGATGTGCGGCCCCACGCGGACGATGCCGGACGTCGGTCCTTGCAGCTCGGAGAGATCGTCCGGGGTGTCATAGGGGACGTGGTCGGCGAACCTGTACCCGCGGGGCACCGCGCCCTTGTCGTCGGCGATCATGAGACCTCTTCTCCTGGCTGTCAGTCCAGCCTAGCGAAGGTCCGCCGGGGGACGGTTCTTCCTGGCGCGAGGCTGTGCAGCGAGGAGGGTGGCGCGCCGGTCAGGCGGGGGAGGGGCCCTCGTCCGGGGTCGTCTCGGGGGTGCTGGCGTCGGGTGCCTGCGCCGACTGCCCCGACTGTGTGGCCTGGGTGACCAGGGCGATGAGCGCGGCCTGGGCGTCGTCGTCGGCTGAGACGGCGGCGAGGTTGCTGGCCTGGACGGCCTCGACGACCTCGGCGCGGTTGACGCGCATCGAGCGGGGGGCGTCGATCCCGATCCGCACACCGTCTCCGCGGGTGTCGATGATCGTGATGACGATGTCGTCGCCGATGAGGAGCTTCTCTCCGACTCGTCGACTCAGCACCAGCATGCGACGACCCTACCCCAGCGTCTTCGGCGCGGCGCGACGGTCCTGCGGGACACGCCAGCGACGCACGAGCACGGAGTCACCCGGTGCCTCATGTGACAAAACCTCATACCCGGTGGGCTGCGACCGATCTGCAGGGAGTGACGGGTAGGTCTACCCGTCCGTGAGTCGGAGGGAGTGCGATCAGTGGACGACATTGACGACATCGTTCGGGAGTTCCTGATCGAGAGCTACGAGAACCTGGACCAGCTGGACCAGGACCTGGTCGCGCTGGAGAGCGCCCCGGGGTCGCGTGAGCTGCTCTCGAGCGTCTTCCGCACGATCCACACCATCAAGGGCACCAGCGGGTTCCTCGCCTTCGGCGACCTCGAGAGGGTCGCGCACGTCGGGGAGAGCCTCCTCGTCGAGCTGCGTGACGGACGCCGCCTCATGGACCAGCACACGACAGACGTGCTGCTGCGCATGGTCGACACCATCCGCGACCTGCTCGGTCGGATCGAGTCGACGGGTGGCGAGGCCGGCATCGAGGTCGACGGCGTGATCGCCGTGATCCAGCGCGCCCTCGACGGCGAGGACGAGGCAGCGGCCGAGGTCGCACCCGAGCCCGCCGCAGAGGCAGCACCGGAGCCCGCCGCCGAGCCCACCCCGGCCGAGCCCACGCTCGCGCAGATCGGTCAGCCGACCGCAGAGGACCTCGCCGCAGCAGCCGCTGCTGAGGCTGCACCTCTCGCCGCAGCCGCTGCAGCCGCCGCCGCTCAGGACGCGACCGACGCCGTGCGCGCCGCGACCGACGCAGACCAGGGCGACCGCGCCGTCGCCGCCGCGATGTCGGCTGCTGCCGTCACCGCCGCTGTCGTCGCCGCGTCTCCGTCTGCACCGCCCGCGCAGGCACCTGCACCCGCTTCGGCACCCGCACAGGTCGCCGCACCCGCACCGGCGGCCCCGGCCCCCGCCCCCGC
>NZ_JACBYE010000038.1 GCF_013415325.1 Sanguibacter inulinus | reverse complement strand
GCCCCCGTGCCCGCCGACAGCGCCCCGGCCCTGCGCCCTGCGCTCGACCTCGGCTCCGGTGTCGTCGAGCTGACCCGCACGATCTGCGACATCCCGTCGGTCAGCGGTGACGAGCGCGCGATCGCCGACGCCGTCGAGCAGGCTCTGCGCGCCTACCCGCACCTCGAGGTGGTCCGCGACGGAGACGCCGTCGTGGCACGCACGCAGCTGGGGCGCGACGAGCGCGTCGTGATCGCCGGCCACCTGGACACGGTGCCGGTCGCCGACAACCTCCCGGTCCGCGTGGTGGGCGAGGGTCTGCACGCCGAGCTCTGGGGACGTGGGACCGTCGACATGAAGGGTGGGGTCGCCGTCCAGCTCGCCCTGGCCGCCGAGCTCGAGGCCCCGACCCGCGACATCACCTGGGTGTTCTACGACCACGAAGAGGTCGACTCGGCCCTCAACGGTCTCGGCAGGATCGCCCGGACCCGCCCCGAGCTGCTCGCCGGTGACTTCGCCGTGCTCTGCGAGCCGACGGCCGCGGGCATCGAGGGCGGGTGCAACGGGACGCTGCGCGTCGAGGTCCGTGTCCCGGGGGAGGCAGCCCACTCCGCCCGCTCCTGGATGGGCACGAACGCGATCCACGGTGCCTCCGAGGTGCTCGCGCGCCTGGCCGCCTACGAGCCCGCCTCGACCGAGGTCGAAGGGCTCGTCTTCCGCGAGGGCATGAACGCCGTCGGCATCCGCGGTGGGATCGCCGGGAACGTGATCCCCGACGAGTGCGTGGTCACGGTCAACTTCCGCTTCGCGCCCTCGCGCAGCCTCGAGGAGGCCGAGCAGCACACCCGCGACCTTTTCGAGGGCTTCCAGGTGACCGTGACCGACGCCGCGGCCGGTGCCCGCCCCGGGCTCGATGCGCCGCTCGCCGTCGACTTCACCGAGGCGGTCCTCGAGGTCACCGGGGGAGCCCCTGCCCCCAAGTACGGCTGGACCGACGTCGCCAGGTTCTCGGCCCTCGGTGTCCCGGCGGTCAACTTCGGCCCGGGGGACCCCGTCCTCGCCCACAAGGACGACGAGCACTGCCCGGCCTCGCAGATCCAGCTCTGCTACGAGGCCCTGCGGACCTGGTTGGTGCGCTGAGCCCGAGGGCCCGTGCCGTGCCTGGAGAGCGTTCACGGGGTGTCTGCGCGATGGTCACCCGACGCTCATCCGCGGGCGGCGGCGTCACGCCTGGTGAGGCAGGCGTCAGCACGTAGGCTCGGAGCATGACTGACGAAGGACTGGCACAGACCGGGAAGGGTTACCGGAAGGGTCCGGTGATCCTGCGGGGCGAGCAGATCCCCGCAGAGACGACAGACCAGCGCCTGCTCGACAGGCAGCACGACACCGAGTGGGTGCACTCCGACCCGTGGCGGGTCATGCGCATCCAGAGCGAGTTCGTCGAGGGCTTCGGTGCCCTCGCCGAGGTCGGCCAGGCCGTCAGCGTCTTCGGCTCGGCACGCACGCCCGTCGACCACCCGGACTACGAGCTCGGCGTCCAGGTGGGCCGCGGGCTCGTCGACCGTGGCTACGCGGTCATCACCGGTGGTGGTCCGGGCATCATGGAGGCCGCCAACAAGGGTGCCCGTGAGGCGGGCGGTCTCTCCGTGGGGCTCGGCATCGAGCTGCCCTTCGAGCAGGGGATGAACGAGTACGTCGACCTCGGCGTGAACTTCCGCTACTTCTTCGCCCGCAAGACGATGTTCGTCAAGTACGCCTCGGGCTTCGTGGTGCTCCCCGGCGGTTTTGGCACGCTCGACGAGATGTTCGAGGCACTCACCCTCGTCCAGACGCACAAGGTGACCGAGTTCCCGATCGTCCTCGTGGGCTCGGACTACTGGTCCGGTCTGTTCGACTGGCTGAGCACAGCTGTCCTGGACCGCGGCATGATCCACGCGAAGGACCTCGCGCTCTTCTCGATCGTCGACGACGCCGACGAGGCCGTGCGGATCGTCTGCGACCGCAACGAAGAGCTCCGGGCCCGTGAGCAGGCGGCTGCCGACGAGGCCGCTGCTGCCGAGTCGAGCGACGAGCCCGCCGACGAGGCCGCGCGCCCGGCGGCGGGGTGACCGGCGCGACGGTCCCGCCGCGCGCCGCGACGCTCGTGCTGCGGGGCCGCGAGGTCGGCGGCGAGGCGGCCGCGATCATGGCCATCGTCAACCGGACGACCGACTCGTTCTACTCCGGAGCCCGGCAGGCTGACGACGTCGACGCCCTGCGGGCTGTCGAGCGTGCGAGCACCGAGGGCGCCCAGATCGTCGACGTCGGCGGGGTGCGGGCCGGCACCGGGCCCGAGGTCACGGTCGAGGAGGAGATCCGCCGCACCGTCCCCTTCGTGGCACGCGTGCGTGCTGAGTTCCCCGACATGCTCGTCAGCGTCGACACCTGGCGTGCCGAGGTGGCGCGCGAGGCCGTCGGAGCCGGGGCCGACCTCGTCAACGACACCTGGGCCGGGCACGACCCGCACCTGGTCGAGGTCGCCGGGGCGCTCGGCGCCGGGATCGTCTGCTCGCACACCGGCGGGGCTGTCCCGCGGACTGACCCGTTCCAGGTGGCCTACCCGCTGCCGCACGACGCCCCCGACGACGCCGACCCCCGGGACGGCGTCGTCCACGACGTCCTCTCGACGCTCGCGGCCGCCGCGCGGCGGGCCGTGGCCTGCGGTGTGCCCCGCGAGTCTGTGCTCGTCGACCCGACCCACGACTTCGGCAAGAGCACCTGGCACTCCCTGCACCTGCTGCGCAGCACAGGCCGCCTGACAGGGCTGGGATTCCCCGTCCTCATGGCTCTCTCCCGCAAGGACTTCGTGGGGGAGACCCTCGACCTCCCCGCCGAGGAGCGGCTCGAGGGGACCCTTGCCGCGACAGCGCTCGCAGCCTGGATGGGCGCCACGGTGTTCAGGGCCCACGACGTCCGTGCGACCCGCAGGGCTCTCGACATGACGGCCGCGGTCCGCGGCGACCTGCCCCCGGCCCGCGTCGTCCGCGGGCTCGGCTGAGACGCGGGCGCAGCTCTGCAGAAGCCGTCCAGACGGCTTTACCCACAGGTGACCTGTGGGTCGCGGCGTGGCGTGAGGGCACGAGGGCGCAGGTCACACCCGGCGTGAACTAGAATATGGCTCTGAGACACACGGCGGTATCGACGGAAATGGAGAGCCACCAATGGCTGCGATGAAGCCCCGTACGGGTGACGGTCCCCTCGAGGTCACGAAAGAAGGCCGCGGGATCGTCATGCGCGTGCCTCTCGAAGGCGGAGGCCGCCTCGTGGTCGAGCTCAACGCCGTCGAGGCGAGCGAGCTGGGCGAGGCCCTGAAAGCAGTAGTGGGCTGACTCTTGGCTCCTCGCTCTACGTTCTCTGCTGCGTCCCTGGCCCGTGAGGGTGTCGGACGAGCAGTGCCTGAGGTCGTCCTCGCCGAGGGGACCCTCACGAGCTGCACCTTCCTCGACGACGTCGAGGCCGTAGCCGTCGCCGTCGGCTCACCTGTCGACGGCGACGACGAGCTCCAGCCGCGCGCCGGCACGGTCGACGCCTCCCTGCTCTACGGCATCGACCTCGCCGAGCTGGCCGAGCGCGCCGCGTTCTCCGGTGCTGCCGGCACGACCCACACCATCGACCTGCCACGGGTCCACGTCGGCTCCGCCGCGTCGCTCCCGTGGGCCGGTCTCCCGCACCGCATCGTGTTCGTCGGGGTGGGCCGCGAGACGACGAGCGACCTCCGGCGCGCCGGCGCGGCGCTGGCCCGGGCTGCCCGGGGACTCGGTCGTGTCCTCACGCCGCTCGCCGCGACGCCTCACGGGTCCGCGACCCGTGCCTTCGTCGAGGGGTATCTCCTCGGTGCGTACGTGCCCGTCAAGCTCTCGGCCGAGGCACCGGCTGACGGGCCGGCGCGCGAGCTCGTGCTCATCGGGGACGGCGACCAGTCGGCCCTCGACAGCGCCGTCCAGAGCGCCTGGGCCACCTGGTTGGTCCGGGACCTCGCGACGGTCCCCTCCAACATCAAGTCACCGGAGTGGTTCGCCGACCGCGCAGTCGACCTGGCGACCGCCGAGGGACTCACCACGACGGTCCTCGACGTCCCGGCTCTCGAGGCGCAGGGCTTCGGCGGGATCCTCGCCGTCGGCCGCGGCTCGTCGCGCCCGCCCCGCCTCGTGACCGTCACCTATGCCCCTGTCGACGGCGGCAGCGGTCAGCACGTGGTCGTGGTCGGCAAGGGCATCACCTACGACACCGGTGGTCTGTCCATCAAGCCGCGCGAGGCGATGGTCCCCATGAAGACCGACATGGCCGGGGCGGCCGTCGCTCTCGCCGCCGTGCTGGGAGCCTCGCGCTCGGGCAGCCCTCACTCTGTGACAGCCGTCCTGCCGCTCGCCGAGAACCACGTCGGGGCTGGCTCGTACAGGCCTGGTGACGTGCTCCGGCTCTTCGGCGGCACGACTGTCGAGATCGCGAACACCGATGCCGAGGGGCGTCTGGTCCTCGCCGACGCTCTCGCCTTCGCCGACGCGACCCTCGACCCTGACGTCCTGGTCGACGTCGCGACACTGACAGGTGCGGCGAGCGTCGGGCTGGGGCGCGGTCACGCAGCCCTCTTCAGCGCCGACGACGCTCTCGTCGCAGCGCTCGAGGCTGCGGGTCGCGAGACCGGGGAGCCCGTCTGGCACATGCCGCTCGTCGAGGACTACGCACCCGCTGTCGCCTCGACCGTCGCCGACCTCCGCCACGTCCCGGCCGACCCTCCGGGCGGGGGAGCGGTCACCGCAGCGCTGTTCTTGCGCTCCTTCGTCGGGGAGCGTCGCTGGGTGCACCTGGACATCGCGGGCCCCTCGCGGGCTGCTGCCCGCAAGCACGAGGTCTCGGCCGGAGCCACGGGGTACGGCGCCCGCCTCGTGCTGCGGCTGCTCGAGACCCTGGACTGACGGGCTGGCACCCCGGCATCCCGGCTCACCAGCCCTGCGGATGCAGGATCCCCGCAGCGCAAGAGCGCCCCTGCCGAGCTCGGCGGGGGCGCTCTTGGTCGTCCTGAGGTGAGGTCGTCTGAGGTCCGGGTCGTCTCAGACCAGGGTCGTCCCAGATCCGGGTCGTCTCAGGTCAGGCTCTCGTCGAGCGCTTCACGGAGACGAGCAGCCCGTCGCCGACGGGCAGCAGCGTCGAGAGCATGTGCTCGTCGTCCCGGACCGCTCGGCCCACGTCGCGGATCGCCGTGGTGACCTCGTCCCGTCGGGCGGGGTCGGCCACGCTGCCACCCCAGAGGGCGTTGTCGACCACGAGCATCCCGCCCTCGCGCAGCAACCGCCGGGCCTGCTCGACGTACAGCGCGCAGCTGGTCTCGGCGGCGCTGACCAGCACGAGGTCGTAGGCGCCGTCGGTCAGGCGCGGCAGGACGTCGAGCGCGCGACCAGAGATCGCCCGGGCGCGGGTGGCCCGGATCCCGGCCTCGGCGAAGGCGGCCTTCGCCGCTCTCTGGTGCTCGACCTCCACGTCGATCGTGGTGAGGACACCGTCGGGGAGCATCCCGCGGAGCAGCGCGAGGCTCGCGACACCCGTGCCGGTCCCGACCTCGACGGCCGAGCGCGCGCCGAGGGCGGCCGCCAGGACGGTGAGGGTCGCGCACGAGCCCGGGAGCATGCTGTGGCACCCGAGCTGGGCTGCGCGTCCACGGGCGCGCAGCAGGACCTCGTCCTCGGCGACGAAGTCCTCGGCGTAGGCCCAGCTCTGAGCTCGGTCGGCGGAGATGATGCCTCCAGGGTTGTCGTGGCCGGTGGTGTGACGTCTCAGATCGTACCGTCGAGACAGGACGCCGTGCCGTGAGCGCGCCGTCTCCTGTGCGAAGCAGGTGAAGGTTCATGCACCGGTGCGACACGCGGGCTCCGCCCTGGGACACTAGAGGGGTGCACGAACCCCACGACCATCCCACGCCCGAGGCCACGGGCACCGCAGCAGTCGACCCGGGCTGGCAGCCGCCCAGCTGGGAGTCTGTCGTGCGCGACCACTCAGCGCGCGTCTACAGGCTCGCGTACAGGCTGACGGGCAACCAGCACGATGCCGAGGACCTCACGCAGGAGGTCTTCATCAGGGTGTTCAGGTCGCTGAGCAGCTACACGCCAGGGACCTTCGAGGGCTGGTTGCACCGCATCACGACCAACCTGTTCCTCGACCAGGCGCGACGCCGCCAGCGCATCCGCATGGACTCGATGGGCGACGACTCCTCGACGTACCCCGCGCGCGGGGAGCTCTACGACCCCGTCCGCGGCTACGAGCACGCCAACCTCGACCACGACGTGCAGCGCGCCCTCGACGCGCTCGCCCCCGAGTACCGTGCCGCGGTCGTGCTGTGCGACATCGAAGGCCTCTCCTACGAGGAGATCGCGGTCACCCTGGGCATCAAGCTCGGGACGGTCCGCTCGCGCATCCACCGCGCTCGCTCCCAGCTGCGGCTGGCCCTCGCTGACCGTGCCCCGCACCGGCACGTCGTCGCTGGTGAGGACACGACCCCTGCTGACGGCACCTTCGTGCTGCACGGCGGTGCGAGGGCAGCAGGCGGAGCTGCGTGAGCGCGCACCTCGGCGAGTGGGTGAGCGCCCTCGTCGACAACCAGCTCGGCCTCGCCGACCGCGAGCGGTGCCTCGCGCACGTGGCAGCCTGCCCGCAGTGTGCCCGCGAGGTCGACGAGGCGCGGAGCGCGCGCCGCACGCTCTCCCTCGGCATCGCTGACGTCGAGCCCGCCCCAGACTTCATGAGCCGCCTGCTGGCCATGTCGGAGCCCGCCGCGCCCACGGCCGGCGAGGAGGTCGGCTTCGCCACGGCAGGTGCCGTCGAGCAGCGGTCCTCCGACGCGTCCAGCCTGGTCCCGCACGAGCCGCTCCCACCCCGCTGGCGTGCGCTGTGCGGTGACGTCGAGCCGAGGGGAGCGCGACGCGGACGCGCGGTCGTCGCGCTGATCCTCGGCAGCAGCATGGTGGCCGTCAGCCTCTTCACGCTGGGCGACCGGCCAGTCGTGGCACCCGACCGACAGCAGAACGACGCTCTCTCGGCGCTCGCAGCAGCTGCCCAGCTCCGCACCTCCGACGACCTCGTGCTCGACACGGCCTCAGGCGTCCTGGCCGACAGCCCGGGCTCGGGCGCGGACGACCACGAGGTCCTCGAGTGGATGTCGCAGCAGGGCTGGCCACGACCAGAGAGCCTGCCGGACGCCGTGACAGTCCAGGCGCTGCGCTTCACAGGAGCCGACGAGGACGTGCTCGAGGTCGACCTCGAGACGCCTTTCGGCGACGTGGTGGTCCGTGAGCAGCACGGCCGGCTCGATCAGGACAAGGTCTCAGACCTCAGGACCCTCGACGCAGGTGGGGCCCCGGTCTACGTGGTCTCGGAGTCGCCTCTGCACCTCGTGTGGCAGTCGTCGGACACCGTGGTCGACCTCGTGGCGCCCGGCTCTCTCGACGACGTGCTACAACTTGTGTCGACCTTCCCGGTCGACGAGTACGACGAGGGATTCCAGGCGCGCGTCGGGCGTGGGTGGACGACACTGACAGGAGTGCTCTCGTGACAGGTCCGAGGACAGACGACCACGGCAGCCACGACCACGGCGCAGACGACGACCGCGCGGACGGCCACGGCGCAGGCACGCGCAGCACCGACGAGGCGGCCGCCCCGACCCGGGCTGTCCCGCCGGTCCCGCTGCCCCCCGCGCACGCCGCTCCCTCGTACACCCCTGGTCAGGAGGGTGCGCAGGCCCGGGTCGACCACTCGCGCTATGCACCACCGGGGGCTGCGTCGACAGCCGCAGCCGGTGCAGCTCAGCAGCCCCAGGCTTCCGCGGACGACCGCGCCCGTGAGGCCGACCGCGCGGCGGTGTCCTTCGAGGCACCCGCGGGCAGCGAGGGCCCGGGGGCCCCGGCTGCGTCCGGGGCGGGCCTCGAGGGGCAGCCGTCCGTGCCGGCACCTGCTCCGGTGGCAGACCCGCTCGGTCCGCCCTCCTACGCTCCGGGTGCGACCCCGAGCGCCCACTGGTTCGACCAGGCACGGGCTGACCAGGCCGACCAGGCCGGCCGGGAGAAGTCTGCTGAGGCCTCGACGCTCTCGGGATGGCCGACCACCGACGGACCGCACGGTCGTCGACGAGGCCTCGGGTCTGCTGCGGTGACGGGGCTGCTCGTCGGGGCTCTGCTGCTGGGCGCCGTCGGCGGGATCGTCGGAGAGCGCGTGTGGGACTCGGTCTCCGGACCGTCGTCCCAGCCGCTGCCCACGGTCTCGGCGGACCCGAGCATCACCAGGCCCGACGGGTCGATCGCGGACATCGCGGCGACTGTCGCGCCGAGCGTGGTCTCTCTCTACGTGTCGGGACCCGACGGTCAGTCGACAGGCTCGGGTTTTGTCATCCGTGAGGACGGCTACATCCTCACCAACAACCACGTGATCGCGGGTGCGGTCGGGAACGGCGAGATCCGGGTGACCTTCGTCGACGGCTCTGAGTCTACGGCGACCCTCATCGGGCGCACGGCCGACTACGACCTCGCCGTCGTCAGGGTCGACCGCGAAGACCTGGTCCCGCTGGTGCTCGGAGACTCCGAGGCCGTGGCAGTCGGCGACCCCGTCATCGCGATCGGCGCACCGCTCGGGCTGGACGGCACCGTGACCACGGGCATCATCAGCGCCCTCAACCGACCGGTGTCTGCGGGCGACGTGACAGACCAGGCCTTCATCAACGCGCTCCAGACAGACGCAGCGATCAACCCGGGCAACTCGGGTGGTCCGCTCGTGGACGCCTCGGGTCAGGTGATCGGCATCAACTCCGCGATCGCCCAGCCGCCGGGCACCCTCACGAGCGCGGGGAACATCGGTCTCGGTTTTGCCATCGGCTCCAACCAGGCGCGACGCACGGCGCAGGAGATCATCGACACGGGGTCCGCCAGCTATCCGATCATCGGTGTGCTGCTCGACTCCTCCTACGACGGTGAGGGCGTGCAGGTGGTCCAGGACGCCCAGGGCGGGCAGGAGCCTGTCACCCCGGGCGGCCCGGCCGAGGCCGCAGGCCTCGCTCCCGGCGACGTGATCCTCTCGGTCGACGGACGCCCGGTGACCCAGTCCGACGAGCTGATCGTCGCGATCCGTGCGAAGGCCCCTGGAGACACCGTCGTGCTGAAGGTACGCTCGGGCGATGACGAGCGAGACGTGTCGATAGTGCTCGACAAGGCGACGAGCGGCGAGGGCTGACGTGTTCGGAATCAACGGCGGAGAGGCCATCATCATCTTGGTGGTCGCCATCCTGGTGATCGGGCCCGAGCGCCTGCCCAAGTACGCCGAGCAGCTCGCGGGACTGGTCAAGCGCGCCCGCGTGCTCATGGCGGACGCCAAGGAAAAGGTCAGCGAAGAGCTCGGTCCTGAGATCACCGACGTCGACTGGGCCCAGCTCGACCCCCGTCGTTACGACCCACGACGGATCGTGCGTGACGCGCTCCTCGACGACACACCCCCCACGCCCAAGACACCGCCGAAGATGTCGAAGACGCCGAACCCCACGAAGGCTCCCGGTACGCCGGCCCCTGCCGGCGGCGCGGGCTCGGAGAGTGCAGGCACCCAGGCTGCCGAGACCGCCGTCGGTGCTGCGACCGCTGCTGCCGCGGTGGCGAGCGCAGCAGTCCGTGCGGAGCGTCCGTCCGACGCCCAGACGGCCCAGGCTGGAGCCGCCCGGTGGCCCGAGCCGCAGCCCGTCCTGGCTGCCGGGGAGGCCGCACCCTTCGACACCGAGGCGACCTGATCGCGATTCGGTAAAGGCCGTGCTTCCTGCCAGAATGAGCAGATGGCCAACGACGTGCAGCGCCCACGGATCCTGTCGGGCATGCAACCTACGGACGACTCGCTCACCCTCGGCAACTACATCGGTGCCCTGACGCAGTGGGTGGCTCTCCAGGACTCGTACGACACGCTCTACATGATGGCGGACCTCCACGCCCTCACGGTGAACCCGGAGCCCGCACGGCTGCGTGAGCGCACGCGCCGCACCCTCGCCCAGTACCTCGCGGGCGGGGTGGACCCGGAGCGCTCGACGCTCTTCGTCCAGTCGCACGTCCCCGAGCACGCCGAGCTCGCCTGGATCTTGTCGTGCCAGACGGGCTTCGGCGAGGCCAGCCGCATGACGCAGTTCAAGGACAAGGCAGCGAAGCAGGGCACCGACGGCACGACTGTCGGCCTCTTCACCTACCCGGTCCTCATGGCGGCCGACATCCTGCTCTACGACGCGGAGCGGGTCCCCGTCGGCGAGGACCAGCGTCAGCACCTCGAGATCACCCGGGACATCGCCGAGCGTCTCAACACGCGCTTCGGGCACGACACCGTCGTGGTCCCCGAACCGCACATCGTCAAGGCCGTCGCCAAGATCTACGACCTGCAAGAGCCCACCTCGAAGATGAGCAAGTCGGCCACCGGCAAGGGCACCATCTGGCTGCTGGACGACCCGAAAGTCTCGGCCAAGCGCATCAAGTCGGCCGTGACGGACGACGAGGCCGTCGTCCGCTACGACCCGGCCGCCAAGCCCGGTGTCTCCAACCTGCTGACGATCTTCTCGGCGCTCACGGGCCGCACCATCCCCGACCTCGAGACCGAGTACGCGGACAAGCAGTACGGGCACCTCAAGGTCGACCTGGCCGAGGCCGTCGTCGAGTTCCTGACGCCTTTCCAGGAGCGCGTGGACTCGTACCTGTCCGACCCCGCCGAGCTCGACAGGGTGCTCGCTGCCGGGGCGCAGAAGGCCCGCGAGATCGCGAGCACGACGCTCGCCCGCGTCTACGACAGGGTCGGGCTGCTCCCCGCATCGGGGTCGCGGTCGTGAACCTGCCCGAGCGGCTGGGTGACCAGCGACGTATCGGCGTCTCGGTCGAGATCCCTGCGCCCTTCGGGGCGCAGCTCCAGGAGGCTCGCCGCAGGGCTGGTGACCCGCTCGCCGACCTCATCCCGCCGCACATCACGATCCTCGGCCCGACGGTCCTCGACCCGGGCCTCATGCCTGCTGTCGACGCCCACCTCGCGGCTGTCGCGGCGGCCGCGGAGCCCTTCGTCGTCAGGCTGCGCGGCAGCGGGACCTTCCGTCCGGTGTCTCCCGTGGTCTTCGTCCAGGTGGCCCAGGGGATCGCCGAGTGCGAGTCTCTCGAGTCGCGTGTCCGGTCGGGGCCGCTCGCCCAGGACCTCCGTTTCAACTACCACCCGCACGTCACCGTCGCGCACGAGGTGCCCGACGAGGCCCTCGACGCGGCCTTCGAGGCGATGGCGGGCTACGAGGCGACCTTCACAGTCGACGCCGTCTCGCTGTTCGAGCACGGCGACGACAGCGTCTGGCGTCCTGTGCGCGCCTTCCCGCTCGGCACCGCCTAGGACCTCGCAGGACCTCGAGGGGGCCCGGCCGTGCTGCCCCCGGATGCCGCTGAGCAGCCGACCTCATAGGCTCTGCTGGTGACCACCACCTCGAAGGACATCAGACGACCGGGGGAGGTCGCGACGGCGGAGCCGACGGAGCAGGACCTCGAACCGTCCGGCACGGACCGGCGCGCGGACAGTGAGGACGAGCGCGACGCCTCCGCGCAGAGCCCCAGCCTCATGGAGCGTGTGCAGGCGCTCCTCGCCTGGTGGAAGACCACCCGCCTCGCGCGTGCTCTGGCCCGCTACGGGCAGGTCAACGGTGCGCTGCTCTGCGGCGGGATCGCCTATTCGGCCATCTTCTCCGTCTTCGCGGGGCTGACCATCGGGTTCACGGTGTTCATGAGCGTCCTCGGCTCGAACGACGAGCTGCTCGACTCGGTCATCGAGTCGGTGAACTCCGCGCTGCCCGGCATGCTGCAGACGACTCCCGGTGACGAGACGACAGGCCTGATCAGCCCAGACTCCCTCGTCACCTCAACCTCGCTGAGCGTGGCGAGCATCGTCTCGGTTGTCGTGCTGCTCGTCTCCGCGATCTCGTGCATGGGCGCCGTCCAGGTGTCGGTCCGCGCGATGTTCGGCCTGCCGCCCGGGGTGGGCAACCCGGTGCTGGTCAAGCTGCGTCAGCTGGGCGGCTTCGTGGTCATCGGGATCGCGGTCCTGGCCTCGGCCGTGATCGGCATCGTGGTCGGCTCGGTGAGCACCTGGGTCCTCGACCTCCTCGGTCTGGAGGGCACCGGACGCTTCTTCCTGCCCGTCCTCGGGCTCGTGGTCGCCTTCCTCGTGGACGTCGCCACCTTCGTGCTCATCGTCCGCCTGCTGTCTGCTGTGCACCCCCCGCGCCGCGACCTGCTGCTGGGCGCTGTGGTGGCTGCTGTGGGCTTCGGTGTCATCAGGTTCCTGGGGACCTCCGTGGTCGCGAGCAGCGCGAGCACCAACCCGGTCCTGGCGTCCTTCGCAGCGATCGTCACGCTGCTCATCTGGATCAACCTGTCCGCGAGGATCTTGCTGACGGCTGCGGCAATCAGCGCAGACCTTCCGCTCGAGCTCCTCGAGAAGGTCTCGGACGTCGAGGCCGCCGAGCAGGCCATCGAGCGCGCGAGGGCCGGTGAGACGGAGCCGGTGTCGGCTGCCGAGGAGCGGCGAGCGGAGGTGCAGGCTGCGTCGGTGACCGTCAGGCGCCGCCTCGTGACCCTCGCTGCCGCCGGTGTCGGCGGGTACCTGATCGGGCGCCGTCGCGGCTGAGCAGCCCAGCGGCTGGGCCTGGCAGGCTCCGCGGTCCGGGGCAGGGTCCGCACCGGGGTGGAAGGCACGCCCGGTCCAGCGACCGGGGACGGCCGCGAGAGCACTCAGACGCAGAAGAGGTCGGCACCCGTGGGTGCCGACCTCTTCTGCATGCTCTGACGCGCTGCGCGCGGGCAGGTCCTTAGAAGGCGCGGGTGATCATCGCCCGCTTGACCTCCTGGATCGCCTTCGTGACCTCGATGCCACGAGGGCAGGCCTCGGTGCAGTTGAAGGTCGTGCGGCAGCGCCACACGCCTTCCTTGTCGTTGAGGATCTCGAGGCGCTGCTCGGCACCCTCGTCACGCGAGTCGAAGATGAAGCGGTGCGCGTTGACGATCGCCGCAGGGCCGAAGTACTGGCCGTCGGTCCAGAACACCGGGCAGGACGACGTGCACGCGGCGCACAGGATGCACTTGGTGGTGTCGTCGAAGCGCTCGCGCTGCTCGGCGGACTGGCGACGCTCGCCCGAGGGCTGGTTCCCCGTGGTGATGAGGAAGGGCATGATCTCGCGGTAGGAGGCGAAGAACGGCTCCATGTCGACCACGAGGTCCTTGATCACCGGCAGGCCCTTGATGGGCTCGACGAGGATCGGCTTGTCGGGGTTGACGTCCTTGAGGAGCGTCTTGCAGGCCAGACGGTTGCGCCCGTTGATGCGCATGGCGTCAGAGCCGCAGATCCCGTGCGCGCACGAGCGACGGAAGGTGACCGACCCGTCGTGCTCCCACTTGATCTTGTGGAGGGCGTCGAGGACACGGTCGGTGCCGTGCGCGGTGACGGTGAACTCGTCCCAGTACGCCTCCTCGCCGTGCTCGGACTCGGGGGAGTAGCGGCGGACCTTGAGGGTCACCTCGAAGCTGGGGATCTCCGGGACCGCGGAGGCGGGGGCCTCGTCGATGGTGGCAGTCATCAGTACTTACGCTCCATGGGCTCGTACCTGGTCTGGACGACGGACTTGCCGCCGAGCATGACCTTGTAGGTGTCGAAGACGCTCTGCTCCGAGAAGACGCCCTCGGTGCCGTCGACGCTCTCGACCGTGGCCGAGTCGTCGAGCGGGCGCCTGTACGCCATCGTGTGCAGCATGAACTTCTCGTCGTCACGGTCGGGGAAGTCCTCGCGGAAGTGACCGCCGCGGGACTCCTTCCGGTTGAGGGCCCCGATGACGACGACCTCGGCGATGTCGAGGAGGAAGCCGAGCTCGAGGGCCTCGAGCAGGTCGGTGTTGAACAGGCGGCCCTTGTCCTGGACCGAGACGTTCTTGTAGCGGTCCTGGAGGGTGCGGATGTCCGCCAGGCAGGTGCGCAGCGAGTCTTCGGTGCGGAACACCTGGGCGTTCGCGTCCATCGTCTCCTGCAGCTCGCGACGGATGTCGGAGACCCGCTCGCCGCTGGGACGGCCGCGCATCTCGTCGAGGGTCGCGATCACCGAGTCGGCAGCGTCCTCGGGGAGGTCGCGGAAGGTCGCGGTCTTGGCGTAGGCGGCGGCCGTGCGGCCGGCGCGCTTGCCGAAGACGTTGATGTCGAGGAGCGAGTTGGTGCCCAGACGGTTGGAACCGTGCACGGACACGCAGGCGACCTCTCCGGCCGCGTAGAGACCGCGGACGACGTCGGTGTTGTTGCGCAGGACCTCGGCGTCGACGTTGGTCGGGATGCCGCCCATCGCGTAGTGCGCGGTCGGGTAGACCGGCACGGGCTCGGTGTAGGGCTCGATGCCGAGGTAGGTCCGGGCGAACTCGGTGATGTCTGGGAGCTTCGCGTCGATGTGCGCGGGCTCGAGGTGGGTCAGGTCGAGCAGGACATAGTCCTTGTTCGGCCCGGCACCACGGCCCTCACGGACCTCGTTGGCCATCGACCGGGCGACGATGTCACGCGGCGCGAGGTCCTTGATGGTCGGGGCGTAACGCTCCATGAAGCGTTCGCCGTCACCGTTGCGCAGGATCCCGCCCTCACCGCGGGCGGCCTCCGAGAGGAGGATGCCCAGGCCGGCCAGACCTGTCGGGTGGAACTGGAAGAACTCCATGTCCTCGAGGGGGAACCCGCGGCGCAGCGCGAGGGCCATGCCGTCACCGGTGAGGGTGTGGGCGTTCGAGGTCGTCTTGTAGATCTTCCCGGCGCCGCCGGTCGCGAAGATGATCGCCTTGGCCTGGAAGATGTGGATCTCGCCCGTGGCCAGGTCGTAGGCGACCACGCCTGTCGCGTTGACCTCTTCGCCGTCCGGGACGTGCCCGGCCGAGAGGTCGTGGTCGACGATGAGGTCGAGGACGTAGAACTCGTTGAAGAACTCCACGTCCTGCTTGACGCAGTTCTGGTACAGCGTCTGCAGGATCATGTGACCGGTGCGGTCGGCGGCGTAGCAGGAGCGGCGGACCGCAGCCTCGCCGTGGTTGCGCGTGTGGCCGCCGAAGCGCCGCTGGTCGATCTTGCCCTCGGGGGTCCTGTTGAAGGGCAGGCCCATCCGCTCGAGGTCGAGGACCGCGTCGATGGCCTCCTTCGCCATGATCTCGGCGGCGTCCTGGTCGACCAGGTAGTCACCACCCTTGACCGTGTCGAAGGTGTGCCACTCCCAGTTGTCCTCCTCGACGTTGGCGAGGGCGGCGCACATGCCGCCCTGCGCCGCACCGGTGTGCGAGCGGGTGGGGTAGAGCTTGGAGATCACGGCAGTGCGGACTTCGCCGGATGCCTCCAGGGCCGCGCGCATGCCTGCGCCGCCGGCGCCGACGATCACGACGTCGTACTGATGGGTCTGCATCGGGGTCGATGCCTCCTCGAGGCGAGTATGAGGTGTGGGTACTACTAGCTGCAGAACGACGCGACGAGGTCGGCGGGGGCGCCGGCCGGGCACGGTTCGAAGGTGAAGATCACGAGGGTGCCGAGCACCGTCGTGGCCACGAAGGCTGTGTAGAGGGCGATCTTGAGCCACATCCGGACCAGGGGGCGCTCGGCGTAGTCGTTGATGATCGTGCGGACACCGTTGGTGCCGTGCATCATCCCCAGCCACAGCATGAGCAGGTCCCAGATCTGCCAGAAGGGCGAGGCCCACTTGCCACCCACGAAGGCGAAGTCGATGGCGTTGACGCCGTCGCCCACCATGAGGTTGACGAAGAGGTGCCCGAAGATCAGCACGAGCAGGACGACGCCCGATCCGCGCATGAACACCCAGCCGTAGAGCTCGAAGTTCGAGCGCGTCGACTTCTGACGCTTGTAGCTGTCGCGCGGGTCGGCGATGGCCGGTGCGGAGCTCATCAGTTACCCCCGAAGACGTGCATGAGGTGACGGGGCAGGAATCCTGCCATGGTCACGACGAACAGACCGATGACGACCCACAGCATCACGCGCTGGTACTTGGGACCCTTGACCCAGAAGTCCACCAGGATGATGCGGATACCGTTGAAGGCGTGGAAGACGATGGCGGCCACGAGGCCGGCCTCGCCGAGACCCATGATGGGCGTCTGGTACGTCCCGATCACGGCGTTGTAAGCCTCGGGGGACACACGGACGAGGGCCGTGTCGAGGATGTGGACGAGCAGGAAGAAGAAGATCAGCACGCCGGTCACGCGATGCGCGACCCACGACCACATGCCTTCGCGGCCGCGGTACAACGTGCCGGCAGGTGCACTGGGCACTGAGCGCCTCCTGTGGCGAGTCAGGGGGGCGGAACTGGCGAGTCCGGGGCTCCCGTTGTGGTGCCGGGCATCGTTACCTGGCGCCGTCTGTCGCTGTCCACTCTAGTGAAAGAACTGTGGTGGTGCGGTCCGTCGCGCCCCCGCACGGAGCACTGGTGCTCCGAATGTGATCTATCTCTCTCTGCGAGACGAGCCGGTCGAGGGCCCCGTGGAGAACTGCGCAGACGACTGCGGGTCCCGCTCGCAGCGCCGTCGAGGTGCGACGCGGGTCACTATGCTCGGACCATGTCATCTCCGTCGAGCCCCAGCACCCCGTTCTACGCCGTGATCCCCGCAGGCGGAGCCGGGACCCGGCTCTGGCCGCTGTCCAGGGCCGACGAGCCGAAGTTCTTGCACGACCTCACAGGGTCCGGTCGCTCGCTCATCCAGGCGACCGTCGACAGGGTCGCGCCGCTGACTGTCCAGGACGGCATCGTCGTCGTCACCGGCACAGCCCATGCGCCGAAGATCGCGGCCCAGCTGCCCGACCTCCCGGCCGAGAACATCCTCACCGAGACCTCCCCGCGCGACTCCATGGCAGCCATCGGTCTCGCGGCCGCCGTGCTGCAGGAGCGCCACGGCGACGTGGTGCTCGGGTCCTTCGCCGCCGACCAGGTGATCGCCGGGCGGGACGCCTTTGAGCAGGCTGTCCGCGAGGGCATCGCGGCAGCAGAAGAGGGCTACGTGGTGACCATCGGGATCGCTGCCTCCCGGCCGTCGACAGCCTTCGGGTACATCCACGGGGGAGAGGCCCTCGGGCTCTCCGGAGCGCCTAGCGCGCGCCACGTGCTCGGTTTCACCGAGAAGCCTGACGCCCTGACGGCCAAGCGGTATCTCGCGACGGGTGAGTACCGCTGGAACGCGGGCATGTTCATCACGCGCTCCTCTGTGCTGCTCGCGCACCTCGCCGAGCAGCGTCCCGAGCTCCACGACGGCCTGCGGACCATCGCCGCGGCCTGGGACACCCCTGAGCGTGACGCTGTCGTCGCCGAGGTGTGGCCCGGCCTCGAGAAGATCGCGATCGACCACGCCGTCGCCGAGCCTGTCGCCGCCAAGGGTGGCGTGGTCGTGGTGCCCGGGACCTTCGGCTGGGACGACGTGGGTGACTTCAACTCCCTCGCCGCTCTGCTCCCGTCCGAGGACGGGTCGGGTTCGAAGGTCCTGGGCGACCCGGGCCTGGTGATCCGCGTGCAGAGCGCCGGGTCGGTCGTCGTGCCTGGCGGCAAGCGCGTCGTGACGGTGCTCGGGCTCGATGACGTGGTCGTCGTCGACACTCCCGACGCACTCCTCGTCACCACCCGTGCCCGCGCGCAGCAGGTCAAGGAGATCGTCACCGAGCTGCACGACCGAGGACTCGACGAGCTGCTGTGATGGTCTGGCCGCGAGGGGGCCACGGTCGGTCATCCACACCCTGACTATCCAAATGTCCGAATCCTGCTAAGGTCCCTCAAACGGACATTCAGGATCAGGGGGCGGCATGCGTGTGGGATGGCGGATCGACAGCGCGGGCGTAGACGAGGTGATCGCGCGCACCGACGCCGACGCCAGGTCGCTGAGCAGCGAGCTCGGGACGGTCGCAGCGACCCTCGAGCAGGTGATCGGACAGCTGGACGACGTGGTCGGTGCCGCGCTCCGACGGTTCGACGAGCGGTGGCACGAGTCGGCTGAGGCTGTCGATCGCAGGACCGTCGCCGTGGTCGAGACGGCGCGGGCCGTGGTCCGGGACCATCTCTCGACGGACGAGGAGATGGCGGGCAGCTTCCATCGCGGCCTGCGGGGCGATGAGGTTATCGGCCGCCGCTTCGCCCCGAGGATCACGCAGTGACCAGGGCCTCTCTCGTGGGACTGCGGGAGGGCGGTTTCTTGGCTCTGGACGCGTCGGCGATCTCCGACGGAGCCGTGGACCTTCGCCGAGCCGCTGGACGCGTCGGTGACGACGGCGCACAGGTGTCGAACGGGTGGAGAGCCCTGACCGACGTCTACCAGTCGCCGGCCGCGACGGGACTCGTCACGGAGATGGAGCCTGTCGGGCAGGTGGCCTCTGAGATGTCCGGGGCGATGCAGTCGGCCACCGTTGCCCTCGACGACTACGCCCGAGCCATCAGCTCGCTGCAGGCCAGGCACCACTCTGTCGCCGTCGACGCGGGAGTCTTCGCGCGAGCGGCAGCCGCCAGCCCCGACTGGCGGATCGAGCCCACGCTCCGCGCTCAGCAGTCCTCGCTCCAGCGGTCTGTGGCGACCTTGGAGCGCGACTTCGACGACGCGCGACAGCAGTGCGTCGCGGTGCTCGACGGGATCGTGGCTCCGGCCGTCCAGACGACGGGCTCCTTCGCGAGGCCGGGGCAAGGGCCAGAGGGTGAGGGTAGGCCGGGAGACGGTTGGTGGGATCCTCGGCACCTGTTCACGAGCTCGTCGCTCGACGCCATGTCGCCTGCCGAGGTGAACGCGTGGTGGACCAGCTTGTCGCCAGCGGCGCAGGCGACGTACCTCACGACCTCGCCGCAGATGATCGGCGGGCTCGACGGTATCCCTGCCGCCGTCCGGGACTCGGCCAACCGTTCGAGGCTCGATCGCGAGCTTGCTCGCCTGACGGCGGAGCGTGACGCGATGGGGTTCTTCGAACGCAACGTGTCGGACCGCAGACGCAGCGACGAGCTCAACGAGCGGATCGACGCGATCGCTTCTGTCAGAGCTGTGCTCGATCGCGGCGGCCGTCAGCTGCTGCACTTCGACATCACTGGTCCGGAGGTGCTGGCAGCTGTCGCCATCGGCGACGTCGACAAGGCGAGGTACGTCGGGATTCTGGTCGGTGGGCTGACGACAAATGTGGAGAGTGGTCTGGCGAAGATGGATTCTGGAGCGCTGCGTCTGCGGGAGATGTCGAGGTCTGTCGGAAAGGTGAGAGGGTCTGACGTGGCAACTGTATCTTGGCTTGGCTACGCCGCACCGCCCGAGTTTCCCGACTCCGCAAATCCTGCGTTTGCGAGAGCAGGACAGGCGGGCCTCCGGTCTTTCACTGAGGGGCTGAGTGCGTCGAGCAACAATCCTCCCGACGGGGTGAGAGTGACCCTGGGGGTGCACTCTTACGGCACGCTCGTCGGGACGCTCGCCACTCAGGTCGATGACGGGAAGGTCGACAGCATCGTCGCCTACGGATCGCCTGGAATCGCGAAGACACTGCCGGACGATGTCGCCCGCTATTGGATGAGAAATGACAACGACCCGATCCGAGCAGCAGTGAACCTAGGGTGGTACAAATACCAGCCGAGTGCGGCTGACGGGTGGGTCGAGCTCGGGACCGCGTCGGCAGAAATAAATGGGATCAAGCTTGCCGAAGGTGTGGGGCACGACTATCTCGATAGGGGCACCACGACGCTGCACAACATCGCAGCTGTGGTCATGGCCTGTCCTGAGGAGATGGTTCTGCGATGAGGGAGACGACGGGCCGACGTCGTCGCCCGTGGGCTGGTGTCGTGGCGGGAGCGCTCTGTGTTCTTCTGATCTGGGGAGTGGTCGAGGTCGTGAAAGTTGTGCGTGACATGCAGGGCTATGGAAATCCATCGGCACAGGAGATTGAGGAGGCTCTGATGGAGATGAGGGCTCGGGCCTCTTTCGAAGAGATGCAAGGGGTGACCTCAGTTGTTCTGACTGAGATTAGGGCGGGCCTCGAGGGGGATTTTGGTCCGATCATATGGGAGCACGACGCCGTGGACTATGACATATTGGGGTGCACGAATGCCGAGAGCGAGAACCTCGGTGCGCGGTCCGAGCAATCGAGATCCTTCGGCTTCCTGTCTTTGGATGCGGCTCAGACCGAACGGGCGATCGAGATCGTCTCCTCAATCGCCCGGCGGAACGGATACACCCGCAGCGTGCGGAAGACGGCGGTGTCGGGCACCCAGTACATCGATCTGGCCACGGAGCGCGGCGGGCGTGTCACCTTGGTGACTGGAGACCCCATCGGGATCTCCGTATCCACGGACTGCTTCCTTACTGCTGAGCGCCTCGCAGAGCTGCAGAGCGACGACTGATGTGCTTGGACCTGAGCCTTCCGGGGCGCCAACAGAGTGCGGGCACCGTGGGAAGGCTCACTGAAGAGGCTGCGGTCGACGTGCAGGACCGCAGAGCGGTCGTCGCCATCGCTCCGACCTCCGTCGGGGATAACCTCGACCGGTGAGCACCTCTGGAACCCTCGTGTCTGCCGACCGCATCGCTGCCCTGACCCAGGGGCTGCACGACGAGCTCGTGGCGATCCGGCGGGACATCCACGCGCATCCCGAGGTCGCGCGCACCGAGACCCGCACGACGGCGGTGGTCGCCGAGCGGCTGCGTGCCGCCGGGCTCGAGCCTCGGATGCTCACAGGGACCGGCCTCACCTGCGACATCGGTCCCACACCGGCAGAGAGCGGGCACCGCCGTCTTGCTCTGCGCGCCGACATCGACGCGCTGCCCCTCGTCGAGACGACGGGTCTGCCCTTCGCCTCGACCACCCACGGGGTCGCGCACGCCTGCGGGCACGACGTCCACACGACTGTCGTCCTCGGCGCCGGGCTCGTCCTCGCAGAGCTCCACGAGGCCGGGCAGCTCGAGCGACCCGTCCGTCTGATCTTCCAGCCCGCCGAGGAGGTCCAGCCTGGGGGAGCGCTCGACCTGCTCGAGCAGGGTGTCCTCGAGGGTGTCGAGGAGATCTACGCTGTGCACTGCGACCCGAAGATCGACCTCGGGACCATCGGCTCGCGCATCGGCCCGATCACCTCGGCCTCCGACGAGGTCACCGTGACGCTGTCGTCGAGCGGTGGGCACACGTCGCGCCCGCACCTCACCGGTGACGTGGTCTTCGCCCTCGGGCAGGTCATCACCCAGGCGCCCGCTGTCCTCGGACGCAGGCTCGACCCGCGCTCCGGGGTCAACCTCACCTGGGGGGCTGTGCACGCGGGCCAGGCGCACAACGCGATCCCGACGACCGGCACCGTCCGCGGCACGCTGCGCTGCCTCGACGGACGTGCGTGGGAGCACGCGGCCCAGGTCATGCACGACGCCCTCGAGCAGATCTGCGCTCCATACGGTGTCGACGTCGACGTGGTGCACCAGCGCGGCGTGCCGCCTGTCGAGAACGACGAGCGCTGCACGACCGCTCTCGAGGCCGCGGCCCGCGAGATGATCGGCCCGCAGTCCGTCCAGCTCACCGAGCAGTCCCTCGGCGGCGAAGACTTCGCCTGGTACCTCACCAAGATCCCTGGAGCACTCGCGCGGCTCGGGACACGCACGCCCGGAGGCCACACCTACGACATCCACCAGGGCGACATGCAGGTGGACGAAGGGGCCATCTCGCACGGCGTCGCGATGCTCGCCCGGGTGGCGCTGACCGGCCGAGCCTGAGTTCTCGGGATGCGGACTGGTTTGCAGTTTGGTAACGAAGGGTCGGTGTGACCTCCCGGTAACACCCTGTTAACCGATCGACCACTAGTGTGCGTGTCACCAAGGGTCGTCCGGGCCCACCTGCGTGCTGCAACGGCGCCCATGTAGGTGGACCCGTCCGGAACGGCTCCTCGACAAGAACACCAGGAGTTCCACGTGAAGAGAGTTGTTCAGCTCGCAGCGGTCACGGCCGCCGCTGCTCTGGTCCTGTCCGCCTGCGGTGACGCACCCGAGGACGACGCGACCAGCGGCGCCGCAGCCGAGGGTGGCTCGGACTTCAAGGCCTGCATGGTCTCCGACTCCGGTGGCTTCGACGACAAGTCCTTCAACGAGTCGGGCTTCAACGGCCTGGCCGCCGCGCGCGACGCGCTCGGCATCGAGGTCGCGACCCAGGAGTCGCAGAGCGAGTCCGACTTCGCGCCGAACATCGACAACCTCATCACCGGCAACTGCAACATCGTCGTCACGGTCGGCTTCCTGCTGAGCACCGCGACGGGTGACGCCGCCAAGGCCAACCCGGACACCGAGTTCGCGATCGTCGACTCGACCGCCGCAGACGCCGACGGCGCTCCGATCGAGCTCCCCAACGTCAAGCCGCTGAGCTTCAACACCGCCGAGGCTGCGTACCTCGCGGGCTACGTCGCAGCAGGCATGTCCGAGACGGGCACCGTCGCCACCTACGGCGGCATCCAGATCCCGACGGTCTCGATCTTCATGGACGGCTTCGTCGACGGCGTCGCCAAGTACAACGAGGACAACGGCACCGACGTCAAGACCCTCGGCTGGGACAAGGACGCGCAGAACGGCTCCTTCACCGGTGACTTCGAGGACCAGTCGAAGGGCCAGCAGCTCACGCAGACCTTCATCTCTCAGGGCGCGGACATCATCATGCCCGTGGCCGGACCGGTCGGCGCGGGCTCGCTCGCCGCTGCGAAGGACGCCGAGGGCGTCTCGATCATCTGGGTCGACTCCGACGGTGCTCTCGTGAACCCCGACTCGGCTGACGTCATCCTCACCTCGGTGCTCAAGCAGATCGGCACCTCGGTCGAGGACGTCATCACCGCTGCCTCCGAGTCCTCCTTCTCGCCCGAGCCGTACGTCGGCACGCTCGAGAACGGTGGCGTGGACATCTCCGAGTTCCACGAGTTCGACAGCAAGGTCCCGCAGGAGCTCAAGGACCAGGTCGACGCGCTCCGTGAGGACATCATCAACGGGACGATCGTGGTGGAGTCCCCGAGCGCCCCGTGACGTACCCCTGAACGACCGGCCAAGCCGGCCCGACGCACGTCGGGCCGGCTTGGCCTCTTCTGGTCTACTGTCGCTGGCAGGTTGTCGGCGCGCTTGAAGGAGAACGCACGTGAAGTTGGAACTGCGAGGGATCACCAAGTCCTTCGGTCCGCTCGTCGCGAACGACCACATCGACCTGGTCGTCGAAGAAGGGCAGGTCCACGCCCTCCTCGGGGAGAACGGTGCCGGCAAGAGCACACTCATGAACGTCCTGTTCGGCCTGTACCAGGCCGACTCGGGCGAGATCGTCGTCGACGACACCCCTGTCGACTTCCGAGGACCGGGCGACGCGCTGCGCGCAGGGATCGGCATGGTGCACCAGCACTTCATGCTGGTGCCCGTGTTCACCGTCGCCGAGAACGTCATGCTCGGCAGCGAAGACACGAAGGCCGGGGGATTCCTCGACCTCGAGTCCGCACGCCGCCGGGTGCGCGAGCTGTCCGACAGGTTCGGCTTCGGCCTGGACCCCGACGCCGTCGTCGAGGACCTCCCTGTCGGAGTCCAGCAGCGTGTCGAGATCGTCAAGGCCCTGGCCCGCGAGGCCAAGGTCCTCATCCTGGACGAGCCCACAGCGGTGCTCACCCCGCAGGAGACCGACGAGCTCATCGAGATCATGCGTCAGCTCAAGGCTGCCGGCACGTCCCTCGTCTTCATCACCCACAAGCTCCGTGAGGTCAAGGCTGTCGCCGACGTCATCACGGTCATCCGTCGCGGCAAGGTCATGGGCTCCGCCGAGCCGACAGCCTCCGAGGGCGAGCTCGCCTCGCTCATGGTCGGCCGCGCCGTGTCCCTCGGTCTCGACAAGGCTCCCGCGACGCCGGGGGAGCGCACCTTCGTCGTCGACCACCTCACCGTGCTGTCTGCGACAGGTCAGGCCGTCGTCGACGACGTGTCCTTCGACGTCGCGCAGGGCGAGATCGTCGCGATCGCCGGTGTCCAGGGCAACGGCCAGACCGAGCTGTCCGAGGCGATCCTCGGGCTCGTGCCCAGCTCCGCGGGGACCATCACCCTCGACGGGCGCTCGATCACCGGGCTCAGCCCCGACAAGGTGCTCCGCGCAGGCGTCGGCTTCGTCCCCGAGGACCGCAAGGTCGACGGGCTCGTCCTCGACTTCTCCGTCGCCGAGAACCTCGTGCTCGACCTCTACGACAAGGCGCCCTACGCCAAGGGCATCGCACTCGACCTCACGGCGATCCGCAAGAACGCCGAGAAGCGCATCGACGAGTTCGACATCCGCACGCAGGGTCCCGGCGAGCACGTCGGACGCCTCTCGGGTGGCAACCAGCAGAAGGTCGTGCTCGCCCGCGAGCTCTCCCGTCCGCTCAAGCTGTTCATCGCGAGCCAGCCGACACGTGGTGTCGACGTCGGCTCGATCGAGTTCCTGCACCGCAGGATCGTCCAGGAGCGCGACAACGGCACCCCCGTGATCATCGTGTCGACCGAGCTCGACGAGGTCGTCGAGCTCGCCGACCGCATCGCCGTCATGTACCGCGGCAGGATCATCGGCATCGTCCCCTCCACCACCCCCCGCGACGTCCTCGGCCTCATGATGGCCGGCGTCCCGCACGACGAGGCGCTCGCCCAGGCCACAGTCACGCCGGCACCTCGAGACGACCAGACAGGGAAGACCCAGTGAACGACCAGCGCACCGATCCCGAGAAGAGCGTCCCTCCCGCTCTCCCGGCGAAGGACGTCGAGCAGCCGACCGCTGCGACCGGAGGCCGCGCCGCCCAGGTCCTGCGCGAGGTGACCACCGGTGGGTTCGGGGTGACAGTCCTGGCCTTCGTGCTGGCCCTCGTCATCGGCGGACTCCTCATCATCGCCGTCGACCCTGACGTCCGTGACACCGCGAGCTACATCTTCGCCCGGCCCGCCGACTTCTTCGGCGCCGCGTGGTCGTCGGTCAGCGACGCCTACACCGCGATGTTCCGCGGGGCCGTCTTCAACTACGACGCCCCCTCGGCTGCGCGCGCCCTGCGCCCGCTCACCGAGACCATGACCGTCGCGACGCCGCTCATCATCGCCGCGCTCGGCGTGGCCGTCGGCTTCCGCGCCGGCCTGTTCAACATCGGCGCCCAGGGGCAGGTGCTCATGGGCGCGGCCATCGGTGGCTACATCGGCTTCACCTGGTCGCTCCCGCCCGTCCTGCACCTGCTGCTCGCGATCATCGGCGGAATCCTCGCCGGTGGTGTGTGGGCTGGTGTCGCCGGGTTCCTCAAGGCCCGGACCGGTGCGCACGAGGTGATCGTCACGATCATGCTCAACTACATCGCGCTGTACCTGGTGGCCTACCTGCTCACCACGTCGTCCTTCACGCGTGAGGGCTCCAACCAGCCCAAGAGCCCCGGCATCCGGGAGAACGCCCAGCTGCCGCTGCTGCTCGGCGACCAGTTCCGACTGCACGCCGGGTTCCTCGTCGCGATCCTCGCCGCGGTCTTCGTGTGGTGGCTCATGACGCGCTCGACGTGGGGCTTCCGCTTCCGCGCCGTCGGGTCGAACCCGAGCGCCGCGCGGACTGCCGGCATGGCGGTCTCGTCGTCCTTCGTCCTCGTCATGGTCGTCTCGGGTGCCCTCACAGGTCTCGCCGGGGCCGTCCAGGTCCTCGGGACCGAGAAGGCTCTCACCGGCGGTATCGCCGGGTCGATCGGCTTCGACGCGATCACCGTCGCGCTGCTCGGCCGCTCCAAGCCCCTCGGGATCTTCTTCGCAGGTCTGCTCTACGCGGGCCTCAACGTCGGTGGCCGGGCGATGGAAGGTGCGACGGGCACGTCGATCAACATCGTCCTCGTCATCCAGTCCCTCGTCGTCCTCTTCATCGCGGCGCCGCCGCTGATCCGTTCGATCTTCCGGCTCCCGATCCAGCCTGCTCTCACGAAGGGTGCCAGCGCATGACCGCCACCGACGTCCTGGTCGGCGACGTGTCGACCGTGAGTGCGAAGCGCGCCTACAGGCTGCCCATCGTGCTCGGGGCCTTCGGCCTCCTGTCGCTCGTCGTCTTCGGTCTCCTCGGGCCCGCCGGCGCGACGACCACCTTCGGTCTGTCGACCTCGACGGACTTCGTGACCTTCGACCCCGTCGAGCTGCCCACCCGCACCACCGCCGTGATCCTCTCGGTCGTCGCGCTGCTGCTGGCCGCCTACTCCTACCTGCGGGTCCGTCAGGGCCTCAAGGTCGGCACCTGGGTGACGGGGCTCTTCGGGGTCCTCTGGGTCCTCACCTTCCTGGTGTGGGCTGTGGCCGACAAGAGCACCTCCCTCGTCAGCCTGCTGCAGGGCTCGCTCCTGCTCGCCGTGCCGCTCGCCTTCGGTGCGCTCGGCGGTCTGCTCAACGAGCGTGCCGGCGTGGTCAACATCGCGATCGAGGGACAGCTCCTCACAGGCGCCTTCGGTGCCGCGGTGCTCGGTTCCGTCACCGGCAACGCGTACCTCGGGCTCGTCGCGGCACCTGTCGCAGGTCTGCTCATCGGCTCAATGCTCGCGCTCTTCACCGTCAAGTACTCGGTCAACCAGATCATCGTCGGTGTGGTGCTCAACGTCTTCGCGGTGGGTCTGACGAGCTTCTTGTTCAGCTCGGTCCTCAAGGAGAACGCGGCGACCCTCAACTCGCCGCCGCGCCTGCCGTCGCTGCCGATCCCGCTGCTGTCCGAGATCCCTATCCTCGGCCCGGTGCTGTTCCGCCAGTCGATCATCGTCTACCTGCTGTACATCGCCGTCGCGGTCATCGCGGTCGCGCTGTTCCGCACGCGCTGGGGTCTGCGTGTCCGCGCGGTGGGGGAGTACCCCCAGGCTGCTGACACCGTCGGCATCAACGTCAACAAGATGCGCTGGGGCAACGTGCTCCTCGGCTCGGCGGTCGCCGGCCTCGGTGGGGCGTTCTTCACCCTCGGCTCGGTCGGTGCCTTCGGCCAGGAGATGACGGCGGGCAAGGGTTACATCGCGCTCGCCGCGATGATCCTCGGCCGCTGGTCCCCGGTCGGCGCACTCGGCGCCGCGCTGCTGTTCGGCTTCGCCGACAAGCTGCAGCAGGTGCTCGGTGTCCTCGAGACGCCGATCCCCAACCAGTTCATGCTCATGCTCCCGTACATCGTGACGATCTTCGCGGTCGCCGGCCTCGTCGGCCGTGTGCGTGGACCGGCTGCGGCCGGCGAGCCCTACGTGAAGGGCTGAGACATGACCACCGAGACTGCTGGCTCGACCACGAGCCGAGAGATCGACTGGGAGTCCCTGCGCGGGGCTGCCCGCGACATCATGTCCAAGGCCTACGCGCCGTACTCGAAGTTCCCCGTCGGCGCGGCCGCACTGGTGGACGACGGACGGGTCGTCACGGGCTGCAACGTGGAGAACGCCGCCTACGGCGTCGTGCTCTGCGCAGAGTGCGGGCTCGTCTCCTCGCTCGTCGCCTCGGGCGGAGGGCGCCTCGTCGCCTTCACCTGCGTCGACGGGCACGGGAACACCCTCATGCCCTGCGGCCGGTGCCGTCAGCTCCTGTGGGAGCACGGCGGACCGTCGCTGCTCGTCGAGACGATGCGCGGCATCGTCCCCATGAGCGAGGTGCTGCCCGACGCCTTCGGACCTGACGACCTCGTCACCCGGGCCGCCGACGCCTGAGCACGCTGCGGGCGGCGTCCAGCCTGGACGCCGCCCGCACCCGTCCCCCGGGACGGACCGCAGGACGAGCACGACCAGCACGACCGCACCACGAGCACGACCAGCACCACGAGCACGACCAGCACCACGAACACGCAGCGCCTGACCTGCGCCACACAGGGTCGTCCCGCCCACCGGCGGACAGCCCGACCGATGAACGGAGCCACCCACGTGCCACTCACCGAGGACACCCAGCGCAAGGCCGAGGCCTTCGACGCCGTCGACGTCATCCGCGTCAAGCGCGACAAGGGCACGCTGAGCCCGGAGCAGATCGACTGGGTCATCGACGCGTACACCCGCGGCGTGATCGCCGAAGAGCAGATGGCAGCCCTCAACATGGCGATCCTGCTCAACGGCATGGACCGCGAGGAGATCTCCCGCTGGACCGCCGCGATGATCGCCTCGGGCGAGCGCATGGACTTCTCCGCGCTGTCGCACCCGACCTCCGACAAGCACTCGACGGGTGGTGTCGGCGACAAGATCACGCTCCCGCTCGCGCCGCTCGTGGCCGTCTTCGGCGTGGCCGTCCCGCAGCTCTCGGGCCGCGGCCTGGGGCACACCGGCGGCACGCTCGACAAGCTCGAGTCGATCCCCGGGTGGCGCGCGGCGCTGTCCAACGACGAGATGATGCGCCAGCTCGAAGACGTCGGCGCCGTCATCTGCCAGGCCGGCTCGGGCCTCGCCCCGGCCGACCGCAAGCTCTACGCGCTGCGCGACGTCACCGGGACCGTCGAGGCGATCCCGCTCATCGCGTCGTCGATCATGAGCAAGAAGATCGCCGAGGGCACGGGTGCCCTCGTCCTCGACGTCAAGGTCGGGACAGGCGCCTTCATGAAGGACGAGGCCTCCGCACGCGAGCTCGCCCGCACCATGGTGGACCTCGGCACCGACGCGGGTGTCCGCACCGTCGCGCTGCTCACCAACATGTCGACCCCGCTCGGCCTCACCGCGGGCAACGCCCTCGAGGTCCGCGAGTCGGTCGAGGTGCTCGCCGGTGGTGGCCCCTCCGACGTGGTCGACCTCACTGTCGCCCTCGCCGTCGAGATGCTCGCCGGCGCAGGCCGCGACGTCGCAGCGGACGAGGTCCGTGCTGCGCTGTCCGACGGCCGGGCGATGGACCGCTGGCGCGCGATGATCAGCGCCCAGGGCGGGGACGTCGACGCGACGCTCCCCGTCGCGACCGAGAACCAGCAGATCCTCGCCGAGAGCGACGGTGTCCTTACCGGGCTCGACGCCCTCGACGTCGGCATCGCGGCGTGGCGCCTCGGCGCCGGCCGTGCGCGCCGCGAGGACGCCGTCCAGGCAGGTGCCGGTGTCGAGATCCACGCCAAGCCGGGCGACCGCGTCGTCGCAGGCCAGCCGATCCTCACGCTGCACACCGACACCCCCGAGCGCTTCGACCGCGCGCTCGAGATCGCCCGTCACTCGATCACTGTCGAGGCCGAGCCCCGCGGTGACGTCCACCAGGACCTCATCATCGCCAGGATCGACTGAGCCGTGCCGCAGCGGCCAGACCAGCCCGAGCAGCCCCGACCGCCTGCATGGTCGGGCGCCGCGGGCGAGCCTTTCTCCACGGGCGAGCCGGTCGCTGCGGATGAGCCGGTCCCAGCGACCGAGCTGGTCCCTGTGGAAGACCAGCGGCGTCCGCGCGCGGTGTACGGGGTCGGTGACGAGCCCGACGCCAGGTTCTCCCTCGCGAACGAGCGGACAGCGCTCGCGTGGGTGCGGACCGGCCTCGGGCTCGTCGCGGGCGGGGTCGCGCTGACCTCGCTCGCGACCTTCGCCGAGCTCACCGTGCTCCTCGACGTGATCGCCGCCGTCGCCTGCCTCGCCGGGGCGGCCGTCGCCGGCTACGGGTGGCGGACGTGGCGACGCAACGAGATCGCGCTGCGGACCGGGGCGCCGCTCCCGGCCCCGACGGCGCTCCCTGTGCTCGCCGGCGGGGTCGTGCTGATGGCCCTCGTCCTCGCGGGCTACGCCGTGGTGTCGGTCGTCTGATGCCGGCGCCGCACAGCGCCCGGCCCGACCTCTACGGCGCACAGCCCGAACGGACGGCCCTCGCCTGGCAGCGGTCTCTGCTCAGCGTTCAGCTCGGTTCGGTGCTGCTGACCCTGACCGCCGTGCGTGAGCAGGCGTGGGTGCTCGTGATCCTCGGAGCCGGGCTCACCACGGCCGTGGGGTGGTGGTTGCTGGTCCGCGGCCCGGCTCGCCAGAGCGTGGCGCGGCCGCGGCACGAGGGGGACTCCTCGGGACGTCCTGGGCCGGCCGGGGGTCTCCTGAGGCTCGTCGTGGCGGTGTCGCTGCTCGGCACGCTCGGTGTCACGCTCGCGCTCTCTCGTGCCTTCGGTGCGCTGTGAGCAGCAGACGACCGCGCACGGGTCGCCAGCTCTCCGAGCTGCTCTACCTCGTCGGCGGGGGCAGGGCTGTGCTGCCCGCCGGTCCCCAGGGGTCCGTCACCCCGGACGACCGTCGGGGCCGCGTGCGTGCCGTCGTCTCCTCGTTCGGGCCCCGGGGAGCCGTCCAGGTCGACGGCACGACCTGCGGCTCGGCTGCCCTCGTCGTCACCGCAGCAGCCGGTGACCGCGACATCGCACGTCGCCTCACGAACCCCGGTGCCTTCGACCTCGCCCAGCTCGCCGTGAAGGCGGCCAGCACCCGGCGCGCGCTCGCTGGTCTGAGGTGGCCCGGTGCCCTCGGCACCCCGCCGTGGTCAGCCGCGCAGGTCGCCCGGTTCGGGGACCTCACGTATACCCACAGGCTCGTCGTCGACAGCCGCCCGTCGCAGAGCCTGCCGCTGATCGACCTCGCCGTGGCCTGGGCGCGCTCGGGTGTGCCCGTCCCGCTGTACACAGGGGGCGACACCATGACAGGGCTCGCGACGGCTGTGCCCCGGCACGTCGTCGTGCTCACCAGCCCGGACGGTCACGCCCTCGAGGTCTACGAGCCCAGCTCAGGGCGGCTCCACCCTGTCGACGAGGACGGCCTGCGCACCGGAGGCGGGCGGCGACCCGCCTATGGGGGGTGGTCCCACATCACGTGGGTCCTGCTGCCTGTCGGCCCGCCGGGGGCGCGGGGCTGACGAGCGAGACGCGTGCCCAGTCGGACTCGCGCGGCTCGCCGTCGATCGCCTTGCGCGGCTCGCCGTCGAGCGAACCTGCGCGGCTCGCCGTCGGTCGAACCTGCGCGGCTCGCCGTCGGTCGAACCTGCGCGGCTCGCCGCTGTGGACGACGCCCTACGACCAGCCCCGCGACGGTACCGTGGGGGCATGACTTCCGCGCTGCCGATCGCCGCCCTGCCCAAGGTCCTGCTGCACGACCACCTCGACGGTGGTCTGCGTCCGGAGACCATCGTCGAGCTCGCCGCCGAGGTGGGTCACACGCTGCCCACCACGGACCCCGAAGAGCTCCGCCGCTGGTTCTTCGAGGCGGCCGACTCGGGCACGCTCGTGCGCTATCTCGAGACCTTCGACCACACGATCGCGGTCATGCAGACGCGTGACGGCCTCGCACGCGTCGCACGGGAGGCCGTCGTCGACCTCGCCGCCGACGGTGTCGTCTACGCCGAGCAGCGTTGGGCTCCCGAGCAGCACCTCACCGCGGGCCTGACCCTGCAGGATGCCGTCGACGCGGTCCAGGAGGGTCTCGAGCAGGGTGTCGCCGAGGCTGCTGCCGCCGGTCGCACCATCCGAGTCGGTCAGCTCATCACCGCGATGCGCCACGCGGACCGCTGGGAAGAGATCGTCGAGCTCGCTCTGGCCAACCGGGACCGCGGTGTAGTCGGCTTCGACATCGCCGGGGCCGAGGCCGGGTTCCCGCCCTCCCGCTTCCCGCAGGCGTGGCGCACCCTCAACGACGCCGGGTTCCCCACGACCATCCACGCGGGCGAGGCCGACGGGGTCGAGTCCATCTCCGAGGCCGTGCACCTCGGCCAGGCGAGCCGGATCGGCCACGGAGCCCGCATCGTCGAAGACATCGAAGACCTGGGCACCGACGCGCCGCGCTTCGGTCGGGTCGCGCACTGGGTCCGCGACAACCAGATCCCGCTCGAGCTGTGCCCCTCGTCCAACCTGCAGACCGGCATCGCTGCCACCATCGCCGAGCACCCGATCTCCGCCCTGCGCGACCTCGACTTCGCGGTGACGGTCAACACCGACAACCGCCTCATGTCGGCAACCTCCATGACGCGCGAGATGACGCTGCTCGTCGACGAGGCCGGCTGGACCCTCGACGACCTGCGCGACGCGACGCTCGCCGCCGCCTGGAGCGCCTTCATCCACCACGACGAGCGGCACGCACTCGGCGAGCAGATCCTCGCCGGCTACGCAGCCGTCGCGGAGCAGTGACGGCGGTCGACCCGACCGCTCAGCAGGGCCGCGAGAGCGTCACACGCCTCGCCTTCACAGTCACACCTCAGATCCCCGTCACGGTCGACCCGACCCGCGGGGACAGTCCCGAACCACGGAGAGAACGATGAGCCACGAGACCCTCACCCGCGACGAGCTCGCACAGTACGTCGACCACACGCTCCTCAAGCCCGAGTCGACCCAGGCTGACGTCGCCGCGCTCGCCGAGGAGGCGACAGCGCTCGGCACCTACTCGATCTGCATCTCGCCGTCGAAGCTGCCGATCGCCCTGCCCGCCGGCAGCACCGTCAAGATCGCCACGGTGTGCGGGTTCCCCTCCGGCGCCCACCAGCCCGAGGTCAAGGCCGCAGAGGCTGCGCACGCAGTCCTCGACGGTGCCCACGAGGTCGACATGGTGATCAACCTCGGTGCTGCGAAGGCTGGCGACTGGGACCAGGTCCAGGCTGACATCGCTGCGGTCCGGGCTGCCGCCACGCACCCGACGGTCCTCAAGGTGATCATCGAGTCGGCAGCCCTGACCGACGACGAGATCGTCAAGGCCTGCGAGGCGAGCGAGGCCGCGGGTGCCGACTTCGTCAAGACGTCGACCGGCTTCCACCCGGCCGGTGGGGCGAGCGTCCACGCCGTCGAGCTCATGGCCAAGACCGTCGGCGGGCGCCTCGGCGTCAAGGCCAGCGGCGGGGTCCGCACCGCCGCTGACGCCCTCGCGATGATCGAGGCCGGTGCGACGCGCCTCGGACTCTCGGGGACCGCAGCCGTCCTCGACGGGCTCGACGCGCCCGCCGGTTCTGCCTCGACGGAGCAGGCGACGGGTTACTGACACTGCCCACCGGGTAGCCGGGCAGGACCCACCGCGAGACCCGCACGACCTCGGTCGTGCGGGTCTCGTGCTGTCTCTGGCCACTCTCAGGGCGCGCTCCGGCGGCCGGGCGCACGCGCCGGCACCACGCCCAGCGATTGACACGAACCCGCAGGACTGCTGATACTCGACTGTCGGGAAGCGCTCTCCCGAGCCGCGCAGGTCATCGAGGACCGTGCGGGAGATCTGGGCGTCGAATCACCACCGAGCATGCGGCGACCTTCGCTGCCGGCAGCATTGAAAGGATTCAACGATGAATCTCGACCACCGAAGGACCGCGAGCGGGGTGCTCGCGGCCGCCGTCGCCTCGGCGCTCGTGCTCACAGGCTCCGCAGCCGGCGCGGCCTCTCTGGCAGCCGCCACGACGCCCACCCTGCCGGGGAGCCAGAGCAGCCTGGCAACCGCCGTCTCCGGTAGCGAGGGCACCCCCAGGCTCGAAGACCTCGACCGCGGGCTGGTGGCCGCGCGCACGGACGGTGGGGTGTTCCTCAGCTGGCGTCTGCTCGCCCAAGAGGTCACCGGCTCCTCGGAGGCAGGGCTCACAGGCTCAGACTTCGTCGTCTACCGAGACGGCGTCGCGCTCGACACGGTGACCGACAGCACGAGCTATCTCGACCCAGCCGGCACCGCTGGCTCTGTCTACTCCGTCGCGGCGCTGGTCGACGAGGTCGAGCAGCAGCGGAGCGACGAGGTGACGCCGTGGGCGGACACCTTCACCGACGTCCCGCTCGACCGTCCGGCCGACGGGGTCACCCCCGCCGGTGAGGCCTACACCTACGCGGCCAACGACATGAGCGTCGGCGACGTGGACGGCGACGGCACCTACGAGCTCGTGGTCAAGTGGGACCCTTCCAACGCGAAAGACGTCTCGCAGCGCGGCTACACAGGCCCGGTCTTCATCGACACGTACCGCACGGACGGCACCCTGCTGCACCGTGTCGACCTCGGCGTCAACATCCGCGCGGGTGCCCACTACACGCAGTTCCTCGTCTACGACCTCGACGGCGACGGTCGTGCCGAGATGATGCTCAAGACCGCGCCCGGCACACGCACGACCACCTACGACAGCACCGGGGCCGTGACAGCCGAGTCCTACGTGACGATGCCGCAGGCCGACGTCGACGCCGGCTACACGCACGACGACGACTACCGCATGAGTGCAGCCGACTACCGCGAGCACCTGGTCGACGTCTTCCAGGGGTGGAGCGAGCACCCGGAGGTCGTCGCCGGGGCCTGGCCGGCCACCCTCCAGGAGGCTCTCGCCCTCGACGGGGTCGAACCGCTCCCCGGCATGGACTACCCGCTGAGCCGCCAGGACGCCGAGGTCGTGGCCGACCACTTCATCGACGACTTCGCGCCGGCCCGCAGCTCTCGCAACGTGCTCCGTGACTTCGAGGGCTTCGTCCTCGACGGGCCTGAGTACCTGACGGTCTTCGACGGTGCGACGGGTGCCGAGCTCGAGACCGTCCCCTACGCACCCGGGCGCACCGACGACGGGCTCCTGTGGGGCGACTACGCGATGTCACGCATCGAGCCGGGCAACAGGGTCGACAGGTTCCTCGCGACGGTGGCCTACCTCGACGGCGAGCACCCGAGCGCCGTGTTCGCCCGTGGCTACTACACGCGGTCGACCCTGGTGGCCTACGACTGGGACGGCGAGCACCTCACCCAGCGCTGGGACGTCGACAGCGGCTGGACGCCCATGAGCAACCCCTTCAACGACTCCCCCCACGGGGTCGAGGGCACAGACCCAGCGTTCGGCACCCTCACCACCCAAGGATTCCACTCGCTGAGCTCGGCCGACGTGGACGGAGACGGCAGGCAGGAGATCGTCTACGGCTCGGCGACCATCGACGACGACGGGCAGTCCCTGCTCTACAGCAGCTATGACGTGCTCCCGCCGGGCAGCGCAGACCCGGGTGCCCTGGCCAAGCTGGGCCACGGCGACGCGATGCACGTGACAGACATCGACCCGGACCGCCCGGGGCTCGAGATCTTCACGGTCCACGAGGGCGGCGCGTACGCCCCCTACGGCTACGCGCTGCGCGAGGCGGCGACCGGCGAGGTGCTCTTCGGCGAGTACTCGGGCGTCGACACCGGACGCGGCATGATCGGTGACGTCGAGCCCGGCACCCGCGGCGTCGAGGTCTGGGCCGGCAGCCCTGTCGGGGAGACCCTGGGGCTGCAGGCCGCCGACGGCACGGCGCTCGGCGACGCTGCTCCAGGCACGAACATGAGCATCCTCTGGCAGCCCGACCTCACGCGGCAGATCGTCGAGGGGTCGGGGACGCAGACGCCCGTGGTCCGTGACTGGGCCTCGGGCGAGGCTCTTCTCACGGCGACGGGCACGCTGACCAACAACGGCACCAAGGGCACACCGTCCCTCGTGGCGGACATCCTCGGCGACTGGCGCGAAGAGCTCTTGGTGCGCACCGCAGACTCGTCGGCGATCCGCATCTACACGAGCGCCACGGTCTCCCAGACCAAGATGTACACGCTCATGCACGACCCGCAGTACAGGGCAGAGGTCGCCCGGCAGCAGACGACGTACAACCAGCCCTCGTACGTGGGCTTCTACCTCGCGTCGGGCATGACCGCGCAGGACTGGTCTCGGGTCCCGGTCCCGACAGTCGTCACCGAGCCGAGCCTCGTGGTCGACGCGACCGCGACCTCGGCGGTCTCGGGTGAGGCCGTCGCGCTCGACGTCAGGCTCGGCTCCGGGTACCCCGCAGTGCCCACAGGGCAGGTCGAGCTCGTGGTGGACGGAGCCGTGAGCGGTGCGCCGCTCGACCTGGTCGACGGTGCTGTGCGCGTCGACGTCCCGGTGCTCGCCGTCGGTGACCACAGCCTCACCGTCCGTTACCTCGGGGACCAGCGCTACACCGCCGTCGAGAGCGGCACCCTGCCGCTCTCGATCACCCGGGGCGCTGTCGACGTCGTCCTCACGACAGCCGGAGGACCGGCCGTGTCGACGGCGCAGGACGACCAGGCACGCGCGCTCGCGCAGGCTGTCGAGTCCGGGACCGTGTCCGTCTCGGTCGTCCCGCAGGCCCCGGCGACGGGTGTGCCGACGGGCACCGTCGAGGCGACCGTCGACGGCGTGCCCTCGGGACTCGTCGTCGAGCTCGCCGACGGGACAGCGGTGCTGTCGTTGGCAGACCTGCCAGCGGGGGAGCGGACGCTCCTGGTCGGCTACTCCGGCGACCCGGCGTTCGAGGGCGCGCAGTCAGCCCCGGTCATCGTCACCGTCGCGCAGGACGGGACCGTCCTCCCGGTCCCGACGGACCCGGCACCGGGGACCGACCCGGCTCCCGGGGCGGACGCGGCCCCGACCGAGGCGCCCCAGGCCGGTTCCGGTGCTGGGCAGCAGAGCAGCGGGCTCGCCGTCACGGGGACCGAGGTCGCCTCCCTCGGTGTCGCCGCGCTGCTGCTCGCTGCGGCCGGGTGGCTGGCGCTGCGCGCTGCCCGTCGCCGACGCGAGGTCTGACCACGCCGCTGTGCACCCCGGGCCTCCAGCCCGGGGTGCACAGCCTGAGTGCACAGCCTGGGTGCACAGCTCGGGGCGCGCAGCCACGTGAGCGAGATCGCTGCACCCCGAGAGCGATTCCGGGGTTAGGGTTGCCTTAGTCAACTGATGGAGGCATCACCGTGTCAGCAGAGTCATCCCTGTCGGGCCAGCCGGGATCCGGCGAGCCGCAGGTGCCGGTCACGGCCACCGACGCGCCCGTGACGCCTCCGGTCCGTGAGGGCCGCCCTGTCCGCGTCCCGACCCAGACCGTCGTGGTCCGCACCGAGCGTCTCACCCCGCACATGGTGCGCGTCGTGCTCGGTGGTCCAGGACTGGCGGGCTTCGACCCGACAGAGTTCACCGACCGCTACGTCAAGCTCTGCTTCCCGCCCGAGGTCGAGGGGCAGCGGGACAGGCAGCGCACGTACACGGTCCGCTGGTACGACGCCGCCGCGGGCGAGCTCGCGATCGACTTCGTGGTGCACGGCGACACCGGGCTCGCCGGACCGTGGGCGGCCTCGGCCCAGGCGGGCGACCCGATGCCGCTGCTCGGTCCGGGTGGCGCGTACGCCCCGGCGGCCGACGCCGACTGGCACCTGCTCGTCGGGGACGAGAGCGCTCTGCCCGCCATCGCCTCGGCCCTCGAGGCCATGCCTGCGGGAGCCCGCGTCAAGGTGTTCCTCGAGGTCGACGGACCCGACGGTGAGCTGCCGCTCACGTCGCCGGCGACCAGCGTGGACGGTGGCCCGCTCGTCACCTGGGTGCACCGAGGCGTCGCCGGTCACGCGGTGGCCGGCGCCGAGGACTCACCCCTCGTCGAGGCCGTGACGGGGTGGGAGTTCCCGGCCGGCGTCCCGCAGGTGTTCCTGCACGGCGACGCCGGCTTCGTCAGAGACATCCGCAGGTTCCTGCGCGGCGAGCGAGACGTACCGGTCTCGGCGCTCTCCGCCTCCGGCTACTGGCGGCGTGGCCGCACCGAAGAAGGCTGGCGCAGCGACAAGGCAGCGTGGAAGGCCGACGTCGACTCCGACGACGCCGCGCTCGCGGGCTGAGGCCCCTGGTCGACCGGGCGCCGAGACGTCCCATCCCCGCGGCCTCAGCCCGTCGTACCAGCAGCCGTGCCTGACCTCTCCACGAGGATCGCGAGCTGGACCCGACCGTCCAGGTCGAGCTTGGTGAGCACGTTGCTCAGGTGGGTCTTCACGGTCGCCCCGCTGACGAACAGCTGGCGCCCGATCTCGTCGTTGGTGAGTCCGGCGTGCACACCGAGGGCGATCTGCCGTTCTCGGTCGGTGAGCACGGCCAGCCGGCCCGCGGCTCCGTCGCGCACAGGGCCGTGGCGGTCGCTCGTCACGTGGTCGACCAGGTAGCGCGCGACGGCGGGCGAGAGCGACGCGTCTCCGGCCATGACGTCGTGCACGGCCACCTTGATCGCCGACGGCGAGGTGTCTTTGAGCAGGAACCCGCGGGCGCCCGCGTCGAGGGCGCGCAGCACCTGCTCGTCTGCCCCGAAGCTCGTCATCGCGACCACCTCGGGTGCTCCGGGCAGGGCACGGACCGCGGCGGTCGCCTCGACGCCGTGCACACGGCGCATCCGCAGGTCCATGAGGACGAGGTCAGGGTGGTGCGCCTGCACGGCCTCGACGACTGCGTCACCGTCGTCGGCCTCGGCGACCACCTCGATGCCGGGGTCGCTGTCGAGGATCTGGCGCAGGGAGCGGCGGACGAGCGGGTCGTCGTCGACGAGCAGGACGCGGATCACGTCTCACATGCTAGGCCGCGCGAGGACTCACCCGCGCACAGACCCGTGCGGGCCCTCGACGGGTCAGGCGCTGTGCACCACCCACGGCAGCCAGACGTCGACGACGAAGCGTCCGTCGTGCGGCCCGACCTGAGCGCGTCCGCCGAGCAGGCGGACCCTCTCGTGGATCCCCGTGACCCCGGCTCCAGCCCCGGGCACCCCGCCCGCTCGTGCCTCGCGGGGGAGCGGGTTCGACACGCGCAGGTGCAGCCCTGAAGCCGCAGACGCCGTGAGTGCGACGTCGAGCGGCAGGCTGGGGGCGTGCTTGCTCGCATTGGTGAGCGACTCCTGCACGATCCTGTAGACGGCGTGGGTGAACGGTGCGCTCGCCGACGTCGCATCGCTCACCACGACTGTCGCGACGACCGGGGTGCCGGCCTCGCGCGTCGTGGTGAGCAGCTCGGCGAGGTCGTCGAGGGAGAGCTGGACCGGCGGCTCCGTGGTCGCCGACCGGGCCGAGGCCGGGTCGCGCAGCACCCCGATCAACCCTCGGAGGTCGTCGAGCGACCTGTGCGCGTTCGCCTGGACGGCGCTCGCGGCCTCCTGGAGCTCGGGGTCACCCGCAGCGACCACCTCGAGCGCTCCTGCCTGCAAGGAGACGAGCGAGAGCCTGTGGGCGAGGGTGTCGTGGACCTCCCGGGCGATGAGGTCTCGCTCTTCCTGGCGCGTGAGCTCGGTGCGCAGGTGCTCGGTGGTCTGTGCCTGCTCACGGCTCTGAGCGCGCACCTCGGTGAGGTCTCGGCGAGCCCGTCGGTAGAGCCCGACGCCGACAGCCACGCCCAGGGCGAGGACGAAGACCAGCACGTGCGACCAGACCGGCGCGGCGACGACCTCCCCGCCGGGCTGCGTCGAGGAGAAGACCTGTCCTGCTGCGGGTCGCGACGCGTCGCGCAGCACCGCGGTGCCTGTCGCGAGCGTCACGAGCCCTCCGACGGCCAGCACCTCACGTCTCGGTCTCGTGGCGACGACGGACGCGAGCCCGACGAGCGCCACGAAGGAGTCCCCTGGGAGCAGCAGGGCGTAGATCGAGCCGACCACGGCGACCAGGACGGGATAGCGCCCGCGCACCAGGACGAGAGACGCGACCCCTGTGCCGAGGACCATCCCCGCACCGGCCCACGCGAGGCGCAGCCCCGAGGCCGGTTGAGGCATCGCCGAGTACGACGAGGCGACGAGCATGCTGGCCAGCGCGAAGACCACGAGGACGACGTGGAGCGCGACGGTGCCGGGTCTCCAGGCTCCTGGTGAGGCGGGGCGCTTCTCGGTGGGTGGCACAGCGTCAGCGTAGGGCCGGGCACCGACGTGGTCGTCGCCCGGGTGGGTGGTGTCGCGGGTGGTTCCTCACCCGGTCGGGGCTGCAGGACGCCCCGACCGGGCGATGCGACCGACCTGCCGGGAGCGGTCGGATAGGGGCACACCAGCACCCACGACACGAACGAGGCCGTCATGACCGCAGCACCCAGCTCCCAGCCGACCCCCGAGCACCCCCAGGGGCCGGGGCCGTACCCGTCAGTCCAGGTCCCGGCCGGGTACGTGCTGGCCACGGCACCGAAGAAGAAGGGCTTCGTCCGACGCCACAAGCTGCTCAGCCTCGTCCTGCTGGTGGTCGTCGTAGTGGTGCTCGCCCAGCTCGCCGGGGGCGGCGACGGGGCCCCGGCTCCTGCAGGGGCTCCGACGACCTCGCCGGCTGCCCCGGCCCAGGACGCCCCGCCCGGAGAAGATCCTGCTCCGCCCGCCGAGGCTGCCCCGCCCGCCGAGGCGGCTCCGGGCGTCGGCACACCTGTCGCGGACGGCAAGCTGCAGTTCACCGTGACCAGCGTCGAGGCAGGGGTCCCGAGCATCGGCGACGACCTCTTCGGCGTCACGGCCCAGGGGCAGTACGTGCTGGTCCACATGACGGTGACCAACGTCGGCGACGAGGCCCAGCTCTTCGACGCGAGCTCGCAGACGCTGCTCGACGGTCAGGGGCGCACGCACTCCGCAGACTCTGGCGCGGCGATCTACCTGCCCGACTCGAACAGCTTCCTCACGAGCATCAACCCGGGCAACACCGTCGACGGCATCGTGGTCTTCGACGTGCCCGCCGACGCGACACCGGTGTCGGTCGAGCTTCACGACTCCCCGTTCTCCGGGGGCGTCACGGTCGCGCTCGGCTGAGCATGCCCTCAGTGGTCGCGAGGCTGCGGGCAGACGGCAGGAGGGGTGGGCGAGTATCTCCTCGCCCACCCCTCCTGCTGTCAGTGCACCAGCTCGGTCCTGTCAGGCCGGAGAGATCCCGAGCGCCGACGACATGTCGGCGCGGATCGCCTGGAGCCGTCCGGCTGCGGTGTGCCGCGCCTCGGTGACCTCGTCGACGCTCGCGTCAGAGGCGACCGGGACGATCACCTCGAGGTAGCACTTGACCTTCGGCTCGGTGCCGCTGGGGCGCACGATGACGCGTGAGCCGTCCTCGGCGACGAGCCGCAGACCGTCGGTCGGCGGCAGCCCGTCGACACCGTCGGAGAGGTCGACGGTCTCGATCACGGCGGACCCCGCCAGGCTGGCAGGCGGGGACGTGCGCAGGCGCTGCATCGTCAGCGGGATCTGCGCGAGGTCGGTGAACCGGGCCGACAGCTGGTCGGTCAGGTGCAGCCCGTGCGCACGGGCCAGGTCGTCGAGGGCGTCGACGAGGGTGCGACCCTGCGCCTTGAGCCTGTCGGCGAGCTGGACCATGAGCAGGGCAGCGCTGATGCCGTCCTTGTCCCGCACGGTGCCCGGGTCGACGCAGTAGCCGAGGGCCTCTTCGTAGCCGAAGACGAGACCGTCCACGCGTGAGATCCACTTGAAGCCCGTGAGGGTCGACGCGTGGTCGAGACCGTGCGCAGCCGCGATCCGGCCGAGCAGACGCGAGGAGACGATCGAGCTGGCGAGCAGCCCGCTCGTCTCCCGCGAGGCGACGAGCTCCCCGAGGAGCGCCCCGACCTCGTCGCCGTGCAGCATCCGCCAGCCCTCGCGAGGACCTGTGTCACCGCCGGAGTTCGTGGCGAAGTCCTGCTCGGCACGGTGGTCCTTGACCGCCACGGCGCACCTGTCGGCGTCGGGGTCGTTCGCGATCACGAGGTCTGCCCCGAGGGTCTGCGCGTAGGCGAGCGACAGGTCGATCGCACCAGGCTCTTCGGGGTTCGGGAAGGCGACGGTCGGGAAGGCCGGGTCCGGGTCGGCCTGCTCGGGCACGAGGAACACGTCCTGGTACCCGGCTGCCCGCAGGACGTGGTCGACGACAGCACCACCGACACCGTGCAGCGGCGTGACGACGATGCTCAGGTCACGCGGGGCGGTGTCGTCCGCGAGGGCGCCGACGGCGTCGAGGTAGGCCGTGAGGACCTCAGGGCCGGCGATGCTCCAGCCCTCCTCGGCCCGGGGGACCTGGACAGCCGGCGGAGCTGCGGCGATCTTCGCCGCGATGAGAGCGTCGAAGGGCGGCACGATCTGCGCGCCCTGGCCCGAGCCCGTGACGGCGCGCCCGCCGAGGTACACCTTGTAGCCGTTGTCCGCAGGCGGGTTGTGGCTCGCTGTGACCATCACGCCGGCGTCGGCGTCGAGGTGACGCACCGCGAAGGCGAGGACAGGCGTGGGCAGCGCCGAGGGCAGCAGCACCACGTCGAGACCGGCAGCCGTGAACACCGCGGCGCTGTCGAGGGCGTAGGTGTGGGAGTTGTGGCGCGCGTCGTAGCCGACGACGATCTTCGGTCGTGCCGGAGCCGCAGGCTCGTGACGGTGCAGCAGACCGTGCTTGTGATCAGGCTGGGCATCCTGCTCGCCGAGCGAGTCGACGAGGTAGGCGGCCAGGCCTGCGGCGGCGCGCAGGATCACGGCACGGTTCATGCGGTTGGGCCCGGCCTGCATCGCACCGCGCAGCCCGGCGGTGCCGAACTGCAACGACCCGGAGAACCTGTCGCGCAGGTCCTCCAGGGCCGCCTCGCGGACGGTCTCGTCCTCGGAGCGGATGGTCTGGAGGACCGCTGTGAGCTCGTTGCGCGAGAACGCGTCGGGGTCGTCGGCGATCCACGCCTCGACCCGGCGGGTGAGCGAGGCGACGTCTTCAGCGCCGGAGCCTGCGTCCGCGCCCGTCGCGCCGCTCGTGCTGTCGATGCTGTCTGTGCTGTCGGTGCTCGTCATGTCAGATCTTCTTCACGATCTCGGCCAGCAGCGCGCTGATGCGCGGACCCGCGGCCTGGCCGGCTTCGATGACCTCGGCGTGCGACAGCGGCACAGGGCTGATGCCGGCGGCGAGGTTGGTGACGAGCGAGATCCCGAGGACCTCCATGCCGACCTGGCGGGCGGCGATGGCCTCGAGCGTCGTCGACATGCCCACGAGCGATCCACCCATGATCCCGGCCATGCGGACCTCGGCAGGGGTCTCGTAGTGCGGGCCGGGGAACTGGACGTAGGTGCCCTCGGGCAGCGTCGGGTCGACCTCGTGGGCGAGCCCGCGCAGCCGGCTCGAGTACAGGTCGGTGAGGTCGACGAAGGTCGCACCCTCGAGCGGCGACGTCGCCGTGAGGTTGATATGGTCGTCGATGAGCACCGGGGTGCCGGGCGTCCAGTCGGTGTTCAGACCGCCGCAGCCGTTGGTGAGGATCGCGGTCTTCGCGCCGGCAGCCGCGGCTGTGCGCATGCCGTGCACGACGGCGCGCACGCCCTTGCCCTCGTAGAGGTGCGTGCGGGAGCCGAGGACCAGCGCGTGCTTGCCGGTGGCCTCGATGCGGATCGAGCGCAGCGTGCCGACGTGGCCTGCGACGGCAGGCTTGCCGAAGCCGGGGACCTCGTCGCTCGAGAGCTCGGCGACGGTCTCGCCGAGCAGGTCCGCCGCGCCGCCCCAGCCAGAGCCGAGGACGAGGGCGATGTCGTGCGACTCGATGCCGGTCGCGCGCGCGATGTACGCCGCTGCCTCGCGGGCGTTCTCGAAGGGGTCGGCGTCGGCGCCGGGCTGGTGGGGGACAGGAGAAGTCGTCATGGACTGAGGTTATCCGTACCGCGGGCCTGCGACGAGAGGACACTCGCCGTGCCGGGGTCGCCGACCGGCACGGGTGCACCTGGGATAGTGGTGCCGTGACTCAGACACCCCCCGTG
>NZ_JACBYE010000037.1 GCF_013415325.1 Sanguibacter inulinus | reverse complement strand
GGGTTCACCGCCCTCAGGCCCCTCTGAGCCCGCCGGGCCCAGGGTGCCGACACTCACCGGACCGGCGGCAGGCACTGTGCTGATCACCTTCCCCACCGTCTCAGGGGCGGCCGAGCCGGGTGCCACTGTCGTCGTGACGAGCTCCTCGGGCGACTCGCTGGCGACAGCCGTCGCAGACACCTCGGGCGCCTGGTCTGCGCAGGTGTGCGGGGAGCTGACCGCGGCACCGCCTCCGTGCCTCACCTCGACGGACGCCCTGACCGTCGCCGCGCACGCCCGCGACGAGACGACAGGCTCCGAGTCCGAGGCGTCCACGGTGCTCTCGTGGACCTTCGACCGTCCCGTCCTGGCAGCGCCGACCGACGGCGAGGTGATCGAGGCCCCCGACGGGGGCGACGTCCCCCTGCGGGTCGAGGGGACCGCCGGAGAGCTCGTGCAGCTGAGCGTCGACGGGACGCCGACGGGCGAGCTCCACAGGGTGGCGGGCGGGGAGGACCTCGTCTGGCGCGGCCCGTCTGCGGGGTCGCACACGCTGAGCCTGCGGTACGTCGACGTGGGTGCGGGTGGCACAGCCGTCACAGGCTTCGGCCCGAGCCGCACGTGGACGGTGAGCGTCGCCGAGGTCGGAGGAGCGCCCGAGGGGACTCTCGAGACTGCTCCTGGGGAGGTACCGGGTGGAGCTCCGGCCGAGGCACAGCCCGAGCGACCGGTCAGCACCCCGGCGTCCACCCCGAGCACCGCCCCCTGACCAGATGGTGAGACGTTCTGGGAAAGGCGATGACAGGACGCGAGCCGTTGCTATACCAGTCCCTCAAGGTCACGAGAACCGACGCGAAGCCCCGGCTGGTCGGACAGCAACCCCATCGTCATGGCGGGGTGCTCCGGGAGATGACCTGGCTGGTCCCCCGGGACCGGCAAGCCGACGACAGACCACCGAAGGACTGCACATGACCATCCAGGACGAGCGTCTCGCCGACCTCGACACCCACCTGTCCCCCGACGAGTTCAAGACCGTGTTCCGCCAGCACCCCGCCGGCGTCGCCGTCGTGACCCTGCGCGGACCCCACGGGCACGTGGGCTTCACAGCGACCTCGGTCATCTCGGTGTCCGCGGCACCGCCGCTGCTCGCCTTCTCGATCGCCGGGACGTCGTCGTCGTGGGCCGCGCTCGCCGAGGCCGACACCCTCGCCGTCAGCTTCCTCTCTCAGGACCAGGACGACGTGTCGGCACGCTTCGCGACGAGCGGCATCGACCGCTTCGCCGCGGGCGGCTGGACCGAGCTCCCGAGCGGCGAGGCCGTGATCGACGGGGCCGTCACCTGGCTGCGCGGGCGGATCCTCGAGCGCACTCCCGTCGGCGAGAGCTTCCTCGTCTCCGTCCGGGCCATCGAGTCCCAGACCCGCACCGACGCCACCCCGCTGGTGTTCCACGACAGGACGTACCACCGCATCGGGGACCAGACGGCGATCTGAGCCGAGCTCCGCCCCTGAGGCCGCGCCACCGCCTACCCATCGCGCGGCCACCATGCCCTCGTGCACCGACCGGTGCGCGAGGGCGCAGCCGTCCGTCAGGGCGTCGACGGTTGCGCCACGAGGCCTCTCCCACGCTCGCCGGCAGCGACGCTCAGCGCCCTCGCTCGGCGTCGCCCCGCCGTGCCGACAACCGTGATCTGGACTATTGCACCATAGGGCGATAACTTGGCCAGAACCCCCGGAGTCCAAACAACCGACCACAGATCGACGTCTGAGAGGTTGGACAGTGGACATCTCCGCACTGCGCACGGCCACCGAGCAGCTCGCGTCATACCTGTCGGAGGTCACGCCCGGCGACCTGACGTCCCCGACGCCGTGCGAGGAGTGGGACGTCAGAGACCTCTACCATCATCTGCTCGACGAGAACCTCGCCTTCGCCCGGGCCCTCACGGGAGGACCTGGGGCCCCGGACGGCGCGCCTGACCCCGCGTCGGCCCCTCCCGCAGGCGACATGGCTCACCACGGCTTCGATCACGCGTACAGGCGCACCGCCAGAGACATGGAGGATGCCTTTGCCTCCACCGACGACGAGTCCCAGGTGCGGGAGGTCCCGGGAGTACCGGGGGCTCGCAGCATCGACGACCTCTACGGCATGCAGCTGTGCGACACGGTGATCCACACCTGGGACCTGGCGCGGACTCTCGGGTTCGAGTGGGAGGTCGACCCGACCGTGGCTGCGCTCGTCCTGCGCCGCCTCGAGCTGCTCCCCGGGTCGGCACGCGGCACCGGGAAGGCCTTCGGGCAGGTCCGGCACGCTGTGACACCTGACCGGAGCACCATCGAGCGCATCCTCATCCTCTCGGGCAGGACGCCTGACGAGTGAGGTTCCACCCGGCGCACGGTCCTCGACGACTGGCGCGGACTCAGCAGCGAGGCTGCTCTCGAGGGCGATCAGCGCACCTTCAGGACCCCTGCCGGTGGACCGTCGGCTGCGCACAGACCAGACCACCGGCAAGAGCGACGGCGAGAGCACAGCGAGCCCGTCCTCCGGCTCCTCCGCGCTCCGCCCTCACGACGTGAGCGGCAGCCCCGCCGCAGCCCAGCCTGGTGCTCCACCCTCGACCTGGCGCACGTCGGTGTAGCCACGGGCGATGAGCTCCGCCGCGACAGGACCAGACCCTCGCTCCGAGCCGCAGACCACGACGATCGGGGTGTCGAGGGACACGGGCAGCGTGGCGGCGGGGTCGAGCTCGGGTCCGAGGTCCGCGCGATCGGTGATGCGGGCACCCTCGATCGATCCCGTGGTCGCGCGACCTGCGGCGCTGCGCACGTCGAGCAGCAGGCCACCTGAGGCGAGGTGGCTGGCAGCGTCCTGCGGGCTGACGAGCGGTGCGAGGCTGCGCGCGGCGGCAAGTGCCTCATCGTCTGTGGGTGCGGGTGCGGTCGGCGTGCTCTGGTGGGGCGTCGTGCTGGTCATAGTGGGAATCCTCTCGGTGCTGGTCGGTCAGGTCTTCAGGTCCGGTCATGCCGGTCGTTCAGGCTGCGGTCGTGCGGTCGTGCGGTGGTCTTGCGGTCGTTCGGTGGTCGTGCCGGCGGGCTTGGCCTCTCCTCAGGCCGTCACGTCCGTGCGACCGGGGATCGCCGCGAGCAGCGCCCTCGTGTACTCGTGCTGCGGGTCGGCGAAGATCTGCTCGGTCGTCCCGCTCTCCACCAGCCGGCCGCGGGACATCACGCCGACCCTGTCGGAGATCTGCCGCACGACCGCGAGGTCGTGCGAGATGAACAGATAGCTCAGGCCGAGCTCGGCCTGCAGGTCGACGAGCAGCTGGAGGATCTGCGCCTGGACGGAGACGTCGAGGGCGGAGACGGGCTCGTCGAGCACGACGACCTGCGGGTGCAGGGCGAGCGCCCGGGCGATCGCCACCCGCTGGCGCTGACCACCGGAGAGCTCGGCAGGGTGCCTGTGCAGCGCGGAGGTCGGCAGCGCGACCTGGTCGAGCAGCTCCGCGGCCCGGCGCGACCTCGACACCCTGTCCCCGACGCGGAAGGCCTCGAGCGGCTCGTTGAGCACCTGCCCGATGGTGAAGCGCGGGTCGAGAGAGGCGTAGGGGTTCTGGTAGACGAGCTGGAGGTGCTCGCGCAGGCGACGCAGGCGGCGCCCGCGCAGCCGGGTGATGTCCTGCCCGTCGACGTGCACAGAGCCCGAGGTCGGGTCGGCGAGCCGCAGGACGAGACGCGCAGTGGTCGACTTCCCCGACCCTGACTCCCCCACGATGGCGAAGGTCTCGCCGCGCGGGACCGAGAACGAGACACCGTCGACGGCCCGGAGGGTCTTCTTGCCGCCGCCCTGCTGGGGAACGGTGAACTCCTTGACGAGGTCGCGCACCTCGACGACAGTCGCGGGCGAGGCTGCCTGAGCAGCGGGCTCGCGCGGCCCGACGGAGGTCGTGGAGGCAGCGCGCGACGAGACCCCGGTCTCACCTGCCTCGCTGGCCTCACCCGTCCCGCTCAGGCCGCTCCGCTCGACCTGCTCGACCTGCTCGACCTGCTCGATCGTCTCCCCAGTCTCCGGCCCGCCCGCTCGCTCGGTCGCCAGCACCGGGTCCGCTGCTCGGCCGGCCCGCGCCGTCGGCCGCAACCGGGTCGGCGAGAGCGAGGGCGCCGCCGCGACGAGGGCCTTCGTGTACGGGTCCTGCGGGTCTTCGAGGATCTGCCGGGCGCTGCCCTCCTCGACCACCCGCCCGCGATTCATCACGATGACACGCTGGGCGCGCTCGGCCGCGACGCCGAGGTCGTGGGTGACGAGCAGGACAGCCGTCCCGAGCTCCGCGGTGAGCGACCCGAGGTGGTCGAGGACCGCGCGCTGGACGGTGACGTCGAGAGCCGAGGTGGGCTCGTCGGCGATCACGAGCGCGGGCCTGCACGCGAGGGCGATGCCGATGAGCACCCGCTGACGCATGCCGCCGGAGAGCTGGTGCGGGTACTGGCGGGCGACGGCCTCGGGGTCGCGCAGCCCGGCCTGCTCGAGGATCTCCGCCACGCGCTGCCCGGTCGCCCGCCGGGCGAGGCCGGAGTGGACGACGAGCACGTCGGCCACCTGGTCGCCGATGCGTCGGACGGGGTTGAGCGAGACGGTCGGGTCCTGCGGCACGAGGCCGAGACGCGCACCGCGGACCCGCTCGAGCTCTTTGTCGCTCCAGGCGCTGATGTCGGTGCCGTCGAGCACGATGCGCCCGGCGGTGCGGACACCACCACGCGGCAGCAGCCCGATGATCGCCTGCGCCGTGGTCGTCTTGCCCGAGCCGGACTCGCCGACCACGGCCACGACCTCGCCCGCGTCGACGTGCAGGTCGACGCCGCGCACGGCCGGGACCGTCCCACGGCGGGTCCTGTACGCGACCTCGAGGCCTTCGACGACGAGGAGCGGTCCGGAGCGCGCGGGCTCGTCGCCCGTCGTGGCGGTCTCGGTGCGGGTAGACGTCGTGCTGGTCGTCTTCGTGCTGGTCATCGCAGGTCGCTCCATTCTCCGTCGAGGGCCCGGCTGACGCGGTTGGCCGAGAGCACCACGGCCACGACCACGAGGCCGGGCAGCGTGGTGAGCCACCAGGAGGTGGCGAGGTAGCTGCGCCCCTCGGAGACGAGGGACCCCCACTCAGGCGCGGGTGGCGCGGCACCAAAGCCGAGGAAGCTCAGGGCTGAGACCGCGAGGATCGCGGAGCCGAACTCGAGCGCGGACAGCACGAGCACGGGTCCCGAGGAGTTCGGCAGCACGTGCCGTCGCAGGATCGTCAGACGCCCGACGCCCGAGGCCGCGGCGGCCTCGACGAACACCGACTCGCGGACCCGCAGCACCTCGGCGCGCATGACCCGCGCGAACGAGGCCACCGCGGCGACGCCGACAGCGATCGCGACGTTCGTGGTGCCGAAGCCGAGCACCGTGACCACGGCGAGGGAGAGCAGCAGACCGGGGACGGCCAGCAGGACGTCGACCACGCGCATGAGCACGTCGTCGACGACCCCGCCGACGAACCCGGCCACCAGCCCGATGCCCGAGCCGGCGACGAGGGCGATGGCCACGGCGATCGCGGTCGCCTTGAGCGACAGGGCCGAGCCGTGCACGACGCGGGAGAAGAGGTCACGGCCGAGGTAGTCGGTCCCGAACCAGTACTGGGCGCTCGGGCCCTGCAGCTTGTCGGCCGGGACGCCCACGGTCGGGCTGTAGGGCGCGAAGGCCGCCGGCCAGAACGCCCAGGCGAGCGCGAGCGCGATGGCGAGGACTGCGAGGACGAGGCCTGGTCGGCGCACGAGCCACAGGGCGCGTCGGCGCAGGCGCTCGGCGCGCGAGGGCACAGCCCAGGCGTCGGCGTCGTGGAGCCCGCCGGCGGCCTCGGCGAGCGCGTGGTCGAGCCCGTCGGCGGACGAGAGCCCGCCAGTCGTGCCGGCGGCTGGGCCCGTCGAGGCACCCCGGACGGTGATCGTCAGGTCTGACATGGTGCGTCCTCTCAGACGGCCGCGCGGGTGCGCTGGCTGATGCGGGGGTCGAGGGCTGGGTAGACGAGGTCGACCACGAGGTTGACCACGACGAAGATGACGGCCGAGAGGACCACGAGGCCTTGCACGACGGGGATGTCCTGGAAGGTCACGGCCTGCTGGGTGAGGCGCCCGATGCCGTTGCGCGAGAACACCGTCTCGACGACCACGGACCCGGCGAGCAGGTTGCCGACGGTGATGCCGACGAGCGTGAGCGTGGGGATGGCCGCGTTGCGCAGCACGTCCCGCAGGTGGATGTGCAGCCGGGGGGTGCCCTTGGCGCGGGCCGTCTCGACGAAGGGCTGGTCCCAGGTCGTCGACAGGCTCTTGGCGAGGACCTGCGCGATCACCGCTGAGGTCGGGATCGCGAGGGTGAGGCTCGGCAGGACGAGGGTCTGCCAGCCGATGTTGCCCATGGCCGGGAGCAGGGCCCACTGGAAGGAGACGACCTGGAGCAGCACAAGACCGACCCAGAACGTCGGGACCGAGACGCCGAGCGGCGGCAGCGCGAGGAGCGCCTGGCGGAGCCAGCGCGCCTGCGTCCAGGTGGCGACGAGCGCGAGGGAGGCGCCGATCACGACGGCCAGCACGAGGCCGATCGAGGCGAGCTTGAGGGTCTCGGGCAGGGCGTCGAGGATCGAGCCCGTGACGGGCTGGCCGGTCTGGATCGACGAGCCGAAGTCGCCGCGGACGGCCGCCCACAGCCGCGTGAGGTACTGCTCCCACACGGGTTTGTCGAAGCCGTAGCGGGCCGTGAGCTCGGCGACCTTCTCGGGGTCGACCTGCGTCCCCTCGCCGCCGGCGTCGAGCATGATCGCGACGGGGTTGCTCGGCAGCATGTACAAGATCGCGAAGGTCGCGGTGAACGCGGCCCAGAGCACGAAGACGGCCTGGAGCGCGCGGCGCAGCAGATAGGCACGCACGAGGGGGACTCCTCTCGGACGCACCGCGCTCGGCTCCACGCCCGGGCTCGGCGACTGCACGGTCGGCCGGGAGGCCGGGCGCAGGCGCACGTCCGGGACGGAAGGGTGCGGGTGCGTGCACGACCGGCGCTGCGCGCGGTCGGGTGGTCGGGGCACTTGCCGTCAGGGGTCCTGACGGCCTGGTCGATACCCGGGAGCACCCCGCTGCCATCTGGGGGTTGCTGCCTCGCCTGCCGGGCCATGGGCGAGATCTCGTGACCTGGGCGACACCCTAGGCATGCTCTGACGAGGTGGTCAAGCAGTGTCCAGCCCTGGTGGGGCGACTCTCCCGACGCCGTGCGTGAACCTCTGTTAACCCTTGTGAATCTCTGTACGAGCGTGTCACCGGAGCCCCGCCGCCCGGCGAGCCCACGGCCTGGTCGCCCCGTGAGCTGGCAGCCCGGCAGCCCCGAGCCCGCTGGCTCCGCGGCCCGGGCCCGGTGGTTCCGCGGCCCGGGCCCGGGCCCGGGCCCTCACACCGCGTGCGCCCCGAAGAGCGGGCGGGTCTTGAGCGTGCGGCCGACCTCGGCGGCGACGTCGAGCAGCGCGTGAGTGACCGGGTGCCCCTGTGCGCCGTCGCGGTAGGCGAGGGCGACCTGGCGCTGCGGGACGGCGCACGGGACCGCGACCACGCCCTCGGGCAGCACCTGTGCGGAGAGCTCGGGGACGACCGTCACGCCGAGCCCGGCCCCGACGAGCTGGATGGCCGCGAGGTAGCCGATGCCCTCGTGCTGGACGTCCGGGGTGAAGCCTGCCGTCCGGCATGCGGACACGATCGACCGGGTGCAGGGCAGCGTCGGCGCCCCGACGATCCACCTGTCGCGCCCGAGCACGCCCAGCCCGCCGTGCAGGACGACCCCGCCGAGAGCCTCGGGCACGACCGCGACGAAGCGCTCGTCGAAGAGGCGACGGGTGCGGACCCCGGGGACGACCTCGTCGCCGTCGTCCGGGTAGCGCAGGACGAGGGCCGCGTCGATCTCGCGGCGGATCACCGCAGGCATCGCGCGGGTCGCGTCGGTCTCGGCGAGACGGACGGTGACACCGGGGTGGCGCTCGCGGACCGCGACGGCCAGGCGGCTGCCGACAGGCGCGAGGATGCTGGGGTACGCGGCCACCGTGACCTCGCCGGCGACCTCGTCCTGGAGCGCCGCGACAGCCCCGCGGGCCCGTTCGAGGGCGGCGAGGACCTCGGCGGCATGCTCGACGAGGAGGTCGCCCGCGGCCGTGAGACGGACGCGTCTGCCGTCCCGCACGAGCAGGTCGACACCGGCCTCGTCCTCGAGGGTCTTGAGCTGCTGGGAGACCGCAGAGGCCGTCACGCCGTTGACCTCGGCGACCGCGGCGAGCGTCCCGAGCATCGAGAGGTCCTGGAGCAGCGAGAGGCGCTTCACGTCATACATAAGAAGATCTTAGGCTGACACGAAGTCTGGATAGATGGACTTCTTCTCACCATCCGGGCTACGGTCCCACCAGGTGACCCGGACGTGGTCGCCGACGACCGCCAGACGACACCCGAGGAGGTGCACCGTGCGACGCAGAGCCATCCTGACCGACCTCGGTCCGCACACCCTCCGGCCTGCCCAGCGGAGCGCCCTGCGCCCTGCTGCGCACCGCCCCACCCAGCCTGCGGGCTGTCCGGCCGTGCGCCACTGCAGCTGTCGCTGTCGACCCTGACCGCACGCCGAGAGGCGTCGGCGAGGGCCTGAGCCCAGTGCGAGCACCTCGTGACCGAGACCTGCGCCCGCACGCCGCCCCGCCCGCGCTGACGCCAGTCCTGCGCCTCGCGCCACAGCGCCACCCCAGGAGCACCGGCACCTGACACGGCACGTGATGCCACGCCACGTCGCGTCGCGTCCGCGCCCACAGGGCTGCCGAGGCCCGCCGAGTGATCACGCCCCGACCGAGCACCGACCAGCCCGGTCAGCGTCTCGACGCAGCCCGGCACCGTCGGCATCTCCCGGCACCTCCCGGCACAGCCCTGCCCGCACCGCACCCCTCGTCCTCCCGGCACCCCCCTGCCCGCACCGCACCCCTCGTCCTCCCGGCCACGACCGGCTCCCTCCGCGCGCCCTGACGGTGCCGCGTCGGGGCCGGGGCCGCCGCACACCCTCGAACCGGAGCCACCGTGCCATCGACCCCCACACCCCGCCAGACCACGTCGTCCCACCGGGCCACGTCGTCCCACCTCCCGGCGCTCGCCGCCGCCTCCGTCGCGACAGCCGCCGCGCTGCTGCTCGCCGGCTGCGCCTCCTCCGGGACGGCCGCCCCAGGCACCTCCGCGGGCGGCGGCGAGCCGCAGAGCGGCGGCACCCTGCGCTTCGGCCTCGGCTACGACCCCACCTGCCTCGACCCGCAGCAGGCCGGCGGCAACGACTCGCTCAACATCGGCCGCCAGCTCGTCGACTCGTTGACCGACCAGGACCCCGAGACCGGTGAGATCGTGCCGTGGCTCGCGACGTCGTGGGAGGTCTCCCCCGACGCGAAGACCTTCACCTTCACCCTGCGCGACGACGCGACCTTCGCCGACGGCACGCCCGTCGACGCCGCGGCCGTCCAGGCGAACCTCGACGGCATCGCCGAGCTCGGGGCGCAGGCGACCCTCGGGTCGAGCTACCTCGACGGGTACGCCCAGACCGTGGTCGTCGACCCGCAGACGGCGCGCGTGGAGTTCTCCGAGCCGAGCGCGCAGTTCCTCCAGGCCACGTCGACCATGACCCTCGGTCTGTTCTCCGTGGCGAGCACCACGCTGTCCGTCGAAGACCGGTGCGCCGGGGAGTTCGTCGGCTCCGGGCCCTTCACCCTGACCGACTGGCAGCCAGCGCAGTCGGCCACCCTCGAGCGTCGCGACGGCTACGCGTGGCCGTCGAGCATCGCCGGGCACGAGGGCGAGGCGTACCTCGACAGCATCGAGTACTCCGTCGTCGCAGAGCCGAGCGTGCGCACGGGGTCGTTGCAGTCGGGCCAGCTCGACGCGTTCATGAACGTGCTGCCGACCGACGAAGAACCTTTGAAGGCCACCGGGCAGACCGTGTCGGCCCGCACCAACCCGGGGCTGGCCTTTGCGCTCGTCCCCAGCTCCCAGAGCCCCGTCGGCGAGGACGAGGAGGTCCGCCTCGCGATCAGCGAGGCGATCGACCGTCAAGAGGTCGTCGACACGGTCCTCACCCCGAGCTATCGGCCGGCGACGAGCACGCTGAGCAGCGCGACCCCTGGCTACACGGACCTGGGCGACCTGCTCGCCTTCGACCCCGACGGGGCGAAGGCCCGTCTCGACGCAGCAGGCTGGGAGCCGGGCTCGGACGGCATCCGCTCGAAGGGCGGTGAACGGCTGCAGGTCGACGTCGTCTACGTGACCAACTTCGCGGCGAGCGAGCAGATCCTCCAGCTCGTCCAGCAGCAGCTGGTCGAGGTCGGTGTGGACCTGCAGCTGCGCCAGGTGACGATGGCCGAGCTCCCCGAGGTGCAGCGCGCCGGTGACTACGACTTCTTGTGGAACAACCTCACCCGGGCCGACGGTGACGTGCTGCGCACCGTGTACAGCGCAGGAGCACGGAACCTCGCCAGGGTCCCCTCCGACGACCCCGTCAACATCCCGCTCGACGCCCAGGCCGCCGAGGGCGACGCCGACGCACGCCTGGCACTCCTCGCCGACGCGCAGACCCAGCTGCTCGAGCGCGGGCTGTCCGTCCCGGTCCTGGAGTTCACGACGGTCGTCGCGACCTCGCCGACCGTCCACGACCTGCGGTTCGAGGCGTCCTCACGACTCTCCTTCTACGACACCTGGATCGAGGCGTCGTGAGCAGCGTCGGGCCGCCCGCGGGCCAGCCCGGCAGCGCGGCGCACGCAAGCCGTCAGGCTCGGGCGACCCTGCGGACGAGGTCTTCCCAGCCGTCGGCCAGCCTGTCGAGGTCGATCCGCAGGTCGCGCGTCTCGTAGAGGACGAGGGCCGCGTCGAGAGAGGAGAGCAGGGTGAGTGTGAGCACCTGGAGGTCGCCGTCGACCCCGGCCTGCCCGAGCAGCATCTGCACGTGCATCGCGGACGCGGCGTGGGCCGGCGCGGAGTACCTGTGCTCGGCCTCCGCCTCGACGCTGCGCAGCAGGTCGCCCTGGAGGGTGACGAGCCGGAGCCTCTCGCGGCCGAAGGCCACCAGACGCTCGACGGGCTCGGCGCCGGGCCCGAGCGGTGGCGGACCGGAGAAGAACCCCTCCTGGAAGGTCATCTCGGAGTCGTTGAGCAGCTCGCGCAGCAGACCCGCGCGGGAGCCGAACCTGCGGAAGATCGTGCCCTTGCCGAGCCCGGCCGCGCGGGCGAGGCCGTCCATGGTGAGACCGTCGACGCCGACATCCGCGAGCATCGCACGGGCGGTGACGAGCAGGTGCTCCCTGTTGCGGGCGGCGTCGGCACGCTCGCAGGCCGCGGTGCTCCCGGGGGCCGGGAGGTCGAGGGACGTCATCGCGGGCCTCCTCACCTGGTCGACGGTCGTGCGCTCCGGCGAGCCTATCGTCGCGGCCGCAGGGGCGAGAACCCCGCAGCGGGTGAGACGACCGACTCCACGCACCGGCCCGGGCGCGCCCAGCCCGCGGGCCTGTGGACCAGCAACGACGCGAGCGGCCCGCAGCCCGGGTGAGCGATGTCCGTCGCGGTGAGACGCACGTCACGCTGCTAAGCGGACCGTGGTCCGCTTATGCTGTGCGAGCGGTCACCGCACCGCACGCACTCTTCGCACCGCCTGCGCGGCCCGCCGCGCATCCCCCAGAACCACCCCGCACCTACGTGAGGACCTCCCATGTCAGACGTCTCCATCCTCGTCCTGGTCGGCAGCCTGCGCTCCGGCTCGAAGAACCGCGAGCTCGCCGAGGCCGCAGTCGACCTCGCCCCCGCGGGCACGACCCTCACGATCTTCGAGGGCCTGGCCGACCTGCCCTTCTACAACGAGGACATCGACCTCCCCGACTCCGCCCCCGCCGGCGCGACAGCCTTCCGCGAGGCCCTCGCCTCGGCCGACGCCGTCCTGGTCGTCTCCCCCGAGCACAACGGCACCATCCCCGCCGTGCTGAAGAACGCCATCGACTGGGCCTCGCGCCCCTTCGGCGCGAGCGCGATCTCGGGCAAGCCCGTCGCGGTCGTCGGCAGCGCCTACGGCCAGTTCGGCGGCGTGTGGGCCCACGACGAGGCCCGCAAGGCCTTCGGCATCGCGGGCGCGAACGTCCTCGGTGACGTCACGCTCTCGATCCCCGGCTCGGTCGTCCGCTTCGCCGAGACGCACCCGCGCGACGACTCCGAGGTCGTCGAGCAGCTCACCGCTGTCCTCACCGCGACCGTCGAGGCCGCGCGCGGAGCCGTCGCAGCCTGACGCACGACGCACAGGGGCTCGCGCGGACGCGCGGGTCTGCACGAGAAGGCCGCACCGACAGCCGTCGATGCGGCCTTCTTGCGCTCCGGGCACACCCTGGGAGCCAGCAGCAGTCCGGCCCACGAGGGCTCCGACGCCGGAAGAGCTGTGGGCCCGGCCCTCGTCCCGCGCCCGAGCAGCCCCCTCGTCTCGCCAGACGCACCCCCAGCCAGACCGGATGGAACTGAGGCTAGCCTTACCTCATGCACAGCTTCTCCGCGCCCTCCGCGCGCGCCCTCTGGCCGATCGCCGCAGCCCTGACCAGCACGGCTCTCCTCGTCGCGTGCTCGACCACCACCTCATCCTCGACCGAGGCTCCTGCCACGTCAGGCCGGACCGTCGAGACCGTCCTCGGACCCGTCACCGTGCCCGAGCAGATCGACTCGGTCGTCGTGATCGAGGGCCGGCGTGACCTCGACATCGCGCTCGCCCTCGACCTCCCTGTCGTCGGCTTCCCGCTCGAGGGCGAGGGATCGCTCGACCTCGAGTCTCCGCTCGCCGAGGCGCGGGCCGCAGCTGTCGCCGAGCACGGCGCCGAAGGGCTGTTCCTCGCCGACGAGATCAACATCGAGGCCATCGCGGAGGCGGCACCGAGCGTCATCATCAGCCGGTCAGACGACGTCGAGGAGATCTTCGACCAGCTGAGCGCGATCGCCCCTGTCGTCGCGATCGGCGACCAGGACACCTCGGGATGGCAGGACGACCTCCGGCTCGTCGCGGAGGCGACCGGGACGACCGTCCGGGCCGAAGAGCTCGTGACCGCCTACGACGACCGCGTCGCCGACGTCGCGTCGACCTACGCAGACGTCATCGCAGAGCACCCGGTGGTCCCGCTCGGCAGCGACTCGAGCGGGTCTCAGGTACGCCCCAACCGCCTGCTCTCCACGGTCCTCCAGGACGTCGGCGCGCTGCCGAGCGAGGTCTTCGCCGAGGCGATCGAGACCGGCGACGGCATCGAGCACTCCCCCGAGCGGCTGGTCGAGGCCTACGACGACGCCGACGGCATCATCGCCCTCGTCAACGGCGCAGACGAGTGGTCGGCGACGCAAGCGAGCCCCCTGTGGTCGCGGCTCCCCGCCGTCGCCGCCGGTCACGTGGTGCGCTCCGACAAGTCCACGCACGAGGGAGGTCCGCTCACCGCGATGCACTCCCTCGACGTCGTCGAAGAGCTATACGCGGGGTTCTGAGAGCCGGGGAGACCGGCTTGCCGCGGGCTCAGCGGGGCTGAGGCAGGATCCCCTCGGCCGCGTACCTGTCGAGGACGGCGAGCAGCGCGCGCTCGGTGCTGACGTAGCCGGTGTACCCGGCCAGGCGTGAGCGCGTCATGTCGGCGAGCATGTCGCCCTCCCGGCCGAGGTCGCCGTCGGTGTGCCACCACGACGCGACGCGGGTCAGGTCTGGCTCGACCAGACCGTGCTCGGCCACGACACGCTCCCAGACCGTGGCCGCGTCGGCCATCTGCACCTCGAGCGGCGCGGGCTCGTCGCCCGGGCCCTGCGGCTCGACGCCCAGGTGGGCCGCGAGCGCAGGCCAGAGCCTGCGCCACCGGACCTGGTCGCCGTCGACGATGTTGAAGGCTGTGTCCGCCGCGGCCGGGGTGGTCGCGGCCCACAGCTGGTGGTCGGCGAGCAGCACGGCGTCGGTGAGGTCGACGAGGGAGTTCCAGGCACTGACGGAACCTGGGAACACGAAGGGACGCCCCGTGGCACGCACGACCGCGGCGTAGGCACCGACGGTCGAGGCGAGGTTCATGGCGTTGCCGACCGCGTGGCCGATCACCGTGTGCGCCCTGTGGACCGACCAGGTGAAGCCGTGCGCGGCAGAGGCCGCGGACAGCTCGTCCTCCTGGGCGTAGTAGAAGTTCTCGACCGGGCGCCGCTCGGCGTCCTCGAGGAACGGGGTGTCGGGCAGGACGCCGACGCCGTAAGCCTCGAAGGGGCCGAGGTAGTGCTTGAGCCCGGTGACGAGGGTGACGTGCTGGAGCGTGCCCTGCGGGCCGAGGACGGCGAGCAGGTCGCGGACCATGCCTCCGTTGACCCGGATGTTCTCCGCCTCCGTGTCCTGGCGCGACCACGCGGTGATGAACACGTGCGTGGGACGCAGGTCGCCGAGGGCCTGCTGGAGGCTGTCGCGCGAGGTGAGGTCGGCGGCGACGTGGCCGACGCCGGCGGTCTCGACGGGCCGGCGCGACAGCCCGGTGGTCTGCCAGCCGGCGGCGACGAGCTGCTCGATCAGCGCAGACCCGGCGATCCCCGTCGCCCCGACGACGAGAGCGTGCGCACCTTCCGGAGGCGTACGGACGGGAGTGGGCGCGCGGTCGGGCGCGGGGGTGGAGAGAGAGGTCATCGTCCCATCGTCCGGGCCGCCCCGGGCGGTCGCATCCCGAGGTGACGTGCCGTCGAGCACAGCGCGGTGCTGCCCGGCCCAGCGCGTCGTCTCAGCCTCCGAGAATCTGCCGTGACCGCTAGGTGGGGGTGGCGGTGCGCCTAGGGTGGCCAGAGACCTTCCGGGGCGCGGACCGCGTGCCCGGTCGCTGCACGCCCCGCCGACGCATGCCGAGAGCAGGAGCTCGATGACCGACCGCACCGCCCCCAGCCCGCCTCAGCCGAGCCGCGCGTACCTCGAGGCTCTCGATGCGACGACCCGGCGCCGTGCCGCGGCCTTCGTCCCGCTCGTCTCGGGCCATGCAGGAGCCCCGGCCGACGCCCGCGAGCGTGTGCTGGCCCGCGCCGCGACCCAGGAGGACGACGTCGTCGCTCTCGCCCACGAGGTCTTCGAGCACGCCGAGGAGGCCTTCGAGGAGGTGCAGAGCGTCGCGGCCCTCGCCGCGCTGCTGCGGGCCCACGGGCACGAGGTGGAGGTCGGGACCCACGGTCTCAGCACGTCGCTGCGCGCGAGCGCCGGTCAGTCGGACGGCCCCACTGTCGCGATCGTCGCCGAGTACGACGCCCTCCCCGAGATCGGTCACGCCTGCGGGCACCACCTCATCGCCGCGGCAGCGACGGGGGCCTTCCTCGCCCTGGCCGAGGAGGACCTCCCGGGTCGGGTGCTGCTGCTCGGTACTCCGGCGGAGGAGGGGAACAGCGGCAAGGAGATCCTCGCGCGGGCCGGATTCTTCGACGGCGTCGACGCCGCGATCATGGTCCACCCCTTCGGCTACGACGTCGTGGACCAGCCCTTCCTCGGCCGCCGCCAGCTCGTGGTCAGGTACACGGGCGTCGCCGCGCACGCCTCGGCTCAGCCGTTCATGGGCCGCAACGCCCTCGACGCGGTGACCCTCAACTACCAGGCGGTCGGTCTGCTGCGGCAGTACCTGCCGCCGAGCGACCGCGTGCACGGGGTCGTCCGCGAGGGCGGCACACGGCCCTCGATCGTCACCGAGACGGCGGTCGTCGAGTACTACGTGCGCTCCGCCGAGGCCTCGACCCTCAAAGACCTCTCGACGCGTCTCGAAGACATCGCGCACGGGATCGCCCAGGCGACCGGGACCGTCGCCGAGATCGAGTGGGACCCCGTGCCGTACACGCTGCCGCTGCGCACCAACGGGCCGCTCGCGGCGCGCTGGGCCGAGCACCAGGCCGGGCGGGGGCGGACCGCGCTCGCCGGTGGGGTCGTGCCCGCCGAGCTGGCCGCCTCGACAGACTTCGGCAACGTGAGCGTCCGGATCCCGTCGATCCACCCGATGATCGCTGTGAGCGACCCCGAGGTCGCGCTGCACACCCGCGAGTTCGCTGCGGTCGCCGCGACCGAGGCCGGGGACCGGGCAGCACTCGACGGGGCGGTGGGTCTCGCACTGACCGCCCTCGACTGGTTGTACGACCCGGCCCTGCGCGCCGACGTCCGCGAGGACTTCGAGGCCGCCGGTGGCGTCGTGGACGTCGCGGGGTACTTCGCATGAGCGCCGCAGCAGCATCAGGGACGACGCCCGTGGTCCACGCGGTCCACGAGAACCCGGAGTGGTTCGAGGTCTTCGCCGAAGCCTTCGAGGCCGAGGGCGTGCCGTACTCCGAGCTCGTGCTCACTGGCGGGGTCCTCGACCTCGACGACCCGCCGCCGCCCGGCATCGTGTGGTCACGCTTCAGCGCGTCGTCCCACACCCGCGGTCACGGCCTGTCGAAGGAGCACACCCGTGCGGTCCTCGCGTGGGCCGAGGCAGGTGGGCGACGGGTGGTCAACGGGCGCGGCGTCCTCGAGCTCGAGGTGTCGAAGGTCCTCCAGCTGAGCGCGCTGCGCGCCGCGGGGATCGACGTGCCACGCACCCGCGTGGTCGTCGGCACCGAGCACCTGCTCGCGGCCGCCCGCGACTTCCCGACGCCCTTCGTCACCAAGCACAACCAGGGCGGCAAGGGGCTGGGCGTGCAGAGGTTCGACCACGTCGACGAGCTCGGCGCGGTGCTCGCGGCCGGCGGCTTCGAGGAGCCCGTCGACGGGGTCACGCTGCTCCAGGAGTACGTGCAGCCGCGCGACGGGTCGATCACCCGCGTGGAGATCGTCGGCGGGGAGCACCTGTACTCGGTGCGCGCCGACACGCTGCGCGGTGGTTTCCAGCTGTGCCCGGCGGACGCGTGCGCCGTCGACCCGACGACAGGCCGGCCGGTCCTACCCCCTGGCGCAACGCTGGCGCCCGAGCCTGGGGTGTCGCTGTTCTCGCTGCGCGAGGACCTCGACCCGGTGATCGTCGAGAAGTACCTCGCGTTCACCCGTGCGCACGGGATCGAGATCGCTGGGATCGAGCTCATCGAGTCCGTCGACGGGCGGGTGCTCACCTACGACGTCAACACGAACACCAACTACAACCCGCAGGTCGAGGCCGCCGCGCCCCGCAGCGGTCCGCGGGAGGTGGCGCGGTACCTGGGGCGGGTGCTGGCGGAGGAGACGGCGCGGGGTTGAAAGGTCAGGAACTGTCAGCAGCAGGGCCCCTTACTTACACTTCTGCCGGAAGTGTAAGTAAGGTGGCGGGATGACGACAGCTCCGACGACCGAGCCTCTGCGCGTGCCACCCGTCGGCCACGACGAGCACTCGTGGGTCGCCGACTCCGACGGGCTCTCGACACGAGCCCAGGTCCGCGCGGGGTCCGGGACCTACCTGTCGACCACTCCTGCCCTGATCGCCGACCTGGTCCTGACGCTGCCCGGCGACCTCTCGTCCGACGTCGACGAGGCGACCGCAGCCCTCAGCCGTCTCGACTCCCACGCATCCTCGACCCTCGGCCCGCAGAGCGCCGAGCTCGGCCCCATGTCGTCGATCCTGCTGCGCACCGAGTCCGCGTCGTCCTCCCAGATCGAGAACCTCACCGTCGGAGCACGGCAGCTCGCCCTCGCGGAGATCGACCAGGGCGGCAGCACGAACGCACGGACCGTCGTCGCGAACGTCCGGGCGATGGAAGCCGCCCTCGACCTCGCCGACTCCCTCGACCAGCAGGCAGTCCTCACCATGCACGAGGTCCTGCTGTCCGGGCAGCGGGGCGCCGAGCAGCACGCCGGGCGGTACCGGGACTCGCTCGTCTGGGTCGGGAAGAGCGGCATCAGCCCTCTCGGCGCCGAGCACGTGGCGCCGCAGGCGGAGCTCGTCGAGGCAGCCATGGCCGACCTCATGGCCTTCGTGGACCGTGACGACCTCCCCGCACTGGTGCAGACGGCCGTCGCCCACGCCCAGCTCGAGACGATCCACCCCTTCGCCGACGGCAACGGCCGTACCGGGCGGGCGCTGATCCATGCCATGCTCCGAGCGAAGGGCATCACCCGCACCGTCACCGCGCCGGTCTCGGCAGGCCTGCTCACGGACACAGCCTCCTACTTCGAGGCGCTCACCGCGTTCCGGGGAGGCGACGCGCGACCGATCGTCGAACAGCTCGCACGGGCGAGCCGCTATGCCGCACGCACCGGGGCGCAGCTGGTCGACGACCTCGCCGCCGAGGTCGCGTCGTCACGCGCGATGCTCGGCTCCCTGCGTCCGCAGGCTGCCGCATGGAGGCTGCTCCCCCATCTCGTCGCCCACCCTGTCGTCAACGCGTCGCTCGTCGAGAGGCTCCTCGCGACCAACGCCGTGACGGCGCAGCGCGCCCTCACCCAGCTCACCGACGCGGGTGTGCTGCACGAGCGGACCGGTCTCCGACGCAACCGCGTCTGGCAGCACGACGGGGTGCTCACGGTGCTGGACCTGTTCGCCCAGGGCATCCGGCGGAGGTGAGAGCAGCAACGCAGAGGCAGCTCTGGCTGGCACGCCATGACGGCCCGAGAGCAGTACTACGAGCTTCTCCCGTAGCCCGGGGTGTCGCTCGCGGCCGGCCAGTCGCCGCGCCATCACCGCGCCCCGGGGCAGCACCCCTCCGTCAGCCGAGCGCAGACAGCAGCGGGAACCAGTGCCGCTCAGCCAGCAGAGACCCGGCACCGCTCGCCTCGACCCACTCCCCGTCGACCACGGGAACGCCCGTCGCCTCCCAGACCACGAAGTGCGCGACCGGCACGGGCCACCCGTAGTCCGGCGTGTCCTGGGCGACCACGTTCCTGACGAAGCCCACCGGCACCAGCCGTGCATCCCGCCCGAGGACCTCGAGGGCGAGCTGCGCAGCCGCGACGCGCCCGTCGAGGTCGGGAGGATCGACCACCCGCGTCGGCAGGTCGAGGGCGGCCGTCTGCTCCCGCGGGACGCAGAAGACCTCGTCCCCTCGGCGCAGCAGCAGCCGCACGAGACAGGCCGGGCTCGGCGCGACGGAGGACCGCACCACCTCGGCCCGTGACCCAGGCGGCAACCAGGGAGCGTCCGATGTCGTCCGGACCACGACGTCGGGTCTGCGGTTCATCGCGACAGGATATCGAGGCACCTCGCGCACTTATCTACCGATCAGTAGGTAAGGTGGTCTGTGTCCGACGGAGGACGAGCCGCGGGCGCACCATCGCCCGTGGCGGACGCGCGATGAAGGGTGACCACGGTGGACCAGCTGTTGTTCGGTGCGGCGTACTACGACGAGTACATGCCGACCGACCGGATCGACACAGACGTCGAGATGATGAAGGCCGCGGGCATCACCGTGGTGCGGATCGCCGAGTCGACGTGGAGCTCGCTCGAACCCCAGCCCGGCGTCTTCGACTTCACGCACGTGGACCGCGCGCTCGACGCCTTCGAGGCTGCGGGCATCCACGTGATCGTCGGGACACCTACCTACGCGGTGCCCGCCTGGCTCGTGCAGTCGTACCCGGAGGTCCTGGCGGTCACGAACCGCGGCGAGGGCCGCTACGGCGCCCGGCAGATCATGAACATCGCCAACCCGACGTACCGTTTCCACGCCGAGCGCGTCATCCGGCGCCTCATGGAGCGCACGGCGCACCGCCCCGGTGTCATCGGGTTCCAGATCGACAACGAGACCAAGTACTACGAGGCCGCCTCCCGCGACGTGCAGCGCGGCTTCGTCAAGTACCTGCGCGCGGAGTTCGGCGACGACCTCGGTGCGCTCAACGACGCCTTCGGCCTCGCCTACTGGTCCAACCGCATCGACGCGTGGGAGGACTTCCCTGACGTGCGCGGCACGATCAACGGGTCGCTCGGCGCAGAGTTCGCGAAGTACCGGCGTCGTCTGGTCGAGGAGTTCCTCGGCTGGCAGGCCGGGATCGTCCGCGAGTACTCCCGCGACGACCAGTTCGTCACGCAGAACTTCGACTTCGACTGGTCGCCCGGGTGGTCCTACGGCCTGCAACCCTCGGTCGACCACTTCAAGGCTGCTGCGACGGTCGACGTCGCCGGGGTGGACATCTACCACCCGACGCAGTCGCGCCTCACCGGCAAGGAGATCGCCTTCGGCGGGGACATGACCCGCTCGATCAAGAGCGGCGCCAACTACCTCGTGCTCGAGACGCAGGCGCAGGGTCAGATCGGCTGGCTCCCCTACCCCGGGCAGCTGCGCCTCCAGGCGTACAGCCACCTGGCGAGCGGGGCCGACGGCCTCATGTACTGGCATTGGCACTCGATCCACAACTCCTTCGAGACGTACTGGAAGGGCCTGCTCAGCCACGACCTCGAGTCCAACCAGACGTACGAGGAGGCCGGTGTCTTCGGGCGCGAGGCAGCCGCCGCGGGCGACGCGCTGCTGCACCTGCGCAAGGACAACAAGGTCGCGATCATGGTGAGCAACGAGGCGCTCACCGCGCTGCAGTGGTTCACGGTCGAGACCGGGTTCATCGACGGGGTCTTCGGCAGCTCGATCGGCTACAACGACGTGCTGCGCTGGGTCTACGACGCGCTCTTCGAGCTCAACGTCGAGGTGGACTTCGTCTCCCCCGACGACCCGGACCTCGGCCGGTACGCCCTCGTCGTCGCCCCCGCGCTCTACTCCGCACCGGAGTCGACGATCACCCGGCTCCGCGAGCACGTCGCGGCGGGCGGTCACCTGGTGACGACCTTCCGCACGGCTGTCGCCGACGAGCACGTCACCGTGTGGCACGACCGCGCACCGCACGGGCTGACCGAGACGCTCGGGGTCACGTACAACCAGTTCACCCGGCCGGACGGCGTGGGGCTCACGCTCCACGGGGACCTCGCCGGGGCGGTCGCGGCGCAGGGTGCTGGTGCTGGTGTACCGGCGGGTGCGACTGCGCACAGCAGTGCTGCACCTGGTGCTGCCGACGGCACAGCCGTGGAGGAGTCTGCTCCACAGGGCGTCACCGGCTCCCCGCAAGCCCAACGCTTCATGGAGCTGCTCACCCCCGAGGGCGCCGAGGTGCTCGCCGGGTACGACCACCCGGCCTACGACGGCTACGCGGCGATCACCCGCCACCGCCCGGGCTCGGGCTCCGGATCCGCGCTGCACCTCGGGACGATGACCTCGCCCGACCTCGTCCGCGCCGCGCTCTCCGTCGCCGTGCGCGACGCGGGAGTCTGGGACTGGCCGCACGAGCTCGCCGGGACCGTGAGCGTCCGGCGCGGCACCAACGCCCGGGGCCGCGAGCTGACCTACCTGCTCAACTACTCTGCCGAGCCGGTGACGCTCGACAGCCCGGTCGCCGGGCGGTCTGTGCTCGGCGACGGGGAGATCACCGTCGGCGACTCCCTAACCATCGGCGCCTGGGACCTCGTGGTGATCGAGGGCGACCTGCTCGCCTGACCCCCGCGATCACCGTGCCGACGGGCCGCCGCCACACCGACGGCCCGTCGGCTCGGTCCTGCTGACCTGTCGACCCAGGCAACAGGTCAAGCAGGCCCAGCACGACAGCGAGATCGTGACTTCGGAGCGAGCGCGACCTTTCTATGTCACGATCTCGCTCCGAAGTCACGATCTCGGCAGGATGCCGGCAGCGCCAGCGGAGGAGGACGGGCCCGGCTACGCCGGGATCACGAAGGTGTTCAGCGACCGCGCCCCGAGCGTCGCATGGAAGCTCTTCGCCTCGTCCCCCGGCGCCGTGAAGGCGAACTCTTCGTCGCGGTCGAGCGCGTTCTGCACGACCACCACGATCGACCCGTCCGGGTTCTCGTAGGCAGAGCCCTGCGCGCTGAACCGCCCGGTCACTCCGAGCGGCACGGCTCCGGGGCGCACGGCGGCCGAGTAGTGCTTGAGAACGTAGTACTCGAAGTTGCGCGTGAAGGTGCGCGCCTGGGTGTCCACGGTGATGAGCGAGTTCTGCGGCCAGCCCCAGGTGCTCAGACCACCAGGCTCGAGGGCCATGTTCCAGTAGGTGTAGCCGGTCGCCCCGTGCTGGAGATAGTGGCGGACCAGGTGGAAGACGTACTCGGCCTCCTCCCAGTTGTTGTCGCCAAAACCGCACTCCGACTCGGTCTGCATGATCTCGAGCTCGGGCCACGCGTCGTGCGTGCGGGCGACAGCGTGCTGACCAGCCCACTGGTAGCCGATCCCGGCGATGTGCTTGCGGGCCTCGTCGTCGAAGAGGATGTTGTCGACGAAGCGCGCGTAGTTGGTGAGCGCCTGGCCGGTCGCCGTGAACTTCATGTCTTCCGGGCCGTTGAGGGTCCCGAGGAAGATCTTGGCCGTGAGCCCCGCGGCCTCGAAGGCCGGCCCCAGGTGGTCGCGGACGAAGATCCGCAGCTGCTCGGACGTCCACACGCAGGACGGGAACTTCTGGTCCGCGAACACCTCGTTCTGCACGTGCACCTGGCTCACCGTGATGCCACGCTCGGCGTAGGCCTGCACGAACCTCACGAAGTACTGCGCGTAGGCGTCGAGGTTCTCCTGCGTCATGACGAGGGTGCCGAAGTTGTAGGCCGGCGGGTTCTTCATCCAGGTGGGCGGGCTCCACGGCGAGCAGTGCAGCACCATGTCGTCCTGGTAGCGCTGGGCCTGCCGGATGAACGGGATCACGTGGTCTTCGTCGCGCTCGACCGAGAAGTGCTCGAGGGCGTAGTCGCCCGGGGTCTCGTCGTAGGAGTACCAGGACGCCGCGAAGTCGTTCGCGCCGACGGCGGACCTGTTCACCCGGAAGTTGAGCTCGTCCGGGCTGAAGAGCTCTCGGTAGATCGTCTCCTGGTCGTCCTCGGAGAGCGCCGAGATGGCGCGGTGACCGAGCTCGTTGAAGGTGCCGCCGAAGCCGCGCAGCGTCTGGCCGCGCGTGCCGGTGAGCGTGAGCCCGCGCGCGTCAGACGCCCCCGGGGTGGGCGCTCCCCGGTCTGTCCAGAGGGCGTCGAAGGTGGAAGCGGTCCAGGTGGTCACGAGGTTCTCCTAGCTGGTGGTGCGGGGGTGGCCGAGGCGCTCGGGCAGGTCGACCGTCGGCCGTCCCGCCCGCGGACCTCACTTCACGGACTTGATCCGCGTGATGAAGAAGGCACCGAGCAGCGCAGCCACGATGGCCACCGGGAAGACGAGCCCGTAGCCGCCGGTCGACACGACGAGGGCGGAGGTCACGAGCGGCCCGACAGTCTGCCCGGCGGTGGTCGACAGGTTGAGGATGCCGAGGTCTTTTCCGGCCTGCTCCTCGTCGGGCAGCACGTCGACGTTGAGGGCCTGGTCGACCGAGGTGTACACCCCGTAGCCGAAGCCGGCGATCGCCGCGAAGAGGAACATGCCTGTCGGCGTCGGCCAGATCCACGGCATCGCGATGCCCACGGCGAACAGCAGGCTCGACACGACGACGGGCAGCTTGCGCCGACCGATGAGGTCGGAGACCGGACCGGCCGCGACAGAGCCGACGAGCGAGACGACGAGGAGGATCACCGACATGGTCGCGATGGTCTTGGCGGACTCGGCGGTCGTCTGCCCCACGTGGTCGCGGACGATGTACAGCTGGTACGCCATGATCATCTGATAGCTGACCAGCATGAAGAGGCGGCCGGCGAAGGCCAGGTAGAAGTCTGGGGCGTTGCGCGGCGGCCGGAACGAGCGCAGCAGCTCGCGGAAGCCACCGGCCGCAGGCGGCAGGTCGACCGCGGACCTCTCGCGGGGCCAGACGGCGAGCGCGACGACAGCCGACCCGGCCATGAGCGCACCACCGAGGACGAAGCCGGGGAGCGCGCCGGTGATGAAGGCGGCCCCGACGAGGCTGCCGAGAGGTGCCCCGGCGGCGAGCCCGCCCCCGTAGAAGGCGGACATCGTGCCGCGCACGCGCATGGGCACCCTGTCGGCGAGGACCGCGACCGCGGGCGCGAGCATCATGTTGAGCCCGACCATGGACACGCAGTACGCGACCATGATGAGCGCCGAGCTGGTGAGCACACCGATGAGGGTGAGCGAGACACCACCGACCAGCCCACCGACGAGGATCCACGGCGCGCGGCGGCCGAAGCGGCCGCGGGACCTGTCCGAGAGGTTGCCGAACAGCAGGTTCGACACCAGGGACACGACGGCGGTCACGGCGCTGATGGTCCCGAGCAGGGCCTCGGGCGACTCGACACCGATGTCGAGCAGCCGCTGGGGCAGCAGGACGGCGGCGACGATCTGGAGACCGACGATCCACAGCAGACCGAAGGCGAAGAACCCGGCACCGAACCTCAGGGTGAGCGCACGGGTGAAGGGCGCTCCGGTGTCGGGGGCCAGGTCGGCGGCCTGGGTGGTCGGGGTCGAGCCCTCGTCGGCGAGGGGGGTGCGGGTGTCCATGTGAACCTTCTTTGGTCATGGGAGTCGTGCGGCTCAGCCTTGAGACGCGGGCCTCCCGGAGGAGGCTCACCACTACCGAGTGATCGGTAGATAGGAGCAAATTACGACCGCGCGGTAAGAAAGTCAACAGCCGCCTCCGATGGGCGTCGCGGACCAGGCGGTACGGTGCGGGGATGACCGGAACCACCACGGACGGCGCGCCGAGGCGTCGCGTCCGCCTCACGCGCGAGGCCCGCACCGCGCAGATCCTCGAAGAGTCGACCCGCCTCGTCAGCCAGCACGGGTTCTACGGGCTCTCGCTCCAGGACGTCGCGAACGCCGTGGGCATCAGCCAGGCCGGCCTGCTGCACTACGTCGGGACCAAAGAGGGCCTGCTGCAGCTCATCGTCGAGCAGCGCTACGACCGCAGGTTCGACCCCGAGGCGTACATCGCGAGCGGCGACCCTGCCGCGACGCATCCCGACGGCGCGTCCTTCCCCGGGTACTGCCGCTTCCTCGTGCGCAACAACGCCGCCGAGCCGCAGCTCGTCCGTCTGTACATGGTGCTCGGTGCCGAGGCCATCTCCCCCGAGCACCCCGCGCACGGTTACTTCGACGCGCGCCCCGACGCCACCTGGGAGCTCTACTCCCGCACCACCTGGCGCCTGCCGCCCGAGGTCGGCCCCTGGGAGGACGCCCGCGGTCTCGTCGAGATGGCCATCGAGGCGATGGACGGCGTCCAGCTGCGGTCGTTCCGCTCCCCGGCCGTGAGCATGGAGGAAGGCTGGGCACGGTTCGAGCAGGTCCTCTTCCCGTCGCCGGTGTGGGACGGGTACCGCTGACCATCCGTCTGGGGGCGAGACCAGGACGGCGGGACGACACGACCGGTCCGGCCGCAGGCTGCGGATGAGCCAAGACGACGACGGAGAGGTGCACCTCTCCCCATCGCCAGGGCTGGTGGAGGCTGTCGTCACGGGCAGATGATCGGGACCTGGCGCCACCCGGCGCCGCAGGACCCGACCGAGGAGGCGCAGACCGATGGCGACATGGGACGAGAAGGAGACGGCGACCCCGTCGCACCGGGACCACCTGGTCGAGATGCTCCGCCCGGTGCGGTCGCCGTCCCCCTACAGGGACGACCGCTCGGGCTCGTGGTGGGCCATCCCCTTCGCCCTCCTGGCTGGCGCCGCGCTGGTCGCGATCGGCGTCGCGCTGATCCGGGCGACCGACGACGCCGGGCCGGTGATCGGTGTGGCCTTCCTCGGGTGGGGCCTGAGCTTCATCACCCAGTACGGCACCCTCGCCTGGTACGCAGTGCAGGTGGGCCGGCTCCGGCGCCGCCGTGAACAGGCCGCGCTTCGCGGCGAGCCCGCCCTCGCACTCACCGACTTCGACGTCCGGCAGTTCCACGTGCCGATGCGTCCGACGTACTCGACCACGACCGGCGTCTTCGGTCTTATCAACCCCGGTGACGCACCGACCCCACGACTGATGGAGGTCGCCCAGGTGGTCGGCTTCATCTCGATGGTGACCATGTGGGGCGCGGCGGTCATCGGGGTCATCGCCTCGAAGGTCGGCGGCTGAGGGGGTGCGGCGCCGGCCCCGGCCGACGCTCAGTCGAGCACAGCCGTCGCCTCCACCTCGACCAGCACGTCGGGCATGAAGAGGTACTCCACCCCGATGAGCGACGCCGGCGGCATCGGTGTCGGGAGGTCGAGCTCGGTGGCGACGCTCTCGACACCCGCCATGAACGCGTCGATCTTCTCGGGCGCCCAGTGCGTGACGTAGAAGGTCAGCCGGACGACGTCGCGGAAGGTCGCGCCCGCGCCAGCCAGGCCCGTCGCGGTGTTCCGCAGGGCCTGCGCGACCTGCCCGGCGAGGTCGTCAGGGGCGAGCGGCGTCCCGTCGGGCCCGCGGGAGATCTGCCCGGACACGTGCACCTGACGGGCGCCGGTGCCGACCGCGACGTGGTGGTACGGGACGGGCTGGGGCATGCCCTCGGGGCTCAGCAGCTGGACGGTCATGGGGATCTCCTCAGGGGTGGGACTATCAGGTGTCCCAGAGATACCTGGTCGCCCGCGAGCACTTCAACGAGACCAGGTATCGCGCCGGAGACCACCCGACCCGGAGGATCAGCACTATGACCAGCACGCCCACCGCCTCGCCACGACCCACCGGGCGACCTGGCCTTCCGCCCACCCAGCCCCACGCGGACCACGACCACCCCGCTGTCGGCCCCGCGCACCGAGACCTCATCGCCCAGGTCCTCGACACCTGGTCCCTCCAGGTGCTCGCCGAGCTCTGCGACAGGCCGTCGCGGTTCAACGAGCTCCGCCGGGCGATCCCCGCCGTGACGCAGAAGTCGCTCACCGCGACCCTGCGCAGGCTCGAGCGCAACGGCGTCGTCGCCCGCGAGGTCCTCGGCACCCGCCCGGTCGCCGTGCAGTACAGCATCACGCCCCTCGGCAAGACCTTCCGCGAGCCGATCGACGCCCTGCTCGCGTGGACCACCGAGCACCTGCCCGAGATCGAGCATGCCCGCGAGCGCTACGACGACGCGGTGGACTGAGACCCGACACGGTAGCCTGTCACTTATGCCCGAATCGCCACGTCATGATGCACCGCGCCACCCGGTCGACCGAGATGCCGCCTCGACAGTCATCGCCGAGACTCGGCTCGTGCGCGACGCTGCCTTCAGGCTCTTCGATGCGCTCGCCGACGCATCAGCCGCGAAAGCTCCTGCGTCCGACCTTGCCGCTGTGTGTGCTCGACTCGGTCTCGACGAAGCTGCAGTCCGCGAGCGCGCGACCTCGCGCAGCTGACCTCGTCAGCCCCGCGCGGCCCCCGCGAAGCGGCCCAGCCTGAAACGCTCGGCGACAGCACCGACAGGTCCGTCGACGTCTTCGGTCGCGAGGTCGCGCAGGACCCGGCCGAGGGACGGCGCGAACTTGAATCCGTGACCGGAGAACCCTGCGGCGACGACCACGCGGCCGACTCTGTCGAGCACGAAGTCGTGGTCCGGCGTCGTCGTGTACGTGCACGAGATCGGCACGGCTGTCGACGGGTCGACACCCGGGACCCACTCCGCCACGTAGTCGAGCAGCTGGTCGAGCTGGCCCTGCTCGGGCTGGAAGCTCCGGTGGTCCGGGTCGGTGCGCGGCCCCACCCCGTGGAACCCGACCTTGATGCCCTCGCCGGGGGTCGCGAGCCCGTAGGTCCCGCTCGGCCAGCGTCGGCCGGGACCGACGAGGGACGGCCCGGGGTCGTTCGTGAAGCTCGGCCACGTCAGCTCGTCGGGTGCACCGGCGCGCAGCGCGAAGTGCGCGGGCTGCTCCTGGGTGACCACGAACGGGAGACCGCCAGGCCCGAGAGGGCCAGACGTACCACCGAGCAGCGGTGCGACGAGTCCAGCGCTCCACGCACCGACCGCCACGACGACCCGCTGCGCGAGGACGTCGCCCTGCTCGGTCCGCACCCGCACACCGCCGGGGACCTCGTCGACGCCGAGCACAGCGGTCGAGTGCCGGACCTGGGCACCCCGAGCACGCGCGACAGCCTGGAAGGCCTCGACGGCCCGGTCGGCGTGCACCCGCCCGGCGGTCTCGATCTCGTGGAGCACCCGCCCGTCGAAGCGCAGCCCGGGCCACCGTTCGCCCGCAGCCTCGGCCGAGAGCCACTCGTGCGGCACGCCGCGCGCGACGAAGGCCTCGGCGATCTCCTCGCGGCGCGCGTCGCCTGCTCCCCCGCTGACACCACCCGTGAGCGTCAGGAGCTCGACACCAGCGTCGGCCTCGAGCGAGCGCCAGTGGCCCAGCGCCTCCTGCGCCAGGTCGAGGTACTCCGGTTCCGCGTAGGTGGTCCGGTAGATGCGCGACGCGCCGTGCGAGGCGCCGCGCACGTGCCCGGGCTCGAAGCGCTCGAGGAGCAGCACCTCACGGCCGGCCGAGGCGAGGGCCCAGGCGGCGGCCGACCCCATCACCCCGCCGCCGACGACGACGGTCTCGACCTGCTCGGTCATGCTCGTGCTCCTCTGGTGCGCGGGACGGACCTGGTGCCAGGTCCTCAGACTGCAGTGAACCCCGTGGCGCGCCCGGTGTCGGCCTCGGTCCACAGGTCGGTCTTCACCTCGGCGCGGACCTGCGGCACGACCTCCTCGGCGAAGCGGCGCAGCACGTCGTGCTGCTGCTCCACGTCGAGGAGGTGGTTGACCGAGACCGACTGGAGGTCGTGGCCGTAGCTCTGGTGGTAGTCGAGGATCTTCTCGACGACCCGCTCGGGCGAGCCGACGAGCGCCGGGCCGCGCTCGACGGCCTCCTCGACGGTCCGGAAGGCTGTCACCTTGCCGACGGCCTTCGGGTCGTAGCCGCGCGCGTCGGCGCGCGCCACGGCCCCCTCGTAGATCGGCCTGTACTGCTCGACGGCCTGCTCGGTCGTGTCCGCGAGGAACAGCCCGCCGGACCCGGAGCCGACGTACGCCTTGGCCGGGTCGTGCCCGTGCTCGGCGTACTGCTCGCGGTAGCGGTCGATGAGCACCTTGTAGGCCTCACGCGGCTGGAAGGCGTTCGCCGACACGATCGGGTCGCCCCACCGAGCGGCGAGGTCCACCGCGAAGGCCGACGTCGCCGAGCCGTGCCAGATGCGGAAGGGCCCCGCGAAGGGCCGCGGCAGCGTGGTGATCCTGTCGAGGGGGACGTGGTGCGTCCCCGACCACGTGACCTCCTCGCCCGAGATCAGCTGGCGCAGCAGCTCGTAGTTCTCCTGCAGGTACTCGTACTGCTTGGCGATGTCGAGGCCGAGCACGGGGTACTGCGCCGCCTCGTTGCCCTTGCCGATGACCATCTCGAAGCGTCCGCGGCTCAGCTGGTCGATCGTCGCGTAGTCCTCGGCGACCCGGACCGGGTCGAGGAGCGAGAGCACCGTGACCCCTGTGCTCAGCAAGATCCGTGACGTGCGCGCCGCGATCGCCCCGAGGATCACCGTCGGGGAGGAGGAGAGCACCTCCCCTGCGTGCCGCTCGCCGACAGCGAAGGAGTCGAGGCCGAGCTCTTCCGCGAGGACAGCCGTGTCGACCACGCGGTTGAGGCGGTCGGCCGGTGCCACGGTCTCACCGGTGACGGGGTGCGGAGGGTTGAAGACGATGTCGAGGACCTGGAACCGCATCAGGCGACAGCCTCGGCAGCAGCAGCGATCGCGCCCTGGCGGGCGAGCGCGGCGTGCGCAGCTGCCCGGCGCTCGGCGTCGGCCTCGTCCGATGACTCGCGCGCCAGCTCGGCGTCGCGCTGGGCGACACCCTCGCGCACGAGGGGGATGACGTATCGACCGAAGTCCGCAGCGTCGTGCAGCAGGTCGTAGCCGCGCGCCGAGAGGATCCTGACCCCGAGGTCGTAGTAGGCGAGCAGCGCCTCGGCGACCTGCTCGGGCGTCCCGACGAGGGCGTTGGAGTTGCCCGCACCACCTGTCGCCTTCGCGGGGGCGGTCCACAGCACGGAGTCGTGGCGGTCACCGCGGGCGGCGATCTCGAGCAGGCGCTGGGACCCCGCGTTCTCGGGCTTCGTCAGCGGGTGGCGCCGGCTGATCGACCCGCCCGCAGCGGCCTTGCGGGCCTCGATGCGTCCGAGGACCTGGTCGGCCTTCTCCCACGCGAGCGCCTCGGTCGGCGCGATGATCGGACGGAAGGCGGCGTGGATGCGGGGCGGCGTGACCCGACCTGCCGCGGCGGCCGCGGCGTGCACGGTCTCGATCTGCTCGGAGGTGCTCGCGAGCGGCTCGCCCCACACCGCGTAGATGTCAGCCTCGGCTGCGCCCACCTGGAACGCGGCTGCGGAGGACCCGCCGAAGGAGATGGTCGGCACCCGGCCCTCGTAGGGCTTGATCTCCGCGACGAAGTCGGCCAGCTGGTAGTACGTGCCCTCGTGGTCGAAGGGCTCGGCGCTCGTCCAGGCCTTCTTGATGACCTGGATGTACTCCTGGGTGCGGGCGTAGCGCTCGTCCTTGGTGAGGGTGTCCCCCTCGCGCTGCTGCTCGTGGTCGTTGCCGCCGGTGATGAAGTGGACCGACAGGCGTCCCTGCGACAGCTGGTCGAGGGTCGCGAAGCTCTTCGCGGCGAAGGTCGGGTACGAGACGTTCGGGCGGTGCGCCAGCAGCAGCTCGACGGTGTCGAGGTGCGCGGCGACGTACGACGCGAGGACCGAGGGCTCCGGGCCGCTCGAGCCGTAGGCGAAGAGCACCCGCGTCCAGTCGTTGTGTTCGTGCGCGCGGACGATGCGCAGCAGGTAGTCCTTGTCGAAGGACGCCGTGGTGCGCTCGGTGGTCTCGGAGGCGTCGGACGTGGTCGCGATGCCGAGGAACTCGACGGGCATGGTGTCAGGCCTTTGCTGTGCGGGGATCGGTGGACTGGTGGTGCGCTGGTGCTGCGGGGACCGGGGTCGCACCGGGTGCGCCGGGTGCGCCGGGTCCGCCGGCTCCGCCCGGCACGCTGGGCGCCGCCGGGGCGGAGAGCTCGAGCACGAAGGCGAAGAGGCGGGTGCCGTCGTCGAGGACGCGCGTCTCCCGCTCGTGGAACCTGGCGAAGCCGAGCCGGTGGTAGAGCCTGTGGGCGGAGATCATCTGCGGTCCGGAGTTCATGACCACCCGGCTCGCGCCGCGCTCCCGCGCGAGGTCGAGGACGTGCCGCGTGAGCGTCTCGCCGACCCCACGCCCGCGGTCCGCCGGAGAGACGCCCAAGAGCCTGAAGTCGAGCTCGCCGTCACGGGCGAGCTCGGAGATGAGCCGCCCCGCGCGCGGTGTCGCGACTGTCCCGAGCAGCTGGTCGTCGGCGCCGACCGCCACCCACACCTCGTGCTCGGCAGCCCGCTCGGCGACGGCCGACAGGCTCACCCGGTACTCCCCCGAGATGTCGTAGTCGCTCGTGTAGGCGTCGACGAGCAGCGCGGCGACGGCGTCGTGCTCGGAGGGCTCGACGAGCCGGACGGTGACGGACTCGGTGTCACGCGGTGCGGTGGTGGCGTCGCGCGGTGCTGTGGCGGTGTCGCGCGGCGCGGGGGCGACGGAGTGCGGTGCGGTGGCGTCAGGGCGCGAGGCCTTCTCGTCGACCGCCGTCACGAGTGCGCTCCTGACCCGACCAGGTGCGTGGCGACCTGCCCGAAGGCGTCGCTCACCGAGACGTCCTCGGCGTGCGCGGGCTCGTCGGTGTCGTGCGCTGCCGCGGCGCCACCGGCGGTCGCAGGCGTAGACGTAGCCGCCGGCTCAGAGGCCGCCGCACCCGCTGCCGCCGCCGGTGCCTCGAGCCCCCACGCCTGCGCGAGCAGCTCGGCCGAGCGCACCCTGTCAGCAGGGTCGAAGGCGATGGTCGTCGTGAGGATCTCGTCAGCCCCGGTCACGCGCTGGAGCGCCTCGAGCCGCGCGACGACCTGCTCCGGCGACCCGACGAACCGGGTCGCCGTCCGGTCGAGGACGAGCGCACGCTCGGCGTCGGTCCACTCACGGGCGAGGGCGTCTTCGGGCCGCGGGTAGGCGATCGCCCCCGCGAGCCCGGTGCGGATGGACAGCACCCACTCGGCGAAGGGGGCTCCGGCGAGCTCGGCCTGCGCCTCGGTCTCGGCGACGAGGACGTCGGCCGACACCACGACGTAGGGCTCGTCGAGGACCCCCGGGACGAAGGCCGCCCTGTACGAGGCCACGGTCTCGAGGATCGTCGCGGGGCTCACGTGGTAGTTCGCGACGAGCGGCAGACCGAGCGCGCCGGCCACCTCGGCGGACTCCCCGCCGCTCGAGGCGAGGACCCAGAGCTCGGCGTCGGTGCCCTCGACGGGCGCGCTCACGTGGGGCACGCCGTCGGCGTCTGTGTAGGTGCCGGCCTGCAGGCCGAGGACGACCTCGAGCTCGTCGCGGAAGGGCGCGGGCTGACGGTTGGCCGAGACCACACGCTGCTGGCCGAGCAGCCGCTCGCGCAGCGCGGAGTCCGTGAAGTCGATCGGCGGGGCGGACGGGACGTGCAGCCCGTCGACGTCACGCGCCGGGGCGGCGGGCTTGCGGGCAGGACGAGCCGGAGCGGCTGCGCTCTCGGATGCCTCGGCCGCGTCCGAGGCGGCAGCCTGCTTGGTCGGCGGCGTGAAGGCACGCCCCACGCCGAGGTCCACCCGACCCGGGTGCAGCGCGGCGACCGTCGCGAGCTGCTCGGCGGCGACGAGCGGGCTCGTGGTGCTGAGCAGCACCGCGCCTGTGCCCACACGCAGGTGCTGGGTGCGCCCTGCGACCAGCGCGGCGAGGACCGCGGGCGACGACGACGCGACGCCTGCGGAGAGGTGGTGCTCGGCGAACCAGTAGCGGGTGTAGCCGAGCGCGTCGGCCCGCTCGGCGAGCGCGACCGAGTCCCGGAGGGTCTGCGCGCCGGTCGAGCCGGACGAGACGGGGGCGAGGTCGAGGATCGAGAGGGGGACGCGGCTCATGGTGGCTCTCCTGGTGCGTGCGGTGCGGTGCGGTGCGGTGCAGTGCGTGCGTGGTGCGTGCGGTGCTGGGTGAGGTGCTGCGCTGTGTCGTCAGGTGCGGACCGGGACGCCGCTGAGGCGGGTGTCCCGGCCCGCTCCGGGCGGGGCGGCCTGCCGACGAGCCACGGTCGCTCCCGGTCGTTCAGGCTCCAGGGTGCTCGGCTCGTGCTGGCGGGTCAGGACTTCGGCAGACCTGCCGGGTTCGTCTCGGACTCGGTGACGGCCTCTTCGGTCAGGCCCCAGCGCTCGAGGACCTTGTCGTAGGACCCGTCCTCGATCGCGTGGTTGATCGCCGCGGTGATCGCGGGGGCGAGGTCGTTGCCCTTGAGGGTCGCCGCAGCGATCTGCGCGGTGTCGGGCCAGCCGCCGTTGACGATGCCGACCACCTTGAAGTCCTGCGGGGCGACGGCCGCCTTGTACGCCGAGGTGGCGTTCGGGCCGAAGGTCGCGTCGATCCGTCCGGACTGGAGCGCCAGGGTCGTGTCGCCGTCGTTCTCGAAGTACTCGATGTTCACGGGCTCGAGTCCCTCGGCCTGGTTGGCCTCGTCCCAGGCGAGCAAGATCTTCTCCTGGTTGGTGCCCGAGCCCACGGCGACCGTGAGCCCGGCGACGTCTGCGGCCTCGTCGATCTCGGCGATCTCGCTGTCCGCCTGGACGAGCCAGCCGAGCTGGTCGACCCTGTAGGACGAGAAGTCGAAGAGCTCCTTGCGCTCCTCGGTGACGGTCACGTTCGCGATCGTCGCGTCGACGTCGCCCGACTGCAGCGCAAGGGGCCAGTCGGCCCAGGCCTTGACCTCGAGCTGGACCTCCTTGCCGAGAGCGTCGCCGATGAGGTGCGCGATGTCCGTCTCGTTGCCGATCGGGGTCTTCTCGTCGTCGGCGAGGAACGACAACGGTGCGACGTAGGCACTCACCGCGATGGTGAGGGTGTCGACGTCGGCGTAGGCCTCGGGCAGGAGGGCGACGGCCTCGGCCGACTCGGTCGTGGTGATCCTGTCCTGGTCCGGCGTGAGGTTGACGGTGAGGCCGGCGGCCTTCGCGTCGGCCTCGAGCTGGTTCCCACCGGGCTCTTCGGCGTTGCTCGAGGAGCACGCTGCCAGGGCCGCGACGAGGGGAAGCACGAGCAGCGCTGCAGCGGCACGGCGGCGGGGGCTGCGGGGACGGCTGCCGACGAGGTTGCGGGTGGTGGGACGGGACATGAGGTGGACCTTCCGGGTGGTCTCGCGGGGGGCGAGAGGGTACGAGCGGGGCCGCGCCGGCCGGTCGGCTGCGCGGGAGACTGTCGTGCTGCGTGCTGGTGGGCGTCGTGCTGGTCGGCGACGTGCCGGACCGGTGGCCGAGCAGCCGCGCACCGGGTGGTCCCGAGGGGCCGCTCGGTCCCGAGGGGCCGACGACCGCGAGGACCGTCGGGCTCAGAGGACCTTGTCGAGGAACGCCTTCGTGCGGGGGTGCTGCGGGTCGTCGATCACCTGGGCCGCGGGGCCCTGCTCGACGATGCGCCCGGAGTCCATGAACACGACGGTGTCCGCGACCTCCCGGGCGAAGCCGATCTCGTGGGTGACGACCACGAGGGTGGTCCCGTCGTGCGCCAGGGCCTTGATGACGTCGAGGACCTCCCCGACGAGCTCGGGGTCGAGGGCCGACGTCGGCTCGTCGAAGAGCAGCAGCCGCGGCTTGGTGGCCAGGGCCCGGGCGATCGCCACGCGCTGCTGCTGACCGCCCGAGAGCTGGCGCGGCCGGGCGTCGGCCTTGTCGGCGAGCCCGACGCGGGCCAGCAGCTCACGCGCCTCGACCTCGACCTCGGACCGCTTGCGGCCCTGCGCGCTCACCGGCGCCTCGACGACGTTCTCGAGGACGGTCAGGTGCGGGAAGAGGTTGAAGCTCTGGAACACGAAGCCGATCTGGGTGCGCTGGGCGAGGACGGCCTTCTCCTTGAGCTCGCGGAGCGTGTCGCCGCTGCGCGAGTACCCGATGAGGTCGCCGTCGAGGGCGACGAAGCCCCTGTCGACCTTCTCCAGGTGGTTGACCACGCGGAGCAGCGTCGACTTGCCCGATCCCGACGGGCCGAGGATCACGGTGACCTCACCCGGCTGGACGGTGAGGTCGACGTCGTGGAGGACCTCGAGGGTGCCGTAGCTCTTGTGGACGCCGTGGACTTCGAGGAGGCCGCGGGTGCCTGTCGCGGTGCTCATGCGACACCTCCCTCGGTGCGTGCGGTGCTCGGGTGTGCGGCGCTCGGCTGTGCGGTGCTCGGCTGCGAGGTGCTCGGCTGTGCAGCGCTCGGACGGCCTGTGCGGGTGAGGTGCCCCCGTCCGTTGCCGGTCCGCACGGCGAAGGCCGGCGGCAGGGACGGGTGCGCAGGGCGGCCTGTGAGGCGGGACCACGTGCGCAGCACGGTCCACCGGGCGACCTGGAGCGGGGTCGGCGGGAGCGTCCTGACGGCGCCCTTGGCGTAGTGACGTTCCACGTAGAACTGGATGACGGTGATGACCGTGGTGATGATGACGTACCAGATCGCCGCGACCATGAGCAGCGGGACGACCCGCTGGTTGCGTCCGTAGATGACACCGACGGTGTAGAAGAGCTCGCCGTAGGCCAGGACGTAGACGACCGACGTGCCCTTGACCAGACCGATGATCTCGTTGACCGAGGTCGGCACGATGGTCCGCATGGCCTGCGGCAGCACGATGCGGGTCGACTGCCGGGCCCGCGGGATGCCGAGCGCCGCCGCCGCCTCGTGCTGGCCCTGGTCGACGCTGAGGATCCCGGCCCGGACGATCTCCGCCGAGTACGCCGCCTGCGAGAGCCCGAGTCCGAGGATCGCCGCACCGAACTTGTTGATGACGTCGAGGGTGCCGAACTCCGCGAAGGACGGCCCGAAGGGGATGCCCAGCGTGAGGCTCGGGTACAGGTACGCGAGGTTGTACCAGAGCAGCAGCTGGAGGATCAGCGGCACCGAACGGAACACCCAGGTGTAGGCCCACGACACCGCGCGCAGCAGCGGCGAGCGCGAGAGCCTCATGAGGGCGAGCACGGTGCCCAGACCGAAGCCGATGACCGCGGCCACCAGGGTGAGCCGCAGCGTGCCCCACAGGCCGGAGAGGATCGAGGGCCAGGTGAGGTACTGGAAGACGACCGACCACTCCCAGCGCTGGTTCGTCACGAGGGAGCTGACGACCATCGCGAGGAGGACGGCCACGGCCGCCGTCGCGACCCAGCGCCACGGGTGCCGGGCACCGACGACGCGCAGCGACTCGAGCTCGGCGCGGGTGGCCCGCGGCAGGGCCGAAGGGGCCGAAGGGGCCGAGGGCGACGTGGGTGCCGCGGGGTCCTTGCTGACAGTGCTGATTGTGCTCTTGGTGAGGCCGGGCGGCGCGGCGGAGTTAGCCGACCTACCCGTCGAGGGCGGTGTGGAGAGTGCTGAGCTCATGGCTGACCTTCAGGTGTGCGGGGTTCCCGGGTGACCCGGGGGCGGGTGCGTCGACCGCCGGTGCGCGTGAGGTCACCTCGGACAGAGCCACTTCTCGAAGGCGAGCGGGCCGGGCCGCTCCGCCTGGACCGCCGGGTCGTAGAGCGGCGCGTAGCCGGCCGAGAGGTAGAGGCCTGCGGCCTCGGGTTGACGGGGTCCGGTCGTCAGGTAGATGCGCTCGTAGCCGTTCTGGCCGGCGCGCCGCTCGAGCTCGGTGAGCACGAGGCGGGCGAGGCCGCGACGGCGGTGCGCGTTGTGCGTCCAGATCCGCTTGAGCTCGGCCGTCGGGACCGCCGGGCTGCCGTCCTCGGTGCGAGCCGCCTCGGGGTGGGCGCTGCGCGCGAGGTCGCCGAGCTCGGGCTCGGTCCGGCGACGGTAGGCACCACCCGCGACGGGGACACCTGCCGCGAGCACGAGGAGCAGGCGCCCGTGCGGGGCTGCGAAGTCCTCGGCCGGGTACTCCGACATCTCACGGAGCAGCTCGTCCTCGGTCAGCTGGTCGCTGTACCGGGTGGCGTACTCGTGCGCGAGGTCTTCGAGCAAGGGCCGCACGAGCGGGTCGTCGAGGTGGACCTCGCGGACGTCGAGCTCGTCGCCCGGGCTCACGCCGGCGGTGCGGCGGGTCGCGGTGCTCATCGGGGTGCCTTCTCTCCGGCGGTCACGGGGAACGAGAGGTGGTTGCTGTCGACAGGGCGCGGGCACGTGCCGTAGTCGGAGAAGGCCGCAGGGAAGTTGATCGCCCGGTTGAGGTCGAGCCGCACCGTCGTGGGCAGACCGCCAGCAGCTCGGTCGCCAGCAGCGTGGTCGTCGGCTGCCTCGTCCACGGGAGGGAGCGAGACGACGCGCCACTCGGCGGTGTCCTGCGCCGTGTCGGAGAAGAGCACCGTCCCTGTGCCGGCCTGCTGCCCGGTCACCGCGAGGGTCGCCGTCTGCCCGTCACGGACCACGTCGACCTCGCCGACCACGTGGACGTGGTGGCGCAGGCCCGGCTGGGCGGCCCGGACGAGGGTCGGGCGGGGCTCGTCGAACCAGCGGACCGGTGCGTCGAGGACCCAGGACGGGTCGTAGGCGTAGGTCGGCACACCCGTGAACCCTGTGCGTGCCGGCGCCTTCGGGTCACGGACCCTGACGAGGTAGCGCCCTGTGCGCAGCGCGACCTCGGCCGCGACCCCGTCGGCGCCGAGGGCCGCGAGCGTCGAGCCGGCCTCCGGGACGACGACGGTGTGCTGTCCGTCGAGGGGCGTCTGGCTGGCCTCGCGCCCGGTCCGGGTGTCCCAGGCCAGCAGGCCCTCGTCGGCGGTCGCCCGGACGTGGGCTCCGTCGGCATCGGCCCACCACTCTCCTGCCAGCCCGGGGATGCTCTGAGGTGCGCCCGAGAGGAACCTGAGTGCGACGAGCGTCAACCAGCCGTGCTCGCCCGTGAGGCCCTGCTCGCGCTCTGCGTGCCACTGCGCCCAGGCGGCCTCGGGGCTCTGCTCGTCCGTGGTCGCAGCCGTCGTCGTGCGCTCGTCGGTCGTGGTCATGCGCGTGCCCCTTCGAGGTCTGCTGCCTGTGTGCCGCCGACACCGGGGAGCTCGAGGCCGAGGTGCTCGCGCAGCGTCGTGCCCTCGTACTCGGTGCGGAAGGACCCACGCTCCTGGAGCAGCGGCACCACGCTGTCGAAGAACGGGTCGAGTCCCTCGGGCGTGAGGTGCGGGACGAGGATGAAGCCGTCCGAGGCGTCTTCCTGCACGTAGCGGTCGATGTCGTCCGCCACCTGCTGGGCGGTCCCGACGAACTGGTTGCGGGTGGTCACCTCGATCACGAGGTCACGGATCGACCAGCCCTTCGCGGCGGCCTTCTCGCGCCACGCGGCCACGACGGGCCCGGGGTCCTTGACGTGCCGGACCTTGCCGCGGGTCAGCGAGGCGTTGTCGACGTCCGGCTCGACGTCGGGCAGGGGACCCTCGGGGTCGTAGGCCGTGAGGTCGCGGCCCCACACCTGCTCGAGGTACGCGATCGCGGTCTGCCCGGACACCTGCTGGCGGCGGATGAGCGCGGCCTCCTCGGCAGCGTCTTCTGCGGTGTCGCCGAGGACGACGGTCGTCGCGGGGAGGATCTTGAGCGAGTCCTCGGTGCGTCCGTAGGCCGCCAGGCGGTCCTTGACGTCGCGGTAGAACACCTGACCGTCCTCGAAGGTGCCGTGCAGGGAGAAGACGACGTCGGCCGTCGCGGCGGCGAACTCGCGGCCCTCCCCCGAGTCGCCGGCCTGGAACAGCACAGGGTGCCCCTGCGGGCCGCGCGGCGTGGTGAAGGTGCCGTGCACGTCGAAGTGCTTGCCGTCGTGGTCGACCCGCTGGACCGCGCCCTCGCGCAGGAAGGCCCCGGTCTCGGGGTCGGCGTCGATCGCGTCGTCGGACCAGGAGTCCCACAGCTGGCGGGCGACGTCGACGATCTCCGCGGCACGCTCGTAGCGCTCGGAGTAGTCGAGGAACCCGCCGCGGCGGAAGTTCGCCCCTGTGAAGGCGTCCGAGCTGGTCACGAGGTTCCAGGCGGCCCGGCCGCCCGAGAGCAGGTCGAGGGTGGCGAACTGCCGGGCGAGCTCGTAGGGCTCGTTGAAGGTCGTGTTGATCGTCCCGGCAAGACCGAGACGGTCGGTGACCGCCGCGAGCGAGGCGAGGACGGGGAGCGTGTCCGGGCGACCGACGACGTCGAGGTCGTGGATGCGGCCCTTGTGCTCACGGAGCCGCAGGCCCTCGGCGAGGAAGAAGAAGTCGAAGCGTGCAGCCTCGGCGCGCCGGGCGAGGTACTCGAAAGACTCGAAGTCGATGTGGCTGCGCGAGCGCGGGTCGCTCCACACCGTCGTGTTGTTGACGCCGGGGAAGTGGGCGCCGAGGTGGATCTGCTTGCGGGGACGGCCGTCCGGGCGGGGCGCGGGTGTCGTGGTCATGGGTGCTCGTCCTCTCAGGCGATCGCGGCGGCGTAGCGGTTGGCCGGGCGGGCCAGACCGAGGCTGTCGCGCAGCGTGCTGCCCGAGTACTCGCTCTTGTACATCCCTGCGCGGCGCAGCAGCGGGACGACCCCGTCGACCAGGGCCACGAGGTCGGTCTGCAGCGACGATGGCCGGACCGTGAAGCCGTCGGTCGCCCCGGCGAGCAGCCACTCCTCGGCCGTCGCGGCGAGGTCACGGTCGGTGCCGACGTGCGTGTACGAGTCGGTGTCCCACGACACCCCGGCCAGGCCCTCGAGCAGGTCGAGGCGCGCCTGGGCGCTCGCCCGGTCCGGGCCGATGACGGCGTAGAGGTCGACGAGCACGATCACGTCGTCGGGGTTGCGCCCGTGGGCGGCGGCGGCGGCGCGGACCTGCTCGCGGAGGCCGCGGGCCTGCTCGAGGGTCGTGGCCCGGACCCGCACGACGTCGGCGTGCTCGGCGGCGACCGCGAGGGCGGCGTCGCTGTCCCCGCGCACCACCACGACGGGATGTCCCTGCGGCGGTCGGGGCGTGATGGACGGGCCCTTCACGGCGAAGTGCACGCCGTCGTGGTCCACGTAGTGCAGCTTGTCGCGGTCGACGAAGCGCCCCGTCGCGGTGTCGCGGATCTCGGCGTCGTCCTCCCAGCTGTCCCAGAGCCGGGACACCACGTCGATGGCCTCGCCGGCCTCTGCCCAGGCGGCGTCGAGGTCGGGGGCCGGGCGGCGCCCGACGTGCGCAGCGTCGTCCGTGCCCGTCGACACCGCGACCTGCCAGCCGGCTCGGCCGTGGCTCGCGTGGTCGATGGTCGCGAGGGCCTTCGACACGTGGAACGGCTCGGTGTGCGTGGTCGTCACCGTCGGCACGAGGCCGATGCCGGCCGAGCGCGGGGCGAGGCGGGCGGCGACGAGCGCGGCGTCGAGACGTCCTTGGACGCCGCCGCGGTGACCGGGCTGGAGCGAGAAGGCGTCGTCGAAGAGCACGAGGTCGACGGTCCCGCGCTGCGCGGTCGAAACGAGGTCCTGCAGGCGCTCGGCGTCGAAGAGCTGCCGGGCCTGCGAGCCGAGGGTCCGCCAGGCTGCCGGGTGGGCGCCGGCGTCGGTGAGGTCGACAGCGAGGTGGAGGGTCCGGTCGGTCGAGCGGTCTGTGCTGGAGGGCATGTCGAAGAGTCCTTCGTGACGGTGGTGGGCGCTCCGCTGCCAGACCTGCACCGGCGCCGGGCGTCGCGAGACGTCGGCAGCACGGCGAGGTGGGCGGGGCGCACCGGGGTGCGGTGCAGCGAGAGGGTGCGTCTGACCGCGCGCCGTGGTCGGGCGTGAGGGGTCGGGACGCGGTTCCGGGTGTGCGGCTGCTCAGGCAGGCGCAGCGCCGGGAGGACGACTGGTCGTGGACCAGAGGTCGAGGGGGCCGTCAGGCCGGGCGGCGAGCGAGGCTCGCGGTGCTCCGGGTGCCACGCAGGTCGTGCGTGGGACCGAGGGTGACGGCGGCGCGGGTCAGGCCCGCGGGGTGACGCTCAGCTCAGCGGCGACAGGTGAGCGGCGCACCGGAGACCGGACAACAGGACAGGGACAGCCCGGGTTGCGGCTGCGCCGTGCCCAGTGTGCGTCCAGTCATGGTGTGTCTCCTCAGCAGTCCGCCGGTGCGGCGGAGCCCACGGTCGAACCCGTGGACCTCGATGTCCTGGAAGGTATGCACGGCAGACGCCACTGTCAACGGTCTGCTGGAAGTGCTCAGATGCTGGACGTTGGTCCCTTGCGTGAGACGGGCGCGGCGTGCGGGGGCACGCTGCGCTGACTCCCCGCTGCGCTGGCACGCCACGCACAGGGTGTCAGACGGCTGGCCTGCAGCGACGGTCACGAGGACAGGCAGCCCTCGCGCTCCCGCCGCATACCGCTGAGAGATCCCTCAGGCAGCCTGCCCTGCCGCGAGCCCGACGAGCGCCGTCCGGTTGCTCGCGCTCCACGGCAGCGCCGTCCGGGCGAGCCGTTCCGCGCTCCGGCGCACGAGCAGCGCGACGCGGGCGGGCGGGTCGACGACGGCGAGCTCGGCGTCGGTGAGCACCAGCTCGACCAGGACCATCGGGAGCGCCTCGTCGACGTCCGGTGCACCTCCGTCTGCCGTCGCATCCTCGGCCGAGACCACCTCGACGCCCACCTGGCGGTGGCACAGCTCGTGCTGCGCCCCGGCCGCTCCACCGAGCGCCGTGTAGACCTCGAGGGTCGCTGCACGGCCCGCACCGGTCCAGCAGGACTCGTCGTGCACGTGGTCAGCGGGGGCGTCCCCCGACTCGTCCTCGCAGAGGATCGAGGCGTCTACGTCGATCCACGCGATCTCCGGGTCTTCGATCGAGAACCTCGTCCGCCGGGACGCCTTGGCGGACCTGAGCGTGGGCCAGCGGCGGCTCGACCCCCAACCTCCTGAGGCAGACCCGTGCTCCAGCTGCATCATGGCGCGCAGGGCCTCGGTCTCCTCGGGCTGCGGCAGCTCGCCGACCGTCGGCGCGGACTGGCCACCCAGCACCCTCGCCTCGTCGAGCAGGCGGGACAGGTGCACGAGGGCGGGGGCCGTCGATCCGAGGCTCTGCTCCGGGTCGAGCAGGTGGACCGTGTCGTAGCCGCGGACGAGCTCGGGCGCGTCGGCCACCTTCTGCACGGCGTCGGGACCGGCGAGGATCACGCGGTCGAGCACCCTGAGGAACCTCATCCTGGCGAAGGGCCGGTCCAGACCTGTGAAGGGCTCGACGGCGAGGGCCCGTCCGTGCTGCTCGGTGTCCAGCAGGGCATAGGCCTCGGCCAGCTGCTCCGCGGCCACCGTCAGCGTCTCGGCCGGCAGCGCGCGGGCCCAGCGCGACCACCTGTCGACGGCGTCCGGGGTGGTCTGCCCACCGAGCGGGACGAGAAGCTCCCAGAGCTGCGCCCACTCCTGCGGCGAGGAGGTGCGGCGGCCGAGCTTGGTGAAGAGTCCCATCTGATCATCGTGCGGGAGGACGGTGCGCCACGCCCACCGAGACGATGGTGCAGGCTCCCCATCTGTGCCTGCCCGGGCATCGCGCGTGTCAGCAGGTGGCCTGGTACGGCACCTGGTGCCGGGTGGACCTCAGGCGGCCCTGGGGTCTGCCGCCGCTCCCGCTGCGGCGACCAGCACCTCGGCCGCGCCGCGCGCCTGGGCGGCGACAGCAGGGTCCCCCGAGATCGCGGCGGTCGTCTGCGCGCCCTCGGCGAGGATCGCGAGCTGGGCGGCGAGCGCCGGCGAGGCTCCAGCCGCCTCGACGAGGCCGGCGACGAACCTCTGGAAGGACGCCTTGTGCTCCCGGACCGCCTGCGCGACGGCAGGGTTCGTCCCACCGAGCTCGCCGAAGGCGTTGATGAACCCGCAGCCGCGGAACTCGTCGTCGCAGAACCAGTCGGCGAGGTAGTCGTAGACCGCGAGCAGCTTCTCGCGCGGGTCCTCGACCCGGCCCACCCGCTCGGCCACACCGTCCTCCCACATCTGGTGGCGGCGGTCGAGCACGGCCAGCACGATCTCGTCCTTCGAGGCGAACACCGAGTAGAGCCTGCGCAGCGACACCCCGGCGGCCGAGCGCAGCTCGTCCATGCCGACGGCGGCGTAGCCCTTGGCGTAGTACAGGCTGTCGGCGGCGTCGACGATGCGTTCTCTCAGGTCGTCGGAAGTCATGCCCCCATCCTACTTGCGCGGAGAACGATCGTTCTCTAGTGTGAGCAACACCGCGAGAACGACCGTTCTCACCGTGATCTGGAAGGGACTTCCCATGGGACGCATCACCGTCGGCCAGGAGAACACCACTGACGTCGAGCTCTACTACGAAGACCAGGGCAGCGGTCAGCCCGTCGTGCTCATCCACGGCTACCCCCTCGACGGCCACAGCTGGGAGCGCCAGACCCGCGAGCTCCTCGCCGCCGGGTACCGCGTCATCACCTACGACCGCCGCGGCTTCGGCCAGTCGAGCAAGGTCGGCTCCGGCTACGACTACGACACCTTCGCCGCCGACCTGGACACCCTCCTCGAGACCCTCGACCTGCGCGACGTCGTCCTCGTCGGCTTCTCGATGGGCACGGGCGAGCTCGCCCGCTACGTCAGCCGCCACGGACACGAGCGCGTCGCCAAGCTCGCCTTCCTCGCCTCGCTCGAGCCCTTCCTCGTCCAGCGCGACGACAACCCGACGGGCGTCCCGCAGGAGGTCTTCGACGGCATCTCCGAGGCCGCCCGCTCAGACCGCTTCGCGTGGTTCACGCAGTTCTACGGCGACTTCTACAACCTCGACGAGAACCTCGGGTCGCGCATCAGCCAGCAGGCCGTCGACGCCAGCTGGGCCACCGCCGTCGGCTCGGCCCCCGTCGCCGCCTACGCTGTCGTCCCGGCCTGGCTCGAGGACTTCCGCGCCGACGTGGCCGCGGTCCGCGAGGCCGGCAAGCCCTCGCTCATCCTGCACGGCACGGCCGACAACATCCTCCCGATCGACGCGACAGCCCGCCCCTTCCACGAGGCCTTCCCCGAGGCCGACTACGTCGAGGTCGAGGGCGCCCCGCACGGCCTGCTCTGGACCCATGCGGACGAGGTCAACGCGGCGCTGCTGGCGTTCCTCGCGAAGTAGGCACGAGAGCGCAGGCCCTGTGCAGAGCACACAGGAGGGCGCACCCGACCAGCC
>NZ_JACBYE010000036.1 GCF_013415325.1 Sanguibacter inulinus | reverse complement strand
GTCGGGGGACTGCTCGCGGGCGGCCAGCCCGCCGGAGAACACCGAGTCACCGTTGATGCCGGCGGCGGCGTTGCGCTCGGCGAGCTCGCTCGCGGTCATCTCGCGGATCGAGGACGACTGCGGGCCGAGGCGCCGCAGCCCGGCCTGGACGGCCGGGATGATCCCGTCGGGCATGAACAGCACGACCAGCCCGAGCAGCAGGCCCGTCGCGACGAGGTGGAACTGCGTGTCGCCGAACTCGAGCTTGAACACCTCGAGCGCGACCCCGACGATCACGGCCCCGACAAGAGGCCCGAAGAGGTTGCGGATGCCGCCCAGGAGCGCCATGAGGACCATGTACGACCCGAGCAGGATCGAGAACTGGAAGATCGGGTCGAGGTCGCCGAACCACAGCGCGTACATGCCGCCGGCCAGGCCTGTCAGCGTGGCCGAGACGACGTAGGCGACGAGCTTGTAGTTGCGGGTGGGGATGCCCAGGGCCTCGGCCTTGTCCTCGTCCTCGCGGATCGCCTTGAGGCCGATGCCGAAGCGTGAGCGGTCGATCGCCCACCACAGCACGAGCATCACGGCGAGGAGCGCCGCGAAGAGGTAGAAGAACACGCGGTGGTGCTCGGGACGCATGAGGTCCGGGAAGGGGCGCGGGACGACGAGGCCGTTGGACCCGCCTGTGAAGGATCCCCAGCCCTGGAACACGAGCAGCAGGATCAGCACGAAGGAGATCGAGACGATGACGAAGGACGCCCCGCGCACGCGCAGCGCCGCGATGCCGATCGGCACGGTGATGATCGCGACGACCACCCCGGCCAGGGCCCACGCGACGAAGGACGGCAGCTCGAGCTCCCGGATGATGATGCCGGTGCCGTAGGCGCCGAGACCGAAGTAGGCGGCGTGCCCGAGGGAGATGTAGCCGGTGAAGCCGCCCATGAAGTTCCACGAGGTGGCTGTGCAGGCGTAGGACAGGACGACGACGCCGGCCGAGAGGATGTAGGCGTTCGGGGCCATGGACGGGAAGAGTGCGACCACGAGCGCACCGACCACGAGCGCGAGCGCCGCGGCGATGCGGCGGGTGCGGCGTGAGGTGGGCTGTCGGGTCGTGGTCTCGCGGGACGGTGCGGCCAGGGTGCTAGAAGCGTTGGGCAAGGCGACCTCCGAAGAACCCCTGCGGACGCACCATGAGCGTCACGAACAGGGCGACGTAAAAGATGGTCTGCGCCCACGTGGTCCCGAGCGGGACCTGCAGCAGGCTCTGGCCCACTCCCAGGACGAGGGCGGCGATGGCGGCCCCGGGGATCGAGCCGAGACCTCCGACGACGATGATCGCCATCAGCGGTCCGATCCAGTGCCAGTGCAGCGACGGGTAGATGGTGGCGTCGAGCGAGAGCGCAGTCCCACCGAGGGCCGCCGTCGCCAGACCGAGCCCGAAGCCGAGGCCGGCGACACGGTCGGTCTTGATGCCGACCAGCTGGGCGGCCTCGGGGTGCTGGATCGTGGCGCGCAGCGCCTGACCGAACCGCGTGTGCTTCATCAGCAGGTACAGGGCGAGCAGCGAGAGCGCCGCGAGCCCGAAGGCGATGAGCTTGACCACGGCGATGCGGGCCCCGAAGATCTCGAGGCTCGACGAGGAGTAGGGCAGCTGGGTGCGGCGCTGGGTGCCGCCCCACACAAAACCGATGAGGCCTTCGATGAACAGCGCGATGGCGAAGGTCAGCAGGACCGACATCATGGTGAGCGTCGCGGGCCGCAGCCGCCGGATGAGCAGGCGCTGCATGACCACGCCGACCCCGAAGAACAGCGGGACCGTGACCACGAGCGTCAGCAGGGGGTCGATGCCGAGGCGAGAGTTCGCGTACCACGCGAGGTAGGCGGCCAGGATGAGGAAGGCCGAGTGGGCGATCATGACGACGCGCATGACACCGAAGTACAGCGTCAGGCCGGCCGCGAGGAGGGCGTAGAGCCCGCCGAGCAGCACGCCGAGGATGAGGCTCTGGACGAGGAGGGAACCGGTCACGGAGCCGTCACCACTCGGGCTTGGGGAAGATGGGCGCGGCCTCGGCGGTGTCCTCGGGCAGGACGATGGTGATCTCGCCGTCGACGTACTGCTGGATCAGGTGCGCGCCCTGCGGCTTGCCTGTCGCGTCCCAGGTGAGGGGCCCGACGACGGTGTCGACCTCGTTCTCGTGCAGCCAGTCGACCAGCTGCTGCTGGCAGTCGCCCTGCTCGGCGCAGCCGACGGCCTCGACGGCAGCGGCCACGACCTGGCCCGTGGTGTAGGCGTTGGCCTCGTCCTCACCGGGCGGGTTGCCGTGGATCTCGGTGTAGCGCTCGACGAAGTCGGCGTTGGAGGGCCATGCTGCGTCAGGCGTGTATCCGGTCGGGGAGAGGATGCCCTCGGTCTTGGCGCCGATCGCCGCGGAGAACTCGGGGTTCGTCGGGGCCGTCGAGAAGGCGGCGAGCTCGGGCTGGTAGCCGAGCTGCTGCAGGGCCACGATGAGGTTCACGGCGTCCTGGTACTGGGTGCCGCCGATGACCACGTCGGCCCCCGAGTCGGCGATCTTCGCGGCGATCGGCGAGAAGTCTGTCGTGTTGGGCGGGTAGACCTCGTCGACGAGGACCTCGAGCCCGCCCTCGGCCAGCTTGTCGCGCAGGCCGTAGGCGGTGCCCTGCGCGAAGGGGTCGTCCATGGCCGCGACGGCCACGGTCTCGGGGCGCTCGGCCTCGGGCAGCGCGAGGATGTAGTCCGCGAGGTTGTTGTAGTGGTCGTCCGCGATCGCGGGGGCTGCATAGAAGAGGTTGTCGAAGCCCTGCTCGAACACCTCGGCCGCGGCCCCGGCCGGCTCGACGAAGAGCATCCCGTACTCCTGCGCGATGCGCGCCGAGGGGACCACGAGGCGGGTCGAGAACGGACCGAAGACGAGGTCGACCTCGTCCTGGGCGATGAGGACCTCGTAGTCGGCGACGACGCGGTCGGCGTTGGACTGGTCGTCGAGGATCTTCAGCTCGACCTGCCGGCCGAGGAGCCCACCGTCTTCGTTGACGATCTGGGCCCAGGCCTCGTAGCCGCGCTGGACGCCCTTGCCGGGCTCGGAGAAGTCGCCGGTGAGCGGGAGGGAGATGCCGATGACGATGGGGTCGTCGCCCCCGCCGTCGGACCCGCCGCTCGAGCCTCCGCAGGCGGCGACGGTGAGGAGCGCTGTGGCGCTCGCGGCCGCGATGAGAGCACGGCCTCGTGCGCTGGTGCCGCGTGAGCGGCTGGTCATGTGTGCCACGGGTGTTTCTCCTACTTCGTCGTAAGAAGGTCATCCAATGGGGATCACCGCACCTGCGGAGGCTCGTCGTCGAACATCCGGTGGAAAGCGGTTACCGCACACTATGCTCCCGGATATCATCAGCGCAAGACCCGGGCGAGGGTACAAAGTCCCGGACATGGCAAGGGGGCCATCGATGTCGGTCAGAGCGCAGCACGTCCCCGGTGAGCCCCGGCTCTCCGACGTCGCACGGCTCGCGGGGGTGTCGATCGCGACGGCCTCGCGGGCCCTGTCCGGCGCGCGGGCCGTCACCCCTGAGCTCGGCCGGCGTGTGCTGGAGGCCGCCGACGCGCTCGCGTACACCGTGAACCCGCACGCCCGGTCGCTCGCCGGAGGTCTGACGGCCGTCCTGGGTCTGATGGTCTACGAGATCGACGACCCGTACTTCGCCGAGATCGCCGGCGGTGTGATCGCCGGGGCGGCCGAGCAGGGGTGGAGCGTGCAGGTGAGCCATCAGGACCGCACGCCTGCGAGCGACCTGGCCGGTGCCCGGCTGCTGCGGGGTCAGCGCGTCGGTGCGATCGTCATCGCCGGGTCCGGCTACAGGGACGCGGCCATGAACACCATGCTCAACGCCGAGCTCGAGGCCTACGCGGCGTCGGGAGGGCGGCTCGTCGCGATCGGCCACCGCGACCTCGACTGCCACGCCGTGCTGCCCGATAACGTCGGTGCGGGGCGTGCCGTCGCCGAGCACCTCGTGGCGCTCGGGCACCGGCGCATCGGTGTCGTGGCCGGCCCGGAGCGGATGACCACGGTCCAGGACCGCAGCCGCGGGATCGCGGAGGTTGCGGCGGCCGCGGGGATCGACGACGTGGCCTGGGAGCACGCGGCCTTCACCCGTGACGGCGGACGGGCGGCGACGACCCGGCTGCTCGAGGCACGCAATGACCTCACGGCGATCATCGCGCTCAACGACACCATGGCGATCGGGGCTCTGTCGGTCCTGCGCGAGCGTGGGGTCGCGGTGCCGCATGCCGTGTCGGTGACGGGGGTCGACGACGTCCAGGTGGCGCAGGACCTCGCACCCGCGCTGACGACGGTCCGGCTGCCCATGGCGAGCATGGGCCGGCAGGCCGCGGGGCTCGCGCTGCGAGCCGAGCGAGGCGCGGCGCAGGTGGTCGAGGTCGGGTTCGAGCTTGTCGTCCGTGCCTCGACGGCGCCGCCGCCTGCCTGACCGAGCCGGGCTCACGACCCGAGGACGCACGGGTGCTCTGACGTGCACGGACGTCTCGTAGTGCCGTGAGGGCTGTCGGCTCGTCCGGGCGGCGACGCTCGCAGCCAGCGTGGAAAGCGTTTCCCCCAATTGCGCCCAGACCATTGCCACGTGCCTGGGCGCGTGCCAGGGTGAGCATGCCTGAAAGCGCTTCCCAATGACGAGGAGCCAGACAATGACGTCAGCACGCACCCGATCGGCGCGCCGCAGAGCGGCCGTCGCCATCCTTCTCTCAGCGGTCCTCGGGGCTCTGCCCCTGGCAGCCCCGGCCGGTGCCGCACCGGCACCCGACGACCCCGGTGGCCCACCGCCACCGACGACCTCCGCAGGATTCACCGAGCACCTGGACTTCGAGCAGTACACCCCCGGTGCGCTCGACGGCCAGGACGGCTGGACCGCCAGCCCGGCGACGGCCGTCGTGCCCGACCCGCTCAACGGCAACAACTTCGTGCTCACCCAGAGCGGCCCCAGCATCCGGGCCTTCCGCGAGGTCCCGGCGATCGCTGACGGCGAGACCGGCACGCTGTTCTTCCGCATGCTCCGCAGCGGCAAGGTCGACACCTCCTTCGGGCTCACCGACGTCGACGCACCGAGCACCACCAGCCACAGCCGCGCCTACGTCAACCACCAGAACGACGACGTGCTGCGCGTCCGCGACGGCGGAGTCTTCGCCACCGCGGGCAGCTGGTCGCCCGACGTCTGGCAGTGCGTGTGGATCGTGGCGGACAACGCGACCGACACCGTCGCCGTGTACAGCCAGGGCGGCCCCTACGCCGAGCAGACCCGCCTCCCGGCAGGCTCCGAGACCCAGTTCGGGTTCCGGCAGGCCGTGAGCGGATCCCTCGACAGGTTCTACTGGGTCAACGGGACACCGAACCCCGGGACGCAGTACCTCGACGACGTCGCGGTCGACACCGCCGGTGCGAACCTTGCCGTCCCGAGCGGCAACCCTGCGGACTGCGAGGTCGGCGAGGTGCCGGCCGAGCCGCTCCTCAACCCTCTGCCCGACCCGACGCCCTCCGAGCTGGGGATCGAGGTCGAAGAGCTCGTGCAGCTGCCGGCCTCCTCGACCACCCCGGCAGCGAGCGACCCGCGGCTGGTCCGGCACAACCGGATCACACACCTCGACGAGGTGCCTGACGGCTCGGGCAGGCTCGCCGTGCCGGACATGAACGCCGTGCTGTACATGGTCGACAAGGAGACTGGGGAGTACGTGCCCTATCTCGACGTCCGCGCGCAGTTCCTCGACACCTTCCACAACCACGCAGGCCTGGGCACAGGGCTCGGCTTCGTCGAGTACCACCCGGACTACGCCACCAACGGCATCTTCTACACGGTCCACACCGAGGCAGGTGCCGCGCTCACCCAGGACGCGCCGGACTTCCCGGGGTTCGGGGCGACCAACTTCCACAGCGTCATCACCGAGTGGACGGCCGACGACCCAGCGGCGGCGACCTTCGTGGGCACCAGCCGCGAGGTGATGCGGGTGCCCTTCAACGGCCGCGTGCACACGGTCCAGCAGCTGGCCTTCAACCCGACGGTCACCCCCGGCGACGCCGACTACGGGAAGCTCTACGTCCTCGTCGGTGACGGCGGCAACGGGGTCGGCAACGACAACCCGCAGGACCTCGCGACACCCCAGGGCACGATCTTGCGCATCGACCCCTTCGGAGACGACAGCACCAACGGGCAGTACGGGATCCCCGCGGACAACCCCTTCGTGGGGACCGCCGGCGCTCTCGGCGAGATCTACGCCGTCGGCATGCGTGACCCGCACAGGATCAGCTGGGACACCGGCGGCGAGCACACCATGTACCTCGGGCACATCGGCGAGTGGCAGGTCGAGTCGGTCTACGCCGTCGAGGCCGGCGACAACTTCGGCTGGTCGGACCGTGAGGGGCCCTTCGTGGCCGAGAACCGTCAGATCTTCCCGCTCCCGGCCGACGACGCCGAGCAGCACGACTTCACCTACCCCGTCGCCGCCTACGACCACAACCGAGACCCCGACCAGACCGGGGACGCGGGTGTCGCCCTCAACGGTGGGTTCGTCTACCGCGGGGCGATCCCCGAGCTCCAGGGCAAGTACCTCTTCACCGACCTGGTCCGCGGCTGGGTGCTGTCGACCGAGGAGGACGAGATGGTCAGGGGCGACGGCGACCCTGCAGGTCTCGCCGAGATCTCCCAGCTCAAGGTCTTCGTCGACGGTGTCGAGACGACCTTCGCCGACCTCGTCGGCGACACCCGGGTCGACCTGCGCTTCGGGTCCGACGCCGACGGCGAGCTCTATCTCGTCTCCAAGGCCGACGGCCGGGTCTGGACCGTGACGGGAGCCCGCACGGGCGACCCGGTGCCGGTCCAGCCCTCCGTGCTGCCCGAGCTCGCCCCGAGCCTCGTGGCCCACTACACCTTCGACCACCCTGTCGAGGGCGACCTGACGAAGGAGCTCGACCAGGGCTTCTCCGGCACCACGATCGACCTGGTCAACGGAGGCCGAGAGATGCGGGTGACCGACCGCGCCTACCCGGGCGCAGGCCGTGCGCTCCAGACGCAGCAGCTCAGCGCGACGGCTGCGTCCAACGACGACTGGAAGGCAGGGGTCTACGACCCTGAAGGTGTCGACACGCTGCGGCCCTTCGCCGGGGCCGACGAGACCACGATCATGGGCTGGTTCAAGCCCACCGGCGAGATGCCCGCGCTCAACTCGAGCACCGCCGACCGCTACAACGCGATCGGTCTGGCAGGCATCCTCACCGGGACCTCCGACGGGCACGCGGTCCGCACGCTGCTCGAGGTCATCAACGTGAACGGCGAGCCGAAGGTCGTCGGCCTGGCCCGCCGGGTCGACACCGGGGCCTCGTGGACCTACGCGGCGAACCTGCCCTGGGACGAGATCCTGGAGCGAGGGGAGTGGGTGCACCTCACGGCGACCTTCGACTTCGTCAACGGGTCGATGGCGTTGTACATGAACGGCCAGCCGCTCGAGGGGACGTACACCTCGGCGTCCAACCCGTGGGGACCGGGCAGCGCCTCGGAGTCCGACCCGCGCGGCATCAAGATCGGCGGCAGCTTCCCGCAGAACACCCGGGAGTCCAACCCGTGCGACTGCCGGATGGACGACCTGATGTTTCTCGACTCCGCGGTGTCGGCCGACCAGGTCGCGGCGCAGTACGACAGGTACGCAGCAGAACCCGTCGTCACGGTGCCGCCGCCGACGTGCACCCCGGCCGGGGTCGTCCTGACCGACGTCATGGGAGCCGAGAGCTGGACGCCGCGCACGCCGTCGAAGTGGCAGCTCCCGGGCGAGGAGATCATCCTCGCCGAGGCGGGGACCAACCCGGACGACGGCATCCGCCGACCCTTCGAGTACGCGGTCCTCACCGAGGGACCTGTCCTCGGGTCGGTCAACATCCAGGCGGAGGTCAGGCTCGACGAGCCCGTCTCCGTCAACAACCGGGACGTGATCGTGGTCTTCGGCTACACCTCGGACACGCAGTACTACTACGCGCACCTGTCGCAGGACAACACGATCTACCCGCACAACGGGATCTTCAAGGTCGACGGCAAGGACCGCGAACGCATCGACGACCAGTGGGACGGCGCGGTCGGAGCACCCCCGGCGGTGACCGACGACGAGTTCCACGCGGTCCGGGTGGTGCACTGCGCCGACACCGGCGAGATGGCCGTCTACCTCGACGGTCTCCACAAGCCGTTGCTCACGGCGACCGACACGACCTTCACCTCGGGTCGTGTGGGCTTCGGGTCCTTCGACAACGTCGGCCGGATGCGTGGCCTCACGGTGACGGGCACCCCCGTCGCCGAGCGGGAGCTCGAGATCGCCGTCGAGGCGGTCCCGAGGTGCCTCGGGGCCTCTGCGGTCGTCGCGGTGTCGGCGACCAACGCCGACGTCGTGCCCTTCGGCGCGGTGACCCTGGCGACCCCCTCGGGGACTCGAGAGTTCGCGTCCCTCGAGGTCGGCAAGCGGGCCTACACCTCCTTCGCCGTCCGAGGCCCGTCGCTGCCCGCCGGGACGGCGACCGTGACGGCCACGGCCGTCGTCGACGGGCACGAGATCACGTCTGAGGAGTCCGTGCCCTACGACGCGATCACCTGCTAGGACCGCTGGGCCCGGCCGGTGCCGCCGGCCGGGCCCAGCGGGACCCAGCCCTGCCGAGGGAGGCCGCCCAGATGCCTTGTCGCGCCACAGGCCTTCCTCCGCCTCCTGCACTCTCTCGACCGACACCTCCGACAGGAAGCAGACCCATGTCTCGTCTCTCTCGCGCCGGCGCGATCGCAGCGCTCGGCTCAGCATCCCTCCTCCTGGCGTCGACAGCCGTCGCCGCCCCTGACCCCGCCCCCGGCCCCGTCGACGAGGGCGGCGTGCCGCTGCTGGTCGAGGTCACCGACCAGGGCGCCCTGGCCATGACCGTCGACACCAGCCCCGTCGCGCTGACCGAGTCGGGCTCGGACAGCGACGTCCGGCAGTTCACAGGTGTCCTGCCGACAGTCACCGTGACCGACACCCGCACCACGAGCGACGAGGGTGTCGCCTGGGCTGTCGTGGGGGACACCTCCGACTTCGAGGCCGTCGACTCCGGCTCGGTGATCTCCGGGACGTACCTCGGGTGGGCGCCACGCCTGGTGAGCACCCCGCCCGACGACGACGGATCGGTGGTCGAGGGGGTCCCGGTGGCCTCCGAGGCCGACGACGGCACGGGTGTGGTCGGCGGTTACGACCTCCTGGTGTCGACCTTCGACTCCTCCGACGCCCGCGAGTTCGGGGCGTCGTGGGAGGCATCTGCCGACCTCGCCCTGAGGGTCCCCGTCGTCGAGGCGCCCCCAGGCTCCTACAGCGCGACGCTGACCCTCTCGCTCTTCGAAGGCTGACCTACCGTGGGCGGGGCTGCCGACGGCGCCCCGCCCACTGCTCCCGAAGGAGGTCCCGTGACCGCGTCTCCCGGCTCCCGCACCGACGCCGAGCGGCTGCGCGCTGCCGTCGCCCGGCTGCTCGCCGTCCTCACCCTGGTGATCGTGACCGCAGCTCTCGGTCCGGTGCCCGCTGCGGGGGCGTCGGCCCCGGACCCCGCCTCGCAGGTCTCCTGGTCTGTCTCGCCGGCCAGCGCCGAGGGACCTGACGGGCGTCGGACCATCGACGTCGCCGTGCCCCCGGGCGGGTCAGTCCAGGAGCACGTCCTGGTGCGCAACCTCAGCGAGCACGCGGTGACCTTCGACATCACCGCCAACGACGGCTACCTCACAGCCTCGGGACGATTCGACATGCGGCCCAGGTCCCACGCCCCGGTCGAGGCCGGTGCGTGGGTCGACGTGGTGAGCACCCTCGAGCTCGGGGCCGGCGACAGTGCTGTCGTCCCCGTCCTGCTCCAGGTCCCCGCCGACGCGACCCCGGGGGACTACTCGGCGGGTGTCGCGGCCAGCGTGGTCACGAGCGCCGACGGCCTCGTCTCGACCGAGCACCGTGTCGGTGTCCGGGTAGACGTCAGGGTCGCCGGCGACCTCGCGCCGGCCCTCGCGCTCGACGACCTCGAGGCGCACTACGTGCAGTCCTGGAACCCCTTCACCCCGGGCGCGGTGACGGTCTCGTCGACGGTGGCCAACACCGGCAACGTCAGGCTGCGCAGCGAGGTCAGCTCGAGCATCGCCCCGTGGTCGGGACGCGCCCTGAGTGTCGCCACGCAGACACCCGACCTGTCGCCAGGCGCGCAGACCCCTGTCGTCGTTACCACCGAGAGGGTCTGGCCCCTCGGCCCGCTGCGGACGACGGTCGCGTTGCACCCTGCAGCAGACACCGAGGTCGCTGCAGGCGCAGGTGCAGGTGCAGACACCATCGCCCCTGTTGTCCAGACCTTCACCACCTGGGCGCTCCCGGTGCCCCAGCTCCTCGTGGTGCTCGGCGCGCTCGCGATGGTGCTCGCGCTGCGGTCAGCAGTCCGCGGTCGACGCCGTCGGCTGGCCCTCCTGATCGCCGAGGCGAAGCAGGCGGGGATCGCCGAGGCCACCGGGCGTCACGGCGCGGTCCGAGACGCCTGAGACTGCACTTGGGCACTTGGGCACCCAGTCGTCGGCGTCCTGTGCCGTCGCCCTCTCGCCCGGCTCGCGACCCCGGTCACGGCATGCGTCCCGGTTGCCCTGCCGACAGGCCCGGGCGAGACTTGCCCCTCATCAGGAGGGAACCCCATGGACACGGATGTCGTCGTCGTCGGCGCAGGTCTCGCCGGTCTGCAGAGCGCCCGACGCCTGGAGCGGCTCGGTCTGCGGGTGACGGTCCTCGAGGCCGGTGATGCCGTCGGCGGCAGGGTCCGCACCGACAGGGTCGACGGGTTCCTCTGCGACCGTGGTTTCCAGGTGCTCAACCCCTCCTACCCGGCCGTGCGGGACTGGATCGACGTCCCGTCCCTCGCGCTCCAGACTTTCGGTGTCGGCGTCGTGGTGCGCACCGGTGAGACCAGGACGACCCTCGCTCACCCGCTCCGGCACCCGCAGCACGCCCTCGGGACCGTGCTCAGCGATCTCACGCCGGTCTCGGACCTCGTCGCGCTCGCCCGGTGGCTCGGACCCACGCTCCTGCACGCCAGGGCTGCGTTCCGCTCGACACCGGACCTGCCGCTCCGGGAGTCCTTCGACCAGGTCGGTCTCACCGGCCGCCTGCGCCGCGACGTCCTCGACACCTTCCTCGCCGGGGTCCTCGCCGACAGCACCGGCAGCACGTCCGCAGGCTTCGTCAGGCTGCTCATGCGCTCCTTCGCCCTCGCTGCCCCCGGCCTCCCGCGCGAGGGCATGCAGGCGATGCCCGAGCAGATGGCCGCCTGGCTGAGCGAGCCGGTCCGGCTCAGCACCCCGGCCCGCGAGCTGCGGGAGACCTCGGACGGGGTCGCCGTGTCGACAGACCAGGGGACGCTCCGCGCCCGTGCAGCGGTCGTCGCGGTCGGTCCGCAGGACGTCGCCTCTCTGGTGGACGTCCCAGCCCCCGTCACGCACGGGCTGACCACCTGGTGGTTCCGCACGCCCGAGGTCCCGCGGGCCAGCCCCTTCATCGTCCTCGACGCCTCGCGCCCCGGCGGGGGACCGGCCGGCCCGGTCTGGAACACCGCCGTGGTCTCCGAGGCCGCCCTGTCGTACGCGCCGCCCGGCGAGCATCTGGTCCAGGCGACCACGCTGCTCGACAGGCCCGACGGCCGCGCGAGCGAGGCCGACGTCCTCCGTGACCTCGCGCGGATCTACGGGACGTCGACCGCAAGGTGGGAGGTGCTGGTCCACCACGTCGTCGAGCACACGCTGCCCGCGCAACCGCCGCCGCTCCGGGACCGACGCCCACGCTGGACAGGAGACCGCGTGCTGGTCGCCGGCGACCACCAGGCCACAGGGTCGATCCAAGGGGCGCTGCTCTCGGGCGACCGCGCCGGCCACGCTGTCGCGAGCCGACTGCGTCCATGACCGCGGTGCCACCCCCGACACCGCACCTGAACCCGACGCCGCACCTGCCCCAGAAGCCACCTCTGAAGCCGGCGCCACTGCCGCACCTGCGTCTCGTCCTGCCGCACCAGCTCTTCGACGAGCACCTCGACGCCGGTCCAGGCACGGTCTTCGTGGTGGTCGAGCACGACCTGCTCTTCAGGCAGTACAGGTTCCACTCCCACAAGCTGGTGCTGCACCGCGCGTCGACGGAGCGCTTCGCGGCACGCCTGCGGGCGCGCGGGCACGAGGTCCGCACGCTGCGCAGCGACGCCGGTCGGAGCTCCCACGACCAGCTCTGCGCCCTCGTGCGCGACATGGCCCCGGCCCAGGTGACCTTCTTCGACGTGGTCGACGACTGGATGGAGCGTGACCTCCGCTCCGCGCTCGCGGACGGCGGGTACACGCTCCACGCCGACGACGTGCTCGAGAGCCCGAGCTTCCTCACCGACCGCGCCCAGGTCGACGCGTGGTTTGCCGGCAACGCCCCGCGCATGCAGGACTTCTACGTGTGGCAGCGTCGCAGGCTCGACGTCCTGCTCGACGGCGACCAGCCCGTCGGCGGCAGGTGGTCCTACGACGCCGACAACCGCAAGAAGCTCCCGCGCGGTTACGTGCCCCCCGTGGTCGGCCGCTTCGCACGCCATCCCGTGCTGCGCGACGAAGGGACCTTCGACCTCGAGTCGCTCTTCGACGAACCAGCCGACGACACGGCTGGCGGCCCGTCCGACGACGCGGCCGACGACCCAGCCGTCGACCCGGCCGTCGACCCTGCTGGCGGCCACGACGGCGATCACCGTCACGGTCGCAGCTCCCGAGATGGCAGCGGTCGCGACGGTGCCACGCGACCCCAGGAGGTCGACGACGCGATCGCCTGGGTGGCCGCAGAGTTCCCCGACGCCCCGGGCGACCCACAGCTCTTCGCCTGGCCCACGAGCGCCGACGAGGCACGAGCACACCTGGACGAGTTCGTCCGCGAGCGTCTGCACGACTTCGGCCCCTACGAAGACGCGATCTCGACTGAGCACCCCTTCATCGCGCACAGCCTGCTGACCGCGGCGCTCAACATCGGTCTGCTCGACCCTCGCGAGGTCCTGCAGGCCGTGCTCGACGGCGCCGACGAGAGCACGCCGCTCGCCTCGGTCGAGGGATTCGTCAGGCAGCTCATCGGGTGGCGCGAGTACATGCGCGCGACGTACCGCGTCTACGGCCGCCGCTTGCGGACGTCCAACCACCTCGGGCACACCCACGCCCTCGGCGACGGCTGGTGGGACGCCACGACGGGCCTGGAACCCGTCGACCTGGTGATCTCCAGGGTCCTCGCGACGGGCTACGCCCACCACATCGAGCGGCTCATGGTGCTGGGCAACGCCATGTCGCTCCTGCGGGTCGACCCTGACGAGGTCTACCTGTGGTTCATGGAGATGTTCATCGACGCCTATGACTGGGTGATGGTCCCCAACGTCTACGCGATGAGCCAGTTCGCCGCCGGGACGGCGATCACCACCAAGCCCTACGTCTCGGGCAGCAGCTATCTGCGGAAGATGTCCGACCTCCCGCCGGGGGAGTGGAGGGCGGACTGGGACGGGCTCTACTGGGCCTTCGTCGAGGACCACCGCCCGGTCTTCGAGGCCAACCACCGCGCGACGATGGTCGTCGCCCTCCTCGACAGGATGGCCCCGACGACCCTCCGCGAGCACCGACGGCGTGCGGGCGCTCTGCTCGAGCCGGCGGACGGGGCGTCCCGGCTGCTCCGGACTCAGCCACCTGACCCGTCCTCAGGATGAGCCTGGCCGACTCGGCCAGCGGCCCCGCGCCACGGTGAGGCTCGCCGGCTACGGCGCCTTGGGGCTACGTCCCCGTCTCGCGCCCGATCTGCTGGAACAGCGTCTGGAGCAGCTCGGCGGGAACAGCCTCGAGCGCGCTGGACGGTTCTGACGTCTCGGCGGCGCTCGCGTGCGGGAGGCGGCTGACCTCCTGGTGCAGGCGTTCCATCTTCACGTCGAGCCGGTTCGCTACGGTCGCCGCGTCGCGCAGCTCGTCGAGCAGGGTCTGCGGCACGTCGCCGTCGTACTTGTAGTAGATCTTGTGCTCGAGGCTCGCCCAGAAGTCCATCGCGATCGTGCGGATCTGGATCTCGACCTTGACGTGCTCGACCCTGTCCGACAGGAACACCGGCACCTGCACGATGAGGTGCAGGCTCTTGTAGCCGTTCTCCTTCGGGTGGGCGATGTAGTCCTTGACCTCGACGACCGTCACGTCCTCCTGCGACATGAGCATGTCCCGGATCGTGTACGTGTCGGCGATGAAGCTGCACGTGATCCGGATCCCGGCGATGTCGAAGATCTGCTCGCGGATCGCGTCGACGCGCAGCGGGCAGCCCTTGCGGACCGCCTTGGCGAGGATGCCCTCGGGGGACTTCAGCCGAGAGCTCACGTGCTCGATCGGGTTGTAGTCGCGCACGTAGCTGAACTCGTCCTTGAGGATGTTCACCTTGGTGAGCATCTCCTCGAGGCCGAACTGGTACGCCATGACGAAGCGGGTCAGCTCGTCGCGCGCGGCGACCAGGGCGCCGCGCTGGTCCGGCGAGAGCCGTGCGAAGGACTGCGCGACCGGCTCGGCGAGGGGGCCGCTGCCGACCGTCGGCGGGGGGAACCCTGGGGAGAGGCGATCGGCCTCGTGCGCGTCGGCGCTCATCTGTCGTCGTGCTCCTGTCGGTCCGAGGTCGGGGCGACCTCGTCGGTCGAGATGTCCCGGCACCTCCCGAGACTAGTCGTCGCCCGGCGCTGGGCGTGGGACCGCTCGTGACGACTGTGTGGAGGACGTAGGACGACCCTGCACATCGGGGGTGCGAGGAGCGGCGTCGTCGACGGGTGAGCAATGACCAGATCGTTTCGTCTCGCGCGGTTGACACGATTTCAGCGCTCTTGTCACCTTAAAAAGGCATGCGGGAACGCTCGTGAGGGCTGTAGTGGTGCTTGGGTCCCGGTTCAGCATCTCTGAAAACGTTGAGATACCAAGGTGCACAGCGTCCACGGTCCACATTGTGAACGGCAGATGACCAATGTTACCGAGCAGTATCAACTCGGTAACGATCAGCCTTTATGGGTGAGATTCGTTCGAGTGGTCGACATCACGTAGGTAACTTTCTCGTACACACGATCCCCAGACCAGCCGCATCCCCCCGGTCGTCCCGGCAGGGGTGAGACGTGTCGCAGGCCCACGGGTATCTCGCATCCTTCGAGGAGGAACATTGAAGATCAGGCGCACTCACGCCACGGTCGCGATGCTGGCCACGGGCGCTCTCGTGCTCGCCGGCTGCACGTCGTCCGACGACTCTGACGACGCCCCCAGCGCGTCGTCGTCGAGCACCGGTGGCTCTGCCGAGCCGACCAGCACCGGCAAGGAAGACCTCGGCGAGGTCGTCACGGCTGACGACTCGATCTCCTACAGCCTCGGTGGTGAGGAGTGGCTCGGGTACAACGGCAACACGCCGGAGACCTACTCGACCTACAACTCTGTGGTCAACGACCGCATCTTCGGCAGCTTCATGTACTTCGGCACCGACGGCGCCATCTACCAGGACGAGGACTACGGCACGTTCAAGCTGACGTCCGAAGACCCGATGTCGGTCGAGTACACCCTCAACGACGCGGCGGTCTGGTCTGACGGCACGCCGATCGCGTACGAGGACTACCTCCTCGACTGGGCCGCTCAGTCCATGACGGACGGCGTCGACGACGAGGGCAACCCCGTCCCGCTGTTCAACAGCGTCTCCGGCCTCGAGTTCGGCGGCCGCGTGCTCGAGGGCCCGCAGGGTGAGATCGGCGGCAAGACCTTCACGTACGACTACGAGAGCCCGTACCCCGACTACCAGCTCCAGGTGACCAGCGCCTTCCCCGCGCACATCGCCGCCGAGCAGGGTGGCCTCACGGTCGAGCAGCTCGTCGAGGCCATCAAGGCCAAGGACGTCGAGACGCTCCGCCCCGTGGCCGAGTTCTGGAACACCGGATGGCTCTCCCCGACGCCGGGCGAGCTGCCCGACGAGGCGATCCGTCCGTCCTCCGGCCCGTACAAGCTGTCCTCCTGGACCGCGGGCGAGTCGATCACCCTCGAGGCCAACGAGAACTACTGGGGTACCCCGCCCGCGACCAAGACGCTCGTCTACCGCTTCGTGGCCCCTGAGGCCATGGTGCAGGCCCTGCAGAACGGTGACCTCAACGTCATCGAGCCGCAGGCCACGGTCGACACCGTCGCCCAGCTCGAGGGCATCGGCGACTCCGTCACCCTCGAGACCGGGCAGTCCCTCACGTGGGAGCACCTGGACTTCAACTTCAACAACGGTGTCTTCGCCGACAACCTCGCGCTCCGTGAGGCCTTCGCCATGTGCGTGCCGCGTCAGCAGATCGTCGACAACCTGGTCAAGCCTGTCGACCCCGAGGCTGTCGTCATGAACGCCCGCGAGGTCTTCCCGTTCCAGGAGCGCTACTCCGAGCTCCTCGAGACCTCCTATGACGGTCGCTACGACGAGGTCGACATCGACGGTGCCAAGGCCAAGATCGAAGAGGCCGGCGTGACCGGACCGATCGACGTCCGCATCGGCTACTCCGCTCCGAACCAGCGCCGCACCGAGCAGGTCGCCCTCATCAAGTCCAGCTGCGACGAGGCCGGCTTCAACGTGACCGACGCGGGCAACGAGGACTTCTTCGCACCGGGCGGCACGCTCGAGCGCGGTGACTACGAGGTCGCCCTCTTCGCCTGGGCCGGATCGGGCCAGATCGTCTCGGGGCAGAACATCTACTCTTCGACAGGCGCTCAGAACTACGGCGGGTTCTCCAACGCCGAGGTCGACGCAGCGTGGGAGGCCCTCGCGACCACCCTCGACGAGGACGAGCAGTTCACCCAGATCCAGACCATCGAGAAGCTGCTCTGGGACAACCTGTACGGCATCCCGGTCTTCGCGCACCCCGGTGTGAGCGCCTTCGACTCGACGCTCTCGAACGTCCGCCGCACGGCGACGCAGAACACCGTCGCGTGGAACGCCGAGCAGTGGGTCCGCGCGTCCTGAGACCGCAGCACCACAGGGACCTGACCTCGGTGAGGTCCCGGTGGTCAGGCGCTACGAGCGCCTGACCACCGCACCGGCTGGGGTGGGGGCTCACCGCCTCCACCCCAGCTTTTTGTGAGCCAGAAGCCTCTCGGTCATGGCACTATGAAGGAGTTTTGTGGCTCGACGCGTGCGGTGCGCGCGCCCAGGTCACCGCTCCCAATGGAACTTGAAGGGTTAGTTCGTGACCAAGTTCATCCTGCGTCGACTAGGACAGTCACTCCTCGTCCTGCTCGGCGGCTCACTGTTGCTCTACGTCCTGGTGATCAACTCGGGAGACCCCCTCAAGGACCTCCGCGAGAGCAACGCGAAGAACCGCGAGTACCTCATCCAGCAGCGCACCTCGTTCATGGGGCTCGACGAGCCCTGGTACGCGCGGTACTGGGACTGGCTCCGCGGTGTGTCCAAGTGCTTCACGCTCAACTGCGACCTCGGGACCAACCGTTCCGGCACAGACGTCACAGCCCTCCTCGGCAACGCCGTCGCCTCGACCCTCCGACTCGTGATCCTCGCAACGGTGCTCGCGATCATCATCGGTGTGCTCGTCGGGATCATGACGGCCATCCGCCAGTACTCGGGCTTCGACTACGTCGTGACCTTCATGGCCTTCCTCTTCTACTCCCTCCCCGTGTTCTGGGTCGCGGTCCTGCTCAAGGAGTACGGCGCGATCAGGTTCAACGACTGGATCGTCGAACCGACCTTCTCACCCGTGCAGATCATCATCACCGCGCTGGTCATCGGCTTCGCGCTGCAGGGGATCCTCGGTGGTGACCGCAAGCGGCGCCTGCTGACCGCGGGCACCGCGATCGTCTTCGTCGCGGCAGCGATGTTCTACTTCAGCGCAGTCGAGTGGTTCCGCCGCCCGGCTCTCGGTGTCGGCGTGGTCGTCCTCGTCGCGGCGGCCTTCGCGGTCGGCCTCACGGTCCTGGTCGTCGGGCTCAGCAACCGCCGGGTGCTCTACGCGGGTCTCACCACCGTCGGTGCGGGCCTCGTCAGCTACTTCGTCACCATGCCGATCCTCGAAGACCCCTCGTGGGGGATCATCGCGGTCCTCGGTCTTGTCACCGTCGTGGTGGGCGCAGCCGTCGGCTGGTTCTGGGGCGGAGAGTCGCGTCGTCTCGCGATGACGGTCTCGATCTCGACAGCCGTGATGATGGGCATCCTCACCGTCGCCGACCACGCGATCTCGAACTGGAGCGGCCTGCTCAAGCTCAAGCCGCGCCCGATCTCGACCATCGGCTCCGAGACCCCCAACCTCGTGGGATCGTTCTGGGACACCTTCCTCGACCAGGGGACGCAGCTCATCCTGCCGACCATCGTCCTCACCCTCATCTCGGTCGCGTCGTACACCCGCTACACGCGCTCCTCGATGCTCGAGGTGATGAACCAGGACTACGTCCGCACAGCACGGTCCAAGGGGCTCTCCGAGCGGGTGGTCATCGTCAAGCACGCCTTCCGCAACGCGCTCATCCCGATCACGACCATCGTGGCCTTCGACTTCGCAGGTCTCATCGGCGGCGCCGTCATCACCGAGAAGGTCTTCGGCTGGAAGGGCATGGGTGAGCTGTTCCAGACCGGCCTGTCCAACGTCGACCCGGCCCCTGTCATGGCTTTCTTCCTCGTGACGGGCACCGCGGCGATCGTCATGAACCTCGTCGCCGACCTTGCGTACGCGGCCCTCGACCCGCGGATCAGGAGGTGACGGACATGGCCAGCACGACCACCACGACCGTGACCACCCTGTCCGCGACCCGCGCCATGACCACCGGAGAGCGCAATGACTGACCCCAACCAGCCCGTGAACCCGGAGCGCATCCCGACTCCGGCAGACGGCGGCATCGACCCCGTCGCGGCTCACATGCACGACGCCCCCGGCCCGTCGAAGACCGAGCAGAAGTCCTACAGCCAGGGCCAGCTCGTCGTGCGCCGGTTCCTGCGCCACAAGGGCGCGATGGTCTCCCTCGTCATCCTGGTGCTCATCACGCTGCTCGCCTTCACCTCGATCGGCATCGGCCCGGTCCCGGGGTGGTGGGGCAAGGACTACACCAAGGCCGCGGACGTCATCAACGGCGGACGCCCGACCTACTCCTTCCCGTTCACGCTCGGCGAGCACCCCTTCGGGCAGGACTCGACGGGCAAGGACTACTTCGCCCTCGTGATGAAGGGGACGCAGGTCTCGCTCATCGTCGCCTTCACCGTCGGGATCCTCGCGACCATCCTCGGGACCGTCATCGGCGGTCTCGCGGGGTACTTCCGCGGCTGGCTCGAGACACTCCTCATGCGTCTCACCGACCTTGTCATCGTCATCCCGCTCCTGGTCCTGGCTGCGGTGCTCGGACAGATCGCGTCCTCGTGGGGTGTGTTCGGGCTCGCGATCATGCTCGGCCTCGTCACCTGGACCGGCCTCGCCAGGCTCGTCCGCGGAGAGGTCCTCTCGCTCCGTGAGCGCGAGTTCGTCGCCTCGGCCCGGGCCATCGGCACGGGTTCGGCCCGGATCGTCGTCAAGCACATCCTGCCGAACACGATCGGCGTCATCATCGTCTCGGCAACCCTGTCGATCGCCTCGGCGATCCTGCTCGAGACCGCGCTGAGCTTCCTCGGCTTCGGGGTCAAGCCGCCCGACGTCTCGCTCGGGCTGCTCATCAGCGACTACCAGAACGCGTTCACCAACCGACCGTGGCTCTTCTGGTTCCCCGGTCTGTTCATCCTGGCCATCGCGCTCACCGTGAACTTCATCGGTGACGGCCTCCGTGACGCCTTCGACCCCCGTCAGAACAGGAACAAGGACTGATGAGCACCACGACTCCCGCTCCAGCGGACAGCACAGCAGTCCTGTCCTTCACCGACCTCGACGTCAAGTTCGGCACCGAGTTCGGCACGGTCCACGCCGTCAAGGGAATCTCCCTGGCGGTCCAGCCGGGCGAGGTCCTCGCGCTCGTCGGCGAGTCCGGCTCGGGAAAGTCCGTCACCTCGATGACGGCGCTCGGTCTGCTCCCGAAGAACGCTCGCGTCGGTGGGCGCATCACGGTCGGCGACACCGTCGTCGGCGAGCTCGACGACAAGGGGCTGCGCCGCATGCGCGGCAACGACGTGGCCATGGTCTTCCAGGAGCCCATGACAGCGCTCAACCCCGTGCTCACCATCGGCACCCAGCTCACCGAGGCCCTCGAGCTGCACGGCATCGCCTACGGCAAGCAGGCCGTGGCCCGCGCCGTCGAGCTGCTGCGCATGGTGGGCATCCCCGAGCCGGAGCGCCGCGTCAAGCAGTACCCGCACGAGCTCTCGGGCGGGCAGCGTCAGCGTGTGGTCATCGCGATGGCCATCAGCTGCGACCCGAAGGTGATCATCGCCGACGAGCCGACCACGGCCCTCGACGTCACGGTCCAGGCCGACATCCTCGACCTGCTGCGCTCGCTCAAGGACAAGCTCAACACCGGCATCCTGCTCATCACCCACAACATGGGTGTCGTGGCCGACATGGCCGACCGGGTGGCCGTGATGCTCAAGGGCACGATCGTCGAGACCGGCACGGCCGACGAGGTGCTCAACCACCCGCAGCACGACTACACCAAGAAGCTGCTCGCCTCGGTCCCGCACCTCGGGTCCGGGCCGGGTCAGCTCGGCACCGTCGTGACCGAGGTGGCCGAGGCCCCCGAGGGTGACAAGCCGGCGCTCGAGCTGAAGAACCTCGTCATCGAGTACCAGCGCGTGGGCAAGACGCCCTTCCGCGCTGTCGACGACGTGACCTTCACCGTCGGCTCGGGCGAGATCGTCGGGCTCGTGGGGGAGTCGGGCTCGGGCAAGTCGACGATCGCGCGCTGCGCCCTCGGGCTCATCCCGGCGGTCAGCGGCTCCGTGTCGATCTTCGGCACCAGCTTCGCCGCGATGAACCACAAGCAGTCCAAGGCGCTCCGCAAGCGGATCGGTGTCGTGTTCCAGGACCCGGCCTCGTCGCTCAACCCGCGCTTCCCGATCGGTGACTGCATCGCCGAGCCTCTCGTCGTGCACAAGATCGGCGACAAGAAGTCCAGGCTCGCCAAGGTCTACGAGCTCCTCGACGCCGTCGAGCTGCCCCGCGACGTCATCAACCGGTACCCGCACGAGCTCTCCGGCGGTCAGCGCCAGCGCGTGAGCATCGCCCGCGCCCTCACGCTCGACCCTGAGCTGCTCGTCGCTGACGAGCCCACCTCGGCCCTGGACGTCTCGGTCCAGGCGAGCGTCCTGGCGATGTTCACGGCCCTCCAGGAGCGCTACCGCTTCGGCTGCGTCTTCGTCTCGCACGACCTCGCGGTCATCGACATGCTCGCGCACCGCGTGGTCGTGCTGCAGGACGGCAAGATCGTCGAGCAGGGCACCCGGGAAGAGGTGCTCCTCAACCCGACGCAGGAGTACACGCGTCGCCTGCTCGCCGCAGCGCCGGTCCCCGAGCCCGGGGAGCAGCGTCGTCGCCGCGACGCACGCCACGCCCTGCTCGCCCAGCTGGGCGACGAGGTCACCGAGCTGCGCACCTGAGAAGTCTGCAGAATCTGCGCACGGCTCACGCAGAGGCGCCCACCCGGCTGGTATCGGGTGGGCGCCTCTCGTGCGTCTGGTGCCGCCGGGACCTCTGCCGCACGTCGCGGCCGACCGCAACCGGGGGAGCGCCGGCGGCCTGCTGCGGCGGGACCACGCCGACGAGGGTGATCTCGGACCGTGCTCGCAGGCGGTCGGACGCCCGATGTACCTGCGCTAACGTCCCAGTTCAGAGGGGCTGACAGGTCAATGATCGCAACGATCTGCTCGCCGCATGTCCAGCATGTGAACACTGTGTCTCCAGTGTTACTGACCAGTATCACTTCGGTAACGATCACCACCCCAGGCCCCCCGATGGTCAGAGGTGCCCCGGAGAGCCGATAGTTTCCTCTACATACGACGGTCTCTCTCCCTCTCGCGCGCCCGGATCTTTCCCGGGCCCCTCGAGCGGGACGCACCCGGTGCGGGGGCCCCCAGTCCTTCCAGGAGGAACATTGAAGATCAGGAAGCTCAGCGCTGTCGCAGCCGTCACGGCTGCCAGCGTGCTCGCCCTCTCGGCGTGCGGCAGCGACGACAACGGCGGCAGCGGAGAGGGTTCGGGGTCCACCTCGGACAACGTCTTCACCATCGCCTACAACGCTGACGGTGGCCACCAGGCCTGGGTCGACGCCACGGCGAACAGCATCAAGAACACGCTGGGCATCGAGGCGGAGGGCAAGCCGTACGCGACCTTCGCCGAGCTCCGCACCGACGTCACCGAGCGCAAGATGACCGGCGCGTTCCGCACCGGGTGGCAGGCTGACTACCCCAGCCTCTACAACTTCCTCGGCCCGCTCTACGGCACCGGTGCCGGCTCGAACGACGGCGAGTACTCGAACCCCGAGTTCGACGACCTGCTGACGCAGGGTCAGGGCGCGAAGAGCATCGACGAGGCCAACGGCTTCTTCGACCAGGCTCAGGAGATCCTCCTCGCCGACCTCCCCGCGATCCCGCTGTGGTACGCCAACGTCACCGGTGGTTCCTCCGAGGCCGTCGACAACGTCGCCTTCGGCTGGAACAGCGTCCCGCTGTACTACGCCGTGACGAAGGAGGACGGCACCCCCGTCCGTGCCAACGGCACCGAGCCCCAGAACCCGCTCGTCCCGACCAACACCAACGAGGTCGGCGGCGGTCGCATCATCGACGCGCTCTTCCAGGGCCTCGTGTCCTACGACGAGTCGGGTGCGCCGGTCAACGAGCTCGCCGAGTCGATCACGAGCGACGACCAGCAGACCTGGACCATCAAGATCAAGGGCGGCACGACCTTCACCAACGGTGAGGCCGTCACCGCGAAGTCCTTCGTCGACGCGTGGAACTACGGCGCGCTGCTCAGCAACGCCCAGCTCTCCTCGTACTTCTTCGAGGGCATCGAGGGCTACTCGGCCGACGCCGACTCGCCGCTCACCGGCCTCGCGGTCGTCGACGACACCACCTTCACGGTCAAGCTCAACCAGCCTGAGGCCGACTTCCCGCTCCGCCTGGGCTACAGCGCGTACCTGCCGCTGCCGTCCGCCGCGTACGCGGACATGGCTGCCTTCGGCGAGGCGCCGATCGGCAACGGGCCGTACATGATGAACGGTGCATGGCGCCACAACGAGGCCGTCGACCTCGTCGTGAACCCCGACTACTCGGGCCCGCGCACCCCCGCCAACACCGGTGTGAGCTTCGTGTTCTACGACTCCTTCGACTCGGCGTACAACGACCTCCTGGCCAACAACCTCGACGTGTTCGACGGCATCCCCGACAGCGCGTTCGGCACGTTCCAGGACGACCTCGGCGACCGTGCGGTCAACCAGCCCGCTGCCGTGTTCCAGTCCTTCACCATCGCCCAGAACCTCGAGCACTTCGAGGGTGAAGAGGGCAAGCTCCGCCGTCAGGCCATCTCGATGGCCATCGACCGCGAGGCGATCACCGACACCATCTTCGAGGGCACCCGCACCCCCGCCGCCGACTTCACCTCCCCGGTGATCGACGGCTGGAGCGACACCCTCGCCGGTGTCGACGCGCTCGTCTACAACCCGGAGAAGGCGAAGGAGCTGTGGGCACAGGCTGACGAGATCAGCCAGTGGTGACATCTCACTGACGCCAGACCCGTAGTACCGCACACCGTGCACCAGGTGGGGTGGAGGGCCAGACGGTCCTCCACCCCACCTGCGTCGTGTCTGACGCCTGACACGACGTCCAGTACAGTGGCGGGCGCGCTCCTCACGAAGGAGCTGCCCGCCCGCAGGAAGGATTGGCTCCATGGTCCGATATATCGGACGCAGGCTGTTGCAGATGATCCCGGTGTTCATCGGCGCAACGCTGCTCATCTACCTCATGGTCTTCGCGCTCCCGGGTGACCCGATCCAGGCGCTCGGCGGAGACCGCGGGCTCTCGCCTGCAGTCGCCGACCAGATCCGGTCGCAGTTCAACCTGGACAAGCCACTCATCGTCCAGTACCTGCTCTTCCTCAAGGGCATCTTCACCTTCGACCTCGGGAACTCGTTCTCGGGCCAGCCGATCTTCGACGTGGTCGCCCGGGCCTTCCCGGTCACCATCAAGCTCGCGCTCATGGCCCTGGTCATCGAGGCCGTGCTCGGCGTCGGCATCGGTTTCATCGCCGGTCTGCGCAAGGGCGGGATCTTCGACGGCACAGTGCTGCTCGTCAGCCTCGTGGTCATCGCCGTGCCGACCTTCGTCATCGGTTTTGTGCTGCAGTTCTTCATCGGCGTGAAGGCCGGCTGGCTGCCACCCACGGTCGGCGGAGACGTGAGCCTGAAGTCCTTGCTCATGCCCGCCATCGTGCTCGGCGCCGTCTCCTTCGCGTACGTGCTGCGACTGACCCGGACCTCGGTCGCCGAGAACCTCTCGGCCGACTACGTCCGCACCGCGACGGCCAAGGGCCTGTCTCGCGGGCGCGTGGTCAACGTGCACGTGCTGCGCAACTCCCTCATCCCCGTGATCACCTTCCTCGGGGCCGACCTCGGCGCGCTCATGGGCGGCGCCATCGTCACCGAGGGCATCTTCAACATCGCAGGTGTGGGTGGGACCTTGTACCAGGCCATCATCCGCGGCGAGCCGTCCACAGTCGTCACCTTCGTGACGATCCTCGTGGTCGTCTACATCATCGCGAACCTGCTCGTCGACCTGCTCTACGCAGTCCTGGACCCAAGGATCCGTTATGCCTGATGGCACCACGCCGGCTCACAGCCGGCCCTCCGAGGACGCCACGGCGAGCACCCCCCGCCCCGGCCAGACCCACTTCGTCGCCGACGTCTCGCAGACCCCCGTGGCCGTCGTCGACAAGGTCGACGAGAGCGCACCGGCCTCGAGCCTGTGGCGCGACGCCTGGCGCGACCTGCGCCACCGCGTGCTCTTCTGGGTGTCCGCCGCGCTCATCCTCGCGGTCCTCCTCGTCGCGCTGTTCCCCGGCCTGTTCACGTCGGTCGACCCGCGCTTCTGCGAGCTCCGCAACTCCCTGGGCAACCCCCAGTCCGGTCACCCCTTCGGCTTCGACCGCCAGGGCTGCGACGTCTACTCCCGTGTCATCTACGGGGCACGCGCGTCGGTGTCCGTCGGAGTCCTGACGACCATCGGCGTCGTGCTCCTCGGCGGCCTCATGGGCGCCCTCGCGGGCTTCTACGGCCGCTGGTTCGACACGATCCTGTCGAGGATCACGGACATCTTCTTCGCGATCCCGCTCGTGCTCGCCGCGATCGTCCTCGGCCAGGTCTTCTCCGAGGGCCGCACGGTCCTCAACGTCGTCGCGGTCCTCACGGTCTTCGGCTGGCCCCAGGTCGCCCGCATCACCCGTGGTGCTGTCATGAGCGTCAAGAACAACGACTACGTGACGGCCTCCAAGGCCCTCGGCGCCTCGCGCCTGAGCATCCTCGGACGCCACGTGATCCCGAACGCGGCTGCGCCGATCATCGTCGTCGCCACGGTCTCCCTCGGCACCTTCATCGTCGCCGAGGCGACGCTGTCGTTCCTCGGGCTGGGCCTGCCTCAGAACGTCCTGTCCTGGGGCCACGACATCGCGACCGCGCAGTCGTCGCTGCGGACCAACCCGAGCGTGCTGCTCTACCCGTCGGTAGCGCTCGCGCTCACGGTCCTCAGCTTCATCATGATGGGCGACGCCGTGCGTGACGCCCTCGACCCGAAGGCGCGGAAGCGATGAGCGCGACAGCAGGCCAGGAGCCCCTCCTGGAGATCCGTGACCTCGACGTCACGTTCACGACCATCAACGGGGAGGTGCCCGCGGTCCGCGGCGCCAACCTCACGATCTACCCCGGCCAGTCCGTCGCGATCGTCGGCGAGTCCGGCTCGGGCAAGTCCACGACGGCGCACGCGATCATCAGCCTGCTCCCCGGGACCGGCAAAGTCACGGGCGGCTCGATCCGCTTCGACGGCCGCGAGATCACCACGGCCTCGAAGAAGGAGATCGTCGCGATGCGCGGCGACCAGATCGGCCTGGTCCCTCAGGACCCGATGTCGAACCTCAACCCTGTCTGGAGCATCGGTTTCCAGGTCAAGGAGGCGCTGGCCGCCAACAACATCGACGTCTCCCGCGGGACCCGCAAGGGCCTCGCCGAGGCGATCGGCTCGTCCGAGGGCGGTGTCACCGGTGGTGACCTGCTCATCGGGCGCAAGGGCAAGGCCTCGCTGCTCGGGGTGCTGCGCACCTCGCTCACCGAGCAGCCCGGCGTCGACGGCCCAGCCGTCGAGGCTGCTGTCGCCACGGCCGACCAGCGGATCGTCGTGGGGTCCACGACCAAGGCCGCAGCCGTGAGCATCCTCGAAGAGGTCGGGCTCGCCTCGGCGCGCTCGGTCGTCGAGGCCGAGACCACGACGGCGAACGTCGACGACCGAGTCGCCGGTCTGCTTGCCGAGGCTGGTCTGCCGGACGCGGTCCGCCGCGCCAAGCAGTACCCGCACGAGTTCTCGGGCGGCATGCGTCAGCGTGCGCTCATCGCGATCGGCCTGGCCTCGCGGCCGAAGCTGCTCATCGCGGACGAGCCCACGTCGGCGCTCGACGTGACGGTGCAGCGGACGATCCTCGACCACCTCGAGGGACTCACGCGCGAGCTCGGCACAGCGGTCCTGTTCATCACCCACGACCTCGGCCTCGCGGCCGAGCGGGCCGAGCACCTCGTGGTCATGTACCGCGGGCGTGTCGTCGAGTCCGGGCCTTCGCGGGAGATCCTCGCCAACCCGCAGCACCCGTACACCCAGCGCCTCGTGGCGGCGGCCCCGTCGCTCGCCTCGCGTCGCATCCAGTCGGCCAAGGCACGCGGCGAGCAGTCTCAGGACCTCCTTGCCGCGACCGCTGGTGACGGTGTCAGCAGCAGCCGCGACGACGTCGTGGTGGTCGAGAACCTCACCAAGGTGTTCCAGATCCGCGGGTCCGGCAAGCACCAGGACTTCAAGGCCGTGGACGACGTGTCGTTCTCGATCAAGAAGGGCACGACAGTCGCGCTCGTGGGGGAGTCGGGCTCCGGCAAGTCCACCGTCGCGAACATCATGCTCAACCTGCTCGACCCGACCGAGGGCAAGATCTACTTCGACGGCGTGGACCTGTCGACGCTCGGCTCCTCGGAGCTGTTCGACTTCCGTCGCCGGGTGCAGCCGATCTTCCAGAACCCCTACGGCTCGCTCGACCCGATGTACTCGATCTTCCGCACCATCGAAGAGCCGCTGCGCATCCACAAGGTCGGCAGCAAGAAGGAGCGCGAGGCGCGGGTCCGTGAGGTCCTCGACATGGTGGCCCTGCCGCAGTCGACGATGCGCCGCTTCCCCAACGAGCTCTCGGGAGGGCAGCGTCAGCGCATCGCGATCGCGCGTGCCCTCGCCCTGCGCCCGGAGGTCATCGTGTGCGACGAGGCCGTCTCGGCCCTCGACGTGCTCGTCCAGGCGCAGGTCCTCGAGCTGCTCAACGACCTGCAGTCCGAGCTCGACCTGAGCTACCTGTTCATCACGCACGACCTCGCGGTGGTCCGCCAGATCGCCGACCAGGTGTGCGTCATGAAGAACGGTCGCATCATCGAGTCCGCGACGACCGACGAGGTCTTCGACAGCCCGCGCGAGGAGTACACGCGCGAGCTGCTCGGAGCCATCCCGGGATCACGTCTCGACGTGGTGCCGAGCGGTCCGGAAGACCTCGACCTGCGCTGAGCACGACCTGAGCCAGACCAGCACCACGCACGACCAGCACGATCAGCATGACCAGCACGACAGGTCGCGCGCGGGCAGCACAGCTGCCCGCGCGCGACCCACGCCCCGTCGCCGTCCAGCACGGCCGGGGGACGACGCGACGACGCGACGCTCGACCGGAGGGGGCCCGGACGATGGGGACGAAGACCACGACGGCACCTGGTGCCGTCCCGTCGCGCGCCCCAGAGCGGGCGCGGGCCGGCACCAGCCCGACCGGGACACCCTCGACAGGGCTCGCAGGCCTCCTCCGGGCCCGGCTCCGCGCGTCCAGGGCGGCACTCCTCGGCCTGGCCGCCGTCACCCTGCTCGTCGCCGGGACGGTCGGCGGGACCTTCGCCTTCGTCGAGCAGAGCAGCACCCAGGCCGTCCGGACCGCACCCGACCTGCTGACGGGACCTGGTTCTGTGCTGCGGGTCACCACCCGGCTGGCGCCGGACCCTACCGCGCAGGACGGCACCGTGCGCCAGATCTTCGCGTCCGCGACGGGTGACACCCCCGTGGACGTCTCTCGCTCCCTGACGACCGAGGCCCGCTCGGCGAGCGCCGCCGACGGCGCACCGCTCGAGCAGGTCGTCCTCAGCGCCCGGACCGCCGCAGCTGGCAGCACAGTCCCCGGCCCCGGCGAGGCGCTCCTGCCGACCTCTGCCGCCGAGCCGCTGGGCCTCGAGGTCGGCGACACCGTCGTGGTCGCCGACGTCCCGCTCGTGGTCGTCGGGCTCTGGGAGCCGGACCCGGGGGCGCCCGGGTCCGCCCTCGACGAGACCTCCGGCTCGGGTGAGCCCCCGTACGGCCCTGTCCTCGTCGACGAGCAGACGCTGCTCGCGGTCCAGGACGACCCCTTCGTCGGCTGGACAGTCTCGACTCGCACCCCGCTGCTCACCGTCGACGACGTCGCCACCCTCGCCACCGGGCTCCCGGGGGTGCGCGGCGCCGTGACGGCGAGCCCTGCCGACGTCCGTGGTGTCGTCGAGACCGGAACGCTCACGGCGACTGTCGCGGCCCTCGACGCGCAGGCGTCGACGGCCCGTGCCGTGACGACGGCGCCCGTGGTGCTGCTGCTCGTGGTGAGCCTCGTGTCGCTCGTCGAGCTCGCGCGGATGCTCGTGGCCGTGCGGGCCAGGGAGAGCCAGATCCTCGTCGCCCGCGGGGCGTCGGCGGCTCAGCTCGGGTGGCTGGGGCTGGTCGAGGTGCTCCCGGCAGCTGTGGGCGGTGCGCTGCTCGGTGGTGCTGGCGCGTGGGCTGCGCTGGCCCTCGTCGGCCCTGTCGGAGGGTGGACGGCGCTCGGTGCTGCCTGGATCGTCGGGTCGGCTGCCGGTGTGGCAGTCCTCGTCGCCGTCGTCTTCGTGGTGGTGACGGCTGTCGACGCGAGGTCCCTCGCCCGGGCGCGGGCGGTCGACGCGTCGGGCCGGGCCCGGACCGCGGTCGGAGTCGTCGCCGTCGTGCTGCTGGGCGCGGTCTCCGTGCTGCTCGGCTGGCGGCTGTGGCGGGCCCGCGGGCTCGCGGTCCCCGAGGCGGAGGCCCTCGTGGTCGCCGCCCCGGGAGTCCTGCTGCTCGCCCTCGTGCTCGTCGTCCTCGTGCTGCTCGCGCCGACGCTGCGCCTCGTCGAGCGTCGCGCCCGCCGCAGACCTGGGTTGGCGCCGGTCTACGCGGCGCGCCAGGTCTCCCGCAGGCTCGTGGCCTTCACGGTCCCCGCCGTGCTCGTGGCGCTCGCGACAGGCTCCGTGCTGCTCGCGAGCGGCTACAGCGGCACCGTGGACCACCTGCGCGGTCAGGTCGGCGGGCTCGCGACAGGCAGCGACGTCCGGGTGCAGACCACGACCACCGGGGTGGTCACGCCGCTCACCACGGTCCCGGCGCTCGACGTCGACGACGGAGTCGCCGCAGCCTCGTCGCTCGTGCTCGATGTCGAGGGCACTGTCGGTGACGGACCTGTCCGGGTCCTCGCGGTGCCCGGCGAGCAGATCGCGCCGCTGCTCTCGCGGACACCTGCGGTCGATGCGTCGTCGCTCGTCGTCGTGGCTCCCCGCCCTGCGCTGCCTGGCCTGGCTCTGCCCGAGGGGACCAGCGCGCTGCGGCTGGACCTCAGCGGTCAGGCCGTCGAGGCGGAGATCGACGAGACACGGTTCTCCCGCAGGATCCGGGCGCCGATGCCGGCCTTCGGCGGACCGCCTGTCCCGGTCACCACGGTCGTGTGGCTGGCCGACGAGCACGGCGGCATCGTGCAGACCAGCGCCGATCCCGTCTCGTTCCCGGTCCTCGCCGGCGACGACGGCTCACGCACCGACGTCGAGGTCGAGATCCCTGTCCCAGACACGGCCAGCAGCTGGCGGGTGGTCTCCGTCGAGCTGCGCGCCGACCCTCGGCGCGGACCTGTGGCCCTCGACCTCGCGGTCACGAGCGTCGGGACCCTCGCGGACACCGGGGCGACCGCTGACGACGGGACGTCGGGGCCGACAGACCTCGCCGGGGCGCAGGGCACGTGGAGCCTGCTCGACGCGCTGGTCGGGGCGTCGGGCACCGCGTACGACGGGAGCCTGTCGCTGACGAGCCCGCCTGACGCCGTGCTGCCCGCGGTCAGCGGCGTGCTCGAGGCCGCGGCGGTCCAGGCGCGGCTCCGCTTCATGCCCCCCGGAGCCGACCCCAGCCTCGACCCGGGGGCAACCGATCTCGCGCCGGCGGTCCCCGCCGTCGTCGTCCCGGAGCTCTTGGCTCGTCTCGACGCCGCAGTCGGTGACACGCTCGACGCGACGGTCGTCGGTCAGCGCGTGACGCTCGAGATCGTCGGTTCGGTGCCCGCGCTGCCCGGCGGTCTCGGCGGTCCCGCACTCATGCTCGACCTCGACGCGCTGCAGGCCTACGGTCTGCGCACGGCGCGGGCCCCGGCCGCGGGCGACGAGATCTGGGTGGTGGCCCAGGACCCCTCGGAGGTCGGTGTGCTCGTCGAGGCTGTCGAGACGCAGGTCCCGCCTGCGTGGACCGTCACGAGCGCCGGTACCGCCGCCGCGGTCCCGGCCCCCTCGATCGGGTCGGCCTTCTGGATCGCCGCAGCCGGGGCCGTCGCCCTGTCCCTCGCGGGGACGTGGTCGGTCCTCGGAGCCCTGGGCCGTGCGCGGCGCGGCGAGGTCGTCGCGCTGCGTGCTGTCGGTGTGAGCGGGGGCGCGCAGGCACGCTCTCGGACCTCTGAGCTCCTCGTCGTGCTCGGCTGCGCTGTCGTCGCCGGGCTCGTCTCCGGTGCGCTGGTGACGCTGGCGGTCGCCGGGCTCTTCGCCCGCGTCACCGTGCCCGAGGCCTTCGCAGGCATCGCCTCGGGTGTGCACCCCTCAGTCGTCCCGATGGTCGTGCTGCTGCTCGCCCTCGTGGTCGGCGCCGGCCTGCTCGTCGCGGACCAGGCCCGGACCGTGCGCAGGCAGGCCCTCGACCTCGACCACCGGGAGGACGCCCGATGAGCCGCACGAGCGCAGCCGGCAGCCCCGGAGGCTCCCACGCACCCGGGTCCGGCCCGCCGCGGACTCCGGCGGTGCCTGGCCCTGCGCCCGCCGCGCGCAGGACCACGCGCGCCGAGCGACGGGTCCCGGTGGTCCGGCGGGTGCTCGCCGACGACCTCCGGGCCGGGACTGTCGTGCTCCTGGTGACGGTCGTCGCCGCGCTGCTGCTCGCCGTGTGGCCGCGGGCGGTCCAGGTGGTCTCGGACGACATCACGAGCCACAGGCTCGCCGCGACCACGCCGATCACCCGGGACATCTCGTCGAGCAACCAGACCCCGTACTACGGCGCCTCGCGGGGGACAGCGCCGTCGGCGGTCCCCGACGAGTGGGAGACCACCTTCGGGTTGCTCGACGGCGGTCTGCGGCAGGCTCACGACGCCCTGCCCGACCCGCTGCGCGCCGGGGTCCTCGACCCGCGCATGCGGACCTCGGCGCGAGGGGACGTCGTGGTCGAGACCTCAGAGCGCTCGGACGTGGCCGCCATCAACCTCCGCGAGACCCAGGACCCCTACCTCGCAGAGCACGTGACCCTCACGGAGGGGCGCTGGCCGACCATCGACGACTCGCCGGTGGCCCTCGCGGAAGGGCCTATCGAGCGGACACCGCAGCCCGTCGGGATCGCCCTCTCCGCCGCCGCCGCCGAGAGGCTCGCCTGGGACGTCGGCCAGACCCGCCAGGCCTTCGGCCGTGGAGACTTCGTCCTGCTCGGGACCTACACCGCGGACGACCCTGACGAGGACTACTGGTACCACACCCCGTCTGCGGCTCAGCCGGCCATCGTCGACAGCATCAACGTCGGCATCGTGCTCACGGCCGCCGCGTACCGGGGACCGGGGATCGACCCGTTCCTCGACAGGCTCGACGTCTGGTTCGACGTCGACCCCTCGCCCTACACCTCAGACCAGCTGTCCGACATCTCCTCCCAGCTCCGCGGCTTCACGGCGGCTCCGCTGTCCTACGGCGTCGACCAGCCCGACGGGACCCTCAAGCTCTCCTCGGAACTCCCCGGGACCCTCGACACGATCGAGCGTGACATCTCCGCGACGACGACTGTCGTCGCCCTGCTCGCTGCCGGGCCCGTCGCGGGGCTCGGGCTGCTGCTGCTCGCGGCCGTCAGGGTCATCGCCTCGCGACGCCGCACCGCGCTCGCTCTGGCCCGGGCCCGCGGGGCCTCCGGTCTGCAGGTCCGCGGCCTCCTGGCTGTCGAGGGCCTGCTGCTCGGGATCGTCGGGGGAGGGCTCGGCCTGCTCGGAGCCGTGCTGCTCGTGCCGACGGCCTTCGCACCCGCCGTCCTCGTCGGACCGCTCGTGGCGGCGCTCGCCCCCGCCGTGATGCTCGCGGCGAGCGCACCTCCTGCAGGTCTGCGCGGTGTCCGTCAGGACTCTGCGGCCCGGTCGACGAGCCGGCTCCGGAGAGTCTGGGAGGTGCTCGTCGTGGCGGTCGCCGTGACCGCGACGGTCCTGGTGCTGCGCCGCGGTGCCGAGGACACCGGGAGCGGGACGGACCCGTTGCTCGCCGCGACGCCGGCCCTCCTGGCGGTCGCGACGGCCGTGGTGGTCGCACGGATCGCGCCGCTGCTCCTCGCCCCTGTCGTCCGGCTGGCCCGCTCGCGGCGCGGCGCGCTGTCCTTCCTCGGGGCGGCCTCGGCGACCCGGGACCGTCGTGGCCAGCTGGCCCCGCTCGTCGGGCTCGTGGTGGCCGTGACCGTCGCGGTGCTCTCCACGGTCCTGCTGACCACGGTGCGCACCGGGCTCGAGACCCAGACCTGGGACGCCATCGGGGCCGACCTGCGCTCGACGGGGCCGATCGTCGACGAGGAGACCCTCGCCCTGGTCCGTGAGGTGCCAGGCGTCGCGGCGGCCACCACCGCGACCGAGGTGACCCCCGCGGCGCTCTCGACGGGTGACGACAGGCTCCAGGCGCGGGTGCTGCTCGTGGACCCGGTCGACCTCGCGCAGGTCCAGCAGGACGTCCCGGGCTGGACCGTCCCCGACCTCGCCGCCCCGACGGACGGCGGTCCGCTGCCGGCTGTCGTGTCGAGCCGCTTCGCGCTCGAGGGCGGGGCGACCGTCACGGTCGACGGGCAGGTCGTCGTGCTCGACGTCGTCAACCAGCGCCCCGAGGTCCCGGGCGTCTCGACCACGTCGGGCTGGGTGCTGCTCGACAGGTCGAGCCTCGCCGACCTGACCGGGACCACCTACCTGCCGCGGACCCTGCTGGTCCGCCTCGACCCTACGGTCGAGGACGCGGACCGGGCTGCCGTCGTCGCGCAGGTCGGTGAGATCACCGGGCCGAGCGCCCTCGAGGTCCAGGCCGACGCCGTCGGGCTCCGCCTCGAGGACCCGACGCTCGCCGGGCTGCAGGGCGCGCTCCTCGTCGGGACCCTCGTGGCGCTCGTCGTGGGCGCCTCGACGATCGTGCTCGGCGAGGTCATGGCGACGGGTCGTCGCGAGAGGCTCGTCGCCGTGCTCAAGATCCTCGGGATGCCCGCGCGCGGGCCTCGGGTCATCACCACCTGGGAGATCGCCTCCTGGGCTGTGCCCTCCCTCGTCGCAGGGCTGGCCCTCGGGCTGGCGCTGCCCGTGCTCGTCGCCCGGACCGTCGACCTGCGCGCCTTCACCGGCGGTGCGACCGCACCGCCGCTCGTCTACGACCCTGCCGCGCTGCTCGGCGTCCTCGGGGTCTTCGTCGTCGTCGTGGGGGTCTGCTGCCTCGTCTCAGCGGCCCTCGGACGACGGGTCAGCTCCGCGGCGACGCTGCGGTCGGTACAGGAGTGAGAGACATGACCACCCAGCCCCCGGCCCTCGGCCGGCACGCCTCCGCCAGCGCAGCACCGAGACCGGCGTCGCCGGACATCTTGTGCCGTGACCTCGTGCGCATCTTCGTCACCGAGGGGATCGAGGTGCAAGCCCTGCAGGGCCTCAACCTCCGGGTCGAGGCCGGTGAGATCGTCGCTCTCGTCGGAGCGTCGGGCTCGGGGAAGTCGACGCTGCTGTCGATCCTCTCGGGTCTGGACAGGCCGACAGGTGGCACTGCGGAGGTCGCGGGCGCCGACCTGCTGACCCTCGGTCGCCGGGACCGCGTGAGGTACCAGCGTCAGACCGTGGGCTTCGTGTGGCAGCAGGCGGCCCGCAACCTCCTGCCATACCTGACGGCTGCGCAGAACGTCGCGCTGCCGCTGACCATCACCCGGGCACCAGACCGTCGGGGGAGGGCTCTCGAGCTGCTCGACCTGCTCGGCGTCGCGCACTGCCAGGGCCGCCTGCCCTCCCAGATGTCGGGAGGTCAGCAGCAGCGTGTCGCGATCGCCGTCGCCGTGGCCAACTCGCCGCGGGTGCTGCTGGCCGACGAGCCCACGGGCGAGCTCGACGAGGCGACCTCGGCCGAGGTCCTCGAGATGCTCCGCGCGGTCAACGCGGAGACCGGTGTGACCACGCTGATCGTCACGCACGACCCGACGGTCTCGGAGCACGTGGCCCGCACCGTGCAGATCCGCGACGGCCGGACCTCGACCGAGGTGCTGCGCCGCACCGAGACCGACGAGCACGGCACCGAGCGGCACGTCGCCGAGGAGTTCGCGGTCCTCGACAGGGTCGGCAGGTTCCAGCTGCCGCCCGACTTCGTCGAGAGCCTGGACCTCCGCGACCGCGTGAGGCTGTCGCTCGAGCCTGACCACGTGGGTGTGTGGCCCGACGGGTCGGTCCCTGTGCCGGGTCCCGTCGGACCGGCCGCTGGAGCCGGACGCCACCGTCCAGGTCCCGCTCCTCGGCACGCGGTGGCCGACGGCGCGACAGCTGACGTCACAGCAGGATCGACCGACGAGACGGGGGAGCAGCGATGAGCGCGACGCAGCGGACCGGCCCTGCGCTCCGGGCGCACGCTGTCAGCCGGACCTTCTCGACCCCTGCGGGCGACGTGCACGCCGTCTCCGACGTGTCTCTCGAGGTCGGCCGCGGCGAGCTCGTCGTGCTGCGTGGCACCTCGGGCTCGGGCAAGTCGACCCTGCTCCACCTGCTGGGCGGCATCGACGAGCCGACCTCGGGCCACGTCGAGGTCGACGGCGAGCGGCTCGACAGCCTGGACACCGCAGGGCGGCTCCGGCTGCGGACCACCGGCGTCGGGTACGTGCTGCAGTCCTTCGGCCTGGTCCCGGTGCTCTCGGCCGCCGAGAACGTCGAGATCCCGCTCCGGCTGCTGCGCACCGAGCCGCGGGAGCGCGACGCCAGGGTCCGCGAGGTGCTCGCGACGGTCGGCCTCGAGCGGCACGGCCACCAGCGTCCCTACGAGCTGTCCGGCGGGCAGCAGCAGCGTGTCGGGATCGCCCGGGCGATCGTCGCCAGGCCGTCGATCCTGCTCGCCGACGAACCCACGGGTCAGCTGGACTCCGCGACAGCGGCTACGGTGATGGACCTGCTGCACGACCTCGTGCACCAGGAGGGTGTCGCAGCGGTGGTCTCGACCCACGACCCCCTGCTCGCCGCCAGGGCGGACAGGGTGATCACCCTCCACGACGGACGTGTCTCCTGACACACTCTCGCGTGGCCCTCTGCGCTCCGGGTACAGTTGCATAGGTCAACGTCGTCTCTTCGTCGACGAGCGCTTCCCAGGTGCGGCACACGCCAGCATCCGGGCCGCTGTCGAACCGCTGACGCGTGGCCTCCTCGGGTACCCAGCGGCGCACCTGTGCGCTGCCCCGTTCCTTCCACACGGTGAAATGAGTTTCTCTATGTCTGTGCGCTCCGACCTGCGTAACGTCGCGATCGTCGCCCACGTCGACCACGGTAAGACCACCCTCGTCGACGCGATGCTGCACCAGTCCGGCGCGTTCGGATCCCACGCGCACGTCGACGAGCGCGCCATGGACTCCGGTGACCTCGAGCGCGAGAAGGGCATCACGATCCTCGCGAAGAACACCGCCGTCCACTACGCCGGTCCTGCCGCGATCGCCGCCGGCCAGCCCGACGGCATCACCATCAACGTGATCGACACCCCGGGCCACGCCGACTTCGGTGGTGAGGTTGAGCGCGGCCTGTCCATGGTCGACGGTGTCGTCCTCCTCGTCGACGCGTCCGAGGGCCCTCTGCCCCAGACGCGCTTCGTGCTGCGCAAGGCGCTCGTCGCCAAGCTCCCCGTGATCCTCGTGGTCAACAAGACCGACCGCCCCGACTCGCGCATCGAAGAGGTCGTCGCCGAGGCGACCGACCTCCTGCTCGGTCTCGCGAGCGACCTCGCGGACGAGGTCCCCGACCTCGACCTCGACGCGATCCTCGACATGCCCGTCGTCTACGCGGCAGCGAAGGTCGGCCGCGCGTCGACCGAGCAGCCCGCTGACGGCACCGCGCCCGAGAACCCGGACCTCGAGCCGCTCTTCAAGGTCATCCTCGACAAGATCCCGGCCCCGACGTACGAGGAGGGCGCGCCGCTCCAGGCTCACGTCACCAACCTCGACGCCTCGCCGTTCCTCGGCCGCCTCGCGCTGCTCCGCATCTTCAACGGCACGATCAACAAGGGCCAGACCGTGGCCTGGGCCCGCGCCGACGGCACGATGCAGAACGTCAAGATCACCGAGCTCCTCGAGACCAAGGCGCTCTCGCGCGTCCCCACGGACTCCGCAGGCCCCGGTGAGATCGTCGCCGTCGCCGGCATCGAGGACATCACCATCGGTGAGACCCTCACGGACCCCGACGACCCGCGTCCGCTGCCGCTCATCACGGTCGACGACCCGGCCATCTCGATGACCATCGGTATCAACACCTCCCCGCTCGCGGGCAAGGGTGGCAAGGGCCACAAGGTCACCGCCCGCCAGGTCAAGGACCGCCTCGACAAGGAGCTCATCGGCAACGTGTCGCTCCGCGTCCTGCCGACCGAGCGTCCTGACGCCTGGGAGGTCCAGGGCCGTGGAGAGCTCGCTCTCGCGATCCTCGTCGAGCAGATGCGCCGCGAGGGCTTCGAGCTCACCGTCGGCAAGCCGCAGGTCGTCACGCGCACCATCGACGGCAAGCGCCACGAGCCGATGGAGCGCATGACCATCGACGTCCCCGAGGAGTACCTCGGCGCCGTCACGCAGCTCCTCGCCCAGCGCAAGGGCCGCATGGAGACCATGTCGAACCACGGCACCGGCTGGGTCCGCATGGAGTTCGTCGTCCCCGCCCGTGGCCTCATCGGCTTCCGCACGCGCTTCCTCACCGACACGCGCGGCACCGGCATCGCCTCGTCGATCGCCGAGGGCTACGAGCCGTGGGCCGGCCCGATCGAGACCCGTGTCAACGGCTCGCTCGTCGCCGACCGCTCGGGTGTCGTGACGCCGTTCGCGATGATCAACCTGCAGGAGCGCGGCTCCTTCTTCGTCGACCCCACGCAGGAGGTCTACGAGGGCATGATCGTCGGCGAGAACTCCCGCAACGAGGACATGGACGTCAACATCACGAAGGAGAAGAAGCTCACCAACATGCGTGCGGCGTCTTCTGACACCTTCGAGAACCTGACCCCGCCGAAGCACCTCACGCTCGAGGAGTCCCTCGAGTTCGCCCGCGAGGACGAGTGCGTCGAGGTCACCCCCGAGGTCGTGCGCATCCGCAAGGTCATCCTCGACCAGAACGAGCGCTCGCGCGCCTACTCGCGCAACAAGAACGGCTGATCCACCCACGACCCGCGCCCTCACGGCGCGCGGGTCCTGTGCCGATGGCTGCCAGGTCCACCGACCCGGCAGCCATCGGCTTTTCCCAGGCGAGCACGCGCGGTCAGGTACCGCGCAGCACGGGGGCGTGCAGCACTTCCGCGGACGAAGGACTTCCATGATCACCGAGACGACCCTGCCCGACGGCCCCCTGCTCGTCGTGCACGCTCACCCCGACGACGAGACGCTCGCGACGGGCGGGCTGCTCGCGACCTGGGCGGCGGCGGGACGACCCGTGACCCTCGTGACCTGCACGCGCGGCGAGCGCGGCGAGGTCATCGGCACAGCGCTCGCGCACCTCGAGGGCGACGGTCCAGCGCTCGCCGAGCACCGCGAGGCCGAGCTCGCCGAGGCGCTCCGTGCGCTCGGCGTCGAGGACCACGTGTTCCTCGACGCGCTCCCCGGTCAGCCGGGTGCGCTCGCGCAGGGTCAGCGTCTCGAGGACTCCGGCATGGCCTGGGTGGGCGACGGAGCCCCCGGGGCCAGCAGCCAGGCCGGTGCGGCCACCGACGTGCCCGAGCGTGCGCTCGTGCGTGCCTCGCTCGAGGAGTGCGCCGAGCGTCTCGCCGTGCTGCTGCGTGACCGCCGCCCTGCCGTCGTCGTGACCTACGAGCCCGGCGGCGGCTACGGGCACCCGGACCACGTCCGAGCGCACCAGATCACCACGCGGGCTCTCGCCCTCGCAGCCGAGGCTGACGGTTCGCACGCGGCGCACGTGCCCGGCCACGTCTGGTGGAACGTCGTGCCGCCGCAGGTGCTGGCCGACGCGCGCGCGAGCCTCGCCCGCCGTGCCGAGGACGACCCGTGGTTCCAGGCCCTGCTGCAGACCCACCCCTCGGCCGCGCTCCCGCAGGGACCCTTGCCGGCTGTCGCCGAGCCCGCGCGCGAGGTCGTGGCGACGATCGACGTCCGCCCTGTCGTCGAGCAGGTCGAGGGGGCGCTGCGCGCGCACGCGACGCAGGTCCACTGGGTCGAGTCCGCCGACCCGTCGGGCACCCCGGGAGGACGGCCCACCGCGACAGTCCTGCCCGCGGCCGACGAGGTCCTCGGCTGGTACGCGCTGAGCAACGACGTGCTCGTCCCGTGGCTGGCGCACGAGTACTACGCGGCCGCAGAGCCGCAGGCCGAGCAGCCCGACGTCCAGCGCGCGGTCAGCGAAGGCCGGTAGCGTGTCCCGCATGTCTGGTCTCCCGCCCGCAGCCGCCCCGGTGCGCAGCCGGTCCTCCGTGGTCCTCGGCTACGTCGTCGCTCTCCTGCTCGGCGCGCTCGTCGGCCTGGTCGGCACAGTCGCGCACAGGCAGTGGCTGCCCTGGGTCCTCGTGCTCTGCCTCCTCGCGGTCCTGGCCGCAGCGGTGATGGTCCGTGCCTGGGTCGGCGGCGGAGGGCTCGTCGCCTACGGCCTCGGGTGGCTCGCCCTGGTCCAGGTCGCCGCGACCGCCGGCCCCGGGGGAGACGTCCTGCTCCCGGGCGACCCGTGGAGCTACGTGTGGATGGGTGGCGGCATGCTGATGATCGGCGTGGCGGCCTTCGCGCCGCGACGCTGGTTCACCGACTGACATCCCGTCACCCGCAGGGGACCCGCCCCGTACACTGGTCCGGCAGGGGGAGAGCATCCCACGCCAGTCCACGGGGTCATGCCCCTGAACCGTCGCGAGTGGAGCGAGCGTCATGAGCAGCAGTCCCGACGGCACGGACACCACGTCCGGACCGCCGACAGGTCCTGTCCCGGAGCCGACCGAGGGGACCGGCCCAGCCGTCCCTCGCGACGACGCAGAGGCTGAGACGACGCCCGAGGCGACCGAGAGCAGCGAGAGCACGCTCCCGGCGTACCCGGTGCTCGACCGCCCCCCTGTCGAGGACGCGTCGGCGGCCGAGAGCGAGCCGACGACAGAGCGCGAGCCGACGGCAGGGCGCGAGCCGACGACAGAGCGCGTGCCGTCCGACCCCACGACGTCCGCCGCTGCGACGCCGCCCTCCGCGGCTGACGAGGCGACCGACGACGCGCCTCACGGTGGCACGGCTGACGACGACGAGGCAGACCTGGCCGACGAGGACCTCGACGAGGCAGACCTGGCCGACGAGGACCTCGACGAGGTGGACCTCGACGACTCAGATCGTGACGACTCAGACCTTGACGACTCAGACCTTGACGACGACGACACCCTCGTCGTCCGTTCAGGGGACCGGACCGAGGTCTTCCCGGCGGTCCAGGCGACTGCGCCCGTCGCGACCGCAGCGGCGACCGACCCTGAACCCGTGCAGTCGACAGCCACCGAGCCTGCAGGATCCGCCGCCAGCGCAGCAGCAACCGGCCCGGCTGCGAGCACGTCAGCACAGTCCGCACCCCAGACGTCGACCGACGCCGCGAGCACGTCCGACCCATCGGAGGATTCTGTCCTGAGCGACTTCGACCGCGACGAGAAGTCCCGACGCTGGCCCCGCAACCTCCTCTGGACCGCGTGCGGCGTGCTCGTGCTCGCCGGCGCCTACGTCGGTGCGCAGTGGTACTTCGCCGACCGCATCCCGCGCGAGACGACTGTCGCCGGCATCGACATCGGCGGTCTGTCGAACGACGCCGCGATCGAGCGTCTGGAGTCAGAGCTCGGTGGTATCGCCGCCGAGCCCCTCCCGGTGACGGCGGGGGAGTCGACCACCACGGTCGACCCCGCAGCCGCCGGGCTCACCTTCGACGCGCGGGCCACCGTCGAGGGCCTCACAGCCTTCTCGCTGTCGCCGTCCCGTCTGCTCTCGCAGATCTCCGGCGGGGACGCCGTCGAGCCGGTCACGGTGGTCGACGACGCAGCGCTCGACGCCGCTGTCGCCACGATGTCGGTCGACCTCGAGGTCGAGCCGACGAGCGGGACCGTGAGCTTCGTCGACGGTGCAGCCGTCGCGACCGAGGCTGTCGAGGGCAGCGCCGTCGACGCCGAGGCGGCGACCGAGCTGGTCCGCTCGACGTGGCTGACCGCAGCCCGCCCGCTCGTCGTGCCGACCGAGGCCGTCGAGCCCGAGATCACCCAGGCCGAGACCGACGAGGCCCTCGCTGTCGCGGAGAAGGTCGCCTCTGCGCCGGTGACCGTCACTGTCGCCGACCAGAGCGCCGAGATCCCCGCCGAGACCGTCGCGGCCGCCGCGTCCATGACCCCTGTCGACGGCGCCCTCCAGCTGACCTTCGACGGCGAGCTCTTGGTGCAGGACGTCGTCGACCGCACCACCGACCTGCTCTCCGACGCCGCCGACGCGAAGTTCGTCTTCGTCGACGGCACCCCGCAGATCGAGGCCGGGCTGCCTGGCACGACGCTCGACCCGGCGGCCCTGGCCGCCGCCGTGCAGACCGCCGCGACGGGTGACGACAGGACAGCACCCGTCGAGCTGGTCGAGAGCGACCCCGCGCAGTCGACCGAGGCCCTCCAGGCCCTGGGCATCAACGAGATCGTGTCAGAGTTCTCGACTCCGCTGACCAACGAGCCCGTGCGCACCGAGAACCTGCGGATCGCCGCCGAGAAGGTCACGGGGACGCTCGTGCTCCCCGGTGAGGTCTTCGACCTGACCGAGGTCATCGGCCCGATCACGAAGGCCAACGGCTACCAGGAAGCCCACATCATCTCGAACGGGCAGATCGTCGACGGTGTCGGCGGAGGCCTCTCGCAGATGTCGACGACCACGTACAACGCCGGTTTCTACGCGGGCATGGTCGACCTCGAGCACAGGCCGCACAGCTATTGGTTCGACCGCTACCCGGAGGGTCGTGAGTCGACCCTGGCGGTCGGGCAGATCAACATGCGCTGGCGCAACGACTCGCCGCACGGCGTGCTCATGCAGTCGTACATCGCCGGCGGACGCCTCCACGTGGTCGCCTGGAGCACGAAGTACTACACGGTGACCGACAGCACGAGCGCACGCTCCGACGTCGTGGCCGCGACCATCGAGCACAAGTCGGGGGCCGGCTGCCTTCCGCAGAGCCGCGGGAACCCCGGGTTCTCGGTGACGGTCTCCCGCAAGGTCGCCGTCGCGGCGACGGGCGAGGTCGTCATCGACGAGTCCAACTCGTGGCGCTACAAGCCGCAGAACGGCGTCGTCTGCGACGCTCCTCCAGCGGGCTGACAGGCCCCTGCCCGACAGGCTCCACCCCACAGGCTCGGCCGTCGTGAGGGTCGCGGCGACAGCGATGTCGGCCGACGACCGTCACGCACGGTCGGCCCGCAACAGGCGAGGAAGAGAACATGCTCGGCAAGAGTGCACGCGAGTCCGGTCCGCACGCGCGACGGGCCGCCACGCTCGGCGGATGGTCTGACGTCGACGCGGAGCTGCTCGACCTCGGGTCGACCACGGCGACGCTGTCGACCGTCGCGAACCTCGAGAACCTCGCAGCAGTCGTGCACCTCGGTCACCCTGCGCAGCCGACCCCCGAGCTCGAGCGGAACCTGCTGTCGAGCGACAGGTCGCTCATGCTCACCGCAGCCGTCGCGGTGCCCTCCGAGTGGGTGTGGGTCGGGCGGACCGCCGACGCGACGGGGGTCGCGATCGTCGACGAGTCCGGCATGCGCGACTGCCGTCACGCGCTCCGCACCATGGGCGTGAGCCCGCACCTCGTCCCGACCACGACGTCGGTCGCGGAGCGCATCCAGCTCGCCGGGGACCACGGGACGCTCGTCGTCGAGCGCTCTGCCATCCCCGCAGGGTTCCAGGAGCTCCCCGGGAGCGCCGGCCTGCAGGCCGTCCCGCTCCTCTGGTACGGCCTGCTCGAGACCCCGGACGCCCCGGTCGTCTTCGACACGCCCGCCCAGGTGTGGCTGGCCTTCGGGCCGCGCGACGACCACCGCGGGTCGCTCCAGCAGTCGCTCGGGGTGTTCGCCGCCGCCGAGATCGACCTGCAGCACCTGCGCAGCCAGCGGTCGCAGGCCGGGCCGCACGTCTTCCTCACGTCCTTCACCTGCGAGAGCTCGGACGTGCTGGCCCACGTGGTCGCCGAGTTCGGTGCCCGGGGCGTGGAGAACCGCGTCCTGGCCGTGCTCACCGGCCAGCAGTTCTTGCCCGGCCCTGACGCGCTCACCCCGGTCTGGTCCGACGTCGAGGTCTCCGCGCCGTGAGCGTGCCGGTGCCCGCTGCGGTGCCGGCACCCGCGCCGACGCTCGGCGGTGGCCCCGTGACGACGCTCGCCTACCTGGGGCCCGAGGGCAGCTTCACCCACCAGGCTGCGACCGGCTGGTCCTCTGACGAGACCACCCTCGTCCCGCTCCGGACCGTGCCCGAGGTCTTCGCCGCCGTGGCCTCTGGGGAGGCCAGCCACGGCGTCGTCGCCATCGAGAGCTCGGTCGAGGGCTATGTGGTCCCGTCCCTCGACGCGATCGTCTCCGCGCCTGAGGTCGTCGCGGTCGACGAGGCCTTCGTCTCGATCACCTTCGACGCCTTCGTGCTGCCGGGCAGCGACGCGCCGCCCCAGCAGGCGACGGCGCACCCGCACGGTCTCGCACAGTGCCAGGGCTTCGTCGACAGGCACGGCCTGCTGCCCGTCCCGGCGTCGTCGAACGCCGCGGCCTGCCGCGACATCCAGCCGGGCCAGGTCGCGCTCGGCCCGCCCCTGTGCGGAGAGCTCTACGGACTCACCACGTGGGAGCAGGGGGTCGAGGACTTCGCAGGTGCTCGCACACGCTTCTTGCTCCTCACCCGTCGTGATGCCGTCTCGCCGCGCCAGGACGAGGCACCCGCGACCTGGCGGTCGATGCTCGCCGTGACCCCGCACCTGACAGGTCCCGGGGTGCTGGCCCGCATCACGGCGGCCTTCGGCGCGCGCGGGGTGAACCTCTCGAGCCTCATCACGCGCCCTGTCAAGGCGCTCGAGGGACGCTACGTCTTCATCCTCACCGTCGACGCGGCCCCGTGGTCTGGTGACCTCCACGAGGTCCTGCGCGGTCTGCTCGACGCCGGGGACTCGGTCAAGACCCTCGGCGTCTTCCCGTCCCGCGGAGAGCTCGACCGCACGGTCGACATCGACAGGGTGCCCGCAGGCAGCGTCCGCTCGGGCTCGACCCCCGCAGACCTCGACCGGGGGCTCCTGTGGGGCGACGAGGGGCGTGAGGTCGACCGCGGGGGAGAGCCCCGAGCCGGGGCGTCCCGTGCGGGGGAGCCCCGCGGTGACGAGGCCCTCAGAGAGACCCGCGGCGGAGAGGTCGACGCGTCATGAGCCAGCGTGCCCAGCACGTCGCCGTCGTCGGTCTCGGCCTCATCGGCGGCTCTGTCGCGCAGACCCTCGTCGCCGACGGGCGCCGGGTCACGGGCTGGGACCCCGACGCGCCGACCCGCGAGCTCGCGGGTGCCGCGGGTGTGGAGGCCGTCGCGACCCTCGAGGAGCTCGCCGCCTCAGGAGCCCCGCTCGTCGTCGTGGCGGTCCCGCTCCGCGCGGTCCGGGCGACTGTCGAGAGGCTCGCCGCATCGTTGCCCGCCTCGACGGTCCTCACGGACGTGGCGAGCGTCAAGGGCCCGGTCCGCGATGCTGTGCAGGCTGCCGGGCTCGGCGACCGCTACGTCGGCGCCCACCCGATGGCAGGCACCGAGCACAGCGGTTTTGCCGCGGCCGACCCGGATCTGCTCCGCGAGGTCCGCTGGGCGGTCACCCTCGACGAGACGACGCGCCTCGACGCGTTCTTGACCGTTGCCGAGATGATCACGGGTCCCTTCGCGAGCGTCGTGCACCCGCTCTCCGACGACGTGCACGACGCGGCCGTGGCGCTCGTCAGCCACGTGCCGCACGTCGTGGCGACCGAGCTCCTCAACCTCGTCGTCGGCTCGCCGGTGAGCGAGGTCGCGCAGGGGCTCGCAGCCGGGAGCTTCCGCGACGGCACGCGGGTGGCTCGGACGACCCCGCGCAGGACCCAGGCGATGGTGACCGACAACGCGGGCTGGGTGGCCGCAGCCCTCCGGCGGGCGGCCCGCGACCTCGAGGTGCTGGCTTCTCGGCTCGAGGAGGGCGCTCAGGTCGACGAGTTCTTCGACCGCGCCGACCCGCTCCGTGGCGCGCCAGCGCCAGACCGGTCGACCCGGTCTCTCCAGATCGGCGCCGACGGGTGGCAGACGGACCTCACCGAGCGTGGTCGCCAGGGCGCGCAGGTCCTCGCGGTCGACCCGGCTGCTGCGAGCGTCGAGCTCAGCGAGCCGCAGGCCGGCTGACCGCCCGGCTCGACGGCTCACGGCCCGCAGGCTGACCCACCTGCCCACCTGCCCAC
>NZ_JACBYE010000035.1 GCF_013415325.1 Sanguibacter inulinus | reverse complement strand
TCGGCCGTCTGTCGAAGGCCCTGCGGGAGTTGGGACGACCCGTCGGTCACGTCGGGACTGGTCTGACCCGTCGCGGCCGGTCGGGCCCGTCACGGAGCGCAGTCAGACCGGAGCGCGGTCACGACGCGACCTGCACACCGGCTCCAGCTCCGAGACCACGAGAGGGCCCGGCCACCTGGCCGGGCCCTCTCGTGAAGACGATGCTGGGGGAAGGTCAGCTACGACCCTCGACACCCTCGGTGAACTCCCAGTGCCACGGCTCGAAGGCGCCGCTGCCACCGGCACGCGCCCAGGCGGGGTTGTCCCAGCCGTAGAGCGGTGCGTTCTCCTTGAGCCAGGCGAACTTCTCGGTTCCCTTGTAGGTCTCGGCGTTGAGGTCGACGGCGAGACCCCAGCCGTGCTCGGACTTGCCCGGGGTAGCCGCCAGGCCGCCCTTGGTCCCCTTGAGGGAGACCTGGGACGCGAGCGTCCTGTAGCCGTCGGTGATCTTCATGTTGACGCCGTACTTGGCCTTGTAGGCCTCGTTCAGCGCGATCAGCGCGTCGGCTGCGTCAGCGCGAGCGTACTGACCGGTGTCCCACAGCTCGCAGAGTCCCTCAGAGGACAGGTTGCCGTTGGTCCCCGTCGGGAGGTTGGTGATGTCGCAGCCGGAGGTGGTGAGCGAGGTGCGCTCCTCAGACCGGCTCGCGGCGGCGACAGTGCGCTGCTCGGTCGGGACGGACTGAGCGAGGCTGGCCGGCACGGCCGAGCCGCTCGACGCCGTAGCGAGGATGCTCGTCGCGGTCGGCCCCACGGCTTCCGCCTGGACCTCGGGGACGTCGACCACCTGGGGCTCGGCCCCTGACTCGGCCTGGACGTCCGTGGACACGTTCCCAGCGCCAGCCGAGATCGGCACGGCGATCGTCGCGACAGCCAGGCTCGTCAAGACGGCGGCGCGCGGGATCCAGCGGTGCGACCCGGGGGTCGGGTTGTTCACGGGTGACGGGGTGCGTCGGACGCGAGCGGGACGCCGTGACTCACGTTCTGCCGCTTCGCGGATCGCCCGTCGGGAGAGGGGAGCTTCACCTGTGACCAGGTCGGACTGCTGCTCCACTACACCTCCATCATCTCTGCGGGCCTGACCGGCAACCACCGGGCAGACGAAGCGGCCTCGCACTCCTGGTCCGGGCGGACCCGGACGAGGTGGCAAGACCGCAGTACCTCTGTCACAGAACAGTAACGAACGATCGGCCCGTTTCCAAGCCGTCTACCCACACTTCACCTGCATCTGCGGTGATCAGCGTGTGGGCGGACTGTGAAGCCGCTGGTGCAGCGGACCCGTTCACCGAGCCTCGCGCTGCATGGCGTCACGTACCTCACCTACGAGCTCTTCCAAGATGTCTTCGAGGAAGACGACTCCGAGGACTGCAGAACCGTCCCAGACCCGCGCCAGGTGGGCACCGGAGCGCTGCATGGCCCGCAGGACGACCTCGACCTCGTCGTCCGGTGAGGCCTCGGCCAGGGCGCGCGTGCGCCACACCTGGAGCGGCACGTCGCGCTGGTCCTCGGTCGCGAAGAGCACGTCCTTGAGGTGCAGGTACCCGATGAGGTCGCCGCCAGGGTCGACCACGGGGAAACGGCTGAAGCCTGTCCGTGCGACGAGCCTCTCGACCTCGTCCGGGGTGCATCCCTCGGCCAGGGTCACGAGCTCGTCGAGGGGCACCATGACATCGGCGGCTGAGCGCTCCGAGAACTCGATCGCCCCGGCGAGCAGCCCCTGCTCGTCGACGAGCGAGCCCTGGGCCTGCGAGTGCTCGAGGATCGACTGGACCTCTTCGGCCGTGAAGGCCGACGCGACCTCGTCCTTGGGCTCGACCCCGGTCAGCCGCACGGCGTGGTTGGCGAGCCAGTTGAGGGCGACGATCACAGGACGCAGCAGGCGACCGACGAGCACGAGCGGCGGGCCGAACCACAGCACGGCCTTGTCCGGCCCTGAGACCGACAGGTTCTTGGGGACCATCTCGCCGAGCACGACGTGCAGGTAGACCACGAGCGCGAGCGCGAGCACGAAGGCGATCGGGTGGACGAGCGCCGAGCCGACCCCGAGCGCCTCGAGCGGGACCTCGATCAGGTGCGCGAGCGCGGGCTCGGCGATCACACCGAGCCCTGTCGAGCAGATGGTCACCCCCAGCTGGGCGCAGGCGAGCATGAGCGAGACGTGCTCCATGGCCCACAGCACGGTCTTGGCACGCTTGTTGCCGGCGAGCGCGAGCGGCTCGATGGCGCTGCGCCGCGCGGAGATGATCGCGAACTCCGCACCGACGAAGAACGCGTTCGCGGCGAGCAGCAGCGCGCCGATGGTCAGTGCGAGCCCGGAGCTCATGCCGTGTCCCCTGTCCGCAGACGCAGCCGGTCGACCCGGCGCCCGTCCATCTCTTCGACGGTGGCCGTGACGGTCCCACCCTCGTACTCCGCGTCCAGACGCACCACGTCCCCGACGACGGGCACCCGGCCCAGCCTGGCCATGACGAGCCCGCCGAGGGTCTCGTAGTCCGGCCCCTCAGGGACGCGCAGCGTCGTGCGCTCCTCGAGCTCGTCGGGCCGGAGCAGCCCGGGGACCACCCACGAGCCGTCGGAGGCGAGCAGCGCGCCGGCGCGGCGCGCGTCGTGCTCGTCGGAGACCTCACCGACGAGCTCTTCGACGACGTCCTCGAAGGTCACGACCCCCGAGGTGCCACCGTACTCGTCGACGACCACGGCCATCTGCATGCCGAAGGAGCGCAGCTCGACGAGCAGCGGGCCGAGCCGCACGGTCTCCGGCACCCGGGGTGCCTCGTCCATCAGGGCGACAGCCGGGACGTGGTCCCGGCGCTCCCGCGGCACGGAGACGGCGCGACGCAGGTGGACGAGCCCGACGATGTCGTCCCTGGAGGCGTCGATCACCGGGAACCTCGAGTGGCCGGTCCGTCGTGCCAGCTCGATCACGTCGTTGGCGGTGTCTTCACGGGCGACCACGGCCACCCGCATGCGGTCGGTCATCACGTCGACCGCCGTGAGCTCGTCGAGCTCGACGGCATTCGTGATGAGGCGGGCCGTGGAGACGTCGAGGGTGCCCACCTGGGCGGACCTGCGAACGAGCGCGGCGAGCTCGGGGGCCGAGCGCGCACCCGAGAGCTCCTCCTTGGGCTCGACACCCACGCGCCGCAGGATCGCGTTGGCCGAGCCGTTGAGAGCCGCGATGACTGGTCGCAGCAGACGGGTGAACACCCGCTGCACGGGGACCACCTGACGGGCTGTCGGCAGCGGCCGGCTCAGTGCGTAGTTCTTGGGGATCAGCTCTCCGAACAGCATGGAGAAGAAGTTGACGAGCACGAGGGACACCGTCACGGCGACCACGCCGGCGACAGTCGCGGACAGCGCGGTGCTCTCGAGCGGACCGCCGACCAGGTTCTTGATGGCCGGCTGCGCCGTGTACCCGAGCAGGATGGTCGTGATGGTGATGCCGACCTGCGCGGAGGAGAGCTCGGTCGACAGGTGCTTGACGGCTCCGCGGACGCTGCGTCCGCGCCAGTCAGGGTCGTCGTCCTCGTCGTCGTCCGACCCGACGACCGCGGGGTCGAGGGTGACGAGCGAGAACTCGCTCGCGACGAAGACTGCCGTGCCGATGGTGAGGAGGACGCCGAGACCGACGAACAACCAGTCGGTCACCGTCGCTCACCGCAGACGGAGGTGAGGCCCGCGTGGTCGTCGTGCAGACCAGGCCCGGGGGGAGTCGATGTCGAGGACACGTGTCGTGACGGATGGTCGGCTGTCATCAGGATGAGAATAATAGTCGACCGGCTGTCCGCCACCCGGCGCTCTCCACAGTTCCTCCAGGGAACTCGCGCGGGTCGACCGCCGTTTCTCGTGCCGAAGAGCCCGCCGGTGTGCAATTGTGAAGGCATGTCAGTCACCTCACCGCGCCCCGACGGCTCCCCCTCAGCCGGTGCCTCGATCCTCATCGTCGAGGACGAGCCCGCGATCGCCACGGCGATCGCCCAACGCCTGGGCGCCGAGGGCTGGCGCACCGAGGTGGCCCGAGACGGCCTCAGCGGGGTCGACGCCGCCGCCCGCATGCAGCCCGACGCCGTGGTGCTCGACGTCATGCTCCCCGGGATCGACGGGCTCGAGGTGTGCCGCCGAATCCAGGCCGAGCGCCCCGTCCCGATCCTCATGCTCACAGCGCGCGACGACGAGACCGACATGCTCATCGGCCTCGGGGTCGGCGCCGACGACTACATGACCAAGCCCTTCTCGATGCGCGAGCTCGTGGCCCGCCTCAAGGCGCTGCTCCGCCGCGTCGACAGGGCCGCTCAGGCCTCCTCGGCCTCCGACGGCGCCGAGCCGCCCATGGTGATCGGCGACGTCGTCATCGACCGCGCCCAGCGTCGGGTGCACCGCGCCGAGCAGGAGATCCACCTGACGCCGACGGAGTTCGAGCTCCTCGTCATGCTCGCGAGCTCGCCCAAGACCGTGCAGACGCGTGAGCGCCTGCTCGCCGAGGTCTGGGACTGGGCCGACGCGAGCGGCACCCGCACCGTCGACTCCCACATCAAGGCGCTGCGCCGCAAGCTCGGTGCGGACCTGATCCGCACCGTGCACGGGGTCGGCTACGCCTTCGAGCCGCCCGCGAGCGCCTGAGGTCTGGACACCTCGACCATGAGCTCCCCGCGCAACGTCCGCCCGCTCCGGCCGCACCTGCCGGACGTCAGGCCGCTCGACAGGTTCAAGACCCTCAAGATCAAGATGGCGATCGTCGTCGCCGCGTCGGTGACCCTCGCGGCCTTCGTCACCTGGCTCGGGCTGCGGTACAACCTCGGCCCGACGCGGACCTTCCCGCTCGCGATCGTCGCCTCGATGCTCTTCACGATGCTGCTGGCCCGTGGCATGACGTCGCCGCTGCGCGAGATGACCTCGGCCGCCCGGTCGATGTCCGAGGGCGACTACAGCCGCAGGGTGCAGGCGACGAGCCGTGACGAGGTCGGGCAGCTGGCGACGGCCTTCAACATCATGGCGGAGGACCTCGACTCCTCCGACAGGGTGCGCCGCGAGCTCATCGCGAACGTCTCGCACGAGCTGCGGACACCCGTCGCGGCCCTGCACGCCCAGCTGGAGAACCTCGTCGACGGTGTGGTCGAGCCGACCCCCGCGACCATGCAGACGGCCCTGACGCAGACCGAGCGGCTGACGCGGCTCATCGCGTACCTGCTCGACCTGTCGCGGGTCGAGGCCGGGGCCGCCGACCTCAACCTCACCGAGGTGGTCGCGAAGGACTTCCTCGAGGACGTCGTGAACTCGGTGTCTACCATCGAGGCCGGCAAGCAGCTCGCGTTCTTCGTCGACGTCGAGCCCGAGGACGCGACCTTCACGGCGGACCAGGAACGTCTCCGGCAGATCTTGGTGAACCTGCTGCACAACGCGATCCGGCACTCCCCCTTCATGGGCGAGGTGAGCATCATGGCGCGCCGGACCGACGACGAGATCGTCTTCGACGTGAGCGACAACGGTCCGGGGGTCGCGGTCGAGGACCGTCAGCGGATCTTCGAGAGGTTCGCCCGAGGGGGCGCCGGGGTCAACGGGGCACCGACGGCCGGCGGGACAGGGTCCGGCGGGACCGGGATCGGTCTGGCGATCGTGCGCTGGGCGGTCGACCTTCATGGTGGGACCGTCGAGGTCGCCGACACCCTCGCCGGTGCGACGATGCGGGTCGCTCTGCCGCAGCGTCCACCGGGGGAAGAGCCTGATCCCTCGGACAGCGACGTCGTGGGCGGGGCGAGCAGCTCCGGGGCCGACACGCTCTGAGGTCGCAGACATCGCCACTTGTTATAGCCGGGCTATAACAACTACGCTGCTCGCATGACCTCCGACGACGCCGTCAGAACCGATCGACCTGCCAAGCCCGAAGGCAGTCGGCCCGCAGGACCCGCCCTCGCTCCCGGCACGGTCTCGGTCCGCGGTCTCACCAAGACCTTCGGGGCCGTGACGGCCGTCGACGACCTCAGCTTCGACGTCCTGCCAGGGCGCGTGACCGGATTCCTCGGCCCCAACGGCGCCGGCAAGACGACCACGCTGCGCATGCTGCTCGGGCTCGCCACGCCCACGAGCGGCACGGCGACCATCTCCGGACGGGCCTACGCCGACATCCCGGACCCGCTCCGCGAGGTCGGAGCCGCGCTCGAGGCCACGAGCTTCCACCCGGGGCGCACGGGCCTCGACCACCTGCGGACCTACGCCCCCTACGCGGGCGCCGACGACACGCGCTGCCACCAGCTGCTCGAGCAGGTCGGCCTGGGAGCCGCTGGACGGCGCCGGGTGGGCGGCTACTCCCTCGGCATGCGCCAGCGCCTCGCCCTCGCGACCACGCTCCTCGGGAGCCCGCGGGTGCTGCTGCTCGACGAGCCGTCGAACGGCCTCGACCCCGAGGGCATCCGGTGGCTCCGCGGGTTCTTGCGGCACCTCGCGGCGCAGGGCATGACGGTCCTCGTCTCGAGCCACATGCTCTCGGAGGTGCAGCAGTCTGTCGACGACGTGGTGATCATCGCCGGAGGGCGTCTCGTCCATGCCTCGTCGATGGCCGAGCTCAGCGCCCTCGCCTCACCCCGTGTCGCCGTGACCTCGCCTGACGGGCCAGCGCTCGACAGGCTCGCCGCCGAGCACCGGTGGCACGTCTCGAGCCGGTCGGCCGACGGCACGACCCTCGAGGTCGACCACGTGAGCACCGCGCAGGTCGGCGCCGCCGCCTTCGCCGCCGGCGTCGAGCTGCACGGGCTCCTCGACAAGACCGACAGCCTCGAAGACCTCTTCCTCAGACTTGTCCAGCCGACCACGTCAGGAGCAGCAGCATGAACGTCGCCCTGCGCAGCGAGTACAGGAAGTTCGTCACGACCCGACTCTGGTGGGTCCTCCTGCTCGTCATGGCCGCCTACATGGCCTTCATCGGGATCTTCCTCGGCTGGTCCATCGGAGCGGGGACCGCAGGCCTCGCGGTCGAGAGCAGCAGCCCGGGTGCCGACCTCGCCTCGCCCGACAGCGTCCGCAGCTCCGTGTACGGCACGGCCGCAGCCTTCGGCTACGTCTTCCCGGTGATCATCGGCGCGCTGTCGATGACGGGCGAGTACAGGCACCAGACCATCACCCCGACCTTCCTCGCGAGCCCGTCGCGCACCCGGGTGCTCGTCGCCAAGATGATCGCCGCCCTGCCGATCGGCATCGTCTACGGCACCGTCGCGACCCTCGCGACTGTCGGCGCCGGAGCCGCAGGTCTGGCCCTCGGCGGGTCGGCGACGCTCCTCGGCGACGGCGAGACCTGGACGCTCGTCGCACGCTCCGTCCTCGCGCTCACGGTGTGGGCCCCCGTCGGCGTCGCCCTCGGCTCGATCCTCACCAACCAGGTCCTCGCGATCATTGTGATCCTCGTCTACACCCAGTTCCTCGAGGCCGTGCTGCGGCTCGGTCTGACCCAGGTCGGCGACGTCGGCGCGAGCGTCGCGAGCTACCTCCCGGGAGCGGCCGGCGAGGCGATCACCGGCGGCAGCGTCTTCTCCTCCGCCGGGATCGCCGACGTGCTCCCCTGGGGCGCCGGCCTGGCCGTGCTGGCGGGCTACGCCCTCGTGCTCGCCGCGGTCGGCTCGCTCACGACGCTGCGGCGCGACGTGTCGTGAGCCATACCCGCCACAGACGAAGCCCGGACCCTCTTTGGGTGTTCCCCAGACTCTCGTTGCCCTGGGTTTGCCATGCGGTGAAGCCCGGAGAGATCGGACGAAAGTCACTGGGCGAATAGCCCCGGTTACGGTCCGGGACGTAGGTCTTTAGGCCCTAGGCTGGGAGCGTCAGATACCGCGCGCCGCGGTAGCGATCTGTACGAAAGTGGGCGAACCCTTCCGTGTCCTCGAATGCTGAGTCAGAGTCGATCAGTGCTGTGAGTGCCATCTTCGGAGCCAACGAGTGGCTGGTCGACGAGCTGTACGAGCAGTTCCTCGCCGACAAGAACGCCGTCGACCCTGCGTGGTGGGACTTCTTCGAGAGCTACACCCCGGGAGAGGCGAGCCCCGACACCTCGTCGATCGGCGGCGCGCCCGCAGGCAGCGCCCCGCAGGCAGCCCCGGCTCCTGCAGCCCAGCAGCCTGCCTCGACGCCGGCACCGGCAGCCCCCGCCCAGCAGGCCCCGGCCGAGAAGGCCAGCGCCGCAGCAGCAGCCCCGCGCACCCACGGCGAGCAGGCCGCCCGCCAGGCGCAGAAGGTCCAGAAGGCCGCCGAGTCGCAGGAGGCCGCCGTGCACGCAGACTCCCCCACCCAGCCCCCCGTCGCCACGGCCCAGCCCGCGACGGCCCCCTACGCCGAGGTCGCGAAGGTGCGGACCTCCCCGTCGGCGACCGAGGGACAGGACGACGTCCAGAAGCTCCGTGGCCCTGCCGCCCGGGTCGTCTCCAACATGGAGGCCAGCCTCACGGTCCCCACGGCGACGTCGGTGCGCGCCGTGCCGGCCAAGCTCATGGTCGACAACCGCATCGTCATCAACAACCACCTCGTCCGCGGTCGCGGTGGCAAGGTCTCCTTCACGCACCTCATCGGCTTCGCGCTCGTCGAGGCCCTCAAGGAGATGCCGTCCATGAACGCGAGCTACGCGCTCGTCGACGGCAAGCCCTCGGTGATCCAGCCGGCGCACGTGAACTTCGGTCTCGCGATCGACCTCCCCAAGCCTGACGGCACCCGCCAGCTCCTCGTCCCGAGCATCAAGGCTGCCGAGACGATGGACTTCGCGCAGTTCTGGGCCGCCTACGAAGACATCGTCCGCCGCGCCCGCAACAACAAGCTCACGGTCGAGGACCACCAGGGCGCCACGATCTCGCTGACCAACCCGGGCACCATCGGCACCGTGCACTCCGTGCCGCGCCTGGTCACCGGCCAGGGTGCGATCATCGGCGTCGGCGCCATGGACTACCCGGCCGAGTTCGCCGGGGCGTCGCTCGAGCAGCTGTCGAAGATGGCGATCTCCAAGGTCCTCACCATCACCTCGACCTACGACCACCGCATCATCCAGGGCGCGCAGTCGGGTGACTTCCTGCGGATCCTCGGGCTCAAGCTCATCGGTGAGGACGGGTTCTACGACCGCGTCTTCGCCTCGCTGCGGGTCCCCTACGAGCCCGTGCGCTGGGTCCGCGACAACACCGTGGACGCCGACGCCGAGGCCGCCAAGCCGGCGCGCATCGCCGAGCTCATCCACTCCTACCGCTCGCGCGGCCACCTCATGGCCGACACCGACCCCCTCGCGTACCGCCAGCGCAAGCACCCGGACCTCGACGTCCAGACGCACGGCCTGACGCTCTGGGACCTCGACAGGGTGTTCCCGGTCAACGGTTTCGGCTCCAAGCCCAAGGCGACGCTGCGCGACATCCTCGGCCTGCTGCGCGACTCCTACTGCCGCACCATCGGCGCGGAGTACATGCACCTCGCCGACCGCACGCAGCGCAAGTGGCTCCAGGCCCGCCTCGAGGCCGGCTACGAGCGCACCCCGCGCGAGGAGCAGCTGCGCATCCTGCGTCGCCTCAACTCGGCCGAGGCCTTCGAGACCTTCCTGCAGACGAAGTTCGTCGGGCAGAAGCGCTTCTCCCTCGAGGGTGGCGAGTCGGTCATCGCGCTCCTCGACGGCGTGCTGTCGGGCGCTGCCGACGCCGGCCTCGACGAGGTCTGCATCGGCATGGCGCACCGCGGTCGCCTCAACGTCCTCGCGAACATCGCGGGCAAGAGCTACGCGCAGATCTTCTCCGAGTTCGAGGGCAACCAGGACCCCCGCACGGTCCAGGGCTCGGGCGACGTCAAGTACCACCTGGGCACGGAGGGCACCTTCACCTCCGAGTCGGGCGCGACCACCAAGGTGTACCTCGCGGCCAACCCCTCTCACCTCGAGGCCGTCGACCCTGTCCTCGAGGGCATCGTCCGCGCCAAGCAGGACCGCATCGACCTGGGCGGCGACGGGTTCTCCGTCCTGCCGATCCTCATCCACGGCGACGCGGCGTTCGCAGGCCAGGGAGTCGTCACCGAGGTGCTCAACCTCGCCCAGCTGCGCGGGTACCGCACAGGCGGCACCATCCACGTGGTCATCAACAACCAGGTCGGCTTCACCACCGGGCCGTCGTCCTCGCGCTCCACGCTGTACTGCACCGACGTGGCCAAGGGCCTCCAGGTGCCGATCTTCCACGTGAACGGCGACGACCCCGAGGCCGTCGTGCGCGTCGCACAGCTCGCCTTCGAGTTCCGCGAGGAGTTCGACCGCGACGTCATCATCGACATGGTCTGCTACCGCCGCCGCGGTCACAACGAGGGCGACGACCCCTCGATGACCCAGCCGCTCATGTACAACCTCATCGAGGCCAAGCGCTCGGTCCGCAAGCTCTACACGGAGAACCTCGTGGCCCGCGGCGACATCAGCGTCGAGGAGGCCGAGCAGGTCCTCCAGGACTACCAGGCCCAGCTCGAGCGTGTCTTCACCGAGACCCGCGAGGGTGGCTACACCCCGCCCGCCAACTCCGACCCTGTCGCCGGTCTCGAGCGCCCTGAGTCCCAGCGCGAGGACGCCGGCACGATGGTCGGCTGGAAGACCGCGACCGACCAGTCGGTCCTCGACCGCATCGGGCAGGCGCACGCCACCCCGCCGGCCGGCTTCACTGTGCACCCCAAGCTCGCGCAGCTCCTCGAGAAGCGTGCGGCGATGTCCTCCGAGGGTGGCATCGACTGGGGCTACGGCGAGATCCTCGCCTTCGGCTCGCTGCTCATGGAGGGCACGCCGATCCGCCTCGCCGGCCAGGACTCGCGCCGCGGGACCTTCGTGCAGCGCCACGCCGTGATGCACGACCGCGAGACGGGCGCCGAGTGGACCCCGCTGCTCTACCTCTCGGGCGACCAGGCGAAGCTCTGGGTCTACGACTCCTCGCTCAGCGAGTTCGCGGCCCTCGGCTTCGAGTACGGCTACTCGGTCGAGCGCCCCGACGCACTCGTGCTGTGGGAGGCGCAGTTCGGCGACTTCGTCAACGGCGCGCAGACGATCATCGACGAGTTCATCTCCTCGGCCGAGCAGAAGTGGGGCCAGAACTCCTCGGTCGTCCTGCTGCTCCCGCACGGCTACGAGGGCCAGGGACCGGACCACTCCTCGGCCCGCGTCGAGAGGTTCCTCCAGCTCTGCGCCGAGGACAACCTCACGGTCGCGTTCCCGAGCACCCCGGCCTCGTACTTCCACCTGCTGCGACGTCAGGCCTACGCCCGTCCGCGCCGCCCGCTCGTGGTGATGACCCCGAAGTCGATGCTGCGCCTCAAGGCCGCCGCCTCGCCGACCGAGGACTTCACGAGCGGCACCTTCCGCGAGATCATCGCCGACGACCTCGCCGAGGCTTCTGCCTCGTCGGTCGACCGGGTGCTGCTCTGCTCGGGCAAGGTCTACTACGACCTGCTCGCGCACCGCGTGAAGAGCGGCGACAGGTCGACGGCGATCGTGCGTCTCGAGCAGCTGTACCCGCTCGAGGGCGAGATGCTCCGCGAGGCGCTCGCGCCCTTCGGTGACGCCGAGGTCGTCTGGGTCCAGGACGAGCCCGAGAACCAGGGCGCGTGGCCCTTCATCGCGCTCAACGCCCCGGAGGCCATCGGCCGCGAGATGCGTGTCGTCTCGCGCACGGCGTCGGCCTCGCCGGCGGCCGGCTCGGCCAAGAAGCACCTCGCCGAGCAGACCGACCTGGTCGAGCGCGCCTTCGCCCGCTGACCCGGCTGCACGACCGCTCCACGTGGACGGGCGCACGACACGCGAAGGCGTGGCGGGCGCCCGTTCCGCGTCTGGCGCGCCGACCTGACGGAGAATGGGCTCAGCAGCCGTGACAGGCTCAGCACGACCGGACGCCCGGCATCCCTCGCCGTCCCCCAGCACCGAACGACCAGGAGCACCCGTGACATCGCCAGGCCAGGACCAGCTCCGCATCTGCGTCGTCGGAGACGAGCTCGCCGCAGGCGTCGGGGACCCGAAGGGCCTCGGCTGGCTGGGCCGGGTCACAGCCCGCACCCACTCCCCAGCGCTCACCATGGTCTTCCCGCTCGTGGTCCCCGGCGAGACGACGACAGCGCTCAGCGCCCGCTGGGAGGGCGAGTTCAACCGTCGGGCGACAGGTGCCCCCGAGGTCGACCACAGGCTCGTGATCGCCCTCGGCCGCGCTGACGTCGACGCCGACCTGTCGGTCGCCCGCAGCCGCCTCAACCTCGCGAACATGCTCGACGTCGCCGACTCCCGGCGCATCCCGGCCTTCGTCGTCGGCCCGCCCCCCGGTGCGGACGCGGACCGCGAACGGCTCGCCGAGCTGTCGTCGGCCTTCGGGGACGTGGCCAACCGCCGCCGCGTGCCCTACGTGGACACCTTCACCCCCCTCGTCGACCACGAGCAGTGGCTCGGCGACATCGCTGCGAACGGCGTCCCGTACCCCGGCCAGGCCGGCTACGGACTCATGGCGTGGCTCGTCCTGCACACGGGCTGGTACGGCTGGTTGGGGCTGCCGGACGACGACGCGAGCGCCTGAGGGCTCGCGGACTGCCGCTAGGGGGCGAGCACCGTGCGCCCATCGGTGACACACCCGGCGACGCGTCGCACAGCGCCGTGACACATGACGAGAGCCCGTCCCCTGAGGGGCGGGCTCTCGTCGTGCGAGCGTCTGGTCCGGTCAGGCAGGATGCTCAGACCACCTGACACCGACCGCCGCGCTCGCTGTCGCTGTCGCTGTCAGAGCGTGTGCGAGACGGTGACGTCTCCGGAGACCGTGCTGGCGTCGACGAAGAGCGTCGCGCCGGCCTCGGCGCGGACGATCTGCGCCGTGCGGTTCTCCCCCGTGATCCGCTCGCCGTCGAAGGACGCCGTCCCGGTCACGGTGCGCGCCTTGAGGTCGATGCCCGTGCCGGGGGCGACCCGCACCGAGATGCGCCCGGAGACCGTCTTGGTGCTCACGTGCCCGGCGCTGCCGGCCAGCTCGAGGGCGACCTGGCCCGAGACGGTCTGCACGTCCGCCCGGGTGATCGTGCCCGCCACGTGCGCCGTGCCCGAGACCGTCCGGACGGTGACCGGACCCGTGTGCTGCGTGACGGCTGCCCGTCCGGAGGCCGTCGTCAGGGACAACGGACCGGTGAGGCTGACAGCCTCGGCCGAGCCGCTCGCCGTGGTGACGGTGACCGGGGCCTCGACGTCCTGCACGCTCACGTCGGAGCGCGCCGTGGTGACCTTGACCGTCGCGGCGCGCGGGACCCGCACGACCACGTCGGCGGTGTCCTTGCCCGAGAAGCTCTTGACCCTGTCGACCAGGCCCTCGACACCCGAGAAGTCGTAGGAGACCGAGAAGGTCTCCCCCTCCAGCCGGGCGACGACGGGACGGTCGGACAGCGCGAGGACGTCGAGCTCGACGTCGACCCTGTCGTGCGCCTCCACACGGACCGAGCCGCCCGTCAGCGAGACGACCACGCGGGTCACGGGCCCGTCCCCGGCGCCGAAGGTCGGCTGCTCGCCGAAGGCTGCCGCAGCGTCGGCCGCGTTGGCCACCACAGAGGTCGTCAGGGTCCGCGGCTCCGCGATGACCCAGGTCTCGTTGCGCATGCACACACTCCTGTCGTCGGGGCGGTGCACGTCGGCTCGTCGGCTCTGCGCCCGGCCGGGTCCGTGCACCTCGTCGTCCCACCGTAGACGCCCTGGCTGGGCGTCACCAGAGACGTGCACCAGACCCGGCGACGACGTGATCGCCCCAGACCTACCCTGCGGTGCTGAGGACCTCGCGGTCGAGGCGGGTGAAGGGGCTCGACGGGAACACCTGCTCGGTGAGCGTCACCAGCCCACCCCCGACGTAGACCTCGACGACAGTCGCGTCGACCACCACGACGACGTCGACGACGTCGTCCGCCCCGACCGGCAGCGGTGCCCAGTCGACCGAGGGGAAGGCCGGGTGGAAGTCGACGGCACCGCTCTGCGTCCTGTCGCAGGTGATGCTGCGCTCGTCCCCGTCGACCGTGAGGACCAGCCGATCCGACCCGCCGTCGTCACCGGTGAGCACGAGGGCTGTCCGGTCGCCCACGCCGCAGGGCACGGAGAGCTCGAAGACGCCCGGGAGGACCTCCGCCGGCGGGAGGACCGGCTGCTGCCTCACCCGGTGACGCCCGTCCGCGCCCCGTACGAGGTCGACCACCCGGACGAGGGACATCGCTGAGCGCCACGGGGCTGTCGGGGTCTCGTTGGCGTACTCCCAGTTGCTGGCCCACCCGACCATCAGGCGTCGACCGTCCGGGACGTGGTTGAAGGAGACCGCGGCGTAGTAGTCACGGCCGTAGTCGAGCCAGTCGTGGTCGGCGGGCTCGGTCGAGGTCGACAGGCGCTCCGCGACGAAGGTCGTCCCGTCGAAGTCTCCGACGAAGTACTGCGAGCCTGATCCTCCGGCGATCCCGCCGGGGTTGAGGCTGACGACGAGCACCCAGCGGGTCTCGCCGGTCTCCTGCACGACGAGCGGGAAGAGGTCGGGGCACTCCCACACACCACCGGTCGCGTGCGCCGGGCCGAAGGCCGACGCGTAGGTCCACGAGAGGAGGTCGGGCGAGGTGTAGAGGACCGCACGCCTGTCGACGGCCTCGACGGCGACCATCACCCAGTGGCCCTCCCCCGGGCCGCCGTCGGCTCCGGTCTCTGCGCCGAACCAGAAGACCTTCGGGTCGCGGAACTCGGTCGACCCGATGTCCAGGACCGGGTTCCCCGCGTACCTGGTCCAGGTGGCTCCGGCGTCCACGCTGTAGGCCAGCGACTGCGACTGGATCGCCGGTGCACCGGCGCGAGGACGGGCCGCACTGGTGTAGACCGCCACGAGGGCCGTCTCACCGGGCCCTGCGAGCCCGCTGGTGTTCTGGCTGTCGACGACGGCGCTGCCCGAGAAGGCCATCTCGTCGTCGGTCGCCCAGATCGCGACGTCCTGCTCCTGCCAGGTCACGAGGTCGGTCGAGGTCGCGTGCCCCCACGAGATCTCCCCCCAGGTCGACCCCTGCGGGTTGTTCTGGAAGAAGAGGTGATAGGTGCCGTCGTGGAACAGCAGACCGTTGGGGTCGTTGAGCCAGGTGTCGCGCGCCGTGAAGTGGGCGACGGGACGCAGCGAGGGGACTGTGCCCGTGGAGGGAGGGGGGAAGGTCACGGTGTGGCTCCTGAAGAGTCGAGGGGTCGTCGTGCTGCGAGGGGGCGGCCGGAGCCGGAGCGGGCGGTGCGCCCGCTCCGGCTCGGTGGTCAGGCGCCGCCCTGCTGGAAGCGGTCGTAGGCCTGCTGGTAGGTCGCGGTCACGTCGTCGACGCCCATCGACTCGAGGGTCGAGACATAGCCGTCCCACTCGGCCCCGACGGTGCCCTCGACGATCCAGCTGGCGAACTTCTCCTTCACCAGGCTGTTGATGTCGGTCACGACGAAGGACGTCCGGTCGAGCTCGTCGGTCGAGAGCAGGACCGGGGGGTAGGCCTCGTTGGCCGCGTAGGGGGCGTAGTACTCCTCGACGAGGTCCTGGCGGACCTTGGCGCGCGGCTCGGGGGCCACGACGGTCTCGAAGTCCTCGGCCGTGGTGATCTTCGGGCCGCCGGGGGCGACCTTCTGGCGTCGCTCGCCCTCGGACTCGCCCTCGGCGGCAGGGATCTGGACCAGCATGCCGTCGGCGCCTTCTTCGAGGGTCACGCCGAGCGGGCCCCAGCTGGCCTGCGCGGACATCACCGGGTCGTAGAGACGGTCGGCCCAGCGCATGGTCGCTGCCGGGTAGGCGTTGGCACGGGTGATCGCCATCGCCCCGCGGCTGATCTCCTGGTTGTTCGCCACGCTCGCCAGGCGCTCTCCGTCGACACCCTCGAGGACGCCGAGCATCGCGTAGTCGCCGGCGCGGTCGTCGCCGACCATCTCCTCGAGCTCCCACCAGAAGAACGACCCGAGGACCGGGGTCTCGGCCTTGCCCTTGGACAGGTAGGCCACGTCGTCCTGCGAGAAGGACTCAGGGTCGATCAGACCCTGGGAGTACCACTCGGAGAGGCCTTCGATCCCGGCGCGGTACTCGTCGGTGCTCGCGGTGAACTGCACCTTCCCGTCCCGGACGATGCGGTGGTCGTTGTTCTCCGGCTGGCCGCCGAGGGCTGCGACGAGGTCGTGCGGGTTGGCGCAGAACGAGTCGGTCCTGAAGGACAGCGGGATCTCGTCGGCCTTGCCGTTGCCGTTCGGGTCCTGCGTCTTGAAGGCCTCGAGGGCCGCGTGGTACTCCTCGACGGTCGTCGGCATCGCCAGCCCGAGGGCGTCGAGCCAGGCCTTGTTGATGTACAGGAAGTTCGGGTACTGCAGGATCCCGAGCTCTTCGACCGAGGGGAGGGTGTAGATGTGCCCCTCGGAGTCGGTGAGCGCCGCCCGGATGTCGGGGCGCTCCTCGAGGATCGCAGAGAGCGTCGGGGCGTACTCCTCGATGAGGTCTTCGAGGGGCAGCAGCGTCCCGTTGCTGCCGTTCTGGACGATCTCGGCGTCGCTCAGACCCGTGTTGTAGAGGACGTCGGGCAGGCTGTCGCCTGCGAGCATGAGGTTCTTCTTCTCGGCGTAGACCTGCTCGGGGAGGTTGGTCCAGTCGATCGCGATGTTGGTGTCCTTCTCCCACTGCTGGACGAGCTCCATGTCGCCGTAGTCGGGGGCGAGGGCGGACTTCGTCCCGCCGAAGGTCAGCGTGATCTTCGTGTCGACGACCGGCAGCCCCTCGAGGTTGAGGCCGACGTCGGCCGACTGGTCGTCGACGGCTCCGCCACCCCCTCCTCCGCAGGCGGCCAGCAGCAGCGACCCGGTGACGGTGAGCGTGGTGACTGTGGTGAAACGGCGGTGTCTCATGAGGGTCTTCCTGTCGGTTCGGCGCATCAGGGGGAGCATGGGCGGATCAGCTCTTCACAGCGCCGAGCAGGGCGCCCTTGGTGAAGTGCTTCTGCATGAACGGCAGCACGACCAGGAGAGGGATGCTCGAGATCACGATCATCCCGTACTTGATCAGCTCGCCGAGGCGTTGTGCAGCGGCGTAGGAGTCGAGGCCGGCGGTGCCTCCGGCGGAGGTCACCTCGGACTGGATGAGGACATTCCTCAGCACCAGCTGCAAGGGGTACTTGCTCTCGTCATCGAGGTAGATGAGGGCGTCGAAGAACGCGTTCCAGTTCGCCACGAGGTGGATCATGATCATGAGGAAGATCAGCGGCTTCGACAGCGCCAGGACGATCTGGAAGAAGAACCTGAAGTCGTTGGCACCGTCCAGCTGGGCGGCCTCGCGCAGCTCGCCGGGGACGTTGTTCTCGAAGAACGCCCGGGCGATGATGAGGTTCCACACCCCGACGGAACCAGGCAGCACCACGGCCCAGATCGTGTCGAGCATGCCGAGGTCGCGGACCACGAGGTACCGGGCGATGAGACCGCCGTCGATGAACATCGTGGCGATGAAGACCATCATGATCACCTTGCGGCCGAAGAGGTCCCTGCGGGACAGCGCGTAGGCGCCGCACAAGATGAGGACCACGCTGATCGTGGTGCCCAGGACCGTGTACAGGACCGAGTTGGCGAAGCCCCTCAGGATCGCCGGGTCGGCGAAGATCCGCTGGTACCCCTCGACCGTGAAGCCCTTCGGCCAGAGCCACACCTGACCGTTGAGGATCGCCGAGGGCTCGCTGAACGAGGCGATGACGATGAAGTAGAGCGGGTAGAGGATCACGGCGATCGCGACCAGCAGCGTGCCGATCGAGACGACGGTGAACGCGGGGTCGCCGAAGCGTTCCCTGAAGGACCGCAGGGGTGGCAGCCTGCGAGGCTGACGCGGCGGCGGGTTCGAGCCTGCATCGGTGGCAGGGCTCGTCGGAGAGATCGTGTGGGTCATGGCGTCATCACCAGAGGCTCGATTGGCCTGCGCGCCTGGCGATCCGGTTGAACGTCAGGAGCAGGACGAGGTTGATCAGGGAGTTGAACAGGCCGATCGCGGCCGAATAGCTGAACTGCGCCTGCTGCAGACCTGCCTTGTACACGTAGGTCTGGATCACCTCGGAGGTCGGCAGGTTGAGGTCGGTCTGCATGAGCAGGACCTTCTCGAACCCGAGGTTGAAGAGGTTGCCGATCGCCAGGATGAACAAGATCGTCACGACCGGGAGGATCCCGGGGATGTCGATGTGCCGGATCCGTTGCCACCTGTCGGCGCCGTCGACCCGGGCCGCCTCGTGCAGCGAGGGGTCGATCGCGGTGAGCGCCGCGAGGTAGACGATCATCGAGAAGCCGGCGTTCTGCCAGATGTCCGACCCGATGTACAGGGGCCGGAACCAGTCGGGCGACCCCATGAAGAAGATCGGGTCTCCGCCGAGGGCGACGATCGCGTTGTTGACGATCCCCGACTGGGGCGAGAACAGCAGGTGGATCATTCCGACGACCACGACGACCGAGATGAACGACGGCGAGTACAGGACCGTCTGCGTGAACTTCTTGAACCTGTCGCTCTGCAGCTGGTTGACGATAAGCGCGAGGATGATCGGCACCGGGAAGGCGATGAGCAGCCCGAGGGCGTTGACCGTGAGGGTGTTGGCCAGGAGCCTCTCGAACTGGAACGAGCTGATGAAGCGCTCGAAGTGCTCGAGACCGACCCACGGGCTCCCGGAGAAGCCGTCGGCCGGGTTGTAGTTGCGGAAGGCGATCTGGGCGCCGTACATCGGCCAGTACTTAAAGACGAGGACCGAGAGCAGCGCTGGGGCTAGTAATACGTATAACTGCCAGCTCCGCCGAGCACGCCTCAGCGTCTGCCGGAAGCCTGCGGGACGTCGCACCGGGCGCGTCTGCGCGCTCCGGGGTGGGGACTTCGTGGTCATGCGGGCACCTTTGCCTCGGTCACCGATCCACGAGAGATCAGCGAGCACTCGACGGGATGCGCACCGGCGGTGTCCGGAGCGCCAGAGAGAAGGATCTCGACGGCCGTGGTGGCCATCTGCTCGTACGGGAGCTCGAGCGTCGTGAGCCCCGGGTCGAGATAGGGGGCGACCATCTGGTGGTTGTCGAAACCGACGATCGAGCAGTCCTGCGGGGTCCTCAGGCCGAGCCTCTCGAGGGCTCTGTAGGCACCCCAGGCCGTGCGGTCGTTCCCGCAGAAGATCGCTGTGGGACGGTCGGGTGCGGACATGAGCTCCGTGGTGAGGGCGAGCCCGTCCTCGACGATCCCGGTGCCGTAGCGGACCCAGTCCGGCCGCTCGGCGATCCCGGCCTCGTCGAGGGCCCGGCGGTAGCCGGCGAGACGTCCGATCCCCGCAGGCAGCGTGCTGTCCGGTGACTGGATGTTGATCATCGCGATCCGGGTATGACCGGCCTCGACCAGGTGCCGGGTCGCCGTGTAGCCGCCGAGCTCTTCGTCAGGGAAGACGCTCGGGACCCTCCCGGCACGGTCCTGGGCGTTGACGACCACGGTCGGGACGCCGGCGAGACCCTCGGGCACGTCGACCACCCTGTGGAACATCGACGCGTACACGACGCCCCGCACCCTGTAGGACAGCATCGTGTCGACCGCCGCAGCCTCGAGCCCGGGGTCGCCGAAGGTGTCGACCCCCAGGATCACGTTGCCGGTCTCCCACGCCAAGAGCTGCGCGCCCTTGAGGAGCTCTCCTGCGAAGGGCGAGCTCGCGACCTCGTCGGAGATGAAGCCGATCATCCCGGACTCGCCGCTGCGCAAAGACTTGGCGAAGGCGTTCGTGCGGTACTCGAGGTCGCGCACAGCGTCCATGACCCGGGCCCGGGTGGCGTCGGCGACCCTGCTGCCGTGCACGCGGTTGAGGACGAGCGAGACCGTGGCCTGCGAGACGCCTGCACGCTCCGCGACATCCTTCATCGTCACGGGCTGGGTACGTCGCACCATCGCTGCTCTCCATCGAGTCGGTTAATCGTATGACTGAAAGGTAGGGGCGGTCTGCGGGCGGTGTCAAGAGCCGTCTCGCGGCAGTCTGACGGAGGCGGTCGCGCAGGGCAGGCCGGGCGCGTCGACGCCGCGCACGCGGCGCTCGCCGGCCCCGGCCCGGCCCGCCCCTACCGCAGGGCGGCGACCTCAGCCGATCAGACCAGCACCGCGCAGCTCGACCGTGAGGTCCTGCGGGTTCGTCGCGACGGCGCACGCGTCCTCGTAGCTGACCACACCGTCGCGGACCAGGTCGAAGAGGTGCTGGTCGAAGGTCTGCATCTTGTAGTAGCCGCCGTCGGCGATGAGGTCGAGCAGCGGCGGGTTGTTCGCAGGGTCGACGATCGCCTCGGCCGTGCGTCCCGTGTTGACCATGACCTCGCAGACCACCCGGCGCCCGGCGGTGTCCGCCCGGCGCACGAGCCGCTGCGAGACGACCCCGCGCAGCGACTGCGACAGCGCGGCACGGACCTGCGTCTGCTCGTGCGGCGGGAAGAAGTCGACCACCCGGTTGACGGTCTCCTGCGCGTCGATGGTGTGCAGGGTCGACATGACGAGGTGCCCGGTCTCGGCCGCCGCGAGCGCAGCCCGCACGGTCTCGGAGTCGCGCATCTCGCCGACGAGGATCACGTCGGGGTCCTGGCGCATGGCCGCGCGCAGGGCCGAGCCGAAGTCGTTGGTGTCGTGGCGGACCTCCCGCTGGGAGATGATCGCCTTCTTGTCCTCGTGGAGCACCTCGATCGGGTCTTCGATCGAGATGATGTTGACCTCGCGGAGCGTGTTGATGAGGTCGACCATCGAGGCGAGGGTCGTCGTCTTGCCCGAGCCTGTCGGTCCGGTGACGAGGACGAGGCCTCGGGGTTCCAGGGCGAGCTCCCCGACGATCTCGGGCAGCCCGAGCTCGGAGAGCGACACCGTCCCCTCGGTCACGCGGCGCAGCACGAGCCCGACGTGCCCGCGGGCCTGGTAGGCGTTCACGCGGAACCGGCCCACGCCGTCGAGCTGATAGGCGAAGTCCGCCTCGTGGTTGCGCTCGAAGTCGCTCAGGAAGGAGTCGGGGAGCACCTCGGCGAGCATCGACAGGGTGTCGGCGGGCTCGAGCGGGACGACCTGCAGCTTGCGCAGCCGCCCGTCGACCCTGACGCGCGGCGAGGAGCCGACCTTGCAGTGCAGGTCGGAGGCTCCGGTGCTCGCGAGGGCGTGGAGCAGCGGGATGACGGACTGGCGCGTTTCGCTCACGTGCGATCCATCGGCAGGAGCGCAGCGAGACTTGAGGCACGAGGGCAGGTGACAGCCACCGCCACGCCCGGGTTCGAGGCACTGTCCTATGTGTGGGACCATAGAGACGAGGCTCGTGCGCTGTCGCGCGCGACCAACCAGTCCTTCGACGTCAGGGAGTAACCATGAGCAAGCGCGGACGCAAGCGTCGCAGCCGTAAGGGCAGCGCAGCGAATCACGGCAAGCGTCCCAACGCCTGATTCGTCGATACGTACACGAAGGGCCCCGTCGCAGCTGTGACGGGGCCCTTCGTGCGTCTGGGGGTGAGCGCCCGGATCCGGTGCTCCGGTACAGCCTGACGTGTCACGTGCGCACGTGACTCGGCCGAGGCACCGGCGGGCCTGCTCGCCCGGTGGTGCTCAGCCCTCGCTGAGCAGCGTGATCTGGGTGTGGATGCGCACGCGCAGGTGCTCGGGGGCCTGCTCGGTGCACGAGCGGCGGAGCAGGCGCTTGACCATCTCGTCGATGCCGAGCTCGGCGAGGCACGGAGAGCACTCGGCGACGTGCACGCGCATCTTCTCGGCGTCCGAGGTGGTCATCTCGGAGTCCAGGAACTCGAAGAGGTGCTTCATCACCTCGTCGCAGCTGTCGTCGTCTCTCACCGTTCCCCCTTCGTGCTCGTAGTCCCTGCCGTACGGTCTGCCCCTGCGAATCCCCGGTCGGCCGCGTAGTCCGTCAGCAGCGCGCGCAGCTGGCCACGCCCACGGTGCAGCCTCGACATCACGGTGCCGATCGGCGTGCCCATGATCTCGGCGATCTCCTTGTACGGGAAGCCCTCGACGTCCGCGAGGTACACCGCGATGCGACGGTCCTCCGGGATCTCCTGGAGGGCCCGCTTGACGTCCGAGTCCGGCAGCCTGTCGAGCGCCTCGGCCTCGGCCGACCGCAGACCCGTCGAGGTGTGCGACGCCGCCCGGGCGATCTGCCAGTCCTCGACGTCCTCGGCAGCAGACTGCTGGGGCTCGCGCTGCTTCTTGCGGTACGTGTTGATGAAGGTGTTGGTCAGGATCCTGTACAGCCAGGCCTTGAGGTTGGTGTCAGGCCTGTACTGGTGGAAGGCCGCGAAGGCCTTGGCGAAGGTCTCCTGGACCAGGTCCTCGGCGTCGCTCGGGTTGCGGGTCATCCGCAGCGCGGCGGAGTACAGCTGGTCGAGGTGCGCGAGCGCGTCACGCTCGAACCGTCGGGTCCGTTCGGCGTCGCCCTCGGCCTCGGGCGCGCGGTGGGTGTCTTCAGTCATCACGACCGAGCCTAGTCCCACAGGCACCCCGGTGCCTGCACGGGCAGCCCGGGTGGTCGTCGTCTCTTCCAGTACGCATGTCACGAGGGCGTCAACACGACTGCGGCCGCACGCATTCCCGGTCGCCTCTGCGACGCCCTCGCGCAGCGTCCGCCCACGTCCGGCGATAGAGTCGGAGCCAGACGGCGCCGACCCCGGCGCCAGCACCTGCGAGACCCCGCGGGACCTGCTGGACCAGCTGCTCCCGGCCGGGCACAGCGGGACCTGCCGGACCCTGGTCGTGAGGAGACCCACCGATGCTGCTGCGCAAGATCGCCCGACCCCTGCTGGCCACCTGGTTCGTGCACGACGGCCTCGACGCCCTCCGCCACCCTGCGGCGCACGCCGTGGCGGCGCGCGGTCCGGCCGACCAGGTCACCTCCCGGATCGGCCAGGCCCCGCTCACGGAGAACCAGCTCAAGACCGCCGTCCGCGTGCACGGCGCGCTCACCGTCGCCGCCGCCGTGTCGATGGCCACGGGTCGCGCACCGCGCCGCTCGGCCCTGTTCCTCGCCGCACTGACGGTCCCGGTCGCCCTCGCCGACCAGCCCTTCACCTCCGGCCCGGTCTCCCGCTCCGTGCGGACGGAGCGGTTCGTCCGCAGGCTCGGCGCCCTCGGCGCTGCGCTGCTCGCCGGCGTCGACACCGAGGGGCGTCCCGGCATGTCGTGGCGGATCGAGAACGCCCGCGACAAGCACGCTGCGATCAAGGCCGCCAAGGAGACCACGGCTGCGCGCGCAGCGCGGGTCGCGAAGGTGAGCAAGGCGGCGTCCTCCGCCAAGACGAAGGTCGTCGACGCGGTCACCCCTGACTGACCCCAGCTCTTCAGCCCCGTCCGCGGGGCCCTCGCACGCCACCGGGTGCCGAGACCGCTTCACGGTCTCGGCACCCGGTGCCATAACCTGGGGACCATGACGAGCACCCCCACGACGAGCCCCGCCGAGCACGCCGACCTCTGGGCTGCGCCGACCCTGGCAGCAGCCCCCGGCCGGCTCGACGCGACGGTCGAGGTCCCCGGCTCGAAGTCGCTCACCAACCGGTTCCTGGTGCTCGCCGCGCTCGCCGACGGCCCGGGCACCCTGCGCGGCGCGCTGCGCAGCCGCGACACCGACCTCATGGTCGCAGCGCTCCGCTCCCTCGGTGCGACCGTGGTCGAGGGCGAGAGCCCGAGCGAGTGGCACATCACCCCCGGCGCGGTCAGCGGGGACGTCACGGTCGACTGCGGGCTGGCCGGCACCGTCATGCGCTTCGTCCCGGCTGTCGCCGCGCTCTCCGGCGCCCGGGTGACCCTCGACGGCGACGAGGGCGCCAGGGTCCGTCCGATGGGACCGATCCTCGACGGGCTCCGCGGTCTCGGCGTGCGCGTCGACGACGGCGGGCGTGGGCTGCTCCCCTTCACCATCCACGGCACAGGCTCGGTCCGCGGCGGGTCGGTCGACGTCGACGCCTCCGCGTCGAGCCAGTTCGTCTCCGGTCTCCTGCTGGCCGCAGCGCGCTTCGAGCAGGGCCTCACGCTGCGCCACACGGGCACGACGCTGCCGAGCATCCCGCACATCGACATGACCGTCGAGCTGCTGCGCGAGGCCGGCGTGGTCGTCGACGACTCCCGACCGGCGATCTGGCAGGTCTCGCCGGGCCCAGTCGCAGCGCGCGACGTCAGGGTCGAGCCCGACCTGTCCAACGCCGGTCCCTTCCTCGCCGCAGCCCTCGTGGTCGGCGGCACGGTCCGCGTCCCGGGGTGGCCGGCGACCACCACCCAGCCCGGCGCGATGATGGCCGAGCTGCTGACCCGCATGGGCGGCTCCGCGCACCTCGAGGGCGACGTCCTGGCGGTCACCGGCACCGGCGAGGTCCGCGGGATCGACGTCGACCTGCACGCCGCGGGCGAGCTCGCCCCGACCATCGCCGCCCTCGCCGCGATCGCCGACTCCCCCAGCCGGCTGCGCGGCATCGCGCACCTGCGCGGGCACGAGACGGACCGTCTCGCGGCCCTCGCGACCGAGATCACCCGTCTCGGCGGGCAGGCCGAGCAGACGAGCGACGGTCTGGTCATCACCCCGCGCCCGCTGCACGGCGGGGTCTTCGAGACCTACCACGACCACCGCATGGCGACAGCGGGGGCGATCATCGGCCTGCGGGTGCCCGGGGTACAGGTCGAGAACGTCGGCACGACGGCCAAGACCCTCCCCGGTTTCACCGACCTGTGGTCCGGCATGCTCGCCGCACAGGGCGCGGGAGCCTGACCGCTGTGGGACGACGCCCGATCGACGAGTCCGACTTCCACAGCCGTCCGAGCAAGCGGGGCTCGCGCCCACGGACCAAGACGCGCCCCGAGCACGAGGACGCCGTCTCGGGCCTCGTCACCGGTGTCGACCGCGGCCGCTACACGCTCCTGCTCGACGAGGACCAGCCTGACGAGCACGTGATCTCGGCGATGAAAGCACGCGAGCTGACCCGGCAGCGTGTCGTCTGCGGCGACAGGGTCGACGTCGTGGGTGACACCTCCGGAGAAGAGGGCAGCCTCGCCCGCATCGTCCGGATCACCGAGCGCACCACGGTCCTGCGCCGCACAGCCGACGACACCGATCCCTACGAGCGCATCATCGTCGCGAACGCCGACCAGCTCGTCATCGTCACCGCCCTGGCCGATCCCGAGCCCCGCACCCGCATGATCGACCGCTGCGTGGTCGCCGCCTACGACGCCGGCATGGACGTCCTGCTCTGCCTCACCAAGGCCGATCTCGCCTCCCCCGACGCCCTGCGCTCCCTCTACGAGCCGATCGGTGTATCCGTCGTGACGACCTTCCGCGGCGACGAGGGCGAGATCACGCCGCTCGACGCCGTCCGCGACGCGCTCTCGGGGCGGACCTCGGTGTTCGTCGGGCACTCGGGGGTCGGCAAGTCGACCCTCGTCAACGCCCTGGTCCCCGGTGCCATGCGCACGACAGGCGTCGTCAACGACGTCACCGGGCGCGGACGCCAGACCTCGACCTCGGCGGTCGCCCTGCGCCTGCCCGAGCACGACGGAGCCCGCGGCTGGGTCATCGACACCCCAGGGGTCCGCTCCTTCGGGTTGGCCCACGTGCAGATCGAGCACCTGCTCACGGCCTTCGACGACCTCGACGAGGTCGCCCAGGAGTGCCCGCGTGGCTGCACCCACCTCGAGGGCTCTCCAGACTGTGCGCTCGACGACTGGGTCACCGCCGCCGACGACGACGAGGTGCGGGCTGCCCGCGCTGCCCGGCTCGACTCCTTCCGCAGGCTGCTGGTCTCGCGCAGCTGACGTCTCGCGCAGGCACGAGCCGGTGCGCCGTCCGCTGGTGACCTCCTGCTGGTAGACGCGCGCCGCGGCGCAGCGCCGCGACCTCACGAGATACGGTGAGGGGCATGACCGCCCGCTCCCAGTACGACGACGACCTCAGGCTCGCGCTCGTGATCGCCGACCAGGTCGACGCGCAGACCATGTCACGCTTCAAGGCCCTCGACCTGCACGTCGAGTCGAAGCCCGACCACACGCCCGTCTCCGACGCCGACAAGAGCGCCGAGGAGATCATCCGTGGGCAGCTCGGCAGGTCACGCGGCCGTGACGCCGTGCTCGGCGAGGAGTTCGGGGCGACGGGCCACGGCGCGCGCCGGTGGATCATCGACCCGATCGACGGCACCAAGAACTTCGTGCGCGGGGTCCCCGTCTGGGCCACCCTCATCGCGCTGGCCGACGGCGACGACATCGTCATGGGTGTCGTCAGCGCCCCGGCGCTCGGGCGCCGCTGGTGGGCCGCTCGCGGGACCGGCGCGTGGACCGGCCGTTCGCTGTCCTCGGCCACCCGTCTGCGGGTCTCCGGTGTCAGCGACATCGCTGACGCGTCGATGTCGTACTCGAGCCTGAGCGGGTGGGAGGAGCGCGGTCGGCTGCCGCACTTCCTCGACCTCTCGCGCCAGGTGTGGCGCACCCGCGCCTACGGGGACTTCTGGTCCTACATGCTCGTCGCCGAGGGAGCCGTGGACATCGCCGTCGAGCCCGAGCTCGAGCTGTACGACATGGCGGCCCTCGTGCCGATCGTCACCGAGGCCGGTGGACGCTTCACCTCGCTCGCCGGTGTCGACGGGCCCTTCGGCGGCAACGCGGCTGTGACCAACGGGCACCTGCACGACCACGTGCTCTCGGCCGTGGGGTTCCAGACGCACTGAGACACCTCAGCGCCGCAGCGCGACGGCGGCCCTGCGCCCGCAGCAGCCGCCCAGCGCCCGCCGCAGCCGCGCAGCGGCGGCGTCAGCGAGCAGCCCCCAGGAAGATCAGCGAGGGATCGAGGAGATCTCGGTCGCGTCGTACCAGAGCAGGTCGCGGTCGGCCAGACGCTCGATCGCGTCGTCGTCGCCACCCATGACGGCCTGGATGTCGCTCGCGGCCTCGGGCTCGTCGACGTGCGCGCAGACGATGCGGACGCCCGTCAGGGGACCCTCGACCGTCACTGCGCTCGACGCGACGTCGTCGTCGTCGGCCGCCGCCTCGACAGGTCGGACCGAGGAGTCGGGGACGTCGACCGACACGACGGCGCGGAGCCACGGGACGGCGGGGTCGGCGGCCACGAGGACGAGCGAGTCGTCGGCTGCGGCGAGCTGGGCGACGTACTCGACCTCTTCCAGGTCGTCGACCCCCTCGGCGGCGAGCTCGGCCACGAGGGCCGGGGTCGCGGCGTGAGCCCCCCGCGTCTCGAGCGTCATGGTGGGGCCGGTGAGGGCGTCGATCTCGGCGAGCGTCACGGGGACGTAGAGGCGCATGGCTCTAGTGTGCCACCCGTGGCACACCGGGACGCCGAGTCCACAGAGGCGACCTCCGGGTGATGTGGGCGACTTATCCACAGGGTCCTGTTTGTCTGTACTTCGTCAACCTCGCATAGCTATACCTAGAGGACCGAGGACCCGGGCAGGAGTCGACGGAGCCGGACGTGCAGTCAGGCCCGAGCACTGGTCTCGGGCCCATCTGTCACCTACCGAAGGACCACCATGACTGCGCTGGCCCCTACAGCCCCCGCCGCCGACAGACAGGAGCTCCGTCGCACCGACACGGCATCTGTCAACCGAGAGAGCTCAACCGCTACGGTCTCGGCACGCCACGGGCTGCGGCACAGGGCCGCTCCGGCGCCGGTGCGGCGCACACCTGCCCCACCAGGACGAGAACCCGCCGCCGACCCCGGCGACCCGACGGCGCTGTGCTGCGCCGTCGCCCACGCCGCGACCGAGGTCCTGAGGGGTGTGCGCCCTCTGGCACAGCTCGTGCGGTCGGTGTCCCCCGAGGTCTACGACCAGCTCGAGGCGCTCGCCCGTGTGCGGTCCGCCGCACGCGACCGCCGGGGCGCACCACCCACCCCGCAGTCCCGCTCCAGGGTCCGCAGGGCACGCGTGGTCCGGGTCGCGCCGGAGGCCGCCGAGGCCACCGTGATCATCGACGACGTCGACAGGGTCAGGGCCGCCGCCCTCCGTGTCGAGCTGCACCGCGGACGGTGGCGCGTCGTGGTGCTCGAGATCGGCTGACACGACTGGCTGAAGCACGACCAGCGTCGCGCCAGAGCTCCAGCATCGCGCTGGCATCGAAGGTACCCAGAACGCAGAGAGGGCCCCACGGTTGCCGTGGGGCCCTCTCTGTCGTGTAGCCGTGCAGTCCTGCTCCGCTGTCAGGGGCAGCCCCTGCCGGCCGACGTCACTTCTTCTTCTTCGCCCGCCGACGCTCTTCGCGGTTGCCCGACCCGTCCTCGTCGTCGGTGGACACCGTGCGCGTGGCGCCGCCCTCGCCGGTGACCACGGCACCGACGCCGTCTTCGCTCGGGGCCGTGTAGCTGAGCGGGACCTTGCGGTCGGGGCCATCCAGCCCCTTCGCCACGAGAACCTTCTCGGTGCCGTCCTCGTCGGGCTGGGCGACGACAGCACCAGCCGCTCCGAGAGCCTGGGCGGCAGCCGTGCCGGCAGCTGCCGCAGCACCTGCTGCCGTCACCGCCGGAGCGGTCTCGACCTTGACCTCGAGGTTGAACATGTATCCGACGGACTCTTCCTTGATGGCCTCGGTCATGGCCTGGAACAGCAGGAACCCCTCACGCTGGTACTCCACGAGCGGGTCGCGCTGGGCCATCGCGCGCAGACCGATGCCCTCCTTGAGGTAGTCCATCTCGTAGAGGTGCTCGCGCCACTTTCGGTCGAGGACCGAGAGCACGACGCGACGCTCGAGCTGGCGCATGTTCGCCTCGCCGAGCTCGGTCTCGCGAGCCGTGTAGGCGTGCTCGGCGTCGGAGAGCACCTCGGTGAGGATGAGCTCGTGGGTGAGCGCGTCGACGCTCCCTGCCTGGGCGACGACCTCGTCGACCGTGATCGAGACCGGGTAGACGGCCTTGAGCGCGGTCCACAGGCCTTCGAGGTCCCACGAGTCGGGGTGACCTGTCGCGGTCGCACCCTCGACGTAGGCGGTGAGCACGTCCTTGATGAAGTGCTGGATCTGCTCTGCCATGTCTTCGCCCTCGAGCACACGACGACGCTCGTCGTAGATGACCGAGCGCTGGCGCGAGAGGACGTCGTCGTACTTGAGGACGTTCTTGCGGATCTCGAAGTTGCGGCTCTCGACCTGGCCCTGGGCCGAGGCGATGCCTCGGGTGACGATCTTGGACTCGAGCGGCATGTCGTCGGGGAACCGCTGCATCATCGAGTCGGCGAGCGCGCTGCCGAACAGGCGCATGAGGTCGTCCTGGGTCGACAGGTAGAAGCGGGACTCGCCCGGGTCTCCCTGACGGCCGGAGCGGCCACGCAGCTGGTTGTCGATACGACGCGACTCGTGGCGCTCGGTGCCCAGCACGTAGAGACCGCCGAGCTCGGCGACCTCGTCGTGCTCGTCGGCGACGGCCTTCTTCGCTGCCTCGAGGGCGTCGGGCCACGCGGCCTCGTACTCCTCCGGGGTCTCCGCGGCGTCGAGGCCCCGTGCCTTGAGGTCGGCGATGGCGAGGAACTCGGCGTTGCCGCCGAGCATGATGTCGGTGCCTCGACCGGCCATGTTGGTGGCGACGGTGACAGCGCCCTTGCGGCCGGCGAGGGCGACGATCGACGCCTCACGCTCGTGCTGCTTGGCGTTGAGGACCTCGTGCGGGACGCCCTGCTTCTTCAGCTTGGCGGCGAGCAGCTCGGACTTCTCGACGCTCGTCGTCCCGACGAGGACGGGCTGACCGGCCGCGTGGCGCTCGACGATGTCTTCGACGACGGCGTCGAACTTCGCGTTCTCGCTCTTGTAGATGAGGTCGGGCTGGTCGATGCGCTGCATCGTGCGGTTCGTCGGGATGGGGACGACGCCGAGCTTGTAGGTGCCCTGGAACTCGGCAGCCTCGGTGTCGGCCGTACCTGTCATGCCGCCCAGCTTGCTGTACAGGCGGAAGTAGTTCTGCAGCGTGATGGTCGCGAGGGTCTGGTTCTCGGCCTTGATGGCCACGCCCTCTTTGGCCTCGATGGCCTGGTGCATGCCCTCGTTGTAACGACGGCCGGCCAGGATACGGCCGGTGTGCTCGTCGACGATGAGCACCTCGCCCTTGATGACGACGTAGTCCTTGTCGCGCTTGAACAGCTCCTTCGCCTTGATGGCGTTGTTGAGGAAGCCGATGAGCGGCGTGTTGAGGGACTCGTAGAGGTTGTCGATGCCGAGGTAGTCCTCGACCTTGGCGATCCCGGGCTCGAGCACGCCGACGGTGCGCTTCTTCTCGTCGACCTCGTAGTCCTCGTCGACGGTGAGGCGGCGCACGACCCGGGCGAACTCGCCGTACCACTTGTTGGCGTCGCCCGAGGAGGGGCCGGAGATGATGAGCGGGGTGCGGGCCTCGTCGATGAGGATCGAGTCGACCTCGTCGACGACGGCGAAGTTGTGGCCGCGCTGGACGAGGTCGTCGGTCGACCACGCCATGTTGTCGCGCAGGTAGTCGAAGCCGAACTCGTTGTTCGTGCCGTACGTGATGTCCTTCGCGTACTGCTCGCGGCGCTCTGCGGGCGTCTGCCCGGACAGGATGCAGCCTGTGCTGAGCCCGAGGAAGCGGAAGACACGTCCCATGAGCTCGCTCTGGTACTTGGCGAGGTAGTCGTTGACGGTCACGACGTGGACGCCGTCGCCCGACAGCGCGTTGAGGTACGCGGGGAGCGTGGCGACGAGGGTCTTGCCCTCACCGGTCTTCATCTCAGCGATGTTGCCGAGGTGGAGCGCCGCACCGCCCATGAGCTGGACGTCGAAGTGGCGCTGCCCGAGGGTCCGACGGGAGGCCTCGCGGACGGCGGCGAAGGCCTCCGGGAGGAGCTCGTCGAGGGTCGCGCCCTGGGCGATCCGCTCCTTGAAGCGGTCGGTCTCCTCGCGCAGCTCTTCGTCGGTGAGCGCCTCGAAGCTGTCTTCGAGGGCGTTCACCTGGTTGGCGAGCCCTGAGAGCTTCTTGACGATGCGCCCCTCGCCGAAACGTAGGACCTTATCGAGGATCGCAGCCACGCAGTACTCCCGGTTCGAGTTCACAGCTCTCCCGCCGAGCCGAGCGGCTCAGAGGGCATACAACTCTCATCGTATGCGAGACCGGACCGGTCTCGACACACCTCTGCCGGGCGATGTCGGAGCCGACCTGGGAGGTCGTGGTGGTGGGCGCCGGGCCGTGGTGGTGGACGCCGGGTCGGGTGATGGGCACCAGGTCGGGTGGTGGACGCCGGGTCAGGCGGTGGATGCCCGGTCAGGCGGTGGGCGCCGGGTCGGGTGAGGCGACGCACGTGCGACGGGGGGCCGGGGGGCAGAGTCTGACTCTGCTCCCCCGGCCCCCGACCTATGCACGACGCCCGGCCCCTCCTCGATCAGGCCGGGTGGGGCGCGTCGCCCTTCCCGCTGCTGGGCTGCTCGGTGCTGCCCGCAGCGCCACCAGAGGGGACCTCCGGGGATGTCGCGGCATCCGCTCCCGTCTCACCAGCGGCCGCCTGGGCCTCGCCGTGCTCGCCGTCCTCGTCGTCGACCTCCGTGTGCTCGCCACGGAACTGCGTCATGTAGAGGCGGTAGTACGCACCCCGCCGCTCGAGCAGCTGGTCGTGCGACCCGGTCTCGACGATCCGGCCGTCTTCCATCACGAGGATGGTGTCGGCGTCGCGGATGGTCGAGAGCCTGTGCGCGATGACGAAGGACGTCCGGTCGGTCCGCAGCGCAGCCATGGCGTGCTGGACGAGCAGCTCGGTGCGGGTGTCGACCGACGACGTCGCCTCGTCGAGGATGAGCAACGACGGGTTGGCGATGAAGGCCCGCGCGATGGTCAGCAGCTGACGCTCACCGGCCGAGACGCTGCCACCGTCTGCGTCGAGCACGGTGTCGTAGCCGTCGGGCAGCTGCCGGACGAACCTGTCGACCATCGTCGCCTGGGCTGCGGCCACCACCTCGTCGTCGGTCGCGTCGAGACGCCCGTAGCGGATGTTCTCCCGGATGGTGCCCTCGAAGAGCCACGCGTCCTGGAGGACCATGCCGACCTGGGACCGCAGCTCACCGCGGCTCAGGGTCGTGATGTCGACCCCGTCGAGCAGGATCCGCCCGCCCGTGAGCTCGTAGAACCGCATGATGAGGTTGACCAGGGTGGTCTTGCCCGCGCCCGTCGGTCCGACGATCGCGACGGTGTGCCCGGGCTCCGCCGAGAACGACAGGTGCTCGATGAGCGGGACCTCGGGGTCGTAGCTGAACGAGACGTCCTCGAGCTGGACGAGTCCCTCGGTCCGCTCGGGGAGCGTCGCCGTGGCCTGCTCGGGCTCCTGCTCGTCGGCGTCGAGCAGCTCGAAGGTCCGCTCGGCCGAGGCCACACCGGACTGCAGCATGTTCGCCATCCCGGCGATCTGGCCGAGCGGCTGGGAGAACTCGCGGGAGTACTGGATGAAGGCCGTCGCGTCGCCGAGGGTGATCTGGCCCGAGGCGACCCGCAGGCCTCCGACCACGGCGATGAGCACGTAGGAGAGGTACGAGACGAAGGTCATCGCGGGCATGATCATGCCCGAGACGAACTGGGCCCCGAACGACGCCTCGTACAGCTTCTCGTTGCGGACGTCGAACTCCTCGAGCATCTCCTCGTCGCGGCCGAAGCTGCGGACGAGCTCGAGCCCGGAGTACGTCTCCTCGACGTGACCGTTGACGGCCCCGGTGTTCTTCCACTGCGCAGCGAAGAGCTTCTGCGAGCGCGTGCCGATCACCCCGGCGATGACGCCGGAGAGCGGCAGCGCGATGAGGGCGATGAGCGCGAGCTGCCACGACACGATGAACATCATCGCGGTGATGCCCAGGACCGTGAGGACCGACTGGACCAGCTGGGAGAAGGCCTGCTGGAGCGCGGCCTGGATGTTGTCGACGTCGTTGGTCACGCGGGACATGAGGTCGCCGCGCTGCCGGGTGTCGAAATAGCTGAGCGGGAGCCTGTTGATCTTGTCCTCGATGTCCTGGCGCAGCCTGTAGACCACCCGCATGACGAGGCCGTTGAGGATGTACCCCTGGGCGCAGCTGAGGAACGACGCCACGACGTACAGGCCGAGGACCACGAGGATGAGCTGGCCGAGCCTGTCGAAGTCGATGCCCTGGCCGGGCACGATGTCGGCGTTGGAGAGGAGGTCGGCGAACTGGTCGTTCCCCTCCGCGCGTGCGCCGGCGACGACCTCCTCGAGCGGCACGCCCTCGGGCAGCCTGGAGCCGAGCACCCCGTTGAAGATCGTGTCCATCGCACGGCCGAGGATCCTCGGCGCGATGACGGTGAGGACCACCGAGACCACGACGAGCGCGACCACGACAGACATGCGCACCCGCTCGGGGGCCAGGAGCCCGACGAGCCGCTTGGCGGAGGGCCAGAAGTGCTGGGCCTTCTTGGCGGGGGCACCGCCGAACATGTCCCCGTCCATCTCGGTGGGGACGTACTCGGGCTCGAGGTCGTCGACCTCGTCGACCACCACTGTCGAGCCGGGCTGGTGGTCGCCTGCGGCGACGTCCTTCGTCTTCTTGCGCGCCATCATCACGCCACCCCCTCCACGCTCAGCTGTGACTCGACGATCTCGCGGTACGTCTCGTTGCTCTCGAGGAGCTCGTCGTGGGTCCCTCGACCGACGACAGCGCCCCCGTCCATGACGAGGATCTGGTCGGCCGACCGGATCGTCGAGACACGCTGGGCCACGATGATCACCGTCGCGCCCGCCGTGGCCTCGCCGAGGCCTTCGCGCAGCCTGGCATCGGTCGCGACGTCGAGGGCCGAGAAGGAGTCGTCGAAGAGGTACACGCGAGGCCGTGCGACGAGGGCTCGAGCGATGCAGAGCCGCTGACGCTGGCCGCCGGAGACGTTCGTGCCGCCCTGGGACACCCGCTCGTCGAGGCCGTGCGTCTTCTCCCGCACGAAGTCAGCCCCCTGGGCGACCCGCAGAGCCTCCCAGAGCTCGGCGTCTGTCGCCTCGGGGCGGCCGAACCTCAGGTTCGAGCCGATCGTCCCCGAGAAGAGGTAGGGCTTCTGCGGGATCAGCCCGACCACGCTGGCCATCTCGTGACGCCCGAGATCGCTGACCGAGACCCCGTCGATCGCGACGCTGCCCTGCTGGGGGTCGTACTGGCGCGAGACGAGGCTGAGCAGCGTGGTCTTGCCGGCACCTGTCGACCCGATGATCGCGGTCGTCTGGCCCGGCTCGGCGACAAAGCTGACCCCGTCGAGCACGGGACGCTCGGCGCCCGGGTACCCGAAGGTGACGTCGCGGAACTCGACCCGGCCTGCGGTCGGGACCGTCGCAGCAGTCGTGCGCGGCACCGTCAGGCTGGTCTTGGTCCGCAGGACCTCGTCGATGCGCTCGGCGCAGACGACGGCGCGCGGCACCATCATCACCATGAACACGCCCATCATCACGGCCATGAGGATCTGCAGGAGGTACTGCAGGAACGCGGTCAGCGAGCCGATCTGCATCTCGCCCGCGTCGACCCGGTGACCTCCGAACCACAGCACCGCGGCTGTGGCCAGGTGCAGGATCATCATGATGATCGGGAACATCAGCACGAACACGTTGCCGACCTTGACCGACACCGTGGTGATCGCCATGTTCGCGCGCTCGTAGCGCTCCGACTCGAAGGGCTCCCGGACGAAGGCACGGACGACGCGGATGCCGGTGATCTGCTCGCGCAGCACACCGTTGATCCCGTCGATACGGTCCTGCATCAGCCGGAACAGGGGCAGGAGCAGATAGACGAGGAAGCTGACGACGATCAGCAAGAACGGGACCGAGACCCACAGCAGCCACGACAGACCGACGTCCTCGCGGAGCGCCATGATGATCCCGCCGATGCACATGATCGGCGTCGACACCATGAAGTTCAGCGTCATGAGCACGAGCATCTGCACCTGCTGCACGTCGTTCGTGCTCCGGGTGATGAGCGTCGCGGTGCCAAAACCGTTGATCTCGAGAGCGCTCAGCGAGTCGACCTTGCGGAAGATCTCGCGGCGCAGGTCGCGACCGACGGCCATGGCGGTCTTGGCGCCGAAGTACACGCCGCCGATCGCTGTGAGCACCTGGACGAGGCACACCACGAGCATGGTGATGCCCGTGGACCAGATGAAGTCGGTGTCTCCGGTCGAGACGCCCTTGTCGATGATCTGGGCGTTGAGGCTGGGGAGGTAGAGAGCAGCGATGGTCGAGACCAGCTGCAAGATGAACACCCCCACGATCCACGCGGAGTACGGCTTCGCGTGGCGCAAGGTAAGAGCGACGAGTGTCACGGGACTTCCTTCGAGCAGTCGAGCAGACAGGGGAAGGGACAGGTCGACGCCTGTGGAGGCAGGTGCGACGGCACGGACCGGAGAGGTCCGACGACGGTGCGGTCCAGAGCTGGACGAGCGGGGGCGAGCACGTCCGCACAGATCATGCCCGACATGAGCGAAATTCTGCTACTTCATTCTTGCTCTCCTCCGGACGGGGCGGCCGAGTCGTCAAGGGGTGCCGAGTCGTCCAAGGGCACCGGGCTGCCTAGGGGCACCGAGCGGTCGAGGTGCCCCGAGAGCTCGCCCGCGAGGTCGCCGGCCCGCTCCACCTCGACGCGGTCGAGCCCGAGCCACCGGGCGAGGACGCGGAGCTCTTGGGCGAGCGCAGCCGGGGTGCGGTCGGTGACCTCGGGGTCGCGGTGCGCCGAGAGCACCCTGAGGACACCTGCGCGCCTGTCCGCCTTGAGGTCGACCCGCGCGGTGATCGACTCTCCCTCGAGGAAGGGCAGCACGTAGTAGCCGTGGACCCTGCGGGGCGCCGGGACGTAGATCTCGATGCGGTAGTGCGTGCCGAAGAGCTCGGCGAGTCGCCTTCTCTCGAAGACGAGGGGGTCGAAGGGGCTCAGCAGCGTCTGCGCGACGGCCCGGCGCGGCGTGGTCGCGTCCCGGTGGCGGAAGGCGGGGCGGTCCCACCCGTCGACGACCACGGGCTCGAGTGCGCCCTCCTCGACGAGCTCGGCGAGAGCGTCCCGCGGGGCCGCACCCTTGAGCCGGAAGTAGTCGGAGAAGCAGCGCAGCGTGCCGACCCCGTGCGCCCTCGCACCGATCTCGACCAGCCCACGGATGCACTCGGCGTCCGTGGGCACAGGTGCCGCCAGGACGTCCGCGGGGAGCACCCGCTCGACGAGGTCGTACCTCCGCTCGAAGCTGGCGGTCCGCCCCGCCGAGGTGATCTCTCCTGTGAAGAACAACAGCTCGAGCGCACGCTTGGCCACGCTCCACCGCCAGCCCCAGCCGTCCTCGGGCCGGTCAGAGGCCGAACCTAGGTGCCGCTCGACCTCGGTGGCCGTCAGCGGGCCGTGCTCGGCGACGATCTGGCGGATCGCCTCGACCTCGGCGCTGTGGGTGGCCTCGGTCGCGCTGATGCTCCCCCAGGCCTGGTCCCGGTATCTGCGTCGTCGCCACTCGAGCAGCCTGTAGGTGGCGGGCGGGACGAAGGACGCCTCGTGCGCCCAGTACTCCACGAGACGTCGCGGCGCGCGACCGGCGGCACGGTCGAGCAGCGCGGTGTCGTACGGGCCCAGCCGCGAGTACACGGGGACCAGGTGCGCCCGGGCGAGCACGTTGACCGAGTCGATCTGCAGGAGCCCCATCCGGCCCACGGCCTTGTGGAACCGTGCCGCCGAGACCGGCCCGGACGGCCGCTCCCCTGCCAGCCCCTGCGCGGCGAGCGCGGTCCGGCGCGCGGCAGACAGGGACATCCGACGGGCGGCACGCGGTGCTGGAGAGACCATGGGCTGAGTGTGGCCTGCGCCACCGACATCCGTCGAGGTCAGGTCGCGCCCCTCACCTGTGCCCGCGCACGACGACGGCGCGACCCCTGCTGAGGTCGCGCCGCCGTCGTGCTGTCCTGCTGGTCACCGCCGCAGGTGATGCTGCGTCGGGACGGGCGGACGCCTCAGTCGGCCGCTGCCGCCGCGGCTGCGAGCGCTGCAGCGTCGATGCTGCAGGAGGTGTCCAGGGCGATCACGCCGTAGGTCCACCCTCGACGCCTGTAGGCGACAGAGGGACGCGCGGTCTCAGAGTCGATGAAGAGGAAGAAGTCGTGCCCCACCATCTCCATCTCGTAGAGCGCGTCGTCGATGGTCATGGCCTCAGCCGAGTGGAGCTTCTGCCGGATCACGACAGGAGAGTCTCCGAGCTGCGTCTCGACGGTCTCGCCCGGGTCCGAGGGAGCTGTCGGCTCCGGGGTGACGGGCGGGAGCGGCGGCTCGTACGGCCGGACGTCCGCGGTGTCCATGGGGGCGGGGTTGCGGAAGCGGTTCTTGCGACGGTCGTTGGCGCGACGCAAGCGTTCGGTCAGCTTGTTCATCGCGAGGTCGAGTGCTCCGAAACGGTCGTCTGCTGCGGCTTCGGCGCGGACGACGGGTCCCTTGTCGCGGACGGTCAGCTCGACGCGTTCGCGGATCCCAGACTGCCGGGGGTTGTTCTCGTGAGTGACCTCGACGTCGACGCGCTGGGCGCTCGGTGCGAGCTGCTCGATCTTGGCGAGCTTGTCCTCAGCGTGTCGGCGAAAACGGTCAGCCACCTCGGTGTGCCTACCGACGACAACGATCTCCATGTGAGCCTCCAAGGGAGTGGGGGGGCGTTGCTCCAACGCCCGTCTACCAGGTACGGGGGCGCCCTCGCGGGAGCCAGTTCTTCACCACCTCCCACCTCTGTCGAGATCTTCTAGACAGGCTATCCCGTCCGACGACCCGAGTGCACCACGAGACTCTGAGAAGAGTCTGTGACACCCTCGTCGGAGCTCTCACCAGGGAGTTCTCGACCGATCGCGCCAGGCCTGGGTGCGACCGCCAGCACGAGCCCGAGGACGACCGAGCACCCCACCTCGTGCAGGGCGCGCTCGCACTCCGCGAGGGTCGCACCCGTGGTGAGGACGTCGTCGACGAGCACGCAGACGATCTCCCGCCCGGTCCCCGGCCGTGCGCGACGCCGGTGACGCCGGCGGGCCCGCAGCGCCCCGGAGAGGTTGCTCGCGCGCTCTCGCGCACCCAGGCCAGCCTGGTCGAGCGTCCGCCTCTTCCGGTGGCCCAGCGCACGGACGAGCCGGACACCGGGCTCCTGCGCACGCCTGGCGGCCGCGCCCCGTCCTCCGGCTCTCCTCGAGCTCGCTGCGGGCCCCGCGCCCGACAGCACCTCGACCGCCGCCCGCGCGAGCTCGGTGGTCGGCTGCCTCCCGCGTCGGCGCACAGCAGAAGGCGTCGAGGGAGCCGGCACCACCCACACCTCGCAGCCCAGCCGGAGGTGCTCGTCGACGACGGCTCGGCCCTCGGCGACGACCTCGCGGAAACGCGAGACCAGGACCGGCGTGACGTCGGTCCGTCCGCGGTCCTTCCACGCACCGACGAGCGTCTTGACGGACCCGGCGTACGGGACGCCGGCGAGGACCGGCCACAGGCTCACGAGCCCGTCATCCTCCCCGGCGTCTGCCCCGAGACCTCCGGCTGGAGAGGCGCCGACGTCTCGGGTGGGGTCGCCCTCACGGTGCCGCGCCGGAGCAGCACGGGGCGGCGGCAGACGGGCGAGCCGCGGTGCTGACAGGTCAGCACGGCGCGCAGCCGTCCCGAGCGCACCGAGGCAGCCCGGGCAGACCACAGCGTCGGGGGCACCGCAGCCGGCACAGGCCAGCGGTACCACCAGGCGGACGAGGTCTTGGAGGAGTGTGACGCAGGTCGTGGTCGTCCGCTGAGATCTCATGGTCCGACGGTCCCAGGACCTGCCGCTGTCCGGCCATCCAGCCCGCGAGACCTGTGGACGTCACCCCGCGTCCAGCGCAGTGTGGACGACGAGTCCTGAGCCGCCGCGAGGACCCCGTCAACGCCGAGAGCGCCGGAGGGAGCAGGGCACCCGAGGCACCGGAGCCGAGGAGCCTGGGCACCCTGGTCGGCCTGGTCGGCCTGGGCCATCCGGTCGGCCCTGTCGACCCGGCCGGCCCGGTCAGCCCGGGAAGGTCGGCAGCCTGACGTCCTGGGCGACCCGCGTCCAGGTCGCCCCTGTCGTCGCGCGGTTGAGCAGCTCGCCGTCTGTCGTGACCACGTAGACGGCGCGCCGTCCGCGGCCCGAGGCGATCCACTCGGCCCCCTCGACGCCAGACAGCGCCTCGGAGTGTGCAGCGAGCGGCACGAGGTGGACCGTGCGCACACCCGAGGTCTGGCCCTGGGCGAGCACGGCGAGCGTCGACTCGTCGACCCACACCACCTGCGAGGCGTCGACGACGGCCGCGCCTGCCACGAGCGCGTCGGAGAGCCTGACAGGGATGTCGGTGTCGCCCCGGACGATCCCGGCCACGTCGATCCTGGTCTGCCCCGCAGTCCCCGTGCCGTCGCGCGAGACCACGGCGATGCGCGCCCCGTCGCGGGACACCTGGATCGACACGACGCTGCGGCCGTCGAGCCAGTCGGCGGCCACAGCCGTCACCACACCGTCAGGGGACACGACCTGGAGCGGCGAGCCGGGGAGCATGTCCCCGGACCAGGTCCAGCCGAAGCGGTCGATCGACGGCGCGACGAGGTCTTTCCCGGTGAGCAGCACCCGGCTGGGCTCGGCTGCCGTCGCCGCGGTCCGGATCGTCGTCCGCCCCGACCTGTAGACCACCTCGGCCCCGGTCACGCTGATCGCGAGGGCCGTCGGGTCGCTGCCCGCGAGGCTCAGGAGACCCTCGACGGGCTCGACCCCGGAGCTCGACACCGTGCTGACGGCCTCGCCGCTGAGGACCAGCGGGCTCGCGAGCGCGGGCATGGGGTCACGGGTCGGGTCGACCCGTGTGCGGATGTCGAGCGGCGCAGAATTGACGGTCACCTCGACGGCCCGGACACCCGAGACACGCAGCAGCACGGCCTCGAGCTGGGCCCGGAGCATCGCCCGCTCGTCGTCTGTCGCCCCGAGCACCTCTTGGCTGAGGTCGACGCTCGCCGTCCCGTCCTCGTCCACCACGACCGAGTCGAGCACGAGCCGCGTGCCCTCGGGGGCGACGACGGAGACAGAGTCCCGCAGCCACTCGGACGGTCCCGCGAGCACCCCGTTGACAGCGTGCGCCGCGGTGTTGGTGCTCGGGTACCACCGCACGTCGGGGACGAGGAACTCTCCGTCCCGCGACGGGAAGTACAGGCTCGTCTGGCGGAAGATCGTGCTGAAGTTCGAGTCCGACATGAAGGTGCCGTCCTCGGTCCCGGTGATACGCCACTGGCCGTCGGGCTGCTGCTCGAGGGAGAACGAGAGGTCTTGCAGCGTGCCGACTGTCGCCTCGGTGTAGCGCCCCTCGGCGTCGAGCTGGGAGGTCACCGCGACCTGACCGCGGATCTCCGCGAGGACAGGTTCTGCTGGCTCGTCGGTCTCCGAGCCGTCGTCGAGGTCGGTCGGCGCACCGGCGATCGTCTCGTCCGTCGGGCCGGAGACCTGGTCCAGCTCGGGGTCGCGCGCCATGACGACGGTGCGCACCGTCGGGTCCCAGGCCTGAGCCGCGCCCTCGTCGAGGAACTCGCGGGCCGTCACCCAGTCTTCGTAGACGCCACCGGCCTGGGCGCTGAGGAATCCGGCGACGATCTCCTCAGGGCCGGCCCCGGCGCGCGGACCGCGCGGCTGGAGGTAGACGGGACCGGGGTCGGTGATGGTCACGTCGCCCCGCTGGACCCCGCCGTTCTGGGGGATCTGGGCACAGGCTCCCGTCACGAGCACGCTCGCGGCGACGAGCAGCCCCGTCACGGCGCGGCGGGCACGTCCGGGCCGCGATGTGCCACCGCTACCGGGTATGGACTGGTGCTCTCGTCGGCTCATCGTGGCCCTCCGAGCTCGTGGACGGGTCCGACGGCACCTGGACCTGCACCCTCGTCGCCGTCAGGCTCGTGGTCGTCGTGCCCGGGCAGGTGGGCGATGTCGGGCAGGCTCGCCGGTCCCGCCTCGTCGCTGCGGCGGACGTGCGTCTCCGGGTCCGACTCGCGGTCTTCTGGCGCCTGGCCGGCCTCCAGCTCGATCGGCGAGCTGGTCAGCACGATGCCTGCCCGCCGCGGCAAGGTCAGTCTGAAGGCCGCGCCCAGACCGGGTCGGGCCCACGCCTCGAGCCACCCGCCGTGCAGGAGCGCGTCCTCGAGTGAGATCGCGAGCCCGAGCCCTGTCCCGCCGCTCGTGCGCGCTCGCGCAGGGTCGGCGCGCCAGAACCTGTCGAAGACGTGCGAGACCTGGTCCTTGGGCATGCCGACCCCGTAGTCGCGCACGTGCACCGCGACCGCGGTGAGGTTGGAGGAGACGCGCACCTCGACGGGACCGCTCTCGGCGTACTCGATCGCGTTGACCAGGAGGTTGCGCACCACCCTCTCGACCCGCCGGCGGTCGATGTCAGCCGTGACAGGCCGCTCGTCGAAGTAGGCCGCGACCCACACGTCCTTGCGCGAGGCGAGCGGGGTCGCGTGGTCGATCGCCGCGTTGACGACGTCCCGCAGGTCGAGCGCCTCGGCGTCGAGGACGGCGGCCCCGGCGTCGAAGCGGCTGATCTCGAGCAGGTCGGCCAGCAGGTCCTCGAACCTGTCGAGCTGCGCCTGGAGCAGCTCTGCAGACCGCTTGAGGACGGGATCGAGCTCGTCACGGCTCTCGTAGATGAGCTCGCTCGCCATGCGCACAGTGGTGAGCGGGGTGCGCAGCTCGTGCGAGACGTCCGAGACGAAGCGGCGCTGCAGGGTCGAGAGGTCGTCGAGGCGCTGGATCTGGTCCTGGAGGCTCTCGGCCATCTCGTTGAAGGAGCGGGCCAGCGTCGCGATCTCGTCTTCACCCTTGGCGAGCAGCCGCTCGTCGAGGTGCCCGTCGGCGAGGCGCTCGGCGACCTGCGCGGCGCGCTGGACCGGTCTGACCACCTGGCGGGTGACGACCCACGTGCTGCACGCGAGGAAGATCACCAGGGCCGCGCCCGCGATGGCGAGCACACGCTGCATGAAGCTCAGGGTCTCCTGCTCGGCCTCGAGGGAGTACAAGAAGTACAGCTCGTAGCTCCCGGCGACAGGGACGTCGACCTTCGACCCGACGAGCACGCCCGGGATCGTCCCCGTCCCCGAGCTGTCGGGGATCGAGACAGACTGCCAGCGCTGCTCCTCGCCCTGGGCGGTCTGGGCACGCAGGTCGTCGGTGACGAGCCCGCTCAGCTGAGGCGCGGTGCTGCTGTTGAGGACTGATGACGCGCTGTCGGGGTCGGTGCGCCAGAGGAAGATCTCGCGGCCGCTCGAGCCACCGCCCTGCAGCAGGCGGACCAGGTCGTTGACGAGCTGCTGGACACCTGTCGTGGTCGTCGCGGTCGTCGTGTTGAAGGTCGTCTGCGCCTGGGAGGTCGAGCGCGCGCTCTCGGTGAGGACCTGGGTGATCCGCTGCTCGAAGAGACCGTCGCGGATCGCGCCAGAGAGGTAGGTGCTGAGCACCATCACGGCGAGGAGCCCGAAGCCGATCGCCGTGGACGTCACGCGCAGCTGCATCGACGTGCGCCAGGCACGCACGACCCTGCGCAGGGCCCACTGGACCCGGCGGACGGCACGTCGCAGGCTGCGTCTCACCGACCGGGGGACCGGACGAGGCGCCCCGGTCATGTCGCCGTGGCGCCAGCCTTGTACCCGACGCCGCGGACCGTCAGCACGATCTCGGGGATCTCGGGGTCGTGCTCGATCTTGGACCGCAGACGCTGCACGTGGACGTTGACGAGGCGGGTGTCGGCCGCGTGCCTGTAACCCCAGACCTTCTCGAGCAGGACCTCGCGGGAGAACACCTGCCACGGCTTGCGGGCGAGGGCGACCAGCAGGTCGAACTCGAGGGGGGTCAGGGAGATCGCGGTTCCGGCCCGGGTCACGCGGTGACCGGTCACGTCGATCTCGAGGTCGCCGATGGTCAGCCGCTCGGGGGCCGGCTCGTCGGTCCTGCGCAGCCGCGCACGGATCCGGGCGACGAGCTCCTTCGGCTTGAAGGGCTTGGAGATGTAGTCGTCTGCACCGGACTCGAGCCCCTGGACCACGTCGAGGGTGTCGCTCTTGGCGGTGAGCATGATGACGGGCACGCCGGACTCGGCGCGGATCTGACGGCACACCTCTGTCCCGTCCTTGCCCGGCAGCATGAGATCGAGCAGGACGAGGTCCGGGGAGGTGCTGCGGAAGACCCCGATCGCAGCGTCGCCGTCCGCACAGAACACCGGGTCGAATCCCTCGGTCTTGAGGACCAGCCCGATCATCTCGGCGAGCGCGGTGTCATCGTCAACGACCAGCACACGTGACTTCATCCAGCCATCTTGCCATCCTCCCCGCGTGGGCGGCGCGTGGCACGATGAGCAGGGAGGATGATCTTCCACGAGCAGCACCCCGTTCTGGTCCGGCGAGCACAGCGAGAGGCACCACCGATGACGAGCCCTGAGGACGCGCCCGAGGAGAAGCCCGCGCCGTTCGCACCGCCCGGTGGGACGCCGCCAGAGCCCGGTCCTGCTGCTCCCGCGCAGCCTGGTGCCGTGCAGCCCACCTCCCCGACGACCCCGGCACCCGGTGGCTGGGGCCAGCCCTCCGCGCAGGTCGGCTACGGCCAGCCCCGCTACGGGCAGTACGCACCGGGCGGCCCGCCGCAGGCCGCGCCCGGGGCTGGACAGCAGCCGTACCCGGGCGCGCCGCCCTCGGGCCCCGGGTACGGGACGCCGCAGAGCGGGCAGCAGTACGGCGGGCAGCCGCAGTACGGCGCGCAGCAGTACGGAGGTGCCCAGCACGGCGGGCAGCAGCACGGTGGCTTCCCCGCGCCGGGCTGGCGCCCGGGTCCGGCGAAGCCCGGGATCATCCCGCTGCGTCCGCTCTCCCTCGGCGAGATCTACGACGGTGCCTTCGCGGCGATCCGCAAGAACCCCAAGGTGATGCTCGGGGTGGTCGCCCTCGTGACCGCCGTGGCGACCATCGTCCCCGCGCTGATCTCCTACCTCCTCGCACCGTCGGCCAACCAGTGGCTCGACGACGGCGTCGTCTCGCTCTTCGACGACGGCTCGGGGCAGGTCTCCTCCGAGCTCGGGCTCGACGGCCTGGCCGGCCAGCTGTCCCAGACCCTCTTGGTCACGATCGGCGTGTATCTCGGCTCGATCGTCACGACAGGGCTGCTCATCGTGGCCATCTCGCGCTCGGTCATCGGCAAGTCCTTCACGGTCTCCGAGCTCTGGCTGCAGGTCCGTTCGAAGCTGGTCGGGCTCGTCGCGATCTCCCTGCTCCCCTCGATCGGCATCCTGCTGGTGGCCGGGGTCTTCATCGGCGCCATCGCCCTGCTGGCGTCGGCCGACGCCGTCGGGCTCGTGCTGCTCGTGACTGTCGTCGCGCTGGTCGTGATCGTCGTGGTCGCCGTGTGGCTCACGACGAGGTTCATCCTCACCCCCGCCGCCTACGTCCTCGAGGGACAGCGGCTCGGCACGTCGATCGCCCGGGGGTGGACGCTCAGCCGCGGGTCGTTCTGGAGGCTCTTCGGCATCTACCTGCTGTCGTCGATCATCACCTCGATCGTCTCCGGCCTCGTCGCCTCGCCCGGTCAGATCATCGCCAGCATCCTCTTCCCCACGGGTGACACCGTCCCCCTCGGCGCGGTCGCGATCACCGTCGTCGCGCAGATCATCGCCTCGACCATCTCGACGACCTTCTTGTCGAGCGTGGTCGCCCTGCTCTACATCGACGTGCGGATGCGGCGCGAAGGACTCGACGTCGAGCTGGCCGCGGCGGCCGACGAGGCCTGATGCACCTCGCAGGCATCCCCGTCGACCCTGACGCGACGACAGCCCGCGACCTGCTGCGCGGCGAGCTGACCAACCCCGTCTACCACGACAGCCCGACACTCTTCGAGAGGTTCGTGCGCTGGTTCACGGGGTTGTTCGACGGTCTTGTCGTGCCCGGGGTCAGCGGTGTCTGGGGCGCGGTGCTCGTGGTCGCCGGCGTGCTCGTCGTCGCCGGCGTCGCGCTGGTCGTCTCCGGGCCGTTGCGCCGAGACCACCGCCGGACCGCGGCCCCGGTCCTGGACCAGGACGACACCCGGTCGGCCGCAGACCTCCTGGCTGCTGCGGATCAGCAGGCCCGCGCCGGCGACCTGTCTGGTGCGTCGCTCGACGCGTTCCGCGCCCTCGTGCGACGCTGCGAAGAGCGTGCGCTGCTCGACGACACCCCCGGCAGGACCGCCGACGAGGCCGTCAGGGCGCTCGGGGCACCGTTCCCCGGCTACGCGTCGGCCCTAGACCACGCCGGTGCCACCTTCGACGCCGTCTACTACGGGCGGCGCCCGAGCGACCGCAGCACCTACGACGGCATCCGCGCGCTCGACGACGCGCTCGCCGCGACCGCCCCGCAGCTGCCGGCCGCGCGCACGCCCGTCGTCGGGACGCTCTCGTGAGCCTCCAGGGACCCGGGACCGCGGCACCCGTTGCTCCGGCGTCTCCGGCGAGCACGACGACGTCGTCCTCTCAGCCGTCGAAGACCTCGGCCGCGTCTGCGAGCGCCGCGGTGCGCGGGGACGGGACCACCGTCGCGTCCCGCGCGCGTCGACGCTGGCGGACGTCCCGGATGGTCGTGGCCGGGCTCGCCGCAGCACTGCTCGCGGGGGCCGTCCTCGTGACGCTGACCCCCACGACGTCGACCATCAGGTTCGCCGCCGACAACCCCTCCCCCGACGGCGGGATGGCGCTCGCGCAGGTGCTCGGCGACCAGGGGGTCAGGGTCCGCCCGACCACGTCGGTCGCCGAGGCGATCGGCCTCGCCGGCCCCGGGACGACCCTGCTGGTCGCCGACGACTACGGCATGCCCGACGACGTCGCACGGTCGCTGACCGGCACCGGTGCCCAGGTCGTGCTCGTCGCCCCCGGGCCCGAGCTCCTCGCCGCAGCGACAGACCAGGTGACCCACGCCTCCCGCAGCCCCGACCTCGCGACCCCGTCGCCCGCCCGCTGCGAGGACCCCGACGCCGTCGCGGCCGGTGAGGTCACGACGGCGGGTGCACTGCTCAGGCTCGCCGACGACGCGCAGGACGCGCAGGTCTGCTTCACCGACGCCTCGGGCGCCGGGCACTACGCCGTCACGACGCTCGACGACGACCCCGACGTCACCGTGCGCATCCTCGACGACGCGACAGGCCTGACCAACGCCCAGGTGACGACGGCCGGCAACGCGGCGCTCGGCCTGCGGATGCTGGGGCACGAGGAGACCCTCGTCTGGCTGGTCCCCGACCGCCCGACGGCGGCCGGCGAGCCCGGGGGCGTCATGGCCATGCTCCCGCCGTGGGCCGTGCCGCTCGCCGTCCAGCTGCTGCTCGTGGTGATCGTCCTGGCCCTGTGGCAGGGGCGGCGTCTCGGTCCGCTCGCGACCGAAGACCTCCCCGTCGTCGTGCGCTCCTCGGAGACGACGCTCGGCCGGGGGCGCCTCTACAGGCGGTCGCGTGCCTACGGGCACGCCGGTGCGTCGTTGCGGGCCGGCGCTGCCGACAGGATCGCCCGGCGTCTGGGCCTGCCGAGGTCGAGCAGCCCCGACGCGCTCGTGGACGCCGTCTGCCGCGCCACCTCCCGACCCTGGGAGCAGGTGCTCGGACTCCTCTACGGACCACCCCCAGCAGGCGACGTCGAGCTGACGCGCCTGGCCACAGATCTCGACGAGCTGGAGAGCGAGGTTCACCGCGCGTGAGCACACCACCCCCACCCCCCTCATCCG
>NZ_JACBYE010000034.1 GCF_013415325.1 Sanguibacter inulinus | reverse complement strand
CACCCGCAGACCCCCACGGACCCCAGGAGCCGAGCGTGAGCACCGAGAAGGCACAGGCCCCGGTAACCGCACCAGCCTCCGACGACCTGCGCGCCGTGCTCGGCCGTGTGCGGACCGAGGTCGCGAAGGGGGTCGTCGGCCAGGACGCCGCCGTGACGAGCCTGCTCATCGCACTGCTCTGCCGCGGCCACGTGCTGCTCGAGGGAGTTCCAGGCGTCGCGAAGACGCTGCTGGTCCGCACGCTCGCGGCGAGCCTCGCCCTCGACACCAAGCGTGTGCAGTTCACACCCGACCTCATGCCCGGCGACATCACCGGCTCGCTCGTCTACGACGCCCGGACGGCCGAGTTCAGCTTCCGTGAGGGGCCGGTCTTCACCAACCTGCTGCTCGCCGACGAGATCAACCGCACCCCTCCCAAGACCCAGGCCTCGCTGCTCGAGGCGATGGAAGAGCGCCAGGTGAGCGTCGACGGCGCGCCGCTGCCGCTGCCCGACCCCTTCCTGGTCATCGCGACGCAGAACCCCGTCGAGTACGAGGGCACCTACCCGCTGCCCGAGGCGCAGCTCGACAGGTTCTTGCTCAAGGTGCTGCTCCCGCTGCCCGAGCGCGACCAGGAGCTCGAGGTCCTCGCCCGGCACGCCGCCGGCTTCGACCCCCGCAACCTGGGTGCCGCGGGCGTCAGGTCCGTCGCGACCGCCGACGAGCTCGAGAGGGCGCGCCGCGAGGTCTCGCAGGTCCAGGTGTCGCCCGAGGTCCTGGGATACGTCGTCGACGTCTGCCGCGCGACGCGGTTCTCCCCCTCGCTGTCCCTCGGCGTCTCGCCCCGTGGCGCGACGGCCCTGCTCGCGACGTCGCGCGCCTGGGCCTGGCTCAACGGGCGCACCTTCGTCACCCCCGACGACGTCAAGGCGCTCGCCCACCCGACCCTGCGGCACAGGGTCCAGCTGCGCCCGGAGGCCGAGCTCGAGGGCGTCAGCGCCGAGACCGTCCTGTCGACGGTGCTCGCCTCTGTGCCCGTCCCGCGCTGACCCGTGGTCCTCACCTGGCGTGCCGTCGCCCTCACAGCGCTCGGGGTGGTCCCCGTGCTGCTCACAGGCAGCACGGGCACGGTCCTGCTCTGGGCCGTGGTGGTCGCCGCGCTCGTCGCCCTCGACGCAGGTCTCGCCGCATCCCCGCGCGAGGTGTCGGTCGAGCGGACGGTCCCACGGGCCGTGCGCCTCACCGAGCAGACACGGTCGACGCTGCTGCTGCGCAACGAGTCCCGGCGACGGTTCGTCGGCCTGGTCCGCGACGCGTGGCAGCCCTCGGCAGGAGCCGTGTCGAACCGGCACGTCCTCGACCTTCCCCGAGGTGAGCAGCGCCGCGTCGTGACCACCCTCGTGCCGACCCGGCGCGGGGACCGGCGGGCCGACAAGGTGACGCTGCGCTCGCTCGGACCGCTCGGCATCGCCGGACGGCAGGCGTCGGTCGTCGTCCCCGGTGTGCTGCGGGTGCTGCCCGAGTTCGCCTCCCGCCGTCACCTGCCGAGCCGTCTGGCCCGCCTGCGCGAGCTCGACGGGCAGGCCGCCGTGCAGATCCGGGGCGAGGGCACCGAGTTCGACTCGCTGCGCGAGTACGTCATCGGGGACGACGTCAGGTCGATCGACTGGCGTGCGTCTGCGCGCGGGCAAGAGATGGTCGTGCGGACGTGGCGTCCCGAGCGAGACCGACGGGTGCTCATCGTCCTCGACACAGCCCGCACCTCGGCGGCCCGGATCGGCGACCAGCCGAGGCTCGACGCGAGCATCGAGGCAGGTCTGCTGCTCGGGGCTCTCGCATCCCGCGCGGGTGACAGGGTCGAGATGGTCGCCTACGACCGCCAGCTGCGCGCCCGGGTCGCCGGAGCCGCAGGACCCCGGCTGCTGCCAGCCCTCGCCGACTCGATGGCACCGCTCGAGCCGAGCCTCGTCGAGACGGACTGGCCAGGGCTCGTGGGCCTGGTCCGCGAGCGCCTGTCGCAGAAGTCCCTCGTCGTGCTGCTCTCGACCCTCGAGCCCGCTGCGATCGAGACCGGTCTGCTGCCCGTGGTCGAGCAGCTGACAGCGCACCACACCGTGGTGCTCGCCTCGGTCGCCGACCCGGCGGTCGCCGCGCTGCGTGCCGGGCGGTCCACGGCCGCCGAGGTCTTCGACGCCGCGGCTGCCGAGCGCACCGAGCTCGAGCGTGCAGCAGCGACAATGGTCCTGGGCCGGCGCGGCGTCGACGTCGTGTCAGCCCTCCCCGACGAGCTCGCCCCGCGGCTCGCCGACACGTACCTCTCACTCAAGGCCGCAGGAAGGCTCTAGATGCGACTCTCACCCAACAGCTCCGAGGCGCGCGAGCGCCGCAACCGCCGCGTCGCGCTCGCGATCGTCGCGGCGCTCGTGCTGACGATCGCGGCACCGGCTCTGGCCCTCCTCCTCGGCTGAGCACCAGCGGCTGAGCTGCGCGGGCCGGTCCGCGGCTCGCCGGGACGGCCCTCCCGGCGGACGGCGACCCGGTGCGATCCGGTCGCCGACGGAGTGCGAGACGATCGAGGACCAGACGGGTCTCAGCCCGCGACCTGCTGGACGCTCCCGGCACGCTCTTCGTCGAGGTCCCCGGTCGCGCCCTGCGCGACAGCGCGTCGGCCGAGCACGAGCACGTAGACCCAGAACACCGCGAGGGCGAGCGCCCCGATGACGATCTTGAGCCACCAGACGAGCGACGACCCGGTGACGAAGCCCTCGACGAGGCCTGACAGCGCGAGGGTCGCCACGAGGCCCACGGCGACGGTGAACAGCGAGCGCCCTTCCTCGGCGACCGCGCGACCGCGGGGCCTCGGGCCGGGCGAGACGAGCGTCCAGAAGATCTTGAGACCCGCGGCGCCGGCGACGAGGATCGACGTGAGCTCGAGCAGGCCGTGCGGCGTGATGAGCTGGAGGAACATCCCGAGCTCGCCGTAGTGCGCCATCATGCCGCCGATGGCACCGACCATGACGAAGTTCTGCACGAGCATGTAGGCAGGCCAGATCCCGGTGATGCCGAAGGCGACGCACTGCGCGGCGATCCACGCGTTGTTGGTCCACACCACGGCGGCGAACCCTGCACCCGGGTCGTAGTACGAGGCGAAGGCGCTCTCGACATACTCCTCGCGGTAGCTCGGCGGCCCGACCGCGGCCAGACCCTGCGGCGTGGTCGCGACCCACACACCGGAGACGACGGCGAGCAGCAGGCAGGCGAGGGTGACAGCCACGACCCACCAGCGGAGCCTGTAGAACGCGGCGGGCAGCGACACGAGGACGAAGGTCTTGACGTCCCGCCACGCGGGCTCGTGCGCCCCGGCGATGGTCGTGCGCGCCCGGTTGAGCGTCTGGGACAGCTCGGAGACCAGGACGGGGTCCGGCGCTGAGGAGCGCAGCGTCGACAGGTGGGTGGCGACGGTCTGGTACAGACGGACGAGCTCGTCGGACTCCGCCCCGTCGAGGCGGCGGCGTCCGCTCAGCTGCTTGAGCCGCTCCCACTCGCCGCGGTGCACGTCGGAGAATGCGTCCAGGTCCACGGACGATACCCTGCCATAGAACTGTGCGGTGCGTCGCTCGACGTGCGCACCCCGACGGACCTGCAGGAGGACTCCGTGGACGACGGCATCGTCATCGGCGAGGGCGTGGTGCTCGACGCCCGTCCAGCGTCCTTCGCGACCCGGATGCTCGGCAGCGCGCTCGACATCGCCGTCCAGGGGGCGGTGCTGCTCGTCCTGCTGTGGCTCGCGACAGGGAGCGTCGCCGTCGGCGGCGAGGACATCGCGCCCGCGCTGCTCGTCTCCGTCCTCGTGCTCGTCATGGTCGTGGTCCCCACGACCGTCGAGACGCTGACCCGTGGCCGGTCCCTCGGCAAGCTGGCGACGGGCATCCGGGTGGTCCGCGACGACGGTGGGCCTGTGCGGGTGCGGCACGCGTTCATCCGGGCGCTCGTGGGCGTCGGGGAGCTGTGGCTCACCTTCGGGACCGTCGCGCTCGTCGCGTCCCTGACGAACACCAAGGGCAAGCGCATCGGCGACATGCTCGCCGGGACCTACGCGATCCGCATCCGCGGCGGGCGGTCGACCGTGGCTGCGGTCTACATGCCGCGGCCCCTCGCCGGCTGGGCGGCCTCCGCAGACATGCGCCGCCTCCCGGACGGCCTGGCCCTCGCGGTCCGGCAGTTCTTGGCCCGCGGGCAGAGGATGAACGAGACGTCGCGGGTCCGGATGGGGCAGGACCTCGCCGGGCGGGTCGAGAAGCTCGTCGCCCCCGGACCGCCGCCCGGGACCCCGCCCGAGACCTTCCTCATGGCCGTCCTCGCCGAGCGCCGCTCACGCGAGTGGGCCGCAGCCCAGCGTGCACGGTCTGTCGCTGCCGAGCAGGCCGAGACCGTCCGCACGCTCCCCTACGGGATCCCCGACCCGGCGCGCTGAGGGACCTCGGCGCGCAGCGCCCGGCTCTGTCGCTGCTGCGTCCCCTGCTGTCCCCTGCTGTGGTCGCCCTGTCCCCACCGTGTCCGCCGCTGTGCTCCCACGTCGTCCCCGCAGCGTCCCCACCGTGTCCCCGTCGCGATCATGCCGCGGCCAGGGCGACGACCGGGCGCGGTCGCCGCTGGCCGAGCTGCTCGACCCTCTCGAAGACGCGGACCAGCACGAGCAGCACCACCAGGCAGGCCGCGAACCACGCCGGCCGGGTGAGCCACCAGGACGAGGTCCACCCCTCGGGGAGGTCGACGTGCGCACCGACGGTCATGAGGCCGATCACCACGAACATCGCGGTGAGGTGCCAGAGGTAGACGGTCATGGACCGAGCCGACAGCCACGCGACAGCGTGGGCCACCCATGGGGTCTGGGCGAGCGCCACCAGCGGTCCCCTCAGCGCGACCGCGCCGAAGACCTGCACGAGGGTGAGCGCGACGAGGCACAGGGTGGGCGGCCCCATGTTGGAGAAGGTGTCGCCGGGCATGCCGACCATGCTCAGCGGGTAGGGCCCCACGGTGACCGCGACCACGAGGCCGACGAGCCCGGCTGCCGCGAGCGCCGCGCAGGCCCGGGACGACCAGGAGAGCCGCCCGTCGGCGTAGGCGAAGCCGAGCGTGTACGCGAAGGCCCACACGAGGAAGAGGTTGGCGAGCCCGACGTGGGGGACGTCGGCCCCGAAGCGCAGGGCGTCGACGCCCAGGGCGGCGGCACCGATCGCGGCGACCCCGACTACCCCGGTCTTGGCGTACCAGGCCAGCAACCCGTGCGAGGCGGCGAGCAGCACCACGTAGATGCCCAGGTACCAGAGCAGCTGCGGGGCGATGGTCGCCGCGACCTCGACGGCCCCCTCAGGCACCCCGAGGGCGGGCAGTGCTGCCCGCAGCACCAGCCAGGTCCCGGCGAAGACCGCGACGGGCGGGACCAGCCGCCGCAGCCGGACACCCATGAACTGCGACCATGGCGCAGGCCTGCGCCGCACCTGCCCGAAGGTCGCCGCCCCGGCGACGAAGAACATCAGCGGGATCACCTGGATCAGCCAGGTGACCACCCATCCCGGACCGCTGCCCAGGACGTTGACGACGCTCATCTCGGAGCCGTCCCACGCGACCTGCGGCATGAGCCAGTGGGCGATCACCACGGCCACGGTCCCCACGGCACGCAGGAGGTCGAGCAGCGGGTCGCGGGCCTGGCGGGCCAGCGGTCCTGCCTGCGCGCCAGTCCTCGTCGCAGGGGTGGGAATGGTGGAGCGTGTCGCGGTGGACGACGACGAGGCGCGCTGCGCTGGCGGGCCAGAGACGTGCGTGTCGGCCTTACTCAGGCGCACCTGGACGGTCGGCGCGGAGGGGGCGGGACGGGACATGTGGACGACCTCGAGAGCTGGGGGACTGTGCTCTTCGAGTCTTGTCGTCGCAGGTCACGGCGCCCATGGGACAGTCCTCCGACTCTGGTGGAGGCCGACCCACCCAGCGGGGTGAGGCCGTCCCACCCACCAGGGTCGGGTTCTCCCACCCCCGTCGCTGAGGGCCCGTCGTGCGGTCCGTCCCTCAGGCGTTGAGGCGGCGCAGCACGGCGAGGACACGGCGGTGGTCGCCGGCGTCGAGCGGGAGGTCGAGCTTGGTGAAGATCGACGAGACGTTCTTCTCGACGGCCCCGTAGGAGAGCACCAGACGCTCGGCGATCGCGGTGTTGGACCGCCCCTGGGCCATCAGCTCGAGGACCTCGTTCTCCCGCGGGGTCAGGCGGGTGAGGCCGTCGTCGGCCCGCGCGGCTCCCATGAGCTGCGTGACGACCTCGGGGTCGAGGACCGTGTGGCCGTCGGCGATGCGCTCGAGGGCGTCGATGAAGTCCGAGACGTCGGCGACACGGTCCTTGAGCAGGTAGCCGACACCGCGGGCGTCACCAGTGAGCAGCTGGGCGGCGAACCGGGTCTCGACGTACTGCGAGAACAGCAGCACACCCTGCTGCGGGTCGGCCGAGCGGATCGCGAGCGCAGCGTGCAGGCCCTCGTCGGTGAAGGTCGGGGGCATCCGGATGTCGATGATGACCACGTCGGGTGCGCGCTCGGGCTCGAGGTCGGCGAGGAGCGCGCGGAGCTGCTCGCCGTCGCCCGCCGCCCCGACGACCTCGTGGCCGCGCCGGGTGAGGAGCGCGACGAGGCCGTCGCGCAGGATGACGGAGTCTTCGGCGATGAGCAGACGCACGGGGCTGTCCTGTCGGTCGTGGTGCGGGTGGGTGGTACGGGGCCGGACGGACGTCCGGGTGGTGGACTGCTCAGACGTGCAGCGGCAGCACGACAGTGACGAGCGTAGGCCCACCGGGCGGGCTGGTGACGACGAAGGTCCCGTCGACCGAGCCGACCCGTTCGGACAGACCGGCGAGCCCGCTGTGGTGACCTTCGGCGTCGGGGACGAGGATCACCGCTCCGCCGACCCCGTCGTCACGGATCTCCAGGCGCAGAGCCCGGGCCCGGACGGCGACCCGCACGTGCAGGGCCGTGGCCTGGGCGTGCTTGATCGCGTTGGTGAGGAGCTCCGTCACACAGAAGTACGCGATGGTCTCGATCGCCTCGGCAGGCCGTGACGCCGGCGGGCCCGGGAGGTCGACGTCGAGCTGGACGGGCAGCGGGCTGCGCGCCGCCAGGGTCTCGAGGGCGACCCCGAGACCGTTGTCGAGGGCCGGCGGGTGGATCCCGCGGGACAGCTCTCGGAGCTCGACGAGCGTCTCCTTGGTCGAGACGTGCGCCGCAGCGATGAGATCAGTCAGCTCGCGCGAGGCCCCGCTGGCCGAGGCCTGCTCCTTCGCCTCGCCGAGCTGCATGGCGATCGCCACGAGCCTCGCCTGAGTGCCGTCGTGCAGGTTGCGCTCGATGCGGCGCAGCGTCGAGTCGGCGTCCTCGACAGCACGCCCGCGCGACTGCTCGAGGCTCGCGACACGCATGCTCGCCTCCGTGGGACCGAGCAGGCCCTCGGCGAGCATCCTGTGCAGGTGCGCCAGGCCGCGGACGATCGCCGCCCCGACGAAGAACAGCAGCAGGCCGGCGACAGCCATGACCACCTGGCGCGGGGTGGTGTCGACGAAGTAGTCGGGGAGCAGCTCGGCACCGCGGTGCAGGACACCTCGGGTGTCCGGGACGGCGGGGAGGAACCTGGACCAGTACCAGTGGGTCACGGCACCGAGCGGGACGGCGAGCCACACGACGGCGATCACGAGGGTGGCGATCGCGAGGGGCAGCTGGAGCACCATGAACGCGACGGCGCGCCAGCCGACGCCGTCGCAGACCATCGACCAGATCCCGGCCCAGAGACCCTTCTTGCGGCGGAACGGCCGCGGGTTGTTGATCTCGGCGCGCAGCATCCCGCGGGCCAGCCCGCGGTCGGCGGCTCCGAAGCCCCGCGCGCCCACGATCATCGCGCCGAGGATCCCGCCCCCGCCGACCACCGTCACGAGGAGCCCGGCGGTCAGCGCGAACATCACGACGACGTAGACGAAGCCGACGACCGACCACAGGGTGACCACGAACAGGTAGGCGAGCTCACGCCAGGTGCGAGCCCTGAAGGCACCGCTGAAGAACCCGACGCGCTCGAGGGGCTCAGGCTCCCGGGCGCGCCGCCAGGGGTAGGTCAGCGTCTCCATGCTCTCCATCGTCGTCACTGCCGGGCGCGCCGACCAGGGTGGCGTCCGCCGAGGTGCACGGGGGAGGTCCCCCGCGCGCCCCGACGGACGTGCCTCTCTCGCACGTCGCTCAGTACCTGTAGTGCTCTGCCTTGTAAGGGCCGTCTGCGTCGATGCCGAGGTAGCCGGCCTGCGCCGGGCTCAGCGTGGTGAGGCGGACACCGAGGGCGTCGAGGTGCAGGCGTGCGACCTTCTCGTCGAGGATCTTCGGCAGGCGGTGCACGGCCACGGGGTACGCCTCGTCGGTCCCGGCCTTGGTGTAGATCTCGATCTGGCCGATCACCTGGTTGGCGAAGGAGTTGCTCATGACGAAGGACGGGTGACCCGTCGCGTTGCCGAGGTTGAGCAGGCGCCCCTCGGACAGCACGATGATCGACCGACCGGCACGCTCCCCCGTCGTGAAGGTCCACTCGTGCACCTGCGGCTTGATCTCGGTGCGCGTGACACCGGGGACCTGGGCGAGACCGGCCATGTCGATCTCGTTGTCGAAGTGGCCGATGTTGCCGACGATCGCCTTGTTCTTCATCCGCGCCAGGTGGTCGGCCGTGATGACGTCCTTGTTGCCCGTCGTGGTGATGAAGAAGTCGGCCTCGTCGAGGACGTCTTCGATCGTGGCGACCTGGTAGCCGTCCATCGCGGCCTGCAGGGCGCAGATCGGGTCGATCTCGGAGACGATGACGCGCGTGCCCTGGCCGCGGAAGGCCTCCGCCGCGCCCTTGCCCACGTCGCCGTAGCCAGCCACGAAGGCGACCTTGCCACCCATGAGCACGTCGGTCGCGCGGTTGATGCCGTCCGGCAGGGAGTGGCGGATGCCGTACTTGTTGTCGAACTTGCTCTTGGTGACCGAGTCGTTGACGTTGATCGCCGGGAACAGCAGCTGACCGGACTCGGCGAGCTGGTAGAGCCTGTGGACGCCCGTCGTCGTCTCCTCGGTGACACCGAGGATGTTCTCGGCGATCGTGGTCCAGCGCAGCGGGTCGTCCTGCAGCACGCGGCGCAGGAGCGCGAGGACGACGTTGGTCTCCTCGGAGTGGTTGGGCTCCCCCGGGCGGGTGTCCGGCGGGACGGCGCCGGCACGCTCGTAGGCGAGACCGTCGTGCACCAGCAGCGAGGCGTCGCCGCCGTCGTCGAGGATCATGTTGGGACCTGCGTAGGGGGCGTCGACGCCCCCGACGGAGTCGCTCGGCCAGAGCAAGATCTGCTCCGTGCACTCCCAGTACTCCTCGAGGCTCTCGCCCTTCCACGCGAAGACCGGGACACCCTGCGGGTCCTCGACCGAGCCGTGAGGTCCGACGACCACGGCGGCGGCGGCCTCGTCCTGGGTCGAGAAGATGTTGCAGGACGCCCAGCGCACCTTCGCGCCGAGGGCTGTGAGCGTCTCGATGAGCACGGCAGTCTGGACCGTCATGTGGATCGACCCTGCGATGCGGGCACCCGCGAGCGGCTGGCTCTCGCCGTACTCGGCGCGCAGCGCCATCAGACCGGGCATCTCGTGCTCGGCGAGGCGGATCTGGTGCCGACCCGCCTCCGCGAGGGAGAGGTCGCGGACCTTGTACTGGCCGGGGGACTCGCTGAAGCTGTGCGTCGACATGATGCTCCGAGGTCTCGGTGTGAGGGTCGTCGCCAGACTACTCGGCGAGCACCCTCCCAGCAGGGTTGTCCACAGGTGCCCGGAGGGCTGCTGCTGCACCTCGCAGACCTCGCGAGCCGCCCGGGCTCGACAGTGCGGACAAGCGTCGCGAGATGACCGATCGTTGACCGGATCGCCTCTAGCGGGCAAGGCTTGGCAAACTTCAGCAGGCGTGAGCCACGCCACTGGATTCCTGTGACCCAGGCAACATCCGCTGATTTGCAGCGATTGAGTAGATCACAGACGGGTAACGATCGTGATCCGCGGCAGATCGCCGACGAGCCGCAGGTTTCCGGGTAAAGGAACGGTATCGCCACCCTCCGTTCACCGCTCGAGCATTAGCCACGACGGAGCGCATGGGGCATGGTGGAAAAGACCGATCAAGGACACGATCGGCCTGCGAGCGCCTTGAGCCGCCGCCGTCCGACGTGGAGTCATCCCGGACCGGTCGCGTGATCTCGGCGCTGTGGCGCGACGAGCTCGTCTCGACTGCGCCTTCGCCTCGACGCCCTTCCCGGCACCCTCCCAGGTGCCGTCCTGGTGCGCCGACGCAGGCCTCACCCTGCCGCCAAGCAACGGACGGCAGGACACGCGAACGGGGAGACAGTGACCGTAGGACCAGGAGTCACCACACAGCAGGACCCGCACCAGGCAGGACGCACGGACGCAGCGGCAGGACAGGCCGCGCCCAGCGACTCCGACCAGGGTGTGCAGGATTCGCTGCTGACCAAGACCACCGGCACGACCACCGGCACCGAGGGCACGCCCGCGGTGCAGGTCGAGAACGTCTACAAGATCTTCGGCCGCCGCTCCGGCGAGGCCGCACGCAAGCTCAAGGCCGGCGCGAGCCGCGCCGACGTCGCCTCGCTCGGCACCGCCGCGGTGATCGACGCGAGCTTCGAGGTCGCCAAGGGCGAGATCTTCGTCGTCATGGGCCTCTCGGGCTCGGGCAAGTCCACGCTGATCCGCATGCTCAACGGTCTGTGGAAGCCGACGTCGGGGACTGTGCGCCTCGGCGGGCAGGACATCAACGCCGTCGGCGCCAAGAAGCTCCGTGACATCCGCCAGAAGAGCGTGAGCATGGTGTTCCAGCACTTCGCGCTGTTGCCGCACCGCACCGTGCTCGACAACGCCGCGTACCCGCTCGAGATCCAGGGCGTCGACAAGGCCAGCCGCCTCGAGCGTGCCCGCACGGCCCTCGACCTCGTGGGCCTGACCGACTGGGCCGACAAGCTGCCCTCACAGCTCTCGGGCGGCATGCGCCAGCGTGTGGGCCTGGCCCGTGCCCTGGCCGCCGACACCGACGTGCTGCTCATGGACGAGGCCTTCTCGGCCCTCGACCCGCTGATCCGCCGCGAGATGCAGGAGCAGCTCGTCGAGCTCCAGAGCAAGCTCGGCAAGACCATCATCTTCATCACGCACGACCTCAATGAGGCCATGTTCCTCGGCGACCGCATCGCCGTCATGCGCGACGGCCGGATCGTGCAGATCGGGTCCTCCGAGGAGATCCTCTCCGACCCGGCCAACGACTACGTCGCGCAGTTCGTCGCCGACGTCGACCGCACCCGCGTGCTCACGGCCTCCTCGCTCATGCACCGCCCGCGTGCCGTCGTCCCGATGTCCGCGGGTCCCCGCGGGGCCTCCCGCACGATGCGCGAGGCGCAGGTCTCCGCCGCGTACGTCGTCGACCGCTCGCGCACGCTGCGCGGTGTCGTCTACGACGCCGAGGTGGTCGACGCCCTGCGCGCCGGTGTCACCTCGCTCGAGGGCCTCGTCCGCGACGACCTCACCGCTGTCACCGAGGACACCTCGCTCGCCGAGGTCTTCGCCCCGGCAGCCGAGTCGCCGCTCCCCGTGCCCGTCACCGACGCGGCGGGACGCCTCGTGGGCGTCATCCCGCGCGTGGTGCTGCTCGAGGCCATGGTGCCTCAGCACCTCGAGGAGACGACCGACGAGACCAGCACCCAGGGCAGCGCGGACGACGACACCGTCGCCTCCGCCGCGGTCGAGCAGGCACCGACGAGCGCCGGGGCCGCTGACGCGGTCGCCGCAGCGCCCGTGCCCGCCGACCCGTCCGAGCAGACGACAGGAGAACGCCCGTGATCACCGCCGCAGAGACCCAGTCGGGTCTCCCCCGCATCCCCTTCGGCGACTGGGTGGACACGGCAGTCTCGTGGATCACCTCGACCTTCGCCTGGCTCTTCGACCTCGTCAAGGACGTCGTCGTCTGGTGCTACGACCAGATCGACCTCGTGCTCAGCGCGCCACCGTTCTGGGTCATCGCCCTCGTGCTCGCCGCCCTCGCCTTCTGGGCCAAGGGCTGGAGGCTGGGGCTCGGTGCCCTCGTCGGCTTCGCGGTCATCGACGTGATGGACCAGTGGAGCAACGCGATGGACACCCTCGCGCTCGTCATCCTGGCGAGCGTGATCGCCCTGGTGATCGGCATCCCGCTGGGTATCTGGGCCGCGCGCAACGACGCGGTCTCGCGCGTGCTGCGCCCGGTGCTCGACTTCATGCAGACCATGCCGGCCTTCGTGTACCTCATCCCGACGGTCATCATCTTCCGCGTCGGCGTGGTCCCCGGCATCATCGCGACGGTGATCTTCGCGCTCGCACCGGGCGTCCGCTTCACCGAGCTGGGCATCCGTCAGGTCGACCGTGAGGTCGTCGAGGCCGGGCATGCCTTCGGTGCGACCGAGGGCCGCATCATGCGCCAGATCCAGCTGCCCCTCGCGCTGCCGACCATCATGGCCGGGATCAACCAGGTCATCATGCTCGCGCTGTCGATGGTGGTCATCTCCGGCATGGTCGGGGCCGCCGGTCTCGGTGGCGACGTCGTCGCCGCTCTCAACCGCGTCAACATCTCGCTCGGCTTCGAGGCCGGTCTCTCCGTGGTCATCCTCGCGATGTTCCTCGACCGCATCACCTCGGCCCTCGCCGACCGCGCCCCCGTGGCCAAGGCCCTCAAGGCCGCCGCGGTCTGACACACCCGTCCGCGGCTCCGGGGCTGTCGTCACCGACGACCTCGGCGCTGCGTCTGCACCACCTACCAACCCCGCGGCAGCGGCCACCAGGGCTGCTGCCTCCAGGAAGGAACCATGTTCAACCGCTCTACGCACCGCACAGCACTCGTCGCCGGCTCGCTGGCCGTCGCCCTCGGCCTCGCCGCCTGCTCCTCTGACAGCGACGCCTCCGACGCCCCGCGTCTGGACAACGGAGACCTCGAGACCATCTCGATCGGTGTCCACACAGGCTGGGACGAGGGCATCGCCGTCTCGCACCTGTTCAAGGTCATGCTCGAGGACGAGGGTTACACCGTCGACACGACCGAGGCCGAGGCCGGCGTCGTCTACACCGGGCTCACCGGTGGCGACTTCGACGTGAACTTCGACATGTGGCTGCCGAACACGCATGAGGACTACCTGAAGCAGTACGGCGACAAGATGGAGATGCTGGGCGTCTGGTACGACGACGCGAAGCTCACCATCGCCGTCAACGAGGACTCCCCCATCACCTCGCTCGACGAGCTCGCCGCGCAGGCCGACACCGTGGGCAACCGCATCGTCGGCATCGAGTCGGGCGCTGGCCTGACCCGCGTGACGCAGGACGACGTGATCCCGGGCTACGGCCTCGAGGACATGGAGTTCATCGTCTCGTCCACCCCCGCGATGCTCGCCGAGCTCAAGGGCGCGACCGACGCGGGCGAAGACATCGCCGTGACGCTGTGGCGTCCGCACTGGGCCTACGACGCGTACCCCGTCCGCGACCTCGAGGACCCGAAGGGCCTGCTCGGTGAGGCCGAGGAGATCAACTCGGTCGGCCGCGAGGACTTCGCCAAGGACTACCCGACCGCAGCATCGTGGATCGGCGCCTTCAAGCTGACCGACGAGCAGCTGTTCTCGCTCGAGAACATCATGTTCAACGAGAACAACGGCTCTGACCCGGACGCCTCCGCCAAGGAGTGGCTCGAGCAGAACCCGACCTTCGTCGACGACCTCAAGGCCGCAGCCGATGCCTGAGCACCACCTGACGGACAGGTGCGCTGAGCACCCGTCCTGAACGCACGAGGCCGGTCTCCCCTGGTGGGGAGACCGGCCTCGTGCGTTCTCTCGTGCGGTCTGGCACCCAGGTCGTCCTCCGTGCAGCGAGGTCGTACAGGCACGCCAGATCAGGCCGCCCGAGGCGATCTTCCGGCGTGTCCGTACGACCTCGCGGGACACCATGCGACCTCGTGGGCGTCAGTGCGACCTCGCGGTCCTCCGCGGGGTTGAACCGGGACCGAGTCAGCGGAGGCTGCTCAGAGAGCTGTCAGGGAGCCGTAGCCCCGCGCAGCGTGCCGGCGGCGTCGCGGAGGTCGGGCTCGAGGTAGATGCGCATCGTCAGGCCCGGGACCGCTGCACGCACGCGTGACTCGGCCTCGTCGATCGCGTCGGCGACCTCGCTCGCGCTCTCGGTCGTGTCGACCTCGATCTTCGCGGCGACCAGCAGCTCTTCAGGGCCGAGGTGGAGCGTCTTGAGGTGGATCACCGACGGCACGCCAGGTCCCACGAGCGCTTTCTCGATCGCCGCGACGGCGTCCTTCGACGCGGACTCCCCGAGCAGGAGCGACTTGGTCTCGAGGGCGAGCACCACGGCGATGAGAACGAGCAGCACTCCGATGCACGCGGTCCCAGCTGCGTCGTAGCGACCGTCACCTGTCGCCAGGGTCATCCCGACACCACCGAGGGCGAGCACGAGCCCGACGAGCGCACCGAAGTCCTCGAGCAGGACGACGGGGAGCTCGGGGGCCTTCGCGGTGCGGATGAACTGGCTCCACGTCTGCTTGCCACGCACGAGGTTCGACTCGTGGACAGCGGTCCGGAAGGAGAACCCCTCCATGCCGATCGCGGCGACCAGCACGACGACGGGCACCCAGTGCCAGGAGTCGATCCCGTGGGGGTCGGAGAACTTGTGGTATGCCTCGTAGAGGGCGAAGAGCCCACCGAGGCTGAACAGCACGATCGAGACGATGAAGGCGTAGATGTACCGCTCGCGCCCGTAGCCGAAGGGGTGCTGGGCGTCGGCCTCGCGGCGCGCACGCTTGCCACCGACGAGCAGCAACGCCTGGTTGCCCGAGTCTGCGAGCGAGTGGACCGACTCCGCGAGCATCGAGGAGGAGTGCGTCAGCAGGTACGCGACGAACTTCGTGACCGCGATACCGAGGTTCGCGGCCAGAGCCGCGACGATCGCCTTGGAACCACCGTGTGCTGACATCGTGCCTCATCGTCCTGGTACGACGCGCGGGGCCATCGTCTTGGGCCGTCTCACGCGGCAGCGCCGTGCTGCGGCGTCAAACCTACTCTGCCGCTGACAGGTCGACGACCTGAGCGCAGGAGTGTGTCAGTCCGCGAGCCTGCGCAGCGCCCCGCCCTTGTGTGCGGCGTGCGCACCGGTCTTCTCCGACTCGACGACGAAGGCGGGCTCGTCCTGCGAAGCGGTGAACTTCTGCCCGGCCAGCTGGAAGTCGGCGGTCTTGCGCTCGACGACCTTCCCCTGGGTCCGCCCCTGAGGGGTTCCCCACGACACCCGGTCTCCGACCTTCAACGGCTCGGCCATGTGCTCGTCCCCTCGCTGGTCCTCGTCGATCCGCGCCGGCGCGTCGCGTCGGTCTCGGACCAGTCGACCACGACGGCCGCCGACCTGCAGCGCGGGGGCCGACGTCCACCCCCGCGCAGCGTCGTCAGACCAGCGCCTCGGACGCCTCCCAGAGCCGCGCGGCGAGGTCCGCGTCGAGCGAGAGCGGGTTGACGTTCTTCGCGATCTCCTTCGACTCGTAGTAGGCCCCGGGGGTGAAGGTGACGCCCGGTGTCCCCTCCGCGAGCCAGACGAGCTCGTCGGCAGCCTTGTCGGGCTTGATGGTGAAGAGGCGCTTGAGCGGCGTGTGGTAGAGGAACCGCATGAGGTGCGTCGTGTCGCTCGCGAAGCTCGTCGCGACGACGCCCGGGTGGAAGGCCACGGCCGAGATCCCCTGGTCGCCGTAGCGTCTCTGCAGCTCGGAGGTGAAGAGGATGTTCGCGAGCTTGCCGTTGCCGTAGGCCGCCTGCGGGGAGTACGCATGCTCGCCCTGCAGGTCGCCGATGTCGAACTTCGCGAAGACACGGGCCGCGATGCTCGCGGTCTGGATCACGGTGGCCCTGCCTGCGACGAGCGAGGGCAGGAGCAGCTGCGTCAGCAGGAAGGGCGCGAGGTGGTTCACCTGGAAGGTCTTCTCGTACCCGTCGACGGTCGTCTGACGGGCCCCCATGATCCCGCCGGCGTTGTTGGCGAGCACCTCGATCTGCGGGTACGCCTCCAGCAGGTCGCCGGCCAGCCGGCGGACCTGGGAGAGGTCGGCGAAGTCGGCGAGGTGGTGGTCGGCGCCGATCTCGTCGGCGACGGCGCGGGTGCGCTCGGGCGAGCGGCCCACGACGACCACCCGCTCCCCCGAGGCGGCGAGCCGGCGCGCCGCAGCGGCACCGATCCCGTCGCTGGCACCGGTGACGACGATGGTCTTCGGCACGGCCTAGAGCCTGCGCGCGTCGTCGACGAGCAGCACCGGGATGCCCTCGCGGACCGGGTAGGCGAGCGGCTCGTGCTCGGCCGTCGAGTGGAGCTCGGGCGAGCCGTCAGGGCCGACGCCGTCGACGAGGGTCGCCCCGCTCACCGGGCAGCGCAAGATCTCGCGCACCCACGGGTCGATCGGGAAGGGGCTCCCCGTGCCTGCCGCCTGCGCGCCGGGCTGCTGCGTGCTCATGCCGTCACCTCGTCCGTCTCGTCCTGCTGTGCGGTCGTCGTCGAGCCTGCGGAGTCTGCCGCGCGGACGAGCGAGAGCACGTCGTCGCGGACCTTCTCCATGATGTCTTCGTCCTCGGCCTCGACGTTGAGGCGCAGCAGCGGCTCGGTGTTCGAGGCACGCAGGCTGAACCACCAGCGGGGACGCTCGTCCCAGTGCGTGACCGTGAGGCCGTCGAGCTCGTCGACCGTGACAGGCCCGGCGCCCTCCTCGGTGACGTAGGCCTGGACGACGCGCTCCCGCGCCGCCGCGACGTCGTCGACCGAGGAGTTGATCTCCCCGCTGGCCGAGTACGGCTCGTAGGCGAGGGCGAGGTCGGAGAGCGGGTGGGGCTGCTCGCCGAGCGCCGCGAGGACGTGCAGGGCGGCGAGCATGCCGGTGTCGGCGAAGAAGAAGTCGCGGAAGTAGTAGTGGGCGCTGTGCTCACCGCCGAAGACCGCGTCGTGCTCGGCCATCTTCGCCTTGATGAAGGAGTGTCCCACGCGGGTGCGCACCACGGTCGCACCGGCGGCGGAGAGCACGTCCGGTACGGCCCGCGACGTGATGAGGTTGTGGATCACCGTGGGGGTGCGCCCTTCCGCGAGCTCGCGGGCGACCTCGCGCAGCCCGACGAGCGAGGTGATCGCCGAGGGGCTCACGGCCTGCCCCTGCTCGTCGACCACGAAGCACCTGTCAGCGTCGCCGTCGAAGGCGAGACCGAGGTCCGCGCCGTGCTCGACCACGGCGGCCTGGAGGTCGACGAGGTTCTTCGGGTCGAGGGGGTTCGCCTCGTGGTTCGGGAAGGTCCCGTCGAGCTCGAAGTACAGCGGCACGATCTCGAGCGGGAGGGCCGGCAACCCGGCAGCGGTCTCGAGGACCGCCGGGACCGTGTAGCCGCCCATGCCGTTGCCGGCGTCGACCACGACCTTGAGCGGGCGGATGCCCGAGATGTCGACGAGCCCGCGCAAGAACGCCGCGTAGTCGCCGAGGGTCGAGCGCTCGCTCGTCTGGCCGAGCTCGGTCGCCGGGCCGGGCAGGCCGTAGCGGAGGTACTGCTCGGCGAGGGCCTTGATCTCGGCGAGACCGGAGTCCTGACCGACCGGTCGCGCGCCCGCACGGCACAGCTTGATGCCGTTGTAGCGGGCCGGGTTGTGGCTGGCTGTGAACATCGCCCCCGGGACGCCGAGCACACCGGAGGCGTGGTACAGACCGTCGGTCGAGCACAGACCGATCTGCACGACGTCGACCCCTGCGGCCACGAGACCGCGCGAGAAGGCCTCGACGAGCTCAGGACCAGAGTCGCGCATGTCGTGACCGACGGCGACCGTCGGACGGCGGCGCGTGCCCGTGGCAGCCGCAGTGCCCAGGACGGGCTCGCTCGGTGTCGCGTCAGCCGCGTCGCCCGCGTCGGGGATCACGACGACTGTCGCGAAGGCCGCGCCGATGGCCTCGGCCACCGCCGGGCTGAAGGGCTCGGGCACCACACCGCGCACGTCGTAGGACTTGATGAGGTCCGAGAGGTCGACCGGAGCCGGGCCGTCAGACGCGAGAGTGGAGTCACGGGGTTCCATGAGCACCAATCCTACGTGTCGCTCCCCAGCACGGAGTCCCTGTCGAGGGGGCGGCCGTCGGCGGCTGCGTACCAGCCCGTGCGCTCGCAGTCGTGGCAGGAGAGGAACACCGCGGGGACCCCTGAGCCGCTGACCGACAGGCGGGTGAGCGACGAGGAGGCGCAGCCGGGGCACGAGGCCGGCCCGGGCGCGGCTGTGCGCGGCTGGCTCAGTGAGCCGAGCGGGACGTCTGGCGCCGGAGCCTTGCGGCGCCGCCGCGGCGCGGCCGCACCACCGGTGTCAACCACGGCTGGTCAGCCTTCGCCGCGCAGGATGCGCAGGTGCCCGCGTCGCGCGACCTCGCCCGTCTGGACGGGCTCAGGGTCGGCCAGGTGCTTGGGCCGGCCGGCCTCACGGACAGCCTCGGCGAGGGCGACGAGGTCGTCGGGGGTCGGACCCTGGTCGACGTAGGCGGGCGCGAGGCGCACGACCTCCCAGCCGCGCGGCGCCGTCAGACGCTCCGAGTGCGTCTCGCAGAGGTCGTAGCTGTGGGGCTCCGCCATGTGCGCGAGCGGCCCGAGGACGGCCGTCGAGTCCGAGTACACATAGGTGAGCGTCGCCACTGCGGGTCGCGCGCAGGCGGTTCGGGAGCATTGGCGTACGGAGATCACACCGCAGACGGTACCTCCCACCACCGCTGCGCCATGCGTCCCACGCCGGACGTGACGGCCCTGACACCGTCGAGGGGGCCACCTTCACCCGCTCGGACGGACGGCGTCGCCGAGGACCGACCTCCGCTCCGGGGCGCCGCGCGGACGTCGCCACCCGCGGGTCGGTCCGCAGGTTGCCTGCCCGCCTGTCCGCCTGACGGCGCGGGCGGACCCGAGGGCTAGGCTGGGCAGCATGCGTGATCTCGTCCCGTCCGACCCGACCGTCCGGGGCAGCCGTCGCGACCGTCGCGGTCGTGGCATGCGCGGCCCTCTCCTGCCGATGTCTGTCCCGGCGCACCGCACCCGCGCCGAGCGCTTCGACGAGCACGTGCTCGCCACGGTCCAGCGCCTCGAGGCGTCGTGGGGCCGAGAGCTCACCGGGACCGAGTTCGCCGTCGAGGACGTCCCGCCCTCCGACCCGGCGCCGTGGGAGCACGGCGGCGTGCCGATGGGCCGCTACTTCCCGGCCGAGTCCGGGCAGCCCGGACGCATCCTCGTGTACAGGCGCCCCGTCGAGTCACGGGCAGTCGACGCGGCCGACCTCGCCGACCTGGTGCGCGACGTGGTCGTCGAGCAGGTCGCGCACATGCTGGCCCGCAGCCCTGAGGAGATCGACCCGCACTTCCGCGAGCCCGGCTGAGCCGTGGACAGCACGGCGGGGGCCGCGCGGGCGAGACCGAGCACAGACGAACCGGGACGCGCATGCGTCCAGGCCCGGCTACTCGCGCGGCAGCCCGACGGTCGGTGAGCGCCGCACGACGATCGCGTCCTGCGCCGCGCTCGGGACCGTCGGCAGCAGGGTGCTGATCGCCCCTGTCACGCCGCTCGCCCGGGCGGTGAGGACCCAGGCCGCCACGGTCGAGGCCTGCGGGTCGGGCACGAAGCGGACGGCTCCGATCTCCGTGTCGTCGTCGCCCCGCGCTGCCGAGCTCTCGACGAGGTCGGCGAGGTCGACCGTCGTGGTCTGCCCGACGGCGAGCTCGACGTCCTGGTCGACGATCAGGCCTCCGTCGGTCCCGTAGACCTCGAGGGTGCCCAGCGTCGACGGTTCCCACGACGTCGGGTCGCCAGCTGTCGCGTCGGCGGTCGGCTCTTCTGTCGCGTCGTCACCAGCAGCGTCGTCAGCGGCATCGGCGGCGGACTCCTCGTCGTAGACGATCGGGACCTGGTCGGCGAGCTCGGTGCTGCCGTCGACCTCAGAAGGCAGCGCGACGAGCGACACCGTCCCCTGCGTCCCGTCGGGCAGCACGACGCTGCTCGGGCTCGTCGCGCTGCCGCGCTGCGAGGCGATCCAGGTCCGGTCGACCGGTGTGCCGAGCAACGGCTCGTCGCGGTCGGCCTTCCCGGTCTGGGTCGTCACGGCACCGGCGACGACGGGTGCGTCGGACTGCACGACGACGGAATAGGTCCCTGCCGGCAGGCCGGACAGGCTCACGTCGGTCACGGTCCCGGCGACGAGGTCGGCGGTCTGCGCGCCGCGCAGGACACGCTGCCCGTCGGCACCCAAGACGATGATCGTCGCCGTGGCGTCGCCCTCGGGTGCGAGCAGGCGGACCGAGGCCACGTCGTCGTCGCCGATCTCGGAGGCCTCGACGGTCAGCCCGGCGAGGGTCTGCGCCGTGGCCGGGGCCTCCCCCGCGACCACGAGGTCGACACCGCGGGCGGTCAGACCGTCCAGGACGGAGTGCTGGAGCGTCGCGGTGACGAGGGCCCCCGTCGAGCTGGCCCGGACGACGATGCCACGCTGCTGGGCGGCGAGGCCCTCGACGAGCGTCGAGACCTGCTCGCCCGGGGGCACGAGATAGGTGGTGGGTCCAGCGGGGTCGATCGGCCCTGACGGTCCCCAGAGCTCAAGGGTCACGGTCGCCGGGGTGCGGCTCGGGTTCGCGAGGGTGAGACGGCTGCTCGACCCGAGCTCGGTGCCTCCCCCGACGAGCCACTGGTCCACCCCGGGCGCGGCGCAGCTGGCCGCGGCGAGGCCGCGGAGGTCACCCGAGGTGGTGAGCGAGGACGCGCTCGCCGAGGTGTCGGACCCGTCGCCGGCTGACGTCGTCGAGCGCACGGCCTCCGCGCTGCCGCTCTGCTCGAGGAGCGCGTAGGCGCTCGGGTCGGCGCCCTGGACCGTCCGCTCGGGCCCCGCCGCGCTGCCTGTCGAGAGCGGGCTGAGCACGGAGGTGGTGGCGGAGCCGAAGGCCGCGACCTGGAGGGTCGAGGCGGTCGCGACAGGCGTCGAGCCGAACTCGCTGTCACCTGTCGTGCCAGGGTCGGCGAGGGTCACGGGAGCCGGGCAGACGAGCGTGGCCGTGCGTGCCTCGACCGCGACCTGCTCGCCCGCAGGGACGTCGAGGGCACCGGCGGACCAGAGGTCGTCGCCGAAGGCGGCGAGGGAGCCCGTGACCGCGACGACCGCGAGGCTCGCGACCACGGCCCGCGTGGCGGACCTGCGGCGCAGGCGGCGCTCGGGTGTGGTGCGCGGGCTCATCGGGCCCCTCCTCGACGACGACGGACCGGCAGGGCGAGCAGCACGAAGACCACGAGCACGGTGCCCTGCAGGATCAACCACGGTGCACGGCTGGCTCGCTCGTACTCGACCACGAGATGACCGCCGGCAGCGCCGAGCTCGAAGGCAGGCTGCTCGTCGCCGACCGACCGCAGCGGCTGCCCGTCGAGCGTCGCACGCCACCCCGGCGCGTAGTTCTCGGCCAGCACGACCACCCGCCCCGCAGCACCGGCAGGCACCTCGACGTCGACGCGCAGCGGCTCTGCGGCCAGGACACCTGACGGCACGAGGGTCCCGCTCTCGTCCGGGCTGTAGACGTCGGCCCACCCGGGCTGGAGCGCGGTCTCGGCCGAGCCGTCGGGTGCGACCCGCCAGATCGTGCCCGACTCGTTCTCGGTGATCCGCTCGAGACCGGCGACGGTGTCGATGCGGCTGACGAGCTCGGCCCTGGCGAGGTCAGGGGACGGCGGCACGAGGACAGCGCCGATCCCCGCCTCGCCGAGGACCGCGACCTGGTCGCCGTCGAGCCCTGCAGACAGCTGGGCGACAGGCTCGGCGAGGCTGTCGGGACGGTTCGTCAGACGGGCGACGTCGACGACCACCGAGGAGTCGACGAGCTGGGGTCCGTCGTCGTGGAGCAGCTGGTAGTGGACCGAGCCGTCGGCGCCGACCTCGAGGGCGAGCACCCGGGCCTGGCGACCGGAGTCCTGCATCTGCTGACCGACGGCCGGCACGATCGCCCGGTCGAGCGACTGCACGAGCACCGGGCTGTCGTCGCTGCGGGCCTGGACGGTCCATGCCGTCAGCCCCGCGAGCGGGACGGCAGCCAACACTGTCGCGAGCGCGCCGACGGCCACCTGCCGCCAGCCGAAGGTGTGACTCACAGCCTTCTCGCTGAGACCGTCGAGCCCGAGGAGGGCAGCGGCGAGCAGACCCAGGGTCATGAGCGAGAGCCCTGCGCCGGGCCATCCCGTCACGGCGCCGTCGACCCCTGCGGCGACGACTGTCGCACCGGAGACGAGTGCTGTCGCCAGACCGAGGGCTGCGACAGCCCAGCCGGCACGAGCGGCAGCGCCGCGTCCGCCCGAGCGGAGCAGACCGACGAGCGCAGCGAGCAGGAGCAGCCCGCCGAGCAGCCCCGGTGCGTACCGCCAGATCTCGGCCCACACGCCGTCTGCGACGAACCACGGACGAGCAGGACCAGGGAAGCCGAGCAGCTGCTGCCACGCGACGGGTGCCTGCGACGGTGTCGCGAGACCGGGGTCGCCGAGCAGGATGCGCCAGCCGCCGCTGTCCCAGGTCACCACGGCCCGGACCACGAGGGGCCCGAGGACCGCGAGGGCGGGCACGGGGACGAGCAGCAGCGGACGACGGTGCCGCGGTGCGGCAGCGGCGACGACGACCAGGGCCACGAGGATCGGCAGCATGAGCACAGGGGCTCCAGCGACGACCACCGCGCAGAGCAGGGCTGCGGCGCCGAGGGCCGCGAGAGAACCGCGGACCGGCGTGCGTGGTCCCGCAGAGGACGCCGGGCGGGGCGCGGCGTCGACGGGCGCGGCGTCGAGGCCCGTGCCAGCGCCGTCGTAGAGGTCGTCGGGGTCGTCGACAGTCACCGTGAGCGCGTCGGTCGACCGGCCGGCCGGGTGGGTACCGACAGGCTTGTCAGCCGCGGTCTTCTCGACCGCACCAGCGGTCTCGCTCGCCTCAGCCGTCCCGCCAGCCTCAGCCGCCTCCTTCGCCTCAGCCGTCTCGGAGACGGCCGCAGCAGCCGCACGCGCGGCGAGTCGCTCGCGCTCCCGGTCCTGGAAGCGCTGGTCTGCGCGGGCCTGCGACCGCATGCGCAGCCGGCCCCACACGTCGGTGCGCTGGAGCCCGAGGGCTCGGACGAGAGCGAGGGCGAACCACGGGAGCGCGGCATGGGCGAGGATCGCACCGAGGCGCCCCTGCCCGACCGCCGCGAGCAGCGTCGGGGCGGCGACCCACACCAGGACCGCCCAGGACCGCAGGCTCAGCGACCGGGTCACGACGCCGGCCGCGAACCAGGCTCCGAGGCCCGACAGCACGAGCCCGGCGACGACGAGCAGGTTGACCGCGAGCTGGAGGTCGCCACCCGTGAGCGCGGTGACCGGGGCGATGGCTGTGAGCAGCGGGTCGGCCGGCGCGGAGGCACCGAGGCCGTCACGGACCCAACCGCCGGAGATCGCCTGCCACAGGTCGGACCAGCCGCCGCGAGCCGGGAGCAGGGCGCCGCCGACGACGCGCCCCGTGCTGGTGAGGGTCGAGACCGCGGGTCCGAGGGCGACGACGGTCACGACGCAGAGCAGCAGCACCAGGCCGAGCAGCGTGAGCCGACGCCGCCTGCCGGTCTGCCGGATCTCGGCGCGGTCGAGGTCGTCGTTCCTGTGGAGCGCCTTGCGCCGGGCACGCGCGGCGAGCCTGCGGTCCTGGTGAGAGGTGATGACGTCACGGGTCGTGGCCAGCAGCGGGGCCAGGCGTCGGCGCGGCACCGAGCTGGTGCGGGCCGCGACAGTCCGCGCCCTGATGGTCCGCGGGGTCCGGCCGACGAGCCACAGCGGCGCCCAGATCTCTTCGAGCGCCTGGCCGGGCTGCTTGACGGCGATCCTGTAGAGCGCGCGGACCGGACCGGCGACCACGGCGAGGACGAGGAAGAACGGCAGCACGACGACGGGCAGCGTCGAGGCGAGGAAGAACAGCTGGGACCGCAGGCGCGGCCCGAAGGACGGGTCCCCCGAGACGAGGCTGTCGGAGGCGCCTGCCGCGTCGGTGCGGGTACCGGCCGCGGTGCGGGTGCGCTCCCCTGTGAGGGAAGCCCTGGCGTGGTGCACGACCGCCGTCGGCACCACGATCACGCGGTGACCGGCGCGGCGGGCGCGGTAGCAGAGGTCGAGGCTGTCGCCGAAGACGCCGTAGGTGGGGTCCGTCCCCCGGAGCTCGAGCCACACCGAGCGGCGCACGAGCGCACCCGTGAGGCCGACCGCGAGGACGTCGTCGCGGGAGTCGTGCTGGCCCTGCTCGAGCTCGCCGTCTTCGACGCCTGTCATGCGGCGACCGCTGCGGGAGACCGTGTAGCCGACCTCGAGCAGCTCCTCTGGGGCGTCCCAGCGGACCTGCTTGGACCCGGCCACGGCGACGTTGCTCGTGTGCTCGAGGGCGCGCAGCAGGTGGTCGAGCGACCTGCGCTCGGGGGCGGAGTCGTCGTGGAACAGCCAGAGCCACGTGCTGTCGACGGCGGGGAGGTCGGCGAGCACCGCAGAGACGGCGGTCCCGAAGGAGCGAGCCCCGGGGACCCTGTGCACGACCACCTGGTCGGCGAGGTCGGGGGCGACCTGTGCGCTCGAGTCCTCGGAGGTGTCGGCAACGACGACCCGCGACGGAGCACGGTCGACAGCCAGCACGGCGCGGAGGGAGGCGTCGAGATAGGGCGTGGTGCCACGGGTGACGAGGATCGCGGTCACGACCCCGGCGGGGGTGCGCTCCGCGGTCGGGTCCGCCGTGGGGAGAGGGCTCGGAGTTGTCATACCGTCGTCCATAGTGCCTCAACCGCCCGCAGACCGGCGGCGGCGAGCACGGCGCGGCGCGAGTCTGGGTGCTGCCTGTGGGGCGCCGCGCACGCAGGTGCGTGCGGTCGAGGAGGTGCCCCGGGGGGAGGGGTGGTTCAGACCGCGCGGCGCTTGAGCTTGCGGCGCTCGCGCTCGGAGAGCCCGCCCCAGATGCCGAAGCGCTCGTCGTTCTCGAGCGCGTAGTCGAGGCACTCGGACCTGACGTCGCAGCTCACGCAGACCTTCTTGGCCTCGCGGGTCGAGCCGCCCTTCTCGGGGAAGAACGCCTCGGGGTCGGTCTGGGCGCACAGAGCGCGCTCCTGCCACCCGATGATCGCCTCGTCGTCGGCGGCGCCGAAGAGCGGCAGCACAGGCGCGAGCGTCTGCGGTGCGTCCTCGGTCAGTCCCGCGTCAGTGGGGAAGTCTTTGTCCTCGTCGAGCAGGTCCCACATGGCACACCCCCTCCGGGCATCAGCAGTCGTCTCACGATCGGCAGCCGCGGCAGACGTATGAGCGTGATCTCGCTCACGTTCTCAGGGCGCACGGCGTGGACCGTTGACGTAAATTACACGCGTGTCACTTCTATGAGTCAAGCCGAGTTGTTCCGTTTAGGACATAGGGGCGGGTGAAGTTCCGCACACCCCCGCGATTCGTGGCCCGACTACGATCGTGCTATGCCGCACACTCTGCCCTCCCTCCTCGGCGCCCTGACGACCGAGCCCGGACGACCACGCCTGACCTGGTACGGAGACGGCGGCGAACGCATCGAGCTGTCGGGCGCGGTGCTCGTCAACTGGGTGTCCAAGACGACGAACCTGCTGGTAGAGGAGTTCGACGCCGAGCCGGGCACCGTGGTCGTGACCGACCTGCCGCCGCACTGGCGGACCCTCGTCTGGGCTCTCGCGACGTGGCGGGCCGGTGCTCACCTGCGCGTCGTGGACGACTCCTCGGACCCCGCCGCAGACCTCTCGGGCGCCGACGTCGTGGTCACCGCGACCCCCGACCGCTGGACTACGCCGGACGGCACACGTCCCCGTGGGACCGAGCTCGTCGCCGTCGCGCTGCCCGCGCTCGCCCGGAGCTTCGGCGCGGACCTCCCGCCCGGGACCGTCGACGCCGCGTCGGCCGTCATGACCTACGGCGACCAGGTCGGGTACGTCGCACCGCTCGACCCGGACGAGACCGCCCTGAGCTCAGCGCGAGGCGACGTGGCCTTCGCCGCGCTGCTCGACTGGTCACGGTCGCAGGTCGACCCCGTGGCGCCCGGCGACCGCACCCTCGTGGCGGTGCCGGCGGGACCGGGGGCTGTCGTCAGCCTGCTCGCCACAGCGCTCGACCTGTGGGCCGCGGACGGTTCTCTCGTGCTCGTCCAGCCCGACGACGACGGCACGCTGCCGCCCGGCCGGCTGGCCCGCCTCGTGGAGACCGAGCGGGTCACGGCCCAGCGCTGACCAGCCGGTCAGGCACACGCTGCGGCACGAAGTCGGGCAGACTGTGACGATGCGCGGAATCATCTTGGCCGGCGGGTCCGGCACCAGGCTCCACCCGATCACGCTCGGCGTCTCGAAGCAGCTCGTGCCCGTCTACGACAAGCCGATGATCTACTACCCTCTCTCGACGCTGATGCTCGCGGGGATCAGAGACGTCCTCGTCATCACCACCCCCCACGACGCCGAGCAGTTCCGGCGCCTGCTGGGCGACGGGTCGCAGTTCGGCATCTCGATCCAGTACACGGTCCAAGAGGTCCCCGACGGGCTGGCCCAGGCCTTCGTGCTCGGCGCAGACTTCATCGGCGACGACTCGGTCTCGCTCGTGCTCGGCGACAACATCTTCTACGGCCCCGGCCTGGGCAACCAGCTCTCGCGCTTCACCGACATCGACGGCGGCGCGGTCTTCGCCTATAGGGTGTCCGACCCCACCGCCTACGGCGTGGTCGAGTTCGACGACGCAGGCAAGGCGCTCTCGCTCGAGGAGAAGCCGACGCACCCCAAGAGCAGCTACGCGGTGCCCGGGCTGTACTTCTACGACAACGACGTCGTCGAGATCGCCCGGTCGCTCGCGCCCTCGCCCCGCGGGGAGTACGAGATCACCGACGTGAACCGCACGTACCTCGAGCAGGGGCGGCTGCAGGTCGAGGTGCTCCCGCGTGGGACTGCGTGGCTCGACACCGGGACCTTCGACTCGCTGCTCGAGGCGTCGGACTACGTCCGGACGATCGAGAACCGGCAGGGCCTGAAGATCGGCGCTCCCGAGGAGATCGCCTGGCGCCGCGGGTTCCTCGACGACGAGGCGCTCGCCGAGCGCGCCCACGCGCTCGTCAAGTCCGGCTACGGCAGCTACCTGCTCGGGCTGCTGGACGAGGGGCCCGGTCCGCGCTGACCGGCCCCTGCCCCGCCGGTCAGGACGTCGCGACGACGTCCTGACCGGCGACTGCCCAGCGTCCGCGCCAGTCGCCGATCGGCTCGACACCGGCAGCCACCAGGCTGGCGTGCCCCAGGACCGAGTAGGCGGGGCGAGGCGCGGGCCGCACGAAGTCCGCGCTCGTCGTCGGCGTCACCACCTCAGGGTCGAGACCAGCCGTCGCCACGGCCTCACGGGCGAAGTCGAACCACGTCGCCTCTCCCGAAGACGTCGCGTGGAAGATCCCGCCAGCCACCTCGGCGTCGACCAGCCGGAGGACGAGGTCGGCCACGTCACCCGTCCACGTCGGCTGCCCGCGCTGGTCGTCGACCACCGAGACTGCGCCGCGCTCGGCTGCCACCCGTGCGATGGTCCGCGGGAAGCTCCCGCCTGCGGCGCCGTAGAGCCAGGCCGTGCGCACGACCATGTGCTCGGGGCTCGCCGCGAGCACAGCCCACTCCCCCGCCGCCTTGGTCCGGCCGTACGCCGAGACCGGCGCGATCTCCGCGTCAGCCTCGTAGGGCTGGGTGGCCGAGCCGGCGAACACGTAGTCGGTCGACACCTGCACGAGGCGTGCGCCGTGCGCCGCGGCTGCCCGGGCGAGGTTCGCCGCGCCCACGGCGTTGACCGCGAAGGCCGCCGCCTCGTGGGTCTCGGCGTCGTCGACCGCCGTCCACGCCGTGCAGTTGACCACCACGTCGAAGCCCGCGAGCACCTCGACGCACGCGGCGGCGTCGGTGACGTCGAGGGTGTCGCGTACCAGCCCGGTGACGTCACGCCCACCGCGCTCCAGGCGCGCGACCATGTCGTGGCCGAGCATGCCGGCAGCCCCGACGACCGCCCAGCGCGCCGTCGTCTCGGGGGTCGGCGTCCCGGGTGCGCGCTGCGTCCCGCTGTCCTCGTGCACGATGTCTCCTGTCGTCGTGGGTCCCGCAGCCGCGAGCCCGGACCAGCCTATCGGCGACAGGCACGACTACGATGGCCGTCCCGTCACGAAGGAGAGAGACCTGTGGAGTTCCGACAGCTGTCAGTGCCCGGTGCGTGGGAGATCACGCCGAAGCAGTTCGGCGATCCCCGCGGGGTGTTCCTCGAGTGGTTCAAGGGCGCGCCCTTCGCGGAGGAGGCCGGTCACGACCTCTCTCTCGCGCAGGCCAACCTCTCGGTCTCGGCCGCCGGGGTGCTGCGTGGCATCCATTTCGCGGACCTGCCCCCTGGGCAGGCGAAGTACGTGACCTGCGCACGCGGAGCGGTCCTCGACGTGGTCGTCGACATCCGCGTCGGCTCACCGACCTACGGGCAGTGGGACTCGGTCCTGCTCGACGACGTCGACCGTCGGGCGATCTACCTCTCGGAGGGGCTCGGGCACGCCTTCTTGTCCCTCGAGGACAGCTCGACCGTGCTCTACCTGTGCTCCGCGCCCTACGCGCCCGGCCGTGAGCACGGCGTGCACCCCCTCGACCCTGCGATCGGCATCGACTGGCCGACGACGGCTCGGGACGGCTCACCGCTGCGCTACGAGCTGTCCGAGAAGGACGCTGCGGCACCGACCCTCGCAGAAGCCCTCGAGAGCGGGCTGCTGCCCTCGTCGGGTGATGTCGAGCAGTTCCTCGCCGGCCTCGTCTGACCTCGCTGAGGCTGGGCCACCCCGAGCCAGCACCTTCACGCGCGAACCGGCACGGGCAGCTGCGGGCAACGGTCGCGACGAGCCGGCGACGCCTGCTCGCGGCAGCGGAGGATGGGGGACGGAGAACACGGTGCGGTCACGACAGGGCGTGGCGTAGGTGGTACTTAGAGACCGTCTAGGTACTGTGACCGCACTGTGAACATCGTCTGCAGGGGCGACGTGCGACCTCTGCGACCCAACGAGGGAACACCCACATGAAACGTCAGACCGCACTCGCGGTCGCGGCGGCGCCCCTTCTCGTCCTGTCTCTCGCCATCGCCGCACAGGCGGTGCCGTCAGACGACCCGAGCGCTCCCGTGACCGAGACCAGCCCGGCCGAGGCGACCGAGGTCCCCACCGAGGGTGCCCCGACCGACACCTCGACCAGCACCCCGACGGACGGCACAGACCCTGCGGCGGTGCCCTCCGACGACGCGCCTGCGACGGACGCACCGTCCGTGCCTGTCCAGACGGACGAGGGCGGGGCAGCCTCCGTCGAGCCCAACGCCGCGCTCCCGGACGCCGAGCTCCCCGACGCCGTCGCGCCCGCCGAGGGTGACCTCGAGCGTCCGGCCGACCCTGCGCTCGGCACCGCCGACGTGCAGATCACGCTCGCCTCGACCGATCTTGTCGCCGGTGCGGTCCTCGCCAGCGGCTACGTCACCGAGGTCGAGGAAGGCGGCACCTGCTCGCTCACCCTGACCCGCGGCGCCGAGGTCCTGACCATCGAGGCCCCCGCTGAGGCCGATGCCACGACCACGGTGTGCGGTGGGCTGACGATGACGACGACCGGGCTCGCCCTCGGTGAGTGGTCGGCGACCATCGGATACGACTCCTCCACCCGTTCAGGCGTCAGCGCGGCGACGACGGTGACGATCCGATGAGCACGGCATCCACGTCTCGGAGGGCTCCCGCAGCATTCGTCCTCGTGCTCCTCGCGGCCCTCTTGGCCCAGCTCCTCCCCGGAGTCCAGGCTCCAGCGGAGGCTGCTGCCTTCCGCCCCGGCATGATCATGTCGGACGGGGTCTTCAACAACTCCGCGTCGATGTCGGCCAATGACGTCCAGACGTTCCTCAACCAGAAGGGCGCGTCCTGCGTCGCCTCCGCGGCGGGGATCCCCTGCCTCAAGGACTTCCGCCAGTCGACACCCACGCGGGCTGCGACTCCGAGGTGCGCCACCTACTCGGGCGCAGCCAACGAGTCCGCGGCGACGATCATCCAGCGGATCGGCACCGCCTGCGGCATCAACCCGCAGGTCTTGCTCGTCCTCCTGCAGAAGGAGCAGAGCCTGGTCACAGCGAGCGGTGCCGCGCTCACGCCTCGCAAGTACCAGATCGCGACGGGTTTCGGCTGCCCTGACGGAGCTCCGTGCGACGACACCTACTACGGGTTCTTCAACCAGGTCTACAATGCGGCGTCCCAGTTCCGACGGTACGCGCAGAACCCTTATGGCTACGCGCACGTCGCAGGCCGCACCCAGGCGGTGCGCCTGCACCCGAACGCGGCATGCGGCAGCGCGACGGTCTACATCGAGAACCAGGCCACCGCGAGCCTCTACAACTACACGCCGTACACGCCCAACGGCGCCCTGCTCGCCGGCCGCCCCGACGGCTGCTCGTCCTACGGCAACTTCAACTTCGCGAAGTTCTTCACCGACTGGTTCGGCTCGACCCAGTACGAGACCTTCGGAGGCATCGGGGCTCTGTACGCCGCCAACAAGGCCCTTCTCGGTTCTCCGACGTCCAACGAGGTTCCGGGCCTGGTCCGCGGCGGCGCGCTGCAGCGGTTCACCAACGGCACCATCTACTGGACGCCCGCTGCCCGCGCGTTCATCGTCCGCGGCGGCATCGCCACAGGGTGGGGTCTGACCGGATGGGAGGGCGGGGTGCTCGGCTACCCGGCCTCCGCTGAGAAGACCCTCACCCGCCTCAAGGGCTCGGTGCAGACCTTCGAGGGCGGCTACATGTACTGGAGCCCTGTCGGAGGTGCGCAGCCTGTCCGAGGTGCGATCGCGTCGCGGTGGGCAGCGCTCGGCTGGGAGAGCAGCTGGCTCGGCTATCCAGTCACCGCGCAGCGTGGGCTCCGGGACGGCGGGCTCGTGCAGTCCTTCGAGGCCGGGCACATGTACTGGAGCAGGGTGGGCGGGGCGCAGACCCTCAGCATCCCGTTCGCCACGCGCTGGGCGTCCCTCGGCTGGGAGTCTGGCCCCCTCGGGTACCCGATCACGAGCGAGCGTGCGATCAGCCGCGGAGCCGTGCAGTCCTTCGAGGGCGGATCGCTCTACAAGACCCCTGCGAACGGTATCCAGCCGGTCCGTGGTGGCATCATGACCTGGTGGGCCGCACGAGGGTGGGAGGCGGGTTCCTTCGGCTACCCGACGACCGGCGAGCGTACGGGTCTCCGGGCCGGCGGCGCAGTGCAGAACTTCGAGAGGGGCGCCGTCTACTGGACCCCGATGTACGGCGCGAAGGGCGTGAACGGCGCGATCCTGACAGCCTGGGGCGCGGGTGGATGGGAGAACGGCCGTCTCGGGTACGCCACCTCTGAGCCGACGGTCTCCGGCACGACGACCACACAGGCCTTCGAAGGCGGTCGCATCACCCACGACGGGCGCACAGGGAAGACCAACATCACCTACCGCTGACGTCCGCAGAGCCTGGGCCCGGCCACGTGTGGCCGGGTCCAGGCTCCCGGACTCCCGGACTCCCGGACTCCCGGACTCCCGGACTCCCGGACTCCCGGACTCCCGGACTCCCGGACTCCCGGACCGATCAGACCAGGCGTCGGACGAGCCTCCAGTAGCCCTTCAGCACGCCCTGGACGATTCCTCCGCCAGCCGGCAGCGGGAACTGCGCGGGGTCGAAGGTGTCGGTCAGCCTGCTCACCAGGTCCTTGTCCGCGACGGTCCGCGTGGACTGCACGAGCCGACGGCGTTGCCGGACCCACCCGGTGTTGCGCAGGATCCAGCTCCACCCCTTGACCTTCTGCCTCCACCAGCCCTCCTTGAGGGCGATGAGGAAGATCGCCACCTCGAAGGCCAGCAGCGGCAGCGCGAGGAGTGCCAGGAGACGCGCGCCGTACCCCGTGAGGACGAACAGCAGACGGTTGCGCTCCACCAGGTACATCTTGAGCGGCGAACGGCTGAACTCGTAGTGGTGGTCTGCGACCGCGGCCGGCACGTAGTGCACGGAGAGCCCGCGCTGCCACACCCGCCAGCTGACCTCGAGGTCCTCGACGTAGGCGAAGAACTTGTCGGGGAACCCCCCGAGGGAGCGCCACAGCTCCGCGGTGACGACGAGGCACGCCCCGGTCGCCGAGGCGATCTCCCGTGGTTCTTGGTGCGCCGCGACTGGCTCCTCCATGCCCCCAGCCCAGCTGAGCCCGAGGACGTGGATGGGGTTCCCCACGCTGTTGACGAGGTCGGGCCTGTCGGCGAGGCGCACGCACGCGCTGACGATGCCACGGCCGGGCACGTCGACCTCGTCGACGAGGATCCGCAGTGCGTCGGGCGCCACGATGGCGTCGCTGTTGACGAAGGCGAGGTGCGTCGAGGTCGCCTCGAGCGCTCCGAGGTTCACGCCGCCGGCGAACCCGAGGTTCTCCGCCGGGCGCAGCACCTGCACGCGTGGGTCGTCGGGCAGCGTCGCGACGGCGTCAGAGGTGCAGCCGTTGTCGACGAGCACCAGCTGGACGTCGATGCCCTCGGAGGCGAGGACGGCGGCGACCGCATCCGAGAGGTACTCCTCCACGCCGTAGGCGAGCATGATCACAGATACGTCCTGTGCGGGCACGCGGACTCCTTCAGTGCCGGGGACGGGCTGTTCGGGCTGTTCGGGCTGTGCAGGCACGGTGTCAGGCGTCCTGTCCGTAGCTGGCGCGCACATGGCGCCTGTAGAGCCAGGCGTAGGCGGGGGGCGTGGTCTTGAGCAGCACGGCGCCGGCGACCGTCGCTGGAGCGCGACGAGCCAGGCGTACGAGCGTGCTCCACCGGATGCGGCGTCTGCAGTCGCGGACCACCTGCGTGTCTCGGACGGTCGCGGGCTCCTTCAGGAGCGCGCGCTGCGCGGAGGTGAGCGTCAGGAAGACCATCGCGTGGTCGACCGCGGCGCGCAGGCCATCGGTCGAACCCGGACCGGAGAGCAACGCGTCCCGCAGGTACTGCTCGGCGGTGTCGAGCTCGCTCACGGGCGGGATCGAGCCCCAGGTGACGGAGTCTGCGCGCACGCGGTACAAGTACACCGGCGCGTCGACGACCCGCACCGTCCGCGCACGCGACGCGAGCACGGGATTGGTGAGGAAGTCCTCGTTGATGATGCCCTCGGGGTATGTCACGCCGTCGTAGAGGCTGCGTCTGAGCAGCTTGTCGCAGGTGAACGGCGTGATCTTGTCGTAGAGCCCCAGCTCGGCCGCGCGACTCCCTGCGAAGTCGCCCGTCACCGCCGGGTGGCGCTCACGGCGCGACCCGTCCGGGCGGACGTACACGACGTTCCCGACCACGACGTCTACGTCGTCGTCGAGCGCTCCCACCAGGGTCTCGAGGTAGCCCGGGAGCATCTCGTCGTCGGAGTCTACGAAGGCCACGAACTCCCCTGTCGCGGCAGCCACGCCGGTGTTCCGCGCAGCGGCGGCCCTGCGGTTCGTGGGGTGCGTGAGGTAGCGGACCCGCCCATCACCTCCCCGCTCGGCGAGGTGCGCCCGGACGGTCTCGACAGAGGCGTCGGTCGACGCATCGTCGACGAGCAGCAGCTCGAGGTCGGTGTGGGTCTGGTCGAGCACGCTGCGCACGGCGCGGACGATCGTGTCCTGGGCGTTGTAGACCGCCATGACGACGGAGACTGTGGGCACGACGACGCACCTTCCTGGGTCCTGCGGGCGGTGCAGCACGGTGCACCCTGGGCGGTCACGGTGGGTCGCGGTCCTGTGGGGGCGCGACCGGTCCGGTCAGTCGGCGCGCGGGACCTCGGGGCCGCCGTCGTCGGGGACTGGCGTGGGGTGAGAGGTCTTGTCCGCGATCCCTGCCTCGTCCAGGGTGCAGCGGATCAGCGCGATCTCCTCGGCGAGGGTGCGGGACTGCTCCTCCTGCGCGGAGAGGGCGACGCTCAGCTGGATGCACACCCCCAGCAGGATCACGAGGGCGACGGCGAAGACGAGGTTCGACGGCGTCTCGACGCCGACGAGCCTGGCGAGCGAGACGGCCAGGTTCGGCCAGACGCACACGACGATGATGCCGAGGCCGAGAGCGATCCACACGGCCGCGTACTTCTCCCGGATGCGGCGGCTGCGCATGAGCCCGACCAGGGAGGCGAGGACGACGACCGACAGGCCGACGACAAATCCGTAACCGCTCATCAGACTCTCTCCTCCTTGGTGACACCCGGTCGGGTGAGGGCGATGCACAGTGCGAGCATCGCCCGGACGAGGAACACTGCGGCCTTGACGGGGCTGTGGGACGGGCGACCACCCGCGCGCGGGCGCATCGTCACCCCGACCTGCCCCACCTTCATCCCCGCGCGGGCGGCGATGACGAGCGCCTCGACGGTGTCGCCGAGGTACTCGGCCGGGTAGGTGCGGGAGAACAGGTCGACGGCGCGCGGCCCGCAGGCCTTGAACCCGGACGTGGTGTCGGTGAGCCGGGCACGCGTCACGCGGGACAAGATCGTGGAGAGCACCTTCATGGCCCAACGACGAGGGCCGCGGGCCTCGTACTCCCCCTCCCCTGCGAAGCGGGCACCGATCATCACGTCGTTGCCGGTGGAGCTCAGCGCGTCGAACATGGTGACGACGCCGGCCGGTGGGTGCTGACCGTCGGCGTCCAGCTGGACCGTGTAGCCGTACTGGTTGCGCACGGCAAACTTGTAGCCGGCGCGCATCGCGCCGCCGACGCCGAGGTTGACGGGGAGCTGCAGCACGCGGACGCCCTTCTCGCGGGCGACCTCGTACGTGCGGTCGGTCGAGCCGTCGTCGACGACGAGGACGTCGACGTAGGGCAGCTCGGCAGCCACCTCGTCGAGCACGGCGCCGAGAGTCTCCTCCTCGTTCCATGCCGGGATGATGACGAGCACGCGCTCGGTGAGGAAGTCGACCATGCCCGTCATCCTACCGATCGAGCCGCACGCGACCGCACGAGCGCGGCGGCGTGGATCGCCGCGCCGACCAGCGGGCTGACCCACAGGCTCAGCAGGACGCGCTCCTCGAGAGGCCATGGCGGGAGCAGGAGCACGACCGCGAGGATGCTCGCGACGGCCCACCCGGCCGAGTACACGCGGTGCCTGCCGAGAGCCAGGACGGCCGTCCCCGTGAGCGTGAGGAGCGCGAGGAGCGCACCGGCGCCAGTCAGCGCGGCCAGGATGCCCGGGCCGATCTGCTGGTCGAGCACCACGTCCATGAGCCAGGGACCGACCAGCGCCGCGAGCCCGGCCCCGACGGCGCCGACGACCGCGACGATGCCCACGATCACGGTGAGCGTCCGGGCGCGTCGCTCCGGGTGCTCCACGAAATGGGTGATCGCCACCCCCTGGAAGGCGTTGAGGGGCAGGAGCAGGGGCGCCCGGGTCAGCGAGATCGCGAGGAGCAGCGGGGCGGCGGCTGTCACGACGTCGTCCGGGGTGGTGAGCTGGATGAGCACGGGGAAACCGACGACGAGCACGGCGGTCGAGGACGAGGCGACGATCGCGTGCCCGAGCCCCGACACGTACCGGCGGGCAGGCCTGTCGGCCCGCATGGAGAGGGTGCTGCGGGTGGTACGGCTCGTGGCGAGAGCCAGCAGCCAGGCTCCCGTCGCGACGGCCGAGGCCACCATGAGGTTGACGAGCGTGGCGCTCACCACGACCACGACGACGACCAGCACCAGGCGCACGACCGACTCGAGGCCGACGACGCGCGCATAGACCTTCCAGGACCCGGCGCCGGCGAGAGCTCCCGTCGCGGAGGCGTGGCCGGAGAAGGCGAGCGCGGCCGCGGCGACGAGGACCACGCCGAGCACCGTGTGCTCCTGGAGGACGTTCGAGGCCCAGAGCGGGGAGGATGCGAGGACGGCCACTGCGATGAGCCCGCCGACCGCGAGCCCGACCGGGACGACCCTGGCACCAGAGGCACCCGTCGGGAGGTCGCCCTGCATCGAGGCTCGCACCGCGCGGGTGCTCTCGTTCTGGATGCCGCCTGTGATACCGACGACCGCGAAGAGCAGCGACCAGAAGACGAGGAACAGCGCGGTGTCGGCGGCTGACGCCGTCCGGGAGACGAGCGCCTGGACGACGAACCCGGTCGCGGCGACGACGATCCCCGCGACCGCGACGCCGCGGGCTCCGCGACCGTCGAGCTCGCCAGCACGGCTCGCCGCGACCTCGCCCGCGCCGGCAGGGTCCGAGACGCTCACAGGTCTGCACCCACCGGTCGTGCCTCGACCGTCGTGACGCCGAGGGACCGGCCCGGGGTGTCGTCCGAGGGCGTCGAGGAGGCGGGCGCCGGGGGCGCGGTCGCAGCCACGAGGTCGTGCGTCATCAGTGCTTCTCTCCTGGGTTGGTGTCTGCCCGCTGCGGTTGCGCGCAGGGAGGGGTCGTCGTGCGTGCGTTCGGGGTGTGGTCGGCTGCGGGAGACCGGCTCAAGCAGCCTACGTCAGGCCTCCGGCGCACCGGTCGGGCCGAGCGCCGGCAGTGCCGTCGCCGGGCGCCTCAGATCGCAGGCTCTTCCTTCGCGAGCGCGCTGACCCGTCGGTGGTCGTACGTACGGACGTGCTTCATGACGCGTCGTTCCAGGAGCAACCAGCTCGCTGTCGCGGGGACGACGACCACGGCTGCGGTCGCGACCAGATAGACGAGGAAGTTCTCGTAGACGCCGTACACGGCGAGCAGCTGCTGGATCGGGAAGGTGTAGATGTAGACGCCGTAGGAGATGTCGTGGTCGCGCAAGACCTTCGGTGACGGGACCACCATGGAGAGCCACAGCAGGAGGACCGCGAGGAACGGGGCAGCAGCCTGACCACCCCAGGCGGGCCAGAGGGAGATCAGCCCGAAGGCGACGAGCCCTGCAGGCACCCCGACGACAGCACGCAGGGGGATGCGGTCCCGGAGCATGTAGACGAGCGATCCGCCGAGGAAGTACGGGAGCAGCTTCGCCATCAGGACGGCGTCGCCGTTGCCGCCGAACAGACGCACCACGGCACCGATCTTCGCCTGCGCCAGGACGCTCAGCAGGAACACCGCGGCGAGAGGCCATGGCGACCGCTTGACGACCGGGATCAGCGCGAGGAAGCCGATGGCGAGGTAGCAGAGGAACTCGTAGTAGAGCGACCACAGCGAGCCGTTCCACGCGCCGGGGTAAGGCACCCCCGTCGGCGTCCCCGCGACGGAGTAGTCGCCCATCTGGAGGAACATGGACGTGTAGACGTGGTTGAGCGGGGTGTTGGCGGTCGTCAGGTACCCGCTCAGGGTCCCGTTGGCGTGGTGGTAGCCGAGCGGGGCGAACAGGACCACCACGACCACGAGGCTCATGAGGAACGCGGGGAAGATCCGCGCGATGCGATGCACGAGGTACTCGGCTAGATGGGTCCGCATGCGGCTGGCGGTGATGAGGTAGCCGCTGAGGATGAAGAACCCGGCGACCGCCCACCCGCCGATGCTCTCACCCTGCCAGATCGGCTCTTCCCGCCCGGCGAGGGTGAAGGCGTGCGCCAGGAGCACCGAGAGCGCCAGGACCAGCCGGAAGAGGTTCAGGCTGTTGCGGCGTGGGTCGAGCTGGCGCGGGCTGAGCACGGCGCGCGGTCGCAGGTTCGGCTGGTTCACCGGCCCAGTGTCCCGTGCGACCCGGACGCAGCACAAACGACAGCCCGCTGGCGCGTCTGCCTGCACCGCCGCTGCACCTCGACGGTCGGCCGGGTCATCCCGTCTCAGCCATCTGCTCCTGGAGCGTCCCCTCGAGGGTTCGCGCGTAGGTCTCGGTCAGGTGGTTGTCGCGGAACACCAGGACGTTCCCCTCGACGGCGCGGCACGCCGTCGGAGCGCAGACGTCGTCGACGAGGTCGATCGTCCGGACCCCGGCGATCTGCTCGGCCGCGTCCGCACCGCGAGAGACCTGCTGCAGCGCCGCCGTCCTGTCCGAGCTGCACGTCGCGGAGTCGCGGCCGTTCTGGGCGATGCAGCCGGGCCCGTCGAAGGACGGGAAGGGCAGCGGACGGACGTAGAACACCTTGGTCCCGGCGTCGACGAGCGGGGTCCACGCCTGCTGGAAGCCGGAGACCGCGGTGGCGTCGTCGGGCCAGCTCCACTGGAGCGCCTCGAGGTAGCCGACCTCGCTGAGGTTGGCGACGACGGCGACGTCGGGCCGCTCGGTCGCGAGCATCTGGAGGACCTGGCGGTTGTGGTCGACGCACGACTGCTCGGGCCACCGCCCGAGGTCGAGGCTGAAGGGGCAGCCGTCCTTGAACAGGACGAGCAAAGACCTGCCCTGGCTGGCCGCGATCGCGGACAGGGGGGCGACGTACTGGGCCGCGTGGGAGTCTCCGAGCAGCACCATGGAGGGTGCTGTCGGGGACGCGGACCCGTACCGGCACTCCGTCGTGGACGCGGCGATGGCGGCCACGTCGAGCGCGTTGCACCCGTCGCGGTACACGACGGGGAGGTCCTCGGTCGCCACCACCGGGTCGGGGATCACCGGGGCGACCTGAGCCGGGGGGACCCCTCCGGCTCCCAGCGCCCGGGCACCGGGGTACAGCGGGTCGACGCCGACGTCCGCCAGCGCGGCCTCGGCAGCGCGGCGCTCCCGCTCGACGTAGAGACCCGGCACCGTCGCGGCCGAGGCGACGAGCACCACGAGGCTCAGCGCGAGCCCGACCGAGGCGACGTCGCGCACCGGCCGGACCGACCGACCGTGCCGCGCGGCCGGCGACCTCGCGGGCAGGGTCCACGGCCGCCGGAACCGGTTCTCGACCCACCGGGTCGAGGCGGCGCTGATCAGCAGGGAGGCGGCGAGGAGACCCAACCCCTGGACTCCCGAGATCCAGACCGATCCGGTCCAGGCCGCGAAGAACACGATGACGGGCCAGTGCCAGAGGTAGAGGCTGTACGAGATGTCGCCGATGTAGACGGGGACCCGGGTGGACAGGAGCGCGTTGGCCGACAGCCGGCCCTGACGCTCGCCCGACCCGGAGAGCAGCACCAGGGCCGTGCCGACGGTCGGGACGAGGGCGACAGCGCCCGGGAATCCCTCGACGCCGTCGAGCAGCAGGGCTGAGGCGGCGACGAGGGCGAGGCCGATCCAGCCGACCGCGGACCGGGTGGTCCAGGTGAGCCGCCCCGAGGTCAGCCTGGGCAGGAGGAGGGCGACGAGACCGCCGAGGACGAGCTCCCACACGCGTGTGAGCGTCGAGTAGTACGCCGCTGCACCTTCTGCGCGGCCGCTGAACCAGAGCGACCACGCGAACGACGCGAGCCCGACGAGGCCGAGCACGAGCACCAGGGGGGCGACGCTGCGAAGGGCCCGTCGCCTCACCACCCCGACGGCGTAGGTCACGACGACGAGCAGCGGGACCACGAGGTAGAACTGCTCCTCGATCGACAGGGACCAGAAGTGCTGGAACGGGGAGACGGCCTGGGACGCGGCTTCGTACTGGCTCGAACCGAAGGCGAGGACGAGGTTCTGGACCGAGAAGACCGAGGCGAGCGCTGACCCGCTGATCTCAGACCACCGGGTCATGGGCAGGAGCACCACGGACAGGAGGACCGTCACCACGATGACGAGTGCCGACGCGGGGAGCAGGCGGCGCGCACGGTGCGCGTAGAACCGCGCGAGCCGCACCCGTCCGGTCTCCGACGCCTCACGACCGAGGGACCCGATGATGAGGAAGCCGGAGATCACGAAGAAGACGTCGACACCCACGAAACCGCCCGGGACGAAGGACGGTCTCAGGTGGTAGGCGACCACGAGCAGCACCGCGACGGCGCGCAGACCCTGGATGTCTGCGCGTCGTCGTGGTCGTGCACCCCCTGCTCCCCCGGCGGCGGCCGCCGTGACAGCGGACGGCGCCGGGGTTCCTGCCAGACCTGACATCTACTCCGCTCCAGCCAGCTCAGGTGTGATCTCGTAGATGCGGACCTCGGGGTTCTCGTAGACGAGCTCGAAGACGTCGGGAAGGTCCTGGAGGTCGTCGAGCCCGGTCGAGCGGCCGTCGGCGCCCTCGATGACGCCCTCCATGACGACTGCGAACCTGATGTCCAGGTCGTCGACCGCTGCCTGGACGTCGGCGCGGTCGGCGATCTCGTCGAAGTGGTCGAGCAGGAGGATCTGCTCCTCGGACGACGTGTCGCGGGCGTAGTGGCCCGCGACAGGGCGGACGCCCGCGATGGCGTACATCCAGGCGGAACCGTCGACGTTGTCGTTCATGACGCGCTGGTCGTCTCCGACGCGCGCCTCGAGCTCTCGCATGCCGTCGATCTTGAGCGGCGAGACCATCGGGCCGTAGGTGTACCTGTAGTGCACGGCCCAGTAGCTGCGGTCGAAGTACTCGGCGCCCATGGAGACCGCGAAGATCGCGACCGCGAGCAGTGCTGCGACACCGGCAGTCCCTTCGGACCGCAGCGACGGGCTGATCTTCTCGAGCTGTGCAGTCAGGCGCGTCGACCTGCGCACGAGCCGGACGGCGATCTCCCCGACGGTGTCGAAGAGGACCGCGACGAAGACCGGGGCGAGCACCGCGGCGAGAGCCGCGAGCCGCAGCTGGTCGTTCCACCAGGTCCCGGTGAGGAGGAGCGAGAGCGGCGAGTCGATCGACACCGCGAAGACGTAGAGCGCCATCGCGCCGAGCATCGAGATCGCCAGGGCGTACGTGGGCGAGTAACGGCGGCGGAACGCCAGGACGGCTCCGGGCAGCACGAGGACAGCCAGCGAGAGCTGATAGGTGTCTCGGTAGCCGGTGCCGAAGAGCAGGGCACTCTCGACGCCGTCCCGCAGGGTCTTGAGCGCGGGCCAGTCGTAGGCGAGGTCGCCGGCGATACTGACGAGCCCGAGCACGACGGGCACGAGCAGGACGACGGTGAGCCCCGCGGTGACGAGCAGCCACACGACGGTGGACTTGATGCGGTCGCGCTGCTGGACCAGGAGGGCGACGACGAGGGGCCCCCCGAGGACCATGAGGCTCGTGACGCCCGAGGTGTGGACTGCCACGATGCCACCGCAGGCTATGGCGATGACCAGCGCGTCTCCGGTCCCACGTCTGCGCGCCCCGTGGACGAGGAGCACGATGATCGGGATGACGAGCACGATCGACTGCGCATAGGGGTAGAGACCACGCCAGAGGAGCTCGTAGGGGTAGCTCGTGAACGAGGTGGAGACGATGAGCGCCATCCCGGTGCCGAAGGCCCCGATGTGCATCGTCTTCATCAGCAGGGCGAGGCCGAGGACGATCGCGACGAACCAGGTGATGACCTGGGCGTGCAGAGCGCCGACAGTCCCGACCTTCGCCGCGGCGCTCGTGAGCGCGACGAGTGCGTGGAAGGCGGACGGGTAGTAGTACCCGCGACCCGCTGCTGAGCTGTAGTTGTTGATCTCGGCGAGGCCCTCGGGCGTGCCGTCCCCGGTCTCGGCGATGTACCGGATCGCATTGGCCTGGAACACCGCGTCGTAGTCCTGCGGGACGATGTTGAACCAGTCGGAGACCTTGATGTAGACGAGGAACCCGACGAGGATCGCGGAGGCACCGGTGACCGCGACGAAGACGGACCCCTTGCTGGACCAGAGGCGCTCACCGCTCCGGTCGAAGCCGGTGCCGCGGCCCGGCCAGGTCCGCGCGACGAGCCAGACGACACCGCCGACGATCGCCGTGGTCAGGGCGAGGGTCCACACCGTCCACGAGAGACCCAGCAGACCCCAGAGGGTCGTGCCGAGGTAGACGACCCCGAGCGTCACCGCCGGTGCGGCGGCGACGCTCATGAAGATCGACTTGCGTGCGAGGAGCAGCACCGCGGTCCCGGGGACCCAGGTGATGAGGACTGCGGCGAGGATCGCCAGGACTACGTCGTGCGTGATCATCGGTGGAGCTGCCCCCTGCTGTGCTGCGAGCCCGTCCGGGTCATCGGACCGTCTTCGGCTGCTCGATCTGCGGACGGAACGTGATGCCCTTGACGGCGGCCTTGGCCAGACGGATGCGCAGGCGCCACGGCACCTTCGAGTGCGTGAGCTGCTTGACCATGTTCTCGGCGAGCGACGCAGCCAGGGTGGGGCTACGGAAGACGCGGGCCGAGGCGATCTGGTTGCGCACGCCGTACTCGAACTTCCAGATGTTGCCGTCGTTGACGTCACCGAAGTTGACGCCACGGTTCTGCGGGAGGAGGTGGTTGACCTTCGAGGACGGCAGGAAGATACCGGGACGGTACTTGGACAGACGCTGGGTGTACTCGGCGTCGTCGTACCAGATGAAGAAGTTCGCGCTCGGCAGGCCTACGGCGTGCACGGCCTCGCGGGTCACGAGGACCGACACGAAGGAGCAGGACTTCATGAGCGTGAAGTCCGCCCCGAGGGCGATCGGACGTGCGAAGTCCCACGTCGGCTCGGGAGTGTTCATCTCGCAGAGCGTGCCGTCCTTCCACAGGACGAGGCTGCACGCGAAGGACGGCAGGTACCCGAGGAGGTCCGATGCGCGCTCGAGACCGTTGACGAGCTCTTCGAGAGCCTCCGGCTGCGGCACCGTGTCGTCGTCCATGAGCCACATGGCATCGAGGCCGAGCTCGTAGGCGGCTGCGGTGCCCGCTGCGAAGCCACCGGCCCCGCCGGTGTTCTCCGGCAGACGCGTCACCGTGGTCGGGAAGGCGAACTCGCGCTGGGCGAGGTACTCCTCGGTCGCGTCCGTCGAGGCGTTGTCGATGATCACGACGTGGGCCGGCGGCGTCGTCTGCGCCTCGATGCCCGCGAGGGTCTGCTCGAGCAGCTCTCGGCGGTTGTAGGTGACGATGACCGCTGCAGCGCGCATCAGCTGGGCTCCTTGTGGGTGCGAAGGGTGGTGGTCAGGTAGGTCGCCGCAGACTCGACAGCGCTGAGCGCGGTGGCCAGCTCGGTCTGGACACGGGCTGCGGTCTCGAAGGCGCCGGGAGTCGTGGCGAGGTGCGTGAGCGCCGCGACGGACTCGCGGAGGAACCCGGCGGGCTCACGGGGGACCAACACCTGGGGGGCGATCACCGTGCGCTGGCTGCCGACGTCAGCCGAGAGCACGAGCACGCCGAACTGCTCGGCCTCGAGGGTGGTGAGGGTCAGGCCCTCGTTGTCCGAGGAGACGACCAGGACGTCGATCGACGACAAGAAGTCGTCGACGGGCCCCCAGGCGCGACGCTCGATGACGCCGGCGAGCCCGGCCCGCGCGATCTGACCGGAGGTCAGCTCGTCGAGGACGCCGCTCCCCTGCATCACGAAGGTGAAGTCGTCGGGGTGTCGTGCGTGGAGGCGCCGCGCCATCTCGACGAAGAGGAACGGGCGCTTCTGGGGTGCGAGCCGTCCGAGGAACCCGATCCTCAGGGCGCGGCCCTCTCGGGCGACCGGGGTCGGCACCGTCCCGGGACGCGGCGACGTCAGCGGGTGGTACCTCACCTTGCTCGGCTCGACGTGGGAGTCGAGCAGGTACAGGTCGCGCAGCTCCGGGGAGATCACGTGGTGCTCGTCGATGTGCTGTGAGTACTCGATGCTCGTCTTGACGAACCCGCCGGTCCGGTGCTCGACGATGTGCGTGCTGTCGATCACGACGGTCGACGGCCGGCGGTGGCGGAGCTCCGGCAGGAACCCGTAGGCCCGGGCGGAGTGGTGGATGTGCACGAGGCTGATGTCGTGGGCGACGACGAGGTTCTCGAGGAACTGTCCCCAGTCTTCTTCGGCCAGGGCGTTCGCGGGCAGGTAGACGTGGTCGGCGACGGCGAGGGCTCGTTCGACCTCACGCTGCGGGGCGGGCACGTCAGCCGTCATGACCACCTCGTACCCGGCTTCGCGGGCCAGCCGGGCCGCGTCGAAGGCCCACGACTCGGCACCACCGGTCTCGAGCCAGTGCAGGGCGAGCCAGGCGACCGGTCGTCCGTCCTGGGATCGGTGACGCTCGGGCACGACGCTGGTCAGCGCCGGCGAGATCGGAGCCATGCTCGCGCGGTGACCGATCACCTGCGAGTTGCGCTGCTGCCGCCAGCGGTCGAGCGACAACGGGGCTCGCCTGTACAGCTCTTTGTAGACACGGCCCGCCACCCTGCGCTTGAGCGACGTCGGCGCGATGAACTCGAAACCACCGCCGTGCTCGAGCATCTGGGCCGAGGGCACGATCAGCACCCGTGACACGACCGGGGCGGATCCTCCGCCCGCGGCTGGCACCGAGATGCGGCCGATGGCCCGGCCCTCTCCGTACATCCCACCTGCGCTGCTCGGGTGGATCGGCACCGGGCGCGGGAACGGCTCGATCGAGACGGCCTCGAGGACCAGCTCCAGGGGAGACCCCGGGTGCGCCAGAGCCAGGCTCCGGACCGCAGCGACGAACCACGTCGCACCGAGGCGGCCCACGACGTCACGTCCGTGGTCGGTCAGGCTCAGGCTGACGCCACTCACGCCGAGGGCCTCCTCGATCGCTGCGACCGTCTCGTGCGTGGTGTCCATAGGTGTCGTCCCCCGTGCGTCGTCGTTCTCTGTCATCAGTTCTCGCCCCGCAGGGCTGCGACGGCCTCGGCCGACGGGCCGTCGCTCACCACGACGCCGTGCCGCAGCAGGATCGCGCGGTCGCAGAGCTTGGACACCATGTCGAGATCGTGGCTGACGATCACGAGCGCCTTGCCCGACGCCTTGAGCTCGCGGATGCGGGCCAGGCACTTCTTCTGGAACGGCTCGTCCCCGACCGCGAGGATCTCGTCCACGAGGAAGATGTCCGGGTCCGTGTGGACAGCGACCGCGAAGGCGAGCCGCAGGAACATCCCTGAGGAGTAGAACTTCACCTCGGTGTCGATGAAGTCGGCGATCTCGCTGAACTCCACGATCTCGTCGAACTTGGCCTTGGTCTGCTCCTCGGACATCCCGAGGATCGCCGCGTTGAGGAACACGTTCTCTCGACCGGTGAGGTCGGGGTGGAACCCCGCACCCACCTCGATGAGACCAGCGATCTTACCCCGGACCAAGATCTCGCCCTGGTCGGGAGCCATGACCCCGGAGATGAGCTTGAGGAGCGTGCTCTTGCCAGACCCGTTGAGCCCGAGGAGCGCCACGGCCTCTCCGTCACGGACCTCGAAGCCGACGTCCTTGAGCGCGGTGAAGACGTTCTTGCTCGGCGTCGCGGACCTGCGGAACATCTTGACGATGCGGTCCTTGAGCGTGTGCGTGTGATTGAGGACGAAGGTCTTGCCGAGCTCGGAGACGACGATCCTCGGGAGGTCGGTCTGCGTCTGGGTGGCCGTCGGCGAGGTCATGTTCATGCTGCTCACAGCTCCTGTGCGAATCGACCGTCGAGGCGCCTGAACACGACCTGCCCGACGACGAGGAAGGCGACGGCGATACCGAGGGACACGAGCCCCATGACCAGGAGGTCCGGCGGCAGGGGCGCGGTCCCGTCCGTGGTCCCGTACCAGAATCCCCAGTGGAAGAGGTTGACCGCTGCTGTCATCGGGTTCGCCTGGTAGATGCGCCAGGCAAGACCGTCGCCGAGCGCGTCGGTGACGTTGGTCCACTGGTAGAGGACCGGCGAGAGCCACGTCACGACCATGAGGATCAGGTCGACGATGTTCTCCGCGTCGCGGAACAGCACGTTGACCGCACCGAACAGGAGCCCGAGCCCGAGCGCGAAGACCATGATGATGACCATGCCGAGCACGGCCCCGGCCAGCTGCATCGGCGTCGGCCGCCACCCGACGATCGCCGCGCCGACCAGGAGGACGAGCAGCTGCGGGAAGAAGTGCACCATGGCGACCCACAGCGACGAGACGGGGAACAGCTCGCGCGGCAGGTAGATCTTCTTGACGAGCGCCGAGTTGCCGACGATCGACCGCGTGGCGTTGCCGAAGGCCTCCGAGAAGAAGTTGACCGCGACGATCCCCGAGAACAGGTAGACCGAGAAGTTCTCGACCGAGTCGTTCATCTTCAAGAAGACGCCGACTGCGAAGTAGAACACCAAGAACTGCACGGCCGGCTTCACGTACGACCAGAGCAGACCGAGGACTGAACCGCGGTAGCGGACCCTCAGCTCTTTGCGGACGAGCAGCTTGACCAGGTACCGACGTCGGAACACGTCGACCAGGCCCGCGCCACGTCCTGGACGGACGAAGACGTCGTCCCCGGCGGAGACCGTGGTCACGCGTCCACTCCCCCGCTCTCGAGGCTCGTGCCCCGGGCGAAGTGAGGTGCGAGCTTGTTGTCGACCATCGAGAGCGCCGAGCCGATCGCCATGTGCATGTCGAGGTACTTGTACGTGCCCAGGCGTCCACCGAAGAGGACGTCCTTCTCCGCCGCGGCGAGGTCGCGGTAGGCCAGGAGGCGCTCACGGTCGGCCGCAGTGTTGATCGGGTAGTACGGCTCGTCGGTCTTCTCCGCGAAGCGCGAGAACTCGCGCATGATCACGGTCTTGTCCTTCGGGTAGTCCCGCTCGGGGTGGAAGTGGCGGAACTCATGGATGCGCGTGTACGGCACGTCGGCGTCCGCGTAGTTCATCACCGAGGTCCCCTGGAAGTCACCGGTCTGGAGCACCTCCTCCTCGAAGTCGAGGGTGCGCCAGGAGAGGTCGCCCTCGGCGTAGTCGAAGTAGCGGTCGACAGGACCCGTGTAGACCACGGGGACGTTGCCGACGACGTTCTTCTTGTTGACAGGCTGCGACTCGTCGAAGAAGTCGACGTCCAGGCGGACCTCGATGTTCTTGTGGTCGGCCATGCGCTCGATCCAGCGGGTGTACCCGTCGGTCGGCAACCCTTCGTGGGTGTCCGAGAAGTAGCGGTTGTCGTACGTGTAGCGCACAGGCAGGCGCGAGATGATGCTCGCCGGCAGGTCCTTGGGGTCCGTCTGCCACTGCTTCGCGGTGTACTCGCGGATGAAGGCCTCGTACAGCGGGCGCCCGATGAGGGAGATGCCCTGCTCGTCGAGGTTCTCCGGCGTCTTGCCGCCGAGCTCGGCGGCCTGCTCGAGGAGCAGGTCGCGGGCGGCCTGCGGACCGTGCGAGGAGCGGAAGAACTGGTTCACCGTGCCGAGGTTGATCGGCATCGGGTACACCTCGCCCTTGTGCGTGGTGTACACACGGTGCACGTAGTCCGTGAAGGAGGTGAACCTGTTCACGTACTCCCACACGCGCTCGTTCGAGGTGTGGAAGAGGTGCGCTCCGTAGCGGTGCACCTCGATCCCGGTCTGGGCCTCGTTCTCCGAGTAGGCGTTGCCGCCCACGTGGTGACGGCGGTCGACGACGAGCACCTTGCGGCCGTACTCCTCGGCGATCCGCTCGGCGACGGTCAGACCGAAGAATCCCGACCCTACGATGACAAGGTCCGCGTCCACGCACACTCCTCTGATAGTAGCTAGCCCGCCTAGGCTACCGGCTCGGGCACCAGGTACCGACGATCTCCGCCGTGATCTTGGCTCCCTCCCACC
>NZ_JACBYE010000033.1 GCF_013415325.1 Sanguibacter inulinus | reverse complement strand
TTCATACGCCCAGCCCGCGCTGGAGAAGATCTCTAGGTACTGACTGTGGAGAGCTAGATCATCGGAGCGAAGAGGTCTGCCGACCTACGATCTAGGCCGCGGTGCCTTTGAGCGTCACTGCTCGTCGCGGCGCTTGTCCCATCGCTCTTCCATGCGCTGCATGAAGGGTGCCTTGCCGGCCTTGCCCCCACGCTTGGTCTTCTGCTGCTTCGCAGCCGGCCTCACGGTCCCGTCAGGCGAGACCACACCGACCGGGCCGCTGGACTTCGACGGCTGGGCGAAGGCGTAGGCGACGGCGGCGAACATCACCGCGAAGCCGACCACTCCCACGACGGGCACAGACTGTGCCACACCGACCACCAGCGCGAGGAGCCCGACGATCAGCCCTACCCCCGCGATCACGTAGCGGACCGAAGACCGCTGGGACGTCGTCTTCATACTTGTCGCAAGGCGCGGATCATCAGACGTGAGCTCTCGCTCCATCTGCTCCAGAACACGCTGCTCGTATTCGGACAGAGGCATCGCAACCCCCGCACTGTTCGATCGGACCTTGTCAGAGTTCAGGATAGTTCGACATCCGGCACAACGGTAGTCGAGCGCTGTGAGGAAGTCGTGGCGACCGCCGCCTGCCGGATGGCCGATCGTCCGAAGCGCAGACGTACCTGGTCGATCGCAGCATCCGCCAGTCGCTGCTGCTCGGTATCACCGGCCACGGCGTCTTCGAGGGTGAGCTGCAGAGCGGCACTCCCCCGCGCCTCGAGACCTTCGCCCCGGACCCCCACGAGCCGGACCGGCAGGCCCTTGAGGTCGACCGAGGAGACGAGCTCACGGGCGACCGCGTAGATCTCACGGACACTGTCCGTCGGCGAGACGAGAGACCTCGAACGGCTCAGGGTGCGGAAGTCGCTCGAGCGCACCTTCACGCTGATGGTCCGCGCGAGATACCCCTGGGCCCGCAGCCTGTCTGCACACCGGTCAGAGAGCTCGAGGAGCTTGGACTCGACGACGCTGAGGTCGGTCACGTCGTGCCCGAAGGTCGTCTCGGCCCCGATGCTCCGCTCGCGACGCGTCGGCTCGACAGGCCTCGGGTCACGTCCCCACGACAGGTCGAACAGGTGGGCGGCAGCAGCAGTGCCGACAGCCTGTCGCAGCACGAGCGGATCGGTCCTGGCGAGCTGCTCGACCGTCGTGATGCCCCACGCGGCGAGGTTCTTCTCGGTCTTCTCCCCCACGCCCCACAGCGCACCCACGGGCAGGGAGTGCAAGAACCGGACCGTCGACTCGCGCGGGACGAGCATCATGCCGTCAGGCTTCGCGTGGGTCGACGCCAGCTTCGCGACGAACTTGGTCGAGGCCACGCCGACGGAGCAGGTCAGACCCAGCTCGCGGTAGACCCTCGCCCGGATCTTCCGGGCGATCTCGCTCGACGAGCCCAACCGACGTCGGGCACCCTCGACGTCGAGGAAGGCCTCGTCGATGCTGACGGGCTCGACGAGGGTCGTGACCTCTCCGAGGATCTCCATGACAGCCGTCGAGGCGTCGTGATACGCCGTCCTGTCGGGCTGGATGAAGACAGCCTGCGGGCAGAGGCGACGTGCTGTGGCCGCGGGCATGGCCGAGTGCACGCCGAAGGCTCGCGCCTCGTAGGTCGCAGCCAGGACTACGGACCGGTCCGAGCCACCGACGATCACCGGGCGCCCCTTGAGCTCAGGCCGACGAGCCACCTCGACCGAGGCGAAGAACGCATCCATGTCGACGTGGAGTATCGAGCAGTCCGAGTCTTTCTCGCCGAGGTCACGCGGGACTGTCGTCGACCGCGGACCCTTGCTCATGCGCTCACCGGACCGTCGACGAGCATGCCGCTGCGCGCGAGCGGGACCTCGGCGTCGTCGACCCAGGCGCCGACCTCGTCGCGGAAGTCCTCCGCGGCGGCGACCCAGCGAGCAGCCCCGTCTTCGTCGACGGCGTCGAACCGGCCGGCGTCGATCGAGGAGCGCAGGTGCGCCCCGGAGGCGAAGAACGACGCCCACGGGACGAAGTCGTCGGAGGCCGCCGAGAGACGCTCCCACGCGCTGCGCGTGCGTCCGCGCGGCGGCCGGGTGCCGAGGACCGCGAGGACGGCACCCGAGACCCTCAGCGCCGCCATGTGCGCGTGGGTGAACCGCTCAGCGGCATCGGTGGCCAGCTGTGCGGCCACGAGCTCGGCGTCGGCACGGTCCAAGAGGTCGCTGGCAGCCTGGCGACGCAGAGCCGAGGTCAGACCCGCAGCCTCAGCGGAGACAGGTGCTGCCGAGACGGCGTGCGGAGCTCGGGTGGGCCGACCGTGGCGTGCTGATCGCGACGCGCCCGCTGAAGCCGTCCCCAGAGCGCGTGCTCCTGATGTCGCTGCGGTCATCCGTGTCGCTGCCATGTCGAACCTCCTTGCTCAAGTATCGAACACCTGTTCGAACGAAGTCAAGAGGTGGTCGCCTCTCGGTGCTCCGCCGGTCCCCTCCCGCCCGCCTAGGCTTGCGGGATGGCACGCCGAACCTCACGCCGCTCATCCTCCTCCGGACCACTGACACAGACCGGGCAGCCTGACCTGCCCGCAGGGCCCGTCGAGACGTCCTCGGGAACCGTCGAGCTCGTCCTCGACCGCGACGACCACAGGTCCATCACCGTCATGCTCAACGGCGTCCCGAGCTCCTTCATCGATCTCGACGACCCGACCAACGTGGGCTTCGAGTACATGGAGATCATGTCGGCGGTCCTCGACGACACGACCGAGGGGCCGCTCGACGTGGTCCACCTCGGGGCCGCAGGCTGCGCGATGGCCCGGTCGGTCGACGCCCGCCGGCCCGGTTCACGCCAGATCGGCATCGACATCGACGCCCGGCTGCTGGAGCTCGCGCGGTCGTGGTTCGACCTCCCCCGCTCACCCCGTCTGCGCCTGCGCGCCGGCGACGCCCGGGAGCAGCTGGCCACGCTCGCGACCTCGAGCGTCGACGTCGTCGTCCGAGACGTGTTCGCCGGCGACAGCACGCCGGGTCACCTGCTGACCGTCGAGTTCGTCGTCGACGTGCTGCGCGTCCTGCGTCCAGGAGGCCTGTACCTCGTGAACTGCGCCGACAAGCCTCCGCTGTCCACAGCCCGTGCCGAGGTCGCCACGATCCGTGCGGCGCTGGACAGCGTCGCGACGGACAGCGTCCCCCGCACCGACGACGACCTCGCCCTGATCACCGAGCCCGCGGTGCTCAAGGCGCGCCGCTACGGCAACATCGTGCTCGCCGCGACGGCTCCGGGCGGCCCTCGCGACGGGGACGGCCTCGCCAGCGCGGGCCTTGCGCGTGCACTGCGCAGTCTTGCGGTCCCGGCGCACATCCTCTGCGGCCCGGACGAGGTGTCACGCTTCGCGGGGACCGCGGTCCCTCTCGTCGACCCCGCACCGCCCGCCTGACGCAGCACGGCCCGGTCGCCATCCCCTCCAGAGGTGATGGCGACCGGGCCGTGCTGGTGATGCCGGCGATACCGGGCTCAGGTCAGGACGACTGCCCGTCGGGACCCTGCTGGGCGAGGAAGCGCTCGAGCTCTTCGCCGATCTCGTCGGCGGTCGGGATCTCTGCGGTGTCGGCGAGCAGGCTCTGGCGCTCGGCCGAGATGGTGAAGGCGTCGTACTGCTCTTCGAGCCCTCGGACGACCTCCGCGATCTCGGGCGACTCGGCGACCTGACGCACGACCTCGGCACGCGCCTCGTTCGCCGCCTCCTCGAGGGTCTCGAGGTCCAGGTCCAGCCCGGTCGCGGACTCGAGCTTGTCGAGGGCCACCAGCGCTGCGGGCGGGTAGGTCGACTGGGCCAGGTAGTGCGGCACGTGGACGGCGTAGCCCACGGTGTCGTGGCCGCGCTCCGCGAGCCTGAGCTCGAGCAGGTTGGCCGCGGTCGCCGGGACCGTGACGCGCCCGAACCACGGCGAGGCGTCGGGGATCAGCTCGTCGCGCGAGGCGTGCGGCGTCGCGGAGAGCAGACGGGTGTGCGGGATCCCCATCGGGATGCCGTACGTGCCCACGGTCAGCGAGACCCGGAACCTGTCGACGAGGGACAGGACGGCCTCGACGAAGCGTTCCCACTGGACGTCGGGCTCGTTGCCGTGGAGCACGAGGAAGGTCGTCCCCTCGCGGTCTCGTGCGACGTCGATCGCGATGCTCGGACCCGAGTACTCGGTCCAGCGCTGCGTGTCGAAGACGATGGTGGGGCGCTTCGACCTGTAGTCGACCAGCTGGTCGGCGTCGAAGGTGACCAGGCGGGTCGTCTCGCCGAGGTCGAGGATGTGCTCGAGCGCGATCTGCCCGACGTGCCCGGCGTCGACGAACCCGCGCAGCGCGTTGACGAGCACGGGCCCCGTCCCCGCCTCGTCCGGCGAGAGCCGGAGAGCGGACTCGACTGTGGCGTCGACCGTGTAGAGCTCCTGCGGATCGAGCATGGTGGGCCTCCTGTCAGCCTCGACGCACCACCAGGCTCAGGCCTGACCGGTGACGTCACGAACGTCGTCTGAGGACCAGAACACCGCCGCGCCGGAGTTTCTTCCCGCAGGCCAGACCACGACCTCCGGTCGTCGGTGCAGCTCTCCGCAGGGTCCGGGACCGATCAGCGCGAGGGCAGCCTGACGACGGTCACGAAGAAGTCGTCGATCTGCCGGACGACCTCGATGAACCTCTCGAAGTCGACGGGCTTGGTGACGAAGGCGTTGGCGTAGAGCGAATAGCTGCGCGCGACGTCTTCCTCGGCCTCGGAGGTCGTGAGCACGACGACGGGGATGCGGCGGAGCTCGGGGTCTTCCTTGAGCTCGGCGAGGACCTCTCGGCCGTCCATGCGCGGCAGGTTGAGGTCGAGCAGGATGAGGTCGGGCGTCACGGCGTCCGCGTACTCACCGCGCTTGCGCAAGAAGTCCATCGCGGTGACGCCGTCGTTGACGACCGAGAGCCGGTTGGCCACCTTGTTGTGCTCGAAGGCCTCGCGCGTCATGAGGACGTCGCCCGGGTCGTCTTCGACCAGCAGGACCTCGATCACTCCGGGTGCCACGGTCATGAGCTCTCCTCGTCGTGCTGTCCTGGTCCGGGCAGGTCGCCCGTCCCTGCGGTCGTCGTCGCGGGCGTGGTGCCGTCAGCACCCTCGGCCTGGGACTGGTCCTCGGGCCCCGCAGAGCCTACCTCGCGGGGGTCTGGCAGCGTCCAGCGGATCGTCGTGCCCTGCGAGACGTCGGTGTCGAGCCAGATCTCACCGCCGTGGAACTCGACGATCTTCTTGCACAGCGCGAGGCCGATGCCCGTGCCCTCGTAGGCGTCCTTGGCGTGCAGCCGCTGGAAGATCACGAAGACCCTGTCGGCATACTGCTGGTCGATCCCGATGCCGTTGTCGGAGCACCACAGCTCCCAGGCGTCCTCGCGGCGCACAGCCCCGAGGATGACGTGGGGCGTCCTGTCGGGGTGCCTGAACTTCAGCGCGTTGCCGACGAGGTTCTGGAAGAGCTGGACGAGGAGCGTCTGCTGCCCGAGGACCACGGGGAGGTCGCCGACCTCGACCTGGCCGCCCGACTCCTCGACGGCGGCGTCCAAGGTCGTGACCGCCGTCGCGCAGGCCTCGACGAGGTCGACCTCGACGGCCTCGCCCGCCGACCGCCCGACGCGCGAGAAGCCGAGCAGGTCCTGGATGAGTCGTTGCATCCGCTTGGCACCGTCGACCGCGAACTCGATGTACTGGTCTGCGCGCTCGTCGAGCTCACCGCCGTAGCGCTTCTGCAGCAGCTGGGTGAAGCTCGCGACCTTGCGCAGCGGCTCCTGGAGGTCGTGCGAGGCGACGTAGGCGAACTGCTCGAGGTCCCGGTTCGAGCGTCGGAGCTCTTCGGCCTGCTCGAGCACCTGCTCGTGCGCCTCGGCGATCTCGGCCCGGGAGCGGGCCTCGGAGGCCATCCGTGCCACGAGCTCGACCCGCATCGCGTCGACGGCGTGCGCGAGGGAGGCGATCTCGCCAGGCCCTTCGGTCCGCACCGGCAGGTCGAGCTCGCCGGTGCTCACCGCCTCCGCCTTGGCCGCGAGGTCGGCGAGAGGCTCGAGGACCCGTCGGCGCAGCGTCCGCCACGTCCCGACAGCCACGACCACGGCTGCACCCGCGAGCACGACGACGGCGAGGAAGAGGTTGCGCGTCCAGGCAGCGAGGGCGTCGGAGGCCTCCTCGCGGCCCGTCTCGAGGACGGTCTCGAGGTCGAGGGCCGCGTCGCGGGCGTCGGCGAGCAGCCGCTCGCCGCGTTCGACCGTCGCGTCGCTGACGGCGCCGGGTCCTTCGACCGAGACCTCGGCGACGGCAGGGTCCGCGAACTGAGAGCGCCAGGTCGCGACGAGGCCGAGCGTCCTGTCGAGCGCGACGACCACCTCAGAGTCGGGGCCGTAGTCCTCGAGGAACGCCGTCCGGATGGCTCGGGCAGCCTCGGTGTCGGCGGTCCTGTAGGAGCCGAGCGCCGAGTCGACACCCGACTGCAGGTAGGCGTCGACGGCCGAGCCGATGTCACCGATCCGTGAGGTGAGCCCGTCGGAGTAGGAGATCGCGCTCGCGTAGATGTCGGTGACCCTGTTCTGGTAGTGGACCACCTGGAGCAGGGAGTAGACGGCGTACAGCAGGATCACCAGGAGGACCGCTCCGGCGCTCGCCACGGTCACGCCGAGCTGGCGGCGCAGCGTCGACCCTGCACGCTGCGCCGCGGCAGGACGCCTCAACTCCACTCCTCCGAGTCGGCCAGGGTCGCGGACCGCTGCCCGTGCCCGGCGTCGCAGCCGGGCCAGCCGAGGATCAGCACGGCCGCGTCGTCGACGAGGCGTCCACCGTGCACGGCATGGACGGTGCGCAAGATGCGCTCGACGAGCTCCTCTGTGCCGTCGCGGAACTCGGCGCTCACGGCGGCGAGGAGCCCGTCGATGCCGATCCGCGAGCGCCCGCCGCGGTCTCGGCGGTCGGCGTCGTGGGGACGGTCCTGGTCGCTGCCGGGGTCGCGGACCGTGGCCTCGAGCAGACCGTCGGTGTAGAGCATGAGCCACCAGCTGCCGGCGAGCTCGAGCCGCTGGGACTTCCAGGGCGAGTCGACAGGGATGCCGAGGGCACGGCCGCGGTGGGTCGGCTCGATGGCACGGGACTGCTCGGAGACGAGGATGGGCGCGTGGTGACCGGCGAGGTAGAGCTCGGCCGACGACCTGTCGGCCGAGATGACCAGCTGGCAGAGCGTCGTGAAGGTCTCGGGCCGCGAGCGCTCGTCGAGCATGACGCGCTCGAGCAGCGGGAGGATGCGCTCGGGGTCGATCTCGGCCAGGACGAGGGTCCGCCAGGCGGTGCGCAGGGTGGCTCCGAGGGCAGCCTCGTCGGGTCCGTGGCCGGCGACGTCGCCGATGATGCAGGCGAGCGTGCCGTCGGCGCGCTCGACGACGTCGTAGAAGTCACCTCCGAGCAGGCCGTCTCCCCCGGGCAGGTAGCCGACGAGGACGGAGAGCCGTGGGTCGACGATCGAGGGTGTGGGCAGCAGCGCACGCTCGAGGCGGGCGGTCTCGCGGGCCCGGACCGAGCTCTTGTAGATCGTCCGTGCCTGCTCGTCGGAGAGCCGGCGCTGGACGGCGTAGCGGACCGACCTGGCGAGGAGGTCGGGGTCGACCTCGTGCTTGACGAGGTAGTCCTGGGCCCCTGCTGCGACGGCGTCGACACCGAGGTCAGAGCTGGTCATGCCGGTGAGGACCACGAGCGCTGCGCTGGTCCCCGTCGCGTTGATGCGCTCGACGCCCGAGAGGCCTGTCGCGTCGGGGAGGCCCAGGTCGAGGAGGACGCAGTCGACGTCGAGCCGACCGAGGGCCTCGTCGATCGATCGCGCGCGGTCGAGGGTCACCTCGAGGGCGCTGTCGGCGAAGAGCTCTTCGACCAGCATCGCGTCGCCGTCGTCGTCGTCGACGATGAGCACCCGGACCGGGGCGGTCTCGCCGGTCGACCCGTCTCTCACGCTCACCGCACTCCTCCCCCCAGACGAATATCCGCTGATCTTAGTCGCCACGGCCCTCCCGGCCCATCTGCGCGGCGCGTCGGGGTGCCACGATCAGCAATAATGGACGGTCGCGAACGTGGGACTGCGGCACCAGCAGCCTCCAGTCGCCATCTCATCTCCGTACCCCCGCGAGGGAAGGACCAGCGTGACCGAGCAGCCCGACGAGATCAGGGTCGAGCAGGACACCCTCGACGTCCTCTACGCACGGCTGGACGAGCTGCGCGCCGTCACGCGCGAGCGCCTCGCCGAGGTGCGCCGGTCCGGACCGAGCGGGTCCCCCCAGAACCGCAGCGAGCGCGACGCCTTCGCGACGCTCTACGAAGACCGGGCCGCGCTGCTGGACGCCGTCGAGGACAGGCTGTGCTTCGGCCGGCTCGACTTCGACGACGAGACCACCCGGTACATCGGGCGCATCGGGCTGACCGACGAGCAGCACTCCTCGATCCTCACGGACTGGCGTGCCCCTGCGGCCCAGGCCTTCTACAGGGCGACGGCGGCCCAGCGCGACGGTGTGCTGCGCCGCCGGCACCTCGTGACGTCGGGTCGTCGCGTCACGGGTCTCGAGGACGAGGTCCTCGACCTCTCGGGTGACGCCGCCTCGGACCTCAACCTCTCGGGCGAGGGCGCGCTGCTCGCGGCACTGTCTGCGGGGCGCACAGGGCGCATGGGCGACATCGTCGCGACCATCCAGGCCGAGCAGGACACCATCATCCGCTCCGACCTGCAGGGTGCCCTCGTGGTCCAGGGTGGCCCCGGCACGGGGAAGACCGCTGTCGCCCTGCACCGCGCGGCGTACCTGCTCTACGCCCACCGTCGTCTGCTCGAGCGCTCGGGCGTGCTGCTCGTCGGCCCGAGCCAGTCGTTCTTGCGGTACATCGACCAGGTGCTCCCCTCGCTCGGCGAGACCGGGGTCGTGAGCACGACGATCGCCGACATCCTGCCCGGGATCGAGGCGCGCGGGACCGAGGACCCGAAGGTCGCCGAGATCAAGGGACGCTCGGTCTTCGGCGCGATCGTCAGGCGCGCGGTGAGCGCACGCGAGCGCGTCCCCGCGCAGGACACCAGGGTGCGCGTCGACGGATACGACCTCGTGATCCGGCGGCGCGACATCCGTGACGCCATCGCGAAGGCGCGGCGTCACCGCAAGCCGCACAACCTCGCAAGGGTGACCTTCGTCCGCGAGATGCTCAACCGTCTCGCGGCGCAGTACACCGAGCAGCTGAGCTATTCGGTCGAGTCGGACGAGCGCGGCGAGATCCTGGAAGAGCTGCGCAGCACGAAGGAGATCCGGGTCGCGCTCAACCTCGCGTGGATGCCGATGTCGCCCCAGAAGCTGGTCGAGGACCTCTACGCCAAGCCGCACAGGCTCGCCGAGGCCGCCCCCGAGCTCTCCGCAGCCGACAGGGACGCCCTCGTGCGGGCCCCGGGCTCGCCGTGGACCGAGGCCGACGTGCCGATCCTCGACGAGGCTGCCGAGCTGCTCGGCGAGGACGACCAGGTGGCCCGGGCGCAGGCGCGCCAGGACGCGGAGCAGCGTGAGGAGCGGCTCGAGTACGCCCGTCAGGTGCTCGAGGGCTCGGGCGGGAACGGCATGGTGAGCGCCGAGGCTCTCGCCGACAGGTTCGCGACCTCTGGTCCCTACCTGACGACCGCAGAGCGTGCGGAGAAGGACCGCAGCTGGACCTTCGCGCACCTGGTCGTCGACGAGGCCCAAGAGCTGTCGGCGATGGCCTGGCGGATGCTCGTGCGCCGCTGCCCGACGCGGTCGATGACAATCGTCGGCGACGTGGCCCAGACGTCCTCGCCCGCTGGGGCCCGCTCGTGGGACGCGATGCTCACGCCGCTGCTGCGCGACTCCTGGCGCCTGACCGAGCTCACCGTCAACTACCGCACGCCCGAGGAGATCGCGTCGGCCGCGCAGCGCATGGCCGTCGAGGCCGGGCTACCCGTCTCGAGGCTCACGTCCGCGCGCGAGGTCCCGGCTGCCCTCACGGTCCACAGGCTCGCGGCAGACGAGGTGCGTGCGCGCACCGTGGAGATCGCCGTCGGGCTGCTCGCCGACATCCGCTCGGGCGGCGCGGGACAGGTCGCGGTCGTCGTGCCGGCCGCGGACGTGGCCGATGTCGAGAAGATGCTCCGGGAGATCCCCGCGGCTGCGTCCGCAGGTGACGGTCTGGTGGTCGCCTCCGCCCGCGAGGTCAAGGGGCTCGAGTTCGACGCCGTCGTGCTCGAAGAACCGGCTGCCCTCGTCGACGGGCCCGGCGGCGCGTCAGACCTGTACGTCGCGATGACCCGGCCGACCCGCTATCTGCATGTCACCCACTCCCGGGACCTCCCTGCGGGTCTCGTCGGCTGACCCCCGTGGGCGGCCTCGCCCCGGGGCGCCAGCGAGATCCGTCCACGTGCCAAGACCGTTTTGGTCGCAGCGCGCGGGGGGAGGACGATGACTGCGTGCTGAAGGCCCTCCTCCTTGAAAATGTCCACCCGCTCACCGTCGAGATCTTGGCCGCCCACGGCGTCGAGGTCGAGGTCCGGTCTGGCGCCCTGGACGAGTCCGAGCTGATCCACGCCCTCGAGGGCGTCCACATCCTCGGTATCCGTTCCAAGACGCAGGTGACCGACGCGGTGATCGCCGCCTCTCCGGAGCTCCTGACGATCGGTGCGTTCTGCATCGGGACCAACCAGATCGACCTCAGGTCGGCTGCGAGCCACGGGGTCGCGGTCTTCAACGCGCCGTTCTCGAACACGCGGTCTGTCGTCGAGATCGCGCTCGCCGAGATCATCTCGCTCACCCGTCGCCTCACGGAGCGCGACAAGGCGCTCCACGCCGGGGTGTGGGACAAGTCGGCGGAAGGCTCGCACGAGGTCCGTGGGCGCACGCTCGGCATCATCGGCTACGGCAACATCGGCACCCAGCTGTCGGTCCTCGCCGAGAACCTCGGTATGTCCGTCGTCTTCTACGACACCTCGGAGAAGCTGGCGCTCGGCAACGCGCGTCGCCTCGGGTCTCTCGACGAGCTGCTCGCCGTCGCGGACGTCGTCACGCTCCACGTCGACGGCCGCAGCGGCAACGCGGGTCTCTTCGGCGCCCAGCAGTTCTCGCAGATGAAGCCCGGTGCGATCTTCCTCAACCTGTCGCGTGGCTTCGTGGTGGACACCCACGCCCTGCGCGAGGCGATCTTGTCCCACCACCTCGCGGGTGCGGCGATCGACGTGTTCCCCGAAGAGCCGAAGAAGCGCGGCGACGCCTTCGAGTCTGAGCTCCGTGGCCTGCCCAACGTCATCCTCACCCCGCACATCGGTGGTTCGACGCTCGAGGCGCAGGAGGCGATCGGAGTCTTCGTGGCGAACAAGATCCGCGACTACGTCCGCTCGGGCTCGACGACCCTCAGCGTCAACCTGCCGAACCTGGCTCTCGAGAGCTCGACAGGTGTCGCTCGCGTGGCTCACCTGCACCGCAACACCCCGGGTGTCCTCGCCGAGGTCAACCGCACGCTCGCCGAGCACGGCACCAACATCGAGGGTCAGCTGCTCGCGACCCGCGGTGAGGTCGGCTACGTGGTGACCGACGCCGGCTCGAGCGTCGAGGCTGCTGTCGTCGAGGCGCTGCGGGCGATGGGCCAGACGATCAAGCTGCGGGTGCTCACCGACATCAAGGGCTGAGCCCCTCCGGCCGGGCCGCATCCCCCGGAGGGACGCCCGCAGGGGGCCCGCTCAGCACGGTGGCGTCGCCGCTCCGCGGGGCGGACGTCGCCGCTCAGCATCCGGCAGACAGCAGACAGCGAGGGTGGTACGGGAAGATCCCGTACCACCCTCGCTGTCTGCTCTAGGCCCGGCTGCTGCCGGGCGCACGCCTGGTCACCCAGACTTGCGGCGGAAGGTGCGCTGCGTCTTGCCGATCGGCTCGGAGCCGTGGACGCTGCCGGTGTTCGTGTCACCCTCGGAGGTCAGGTGCCGAGCCGCGTTCTTGCGGTCGAGCGCCTCTTTGAACTTCGCCTTCGTGTCCGCGCTGATCGCGGTCTCGGGAACTTCTCGGTCCTGAGTCATCTGCTCCGGCCTCCTCGTCTCGATGTCTGCCGATGCAGACCAACCCTCCCGCAGCCCGGCGTGGGACGCCAGGCATTTCTCTCGCCGACGTGGTCGCCACGAGAGACAGGGACGGCAGCCTCGAGTATCGCAGCGGTACCGTACAGTCATGCGCTCCCCCGCCCACGACCGTCACGACAGCCTCCCCGTCCGCCGTGTCGGCAGGTCTGGTCTCGGCGTCTCCGCGCTGAGCCTGGGGCTCTGGCAGAACTTCGGCGACGCCGCACCCGCCGACGACCAGCGGTCCCTCGTGCTGCACGCCGTCGACTCAGGGGTCGTGCACTTCGACCTCGCGAACAACTACGGCCCACCACCGGGGTCGGCCGAGACGGGCTTCGGCCGGATCCTGAGGCGCGACCTCGCCGCGCACCGGCACGAGCTGAGCATCAGCACCAAGGCCGGGTACAGGCAGTGGCCCGGCCCACGCGGCGAGGGCGGCTCCCGCGGATATCTGCTCGCCTCGCTCGACCAGTCGCTGCGCAGGCTCGGCGTCGACGAGGTCGACATCTTCTACAGCCACAGGTTCGACCCGAGCACCCCGCTCGAGGAGACCATCGGCGCGCTCGACACTGCCGTGCGGTCCGGGCGAGCCCTCTACGCGGGCATCTCCTCGTACTCGGCGACCCGGACGCTCCAGGCGCTCGAGATCGCCGACGCTCTCGGGCTGCGGCTCACCGTGCACCAGCCGTCGTACTCGCTCCTCAACCGGTGGATCGAGGTCCCGGACGACTCAGGTCGCTCGCTCGTCGAGGTCGCCGCAGCGGCGGGCACGGGCCTCGTGACGTTCTCTCCCCTGGCCCAAGGACTCCTGACCGACCGGTACCTGGACGGCGTGCCGGCAGACTCGCGCGCCGCGAAGGGGACGTCCTTCCAGCGGCAGTACCTGTCGGAGCAGAACCTCGCCTCGGTGCGCAGCCTGCGGGAGATCGCCCTGCGACGTGGTCAGACCCTCGCGCAGATGGCCCTCGCGTGGTGCCTGCGGGACGAGCGGGTGAGCGCGGTCCTCGTCGGCGCCCGCACGACCGCGCAGCTCGACGAGAACCTGGCAGCGCTCGAGGCACTCCCGTTCTCGGCCGAGGAGCTCGACGCCATCGACGCGGCTGCGGTCGAGGGCGGGCTCAACCTGTGGGCGTCCCGCTCGAGCGAGCTCTGAACGGTCCAGCCCTCAGGCCACGCTGCAGGTGAGACCGGGTCGACCGACGATCAGTCCTGCGAGGACGCTGCGTCGCGGTCGTTCTGCTCGTGCTCGGCACGCAGCAGGTTGATCGCCGCCTCGAAGTCTTCGAGGGAGTCGAAGGCCTGGTACACGGAGGCGAACCGCAGATAGGCGACCTCGTCGAGCTCACGGAGCGGCCCGAGGATCGTCAGACCGATCTCGTAGGCGTCGAGCTCGGCGATGCCGGTGGCCCGCACGCTCTCCTCGACACGCTGGGCGAGCAGAGCGAGGTCGTCTTCGCTCACGGGTCGACCCTGGCACGCCTTGCGCACCCCGTTGACGACCTTCTCGCGGCTGAACGGCTCTGTGACACCAGAACGCTTGACGACAGAGAGGCTCGCGGTCTCGAGCGTGGTGAAGCGCCGAGAGCACGCAGGGCACTGCCGGCGGCGACGGATCGACGCGCCGTCGTCCGAGGTTCGCGAGTCGACGACCCGGGAGTCCGCGTGGCGGCAGAACGGGCAGTGCACAGTGGCCTCCATCTGGACGTGCTCGGATGCCACGGCTCCGCGGCACTCGCAAGGGTACGCGCGTCTCCGAGACCTGCGCACATACCCCACCAGCCGGCGCCTGGAGACAGAGACGGAGGTGGTCATGGTCGACCACCTCCGTCCGGGACGCCCCCGTCCCCACAGTGCCTGGACGACTCGCCTCGTCATGACACCGGCGTGCTGTCGGAGTACCTGGTGATGACCACCCGTGCACCCCGCCTCACAACCCGGCCCCCAGCCGGTTGATGAGGTAGTCCTAACTTAGGGCGACCTAAGAGGGCGAGCAACTCTCCTCAGCTGCCTTCTCACATGTCGAGACGATATCGCGTGTCACCGAGCCGGGACCAGGATGCGCTCGCCCACCTCGAGGGAGGCCGTCGACCGACCGTTGAGCTCGACGAGCATGTCGACCACGTCGCGGCGGTCTTCGCCAGGGAGCGCGACGGCGCCGGCGATCTGCCACAGCGTCTCCCCCGGGGCCACGAAATGGTCAGCCACGGCGACGGGCTCGGCCGGGGCGCTCGCGAAGGCGCGGTCGCCGAGGAACATGCCGACAGCGACGAGCGCGACAGCGAGAGCCGACAGCACCCACCACCCGCGCCGGGTCAGGCGGAGGTCGCGGAGCGAACCCTCGCGAGAGGCCGTCGCGGCGGACGAGCGCCGCCCGTCACCGTCTCGCACCAGGCGCAGCTCTGGCCGGGGCGTCAGCACCTGTGCGGTGTGGGCCATGTCGACTCCTCTCCTGATCGTCGTCGGTCGGGGTGACCGGGCGACGCGTTCGAACATGTGTACGTCGTACAACTGTACGAAGGATCGAGAATATTGCAAGGGGTCTGGCGCGACACGCTCGAACAGGTGTTTGAAGTCGTGGGGGCCGGGCCCTACTGTTGAACCACCAGCAAGGACACTCGACCACGGGCCACCGACATTGCTGCCGCTGCTGCTGGCTCCGCCTCAGCGCCGGCGCGACGACGACCACCCGGGGCAGGGACGACCAGACCGCAGCACGCAGCACCGACCGGAGGCCCGACGTGAAGACGCAGGACAGCACGCCGTCAGGAGCGACCACGACCGAGGGCGACGGCGTGAGCGCTGCTGCCACGGACCCTGTGTCGGTGATCGGCGCTGCGGACGGCCTGACCCCGCGGCAGCGCGGCGTGCTGGACACGATCCGCACGTCGGTCGAGACGCGCGGCTACGCGCCGAGCATGCGCGAGATCGGTGAGGCCGTCGGGCTGACCAGCCCGTCGAGCGTCAAGCACCAGCTGACCACCCTCGAGCGCAAGGGCTACCTGCGTCGCGACCCGAACCGGCCGCGCGCGATGGAGCTCGTCACCCAGGGGCCCGCCGCCGACTCCAGCACGACCGAGCTGACCGGGCGCACCACCGGACGCACGCTGCGCTCGGTCCCGCTGCCCGTCCGTGCGTCGACCGACGAGGACCAGGACAACCACCCGTCGCCGTCCTACGTGCCTGTCGTCGGCCGCATCGCCGCGGGTGGCCCGATCCTCGCGGAGCAGATGGTCGAAGACGTCTTCCCCCTCCCCCGTCAGCTGGTGGGAGACGGCGAGCTGTTCCTGCTCAAGGTCTCCGGCGAGTCGATGATCGACGCCGCGATCTGCGACGGCGACTGGGTCGTGGTGCGCCGTCAGCCCGTGGCGGAGAACGGTGAGATCGTCGCCGCGATGATCGACGGAGAGGCGACCGTGAAGACCTTCAAGCGCATCGACGGGCACGTGTGGCTCATGCCGCACAACGACGCGTTCTCACCGATCCTGGGCGACGAGGCGACCATCCTCGGCCGCATCGTCACGGTCCTGCGCAGCCTCTGACAGCGACGCGCGGGCCGTGGCCCGGCTGGCCAGCCAGCTCCCCAGCTCCCCAGCACGCAGCAGAGCGCCGCACCCCACGAGGGGTGCGGCGCTCTGCTGCGTGCTGGGGGTGCGGGTCAGACGCCGAAGCGGCGAGCAACCTCCTTGAGGGAGGTCGCCGAGTGCTGGAGCCCACGGATCTCGACCGGGGAGAGCGGGACCTGCAGCTTGTCGGTCACGCCGTGCCGTCCGACGATCGAGGGGACCGAGAGGCAGATGTCGCTGATGCCGTAGTAGTCGTCGAGCAGCGTCGAGACGGGCAGCACGCGGTGCTCGTCGTTGAGGACGGCCTCGATGATCCTGGACCCGGCGAGCGCGACGGCGTAGTTGGTCGCCCCCTTGCCCTCGATGATGCGGTAGGCGGAGTTGATGACCTCGTGGGCGATCTCGTCGCGGACCTGGGCAGTGAGGGGCTCGCGGCCGTCGATCGCGTCCCACTCGAGCAGGGGCACCCCACCGATGGTGGCCGAGCTCCACAGCGGGATCTCGCTGTCCCCGTGCTCGCCGGCCATGTACGCGTGGACGTTCTGGACCGCGACCCCGCAGTGCTGGGCGATGAGGAACCGCAGGCGGGACGAGTCGAGCACGGTGCCCGAGCCGAAGAGCTGCGTGGGGGGCAGGCCTGAGATCTTGAGCGCCGCGTAGGTGACGATGTCGACGGGGTTGGTCACCATGACGTAGGTGGCGTCGGGGGCGACCGCGAGGAGCTCGGGGAGGATCTTCGACACCAGGCTGATGGTCGCCTCGGCGAGGTCGAGCCGGGTCTGGCCAGGCTTCTGCTTGGCACCGGCGGTCACCATGATGATGTCGGCGTCGGCGCAGACCGCGACGTCGTCAGAGCCCACGACCTCGGCCATCGGCATGAACTGGATGCCGTGGGACAGGTCGAGAGCCTCTGCCTCGACCTTGGCCCGGTTGATGTCGTAGAGGGCGATGTGGCGGGCGGAGCCGCGCATGAGCGCGGCGTAGGCCATCGTCGAGCCGACGGCGCCGGCTCCGACGACCGCCACCTTCGTGGTCTTGCGCGTGCGGGGCGTCTCGTCGGGTGCTCGGTGGGTCTCAGGCTGGCTCATCGGTCCTCCATGAAGTCGGGCGCTGGTGAGGGGCGCGCTGGGATCAGCCTAGGGCCGAGAGGCGCTCGAGCGCAGAAGTGGCGACCTGTCGGTCGGTCGTCCGCCAGAAGTCGGGCAGCGAGCTGACCAGGAACTTCCCGTAGCGGGCTGTCACGAGGCGGGGGTCCAAGATCGCCACCACGCCCTTGTCCTCGACCGTCCGCACGAGCCGCCCCGCGCCCTGGGCGAGCAGGAGCGCCGCGTGGGTGGCCGCGACCTGCATGAACCCGTTGCCGCCGTGGCTCTCGACGTACCGGGCGCGCGCCGCCTTGACGGGGTCGTCGGGCCGAGGGAACGGGATGCGGTCGATCATCACCAGGCGGCAGGACGGACCCGGGACGTCGACCCCCTGCCAGAGCGAGAGGGTGCCGAACAGGCACGTGGCCTCGTCGGCAGCGAACTGCTTGACGAGGGTGGGCAGCTGGTCGTCACCCTGGCAGAGGATCGGCACGTCCAGGCGCTCCCGCAACAGCTCGGCCGCGCGCTCCGCGGCCCGGCGCGAGGAGAACAGCCCGAGCGTCCGCCCGCCGGCCGCGGTGATGAGCGCAGCCATCTCGTCGACCTGGTCGTCGGTCGTGCTCTGCTGCCCCGGGGTCGGCAGGCTCTTCGCGACGTAGAGGATCCCCTGGCGCGGGTAGTCGAAGGGGCTGCCGACGTCGAGCCCGCGCCACCGCGGCGCAGGCCCGCTCGACTCCGTTCCGTCAGCCTCGGTCGCCGCACGCTCGAGGCCGACCGAGCGGGCGACGGGGTCGAAGGAGTCGCCGAGCGCGAGAGTCGCGGACGTGAGCACGCCGACCTTCTCGCTCCAGAGGTTCGTCCGGAGCAGCCCGGACACCCCGAGCGGGGCGGCGTGCAGCTTGGACATCCCGGCACCGAAGCCGCCCTCGGCACCTCGTGAGCACCACAGCACGTCGAAGCCCGTGGCCTCACCGGTCATCCGCTCGGCGATCTCGAAGATCTGCAGCATGCTCGACTGGGCCATCTTGAGTCCCGAGTCGGCTCCGCCCTCACCGCCCCCGGCCCGCGGTTCGGGCTTGAGCTCGCTCAGCACGCCGCGGGCGGCGTCGCGGACGCCCGCGACCGCGAGCCGGGCCCCCTCGGGGAGCCCGTCGGGGAAACGCTCCGCGGGCAGGCCGGCGACGAGAGAGCCGAAGTCCGAGGTGGCCGCGTCCAGGTCGGTCGTCAGCACACCGCCGTGGCGGCGAGCCTGGCGCGCTGCGTGCTCGATCGAGGCGACCGAGAGCTCGACTGTCGCCGCGGCGGTGACCCTGTCGGCCAGCTCGTGCGCCTCGTCGGCCACGACGACCGAGTGCTCGGGCAGGACGTTGGGCGAGCCCGTCGCCGCGATGCCGAGCATCGCGTGGTTGGTCACCACGACGTCGGCCTCGCGGGCCAGGGCCCTGGCCTGCTCCGGGAAGCACTCCTCGATGAGCGGGCAGCGCTGGCCCAGGCACTCGAGCGAGGTCACCGAGACCTGGCGCCACGCACGGTCCGGGACGCCGGGGACGAGGTCGTCCCGGTCACCGGTGTCGGTCGTCCGTGCCCACTCGCGGAGCCTGACGACCTGCTGCCCGAGGCTCGCGGCCTCCGCCGCCGGGACGGCTTCGCCGCCGGTGAGCGGCTCTGCAGGGCCCTCGGAGCGGGGCATGTCGAAGAGGGTGCCCGCGTCGTCGGCCGGGTAGCCGCCGTCGATCTTGTGCAGGCAGGCGTAGTTGTGCCAGCCCTTGAGCAGGGCGAGCGTGGGACGGCGGGGCAGGTGGTCCGCGAGAGCCTCCGCGACCAGGGGGAGGTCGCGGGACATGATCTGGCGCTGGAGCGCGAGGGTCGCGGTCGAGACGATCACGCGCTCGCCGGCGTTGACGGCGTGGTGGACGGCCGGCACGAGATAGCCGAGCGACTTGCCGGTGCCGGTCCCGGCCTGGACCAGCAGGTGCTCGCCAGAGGTCATGGCGGTCGACACGGCCTCGGCCATGTCGTGCTGCCCGTCGCGGCGGCCGCCGCCGAGTGCGCCGACGGCGAGGTCGAGCAGCGTGTGCACCTCGTCGGCCGAGCCTGTGGTCGTGGCGTGCGGGGTGTCCTTCACCCGAGGAGTCTACGGTCCGGGGAAGGCCTCATCGAGACCGGCCCCGGACCGTGGGTGCTCAGGAGCGGACGGCCACGGCGGCGAGCTCTGCTGCGAGCTCGTCGTCCACCCGACCACGCAGCAGGGTGCCCTCGCCGACGTGCTCGAGGTGGTCGATCTCACCCTCGAGGTGCACGCGGTTGACGAGGTCTCCCCGGCTGTACGGGACGATCAGGTCGACCGTCACCCCGGGGTGCGGGAGCGCCGCCGAGATGAAGTCGAGCAGCTCGGTGATGCCCTCCCCCGTGTGCGCAGACACCACGAGGGTCGTGCGCTCCCGGCTGCGCAGCCGGGCGATGGTGTCGGGGTCGGCGAGGTCGGCCTTGTTGAGCACGATGACCTCGGGGACGTCGAGCGCCCCGGGGATCCCCTCGAGCACGTGCCTCACGGCAGCGATCTGACCTTCGGGGTCGGGGTGCGAGGCGTCGACCACGTGCAGCAGGAGGTCGGAGTCGGCGACCTCTTCGAGGGTCGACCTGAAGGCCTCGACGAGCTGGTGCGGCAGCGACCTGACGAACCCGACGGTGTCCGCGAGCGTGTACACGCGACCGTCAGGGGTCTTGGTGCGTCGCACCGTCGGGTCGAGGGTCGCGAAGAGCGCGTTCTCGACGAGCACCCCGGCACCCGTCAGGGCGTTGAGCAGGCTCGACTTGCCGGCGTTGGTGTAGCCGGCGATCGCGACCGACGGGATCGCGTTGCGCTTGCGCGAGGACCGCTTGGTCTCGCGGGAGGGCGCCATCGCGGCGATCTCCCGGCGCAGCTTGGCCATGCGGTTGCGGATGCGACGACGGTCGAGCTCGATCTTCGTCTCACCCGGTCCGCGCGAGCCCATGCCTGCCCCGGCGCCACCGACCTGGCCACCGGCCTGGCGGGACATCGACTCTCCCCAGCCTCGCAGGCGCGGGAGGAGGTACTCGAGCTGGGCGAGCTCGACCTGGGCCTTGCCCTCTCGGGACTTCGCGTGCTGGGCGAAGATGTCGAGGATCAGCGCTGTCCGGTCGACGACCTTGACCTTGATGATGTCCTCGAGTGCACGACGCTGGGACGGGGCGAGGTCGCCGTCGACGATCACGGTGTCGGCGCCGGTCCCGGCGACGACGGCCGCGAGCTCGGCGGCCTTGCCCGAGCCGAGGTAGGTCCCCGGGTCGGGGGTCTGGCGGCGCTGCAGGAGGCCGTCGAGCACCTGGGACCCGGCGGTCTCGGCGAGCGCCGCGAGCTCGCGGAGCGAGACCTCGGCGTCGGCCGCGTCGCGGGCCCAGAGCCCGACGAGGACGACCTTCTCCAGGCGCAGCTGGCGGTACTCGACCTCGGTGACGTCCTCGAGCTCGGTCGAGAGGTTCGCGACACGTCGCAACGCAGACCGCTCGGCGAGGTCGAGCTGGTCGCCGTCGTGGGCGGAGTGCTGGGTCCCGCCGTCTGCTCGTGCCGTCCCCGCCCGCGCGAGGACACGGGCGACGACGTCGCTCGCGATGTCCCGCGCCGACGGTGCCGCGACGCCGACGTGCTGGTCTGTCGTCGGCGACGGACCCTGAGCAGGTTCGGGGCGCGGTTCGTGGCTGTTCGTCATGCACGTCCTTCGTGGATGGTGGTGTTCGTGTCCCTCTAGGTTCCCACGAGGGCCGCCTGCGCCGAAGACTTTTTGCGCACAGATGAACTGCTGCGGCCCGGCTGGGCCTACGATGACGCGTTGTGAGCGATCAGACCCCAGACCACTACTTCACCGCTGAGCCGGCCTCCTCTGCCGAGCGCCGGGCACTCACCGTCGTCCTCGACGGCACGAGCGTGGACGTCGAGACCGCAGGGGGCATCTTCTCGCCCGGCCGGCTGGACCTCGGCACCCAGGTGCTCCTGCGCACGGTGTCCGGCCCGCCGACGGGTGACGTGCTCGACCTCGGGTGCGGCTGGGGGCCCGTGGCGCTGACCATGGCGATGCAGAACCCGCTGGCGCGGGTGTGGGCCGTCGACGTCAACGAGCGCTCGCTCGACCTCACGCGCCGCAACGCGTCACGGCTCGGCCTCGACGGGATCACCGCGTGCACGCCCGACGACGTCCCGGCGGACGTCCGTCTCGCCCAGATCTGGTCCAACCCGCCGATCCGGGTCGGCAAGGAGATGCTGCACTCGATGCTCGACAGGTGGCTGCCGCGCCTCGTGCCCGGCGGGTCGGCCTACCTGGTGGTGCAGCGCAACCTCGGCGCGGACTCGCTCATGGGGTGGATGAACGACCGCTACGACGGGACGACTGCGGAGGTCCGCACGCCCGAGGGCGCTCCCTTCGAGGCCGTGGCGACCAAGCTCGCGTCGGCCAAGGGCTTCCGGGTGATCGAGGTCGTCGCAGGCTGAGGCCCGCTGCTGCGCGGGCGGTCAGTCCCGACGCACCGTGCCCTCGGCCACGAGCACCGCGGGTCCGGCGAGCTCGACGTGCCCGTCCTCGAGCAGGGTGACCCGCACGGTCCCGCCGGGCACGTCGACGAGCCAGACGTCGGGTGCCTGCGGTCCGGCCCACGCGCGGACCGCGAGCGCCGCCGCGCAGGCACCGGTCCCGCACGAGCGGGTCTCCCCCACGCCGCGCTCGTGGACGCGCATGCGGACCCTGCCGACGACGGTGCCGTCGACGCTGGTCTCCTCGCCGAGAGGGACCACGAGCTCGACGTTGGTCCCGTCGGCGGGCAGCGGGAGCACGTCGGGCGCTGTCGTGAGGTCGGCGCGCTCGAGGTCGTCGAGGCTCGCGAGCGCGACGACGGTGTGCGGGTTGCCGAGGTCGACGCTCAGTGCGGGTCTGGGGACCTGGGCGTCGGCAGGCTCGAGCCCGGCGACGGTCACCTCGGCGTCGAAGCCGTCGCTGACTGCGGAGTCTCCCCCGGGGAAGGACCAGACGCCCATGTCGACCGCGTACCAGCCGCTGTCTTCCTTGCGGACCCGCCGAGCTCCGGCGCGCGTGCCCAGGACGAGGTCGCGCCCGTCGGCGAAGGTCGCCAGGCCGAGCTCTTCGAGGTAGGCGGCGAAGACGCGGACGCCGTTGCCGCACATCTGGGCGACGGACCCGTCGGCGTTGCGGTAGTCCATGAACCAGTGGGCTGCGGGCTCGTGGGCGAGCACAGCCTGTCCCTCGGGCAGGGCCGACGAGGGGACCACCCGGATGACGCCGTCTGCGCCGATCCCGGCGCGGCGGTCTGCGAGCGCCCGCACGAGCGCCGGCGTGAGGTCGAGGAGCGCCTCGCGGTCGTCGAGCAGCACGAAGTCGTTCTCGGTGCCGTGGCCCTTGGTGAAGGGCAGGGGCGTCGTGGGGATCGTTCCTGGCGTCATGAGCCCAGACTACGGCGCACGGGTCCGTCCGCGGGCGGGGGCGGTGTCCCGCGGTCGGCCGACGCGACGACGGCGAGGGCCTCCTCGACGAGAGTGGGCGACTCGGCCCGCAGCCAGTGCACGCGCGGGTCGCGGCCGAACCACCCCATCTGCTTGCGGGCGAGCCGTCGGGTGTTCGCGACGATGTCCGCCCTGGCCTGGTCGAGCGTGGTCTCCCCCGCGAGGTGGCGCAGGATCTCGGCGTAGCCGACGGCGCGCGACGCCGTCGTGCCCAGGCCGCGGTCCGCGAGCGCGACGACCTCGTCGACGAGGCCGCGCTCCCACATGGCGTCCACGCGTGCCTGCGCGCGGTCGTCGAGGAGACCGCGGTCGATGTCGAGGCCGATCTGCACGGCAGGCCTGACGTACTCCTGGCGTGGGAGGTTCGCGGAGTACGGGGCCCCGGTCAGCTCGATGACCTCGAGGGCGCGGACGATCCGGCGGGTGTTGCGGGGCTCGACGGCCGCAGCGGCAGCGGGGTCGCGCTCGGCGAGCTCGTCGTAGAGACGGCGGGTGCCCTCGGCCTCCGCGCGCGCCTCGAGAGCAGCACGGACCTGCGGGTCGGTCCCCGGGAAGCGCATGTCGTCGAGGAGGGCTCGGAGGTAGAGGCCCGAACCTCCCACGACGAGGGGACGTGCGCCCCGGGACTCGATCGCGGCGAGGTCTGCGCGCGCCTGGGTCTGGTACGTGGCCACGGACGCGTCGTCCTGGACGTCGAGGACGTCGAGCTGGTGGTGGACCACGCCGCGGCGCTCGTCGACGGGCACCTTCGCCGTCCCGACGTCCATGCCGCGGTAGAGCTGGTAGGCGTCGGCGTTGACGACCTCCGGTGGGGAGAAGTCCCCGCCGGCGCCCTGGAGAGCCTCGGCGAGATCGAGGGCGAGGTCCGATTTTCCGGTGGCCGTGGGGCCTACCACTGCGACGATCAGCACACCGAGACGGTACAGGCTCGCCGGGCCGGGCCCGAAGCCCTTGGTGCTTGTCGCCGTGTGGACCTAGGGTGAACGGGAATCAGCAGACGACCGCGGCGTCCTCGACCGCGGCACCCTCGCCAGCACCGCCCGACCCCGCTCCCGGGGCCGACAGCGGCGCCCGCCCCGCCGAGGGGCCGACGGCACCGCCTGGCCCCACCAGGAGCACGGCGCCGTGGCACCAGCACGCACCGACACCACCCCAGGAGAACGACACGATGGGCTTCTTCAACAAGCCGGAGACTGCTCCGGCACTCGCCGCCTCCGGCGACAACGCACCGCTCACCCGGGCGCGCATCGAGTCCTTCCTCACCGAGCAGGGCTGGAACTTCGGGATCGACCCTGACGGCGACGTCGGGGGCCAGTGGGACGACAACGTCTTCTACTTCTTCCTCATGGGCGAGTCCCAGGAGGTGCTGCAGGTGCGCGGGCGGTGGAAGCACTCCTTCCCGGTCGCCCGCGAGGCGGAGTTCGCCCTCCTGCTCAACGAGTACAATCGCGACCTCATCTGGCCCAAGCTCTACGTCAGGGCCGAGGACGACGAGATCGGCGTGTACGCCGAGGTCTCGACGGACCTCGAGCACGGTGTGAGCGACGCGCAGCTGGGCCAGCTCATCTCCTGCGGCCTCTTCACGGGTCTGCGCTCCTTCGAGCGGCTGGCCGAGCGCCTCGGCATCCCCGAGGAGTGACGGCCCGCGCATGAGCCAGACCTTCCAGGTCGACCTCGGCGGGATCGTCGACCTCCTCGCCCGCCACCTCTACAGCAGCCCTCGGGTGTACCTCAGGGAGCTCTTGCAGAACGGGACCGACGCCATCACCGCGCTGGCCGAGGTGGGCGACTCGTCCCCCGGTGTCTCGTCCCCCGGCGACCCGTCGACGGCGGGTCCGGGGGCGACCACCCCCCGGGTCACCCTGCGCTGCCGTCCCGACGGCAGCCTGGAGGTGACCGACACCGGTGTGGGGCTGACCTTGGCCGAGGCCGAAGAGCTCCTCGCGACCATCGGGCGCAGCTCCAAGCGCGACCTGGAGATGGGCACGGGCCGCGAGCAGTTCTTGGGGCAGTTCGGCATCGGGCTGCTGTCGGCCTTCATGGTCGCCGACGAGATCGAGCTCGTCTCGCGCTCGGCCCGTCACCCCCAGGCCCCGGCCGTGCGGTGGACAGGTCACGCGGACGGGCGGTACACGCTGGTCGAGCTCTCCGACGACGACCCGAGGAGACCTGAGCAGCCGGGCAGCACGGTGCGTCTCGCGCCGCGCCGAGACCTCGAGCACTGGCTCGAGCCCGAGACCGTGGCGGCCCTCGCCGCCGACTTCGGCTCGCTCCTGCCCGTCGAGCTGCTGCTCGAGGTCGAGGACGCCGACGGCTCGGTCCGTTCCCGCTCCCTCAGCGAGCCCGTGCTCCCGTGGGAGCAGACCTACGAGACCCCCCGAGCGCGGGAGCTCGCCCTGAGGTCGTACTGCGAGTCGGCCCTCGGGTTCACGCCGCTCGCCTCGATCGACCTCGACCTGCCGCTCGCCGGGCTGAGCGGCGTGGCCTTCGTGCTGCCGACGGCGGTGTCCCCCACGACGAGCAGCGCCCACAGGGTCTACCTCAAGAGGATGCTGCTGGGCACCAAGGTCGACGAGCTGCTGCCGCCGTGGGCCTTCTTCGTGCGCTGCGTCGTCAACACGACCGCGGTGCGCCCGACAGCCTCACGAGAGGGCCTGTACGAGGACGACGTGCTGCTCGCCACCCGTGACGCTCTCGGCGCGCGGATCCGCCGGTGGACCCTCGAGACCCTCGCTCTGCGCGACGCGGGCTCGGCCCAGCTCCTCGCCGTGCACCACCTCGCGGTGCGCGCCCTGGCCCTCGTCGACGACGACATGCTCGACCTGGCCGTCGAGGTGCTGCCCTTCGAGTGCACGACGGGCCAGGCGACCCTCGCCGAGATCCACGAGCGCTACGGCCAGATCCACTTCACACCGACGGTCGAGGGATACCGGCGGATCGCGCCTGTCGCGCACGCCCAGGACCTCCCCGTCGTCAACGCCGGGTACGTCTACGACGCCGACCTCCTCGAGCGCGTGCGCACCCGCAGGCCGTCGTGGACCGTCATGCCGGTCTCGGCCTCGGACGTCTCCCAGGTGCTGCTCCCCCTCGAGCCGCTGCGTGCCCTCGAGACGACCGACGCTCTCGTGAGCATCCGTGAGGTCCTCGCAGCAGGCGGGTGCGACGTGGACCTGCGGACCTTCGAGCCTGCGCAGATCCCGTCGATGCTCCTCGACGACCGCGACGCAGACCACGAGCAGGAGGTCACCTCGACGGTGTCCGAGGCTGCCGACCTGTGGGGCGGCGTCCTCGGGCAGTTCTCCAAGCCGCAGCACCGACGCCGGCTCGTGCTCAACGACGCCAACCCTGCCGTGCGCGACGTGCTCGACGTCGCTGACCGGGTGGTCCGCGAGGCCGGTGCCCAGGCGCTGTACGTCACGGCGCTGCTGCAGTCCGGCCGCCCGCTGCCCGCCCACGAGGCGAACCTCATGACCGATGCGCTCTCGACCCTGATGCGCAGCGCCGCCGCGCCGCGAGACCCCGAGCGCCACGACCACCTGGACGGGGGCGCAGCCTGATGGCACGCCAGCTCGACGACATGAACCGCGCGATCATGAAGGCCCGTGACCTGCCCTTCGGCTCGGCCCGCAACGAGGTGGCCGCGGCACTCGTCCGCGAGGTCACCACCGAAGGCCCCCAGGAGGCACGCGCCTTCGCGCTGTTCGCCCTCACCGAGTCCTACGCCTTCTCTGACGAGGTCGAGAAGGCGTACCTCCCGTTCACCCAGTCCGTGAGGCTGTGGGACGAGCACCCCGAGCTCTTCGACCAGCACGACGTGCACTCCCTGTTCTGGTCGTTCAAGTGGATGGTCGGCAACCTCATGGAGTTCCCGGCCATCCCGGCCGCGCAGATCACCTCGACGCTCGACGACATGCGTCGCCGCTACCAGCTGGCGGGCAACGGGATGAGCGCCGTCAACCACCTCACCTTCCAGTGGCACCACCTGCTCGGCGACGACGAGCTGCCTGCCGCCTACGAGCGGTGGATCACGACCGAGCGTGACGACTTCTCGCAGTGCCCGGCCTGCGAGCCGGGCGACCGCACCGCCTACCTCTTCGAGGCTGGCCGCTACGAGGAGGGCATCCGCCTGCTGGAGTCCGCCGAGGCCACGTCGGCCTCGTGCCACTCCGAACCGGCAGACAGGCTCTCCCAGCTCCAGCTCGCCTATCTCGAGGTCGGGGACGCCGAGGGCGCGGCCAGGGCGCACCGGCACGGCCTGCAGAGCCTGCCGACGAGCGGTGAGCTGGCGGGGGCGCAAGGGCGACACGTCCAGCTCCTCGCACGGTCGGGCAACCACTCCGCGGCCTGGAGGTTCCTCGACAGGTCCGCCGGGCTGCTCACGAAGGCCGAGACCCCGGCCGACAGGCTCTCGTTCTTGCTGCACGCCGGGACCGGGGTCAGCGTCCTGCGCCGGCACCACCCGCTGCGGGCCGTCTCGTACCCGGGGGTCCCTGCGACGACAGTCGCCGAGCTCGACGACTGGATGCACGGAGAGGCCCTCGAGCTCGCCGCCGCCTTCGACAGGCGGGGTGGCACCAGCGCCTCGACCGAGCGTGTGCTGCGCGCCTGGTCGGGCGGGCACAGCGAGCTCCGCGTCGACCTCAGCGTGCTCACAGGCCACGGCGCGGACCTGCCCGCGGGACGGGGCGGCGACCTGACTGCTGGACGGGACGAGGTCGCAGGCTCCGGTGCGCCTGACGCGCCTGCGGGCTCCGCGGCCGCTGCCGCACCGACGGGGTCGACAGGGTCGCCCGTGGGTGCAGACCATGGCACAGGTGCGGGCGACGTACCCGGATACCTGCTGGACGAGACCGAGCACGACGGCGCGCCTGCAGGCGCTCCGACCGCCGCGGCATCGGCTGAGCCGTCGCGAGACCAGACCGCTGGCCGCGCCGGTGTCGGACCCGACGCCCTGGTCTCGGCCGCCGAGAGCTCGGCAGCGCGGGGCGAGACCGTCAGCGCCGCGCGGCTGTACGCGCAGGCGGCTGAGATGTTCGAGGTGATCGACGAGCCGGAGGCCGCCGGGTTCGCCCTGGCCGAGGCAGCAGCCCTGGCCGGCTCGCTCGGAGACGACGAGGGGGCAGAGTCCTCGTTCCGCGAGGCCCTCGCGCTGCTCGCCCGCGCCGAGACGGGCATCGAGTACACAGGACCTGTCGCCAGGGCCTACGCACGGGTCTGCGTGTCGGTCGGCGCCGTGCCGACGGCCGTGTCCGTCCTCGGGCCGCTCGTGGCTGCCGCAGAGATCGAGACGGCCGCGGCGCGCGGAGCGGTCCAGGCCGTCGCAGGTGCCGCGGAGGCCGAGATGGCCGACGAGGCCACGACCCGAGCGCGTCGGGCGACGGTCCTCGCGGCGGAGCACGCCCAGCTGCTCGACACCCTCGCTCGTGCGCAGGCCTCCGCAGGCCAGACCGACGAGGCGACGGCAGCAGCCAGGACCGCTGCCGAGGCGTTCGCCGAGCTCGGGATGGTCGAGGACGCCGCCCACGCCTTCTGGCTCGCCGGTCGGCTCGACCGCGCCGAGGGCCGCCTCGAGGACGCCGTCTGGCTCCTCGAGTCAGCAGCGGAGGGCTTCGCCATGGTGCGGTCGACAGCGCCCCGTGCTGAGGTCACGGGCGAGCTGGTCGAGGTGCTGACAGCACTGGGCCGGACGTCCGAGGCCGAGGACCTGGTCCGACGCCTGTCGCTCTGAGCAGCCGCTCAGAGACTCGAGGGAAGCCTGCGTGCCGCTGGGCGCAGGGGCGCTGGGCGCTGGAACAGGCTCAGTCGACCAGAGCGTCCGGGCTGACCCGCGCGACACCCAGCCGGTCGCCCAGCGTGCGGACCCTCGCGTGCGCTACGGCGAGCGCGGGTCGCGCACCGGCGGGCAGCTCGGCCTCGTCCGACCCCGTCGCGAGCAGCACCAGCCTGCGCCCTGGGAGCCTTGCCGACACCACGGCCTCGAGAGAGTCGAGGGCGGCGAGCGCGTCATGGGCACTGTTCGCCCCGTCGTCGGCGTGCCCGGCGACCTCGATGGTCTCGACGGCCCCGTGCCAGCCCGCCAGCCTCAGCAGCGTGACGGCGACGGTCGCGGTCACGTCGAGGGCCGACGTCACGTCGAGGGCCGGCGAACCACCGCCGACGCCGGAGCCTGGCCCGCCGGGAGCGCTGGAGGTCTCGAGCCCGAGAGCGCCGAGGTCGGGCCGTGCGTCGACAGCGATCATCGGCCGACGGGCAGGCGCGACGACGAGCACGTGGGGGTGGTCGGCCTCCGCGCCCGCCCCGAGCCTGCTGAGTCCTGCCTCCTCGAGCAGCGAGGTGATCCGGGCGACGACGACCGCGCGAGCCCGCGCAGACACGTCCGTGCGTCCTGAGGCACCGGGGAGCAGCACCGGAGACAGCGTGAGACGAGCGAGGATGGCGTGCATCGTGTCACCGTACGTCAACCACCTGACCGTCGGCTGTCGAGCGGACGCGGGTCCCAGGACCGGCTGTAGGCTGGACGGATGGGGCTCTTCAAGGACCGGCGTCACCGCAGGACGGGTGGCCTCTCCGGCACGCACGCCTCTCACGAGGCCCAGGCCGCCGTCGGCGGGGCTGACAGGGACGACGAGCAGCTGCGTCTCGACGTCGAAGAGGTCATCGCCCGCGAGCTCGGTGCAGCGACAGCTCTCGACCAGGTCCACGGCGTCCGCCCTGTCACACGGGCGCGCGTCATCGAGTGGATCAGCGACTACGGCTATTCGTACTTCATCGACTCGGACGGGGACGTCGGAGGGCTGTGGCACTCTCGGCTCTTCTACTTCCTCATCTTCGGGTCCCGCTCCGAGATCCTCCAGGTCCGTGGCCAGTGGAACCGTGAGATCAGCATCGAGCGGATCGAAGAGGTCCTCGACCTCTGCAACGAGTGGAACACCGACCGCATCTGGCCCAAGGCGTACTTCCGGGTGCGCGACAACGGCATGATCCAGGTCTACGCCGAGATGTCGGTCGACCTCGAGCACGGCGCGACCGACGAACAGCTCGACAGGCTGCTCAGCTGCGGGCTGAGCACGGCCGCGATGCTCTTCGACTCTCTCGACGCCCACTACCCCGACCCTGCGAAGGCGGCCCCATGAGCACCCCTGCGCCGCGTCGCGCGTGGCTGTCGAGGCTGCTGTCCGTGCTGCCCGACGCCGTCCCGCGCCAACGGACCGGCCCGCTGCCTGCCGAAGAGACCAGCGCGAACCTGCTCGACGTCCCGACGGCGGTCACCCGCGACAGGTTGGCGTCGTACCTCGGGTCCCGCGGGTACACCTTCCGGCTCGACGAAGACGGTGACATCACCGGGACGTGGGACGGCAACCGCTTCTGGTTCATGCTCCTGGGCGTCGACAAAGACATCATCCAGGTGCGCGGCCGCTGGCACCGCCCGCTCGCCGAGTCGAACCGGGTGGCCACCCTGCAGATCGTCAACGACTGGAACAGGGACAGGATCTGGCCGAAGGCCTACGTGCGCCGTGAGAACGGAGCCCTGTCGCTGTACACCGAGCACTCGGTCGACTTCGGCCCTGGAGCGACGCAGGACCAGATCGACGAGACCCTCGCAGGTGGCCTCGGGAACTCTCTCCAGCTGTTCGCCTCGGTCGCCGCATCGCTCAGGCCGCAGGTCTACGAGGACGACGGCGACATGGACGACAACGACGGCCCCGTCGACGACGACTGAGCACGACGACGGCTGAGCACGTCAACCACCGAGCTCGCGAACGACGGAGCATGACAGCGGTCGACCCGCTGACGTGCACGGTGCCGGTCGGACCGCGTCAGCTGCGGCGCAGGACGGGCATCCCGAGGACCACGGGCCCACCTGCCGGTGCGGCCGCGTCGCCGTGCGAGTGCGCGTCGTCTCCGAGCCCGGCCCTGGCTCGCTCGCGAGCCGCCCACGCGTCGCCAGACCGGGTGCGACGGACCGCGTAGACCCGGCCACCGGCCGAGGTCACCCCGTCGTGCCCGACGGGCTGCTCTCCAGCGAGGACCGAGTCGGCGACCAGGTGGTAGGGCGCAGACCCCGTGACCTGGACGGTGACGACGTCGCCGGGACGAGGAAGCTCCGGATCGATGCTCTCGCTCAGGCGCGGGTCGTCGACCGGCGCTGTCGGTCCGTCCCGCAGGGCGTGGGTCAGGTGAGCGGGGACGGCGAGGTGCACGAGGCGGTTGTCCTGGGCACGCCCGGTGAGCCTGTGCGTCGCGCCGTCCTTGCGTCCCGCACCCTCGGCGACCAGGACCTCGACGGTGCGGCCCACCTGCCGCGCGCTCTCGCTCGCGGAGACCGAGTCCTGGAGCGCCATGAGCCTCTCGTAGCGCTCCTGGACGACCTCCTTCGGCACCTGGTCCTCGAGCGTCGCGGCGGGGGTACCGGGGCGCGGTGAGTACTGGAAGGTGAAGGCCGAGGCAAAACGGCTCGCCTCGACCACACGCAGCGTCTCGCGGAAGTCCTCTTCGGTCTCCCCCGGGAAGCCGACGATGAGGTCTGTCGTGATCGCCGCCTCAGGCATCGCGGCACGGACGCGGTCCAAGATCCCGAGGAACTTGTCGGACCTGTACGAACGGCGCATGGCGCGCAAGATCCTGTCGGACCCGGCCTGGAGGGGCATGTGCAGCTGCGGCATGACGTTCGGCGTCTGCGCCATCGCCTCGATGACGTCGTCGGTGAAGGCCGCGGGGTGCGGGGAGGTGAAGCGCACCCGCTCGAGACCGTCGATCTGCCCGCACGCCCGCAGCAGGTGCGCGAACGCGCCGCGGTCTCCGAACTCGACGCCGTAGCTGTTGACGTTCTGGCCCAGCAGCGTCACCTCGATGGCGCCCTGCGCGACGAGCGCCTCGACCTCGGCGAGCACCTGGCCCGGACGCCTGTCCCGCTCCTTGCCCCGCAGGTGGGGCACGATGCAGAAGGTGCAGGTGTTGTTGCAGCCGACGGAGATCGACACCCATCCCGCGTACACGGACTCTCGGCGGGTGGGCAGCGTGGACGGGAACACCTGGAGCGACTCGGCGATCTCGACCTGCGCGGCCTCGTTGTGCCGAGCCCTCTCGAGGAGCACCGGCAACGCATCGAGGTTGTGGGTGCCGAAGACGACGTCGACCCACGGAGCACGCTCGACGATCGTGGACCGGTCTTTCTGCGCGAGGCAGCCGCCCACGGCGATCTGCATCCCAGGACGCCTGCTCTTGACCCCTGCCAGCTGGCCGAGGTTGCCGTAGAGGCGGGTCGCGGCGTTCTCGCGGACCGCGCAGGTGTTGATGACGACGACGTCGGCCTCGTCCCGGGACGCCGCCTCGGGGGTCGCGCGGCTGTAGCCGGCCTGCTCGAGCATGCCGGACATGTGCTCGGAGTCGTGGACGTTCATCTGGCACCCGAGGGTACGGACGACGTAGGTCCGGGGGGTCTCGTGGCCGGTGTCCGACGGGGTCTGGGTCAGCGCGTCGAGCGGCAGGGTGTTCGATGACATCGGCCCCAGTTTACGACCCGCGCGAGGCATCGGCTGACGACTCTGGAGCCCCTGACAGGCCGTGCCCAAGGTCGGCGGGCTGGGATCAGCCGGCGGTCGCGTGCGCGCGGAGCTCACGGACCACGGTGATCGAGATCTCCCCGGGGAAGCTCAGCGCAGCCTCGATGTCTCGGGCGATCTCGCGGGCCAGGCCGGGCAGGTCGGCATCGGGGACGGCTGCCGGCTCGACGACCACCCTGAGCTCGTGGCCGCTCGCCAGGGCGAGGGCGCGCACGACCCCGTGGTGCGCTGCGGCGAGACCCTCGAGCCGCTCCATCCGTTCGACGTACCGTTCGAGCTCGTCACGGCGTGCACCGGGCCGCGCCGCCGAGATCGCGTCGGCCGCCTGGACCAGGACGGCCTCGACGGTCTCGGCAGCGACCTCGCCGTGGTGGGCGGCGACAGCGTTGACCACCTCGGCGGACTCCCCCGCATCACGCAGCAGGTCCGCACCCGCAGCCGCGTGGGTACCGCCAGCCGTGAGGCTGCGGGCCTTGCCGATGTCGTGGAGGAACGCGGCGCGCCGCGCGACCTCGACGTCCGCCCCGAGCTCGGCCGCCAGGGCAGCCGCGACGAGAGCAGCCTCGACGCTGTGCTCGAGGACGTCCTGGCCGTAGGAGGTCCGGAGCCGGAGCGCACCGACGACGACCACGAGGTCGTGGGGCAGGCGTAGCACCCCGGCGCGCTCGGCGGCGTCGTGCCCGGCCGCGACAGCGCGGTCGTCGCTCCCGGCGAGGGCGAGGGCGTAGGCGGACTCGATGCGCTGCGGGTGGATCCGCCCGTCGTCGAAGAGCATCTGGAGGGTCGCGTGCGCGACCTCTCTGCGCTCGGGGTCGAAGGACGAGAGCTGGACTGTGGACGAGTCGTCGTCGACGAGGAGGTTGACCCCGGTGACAGCCTCGAAGGTCCGGATGTTGCGTCCTTCCCGTCCGATGATCCGACCGCGGAGGTCGTCCGAGGGCAGCGGGACGAGGGTCACCGCGACTGCCGAGCTGGTGGGGACGCTCAGGCGTTGCACGGCAGCGGCGACGATGCGTCGCGCGGTCTGGTCCGCCGTGCGCCGCGCCGAGGCCTCCGCCGTGCGGACGGTCGCCTCCGCCTGGCGGGTGGCCTGCGTCCGGAGTACGTCGGTGAGCCTGGCGAGCGCGTCCTCCCGGCTCAGGCCAGCAGCGCTCTCGAGCTCTCGCTCGACCTCGGCCTGACGACCGGCGAGCTCCTCCGAGGCGAGCCGGGCCGCTCCGGCGGCGGAGAGGACCTGGTCCTGGTGCCGCGCCTCGGCAGCCTCGAGCCGTGCACGGCGAGCAACGAGGTCCTTCTCGAGTGCTCGGACCTCGTCGACCCGCGCCCTGGACTCTTCGTCCCTGCGGCGGCTGTCGGCACGCAGGTCCGCGACGTCGTCAGCTGCCCGGGCACGGACCGCCGCTGCCTCGCGACGGGCGGTCTGGACGAGCAGGAGCGCGACCAGGCAGGTAAGGAGCAGCGCGAGGACGACTCCGAGCTCTGCACCGGTCACGGCGGGGCACTCCTTCGAGGTTGGGCGGGCACCTCGGACGGGCGCGGGTCCCATCATCACCGACCGCCGCTAGATCCAGTCGTCTCCAGGGCCCGTGTCGCCGAGATCGTCCTCCGTCGACCCGCCGTCGTCCGGGATCGCCGGCTCCTCGGCGAGCACGCTCTGGATCGCCTGCATCGCGACACCTGAGGAGTAGCCCTTGCGTCCGAGGGCTCCGAGAGCCCGACGGATACGCACAGGGCGGTCGAGCGACGCGGTCTGCCGGAGCTTCTTGCGGGCGACCTCGACGGCTGCACCGGCCTCGTCGGCGTCGTCCACCTGCGCGAGAGCCTCCTCGGCGACCTCCCCGTCGATCCCCTTGCGGCGGAGCTCCTGGGCGATAGCACGCCGCGTCTGGCCACGCTCGGAGAACCGCGTCCGGACGATCATGGCCGCCAGCTGGGCGTCGTCGAGGAGCCCGACGTTCTCGAGCCTGTCGAGCAGCTCGGTGACGATCTCAGGTTCTTCCCCGGCCTTCAGCAGCCGCTCTTCGAGCTGGTGCCTGCTCTTGGCCGTGGCGGTGAGGATCTTGAGCGCACGGTTGCGAGCGCTCTCGATCTTCTCGGCGTGGGACAGCGCAGAGACCGCAGCCCTCTCCTCTTCCCCAGGAGCGGTCTGCGGCCTCTGCGAGCCTGTCGAGCGACTCAGGAGTCGCTCTTCTTCCCCTTGGCAGCAGCCTTGGCGGGCGCTGCGTCGATCGGCGCTGGGACGGCCGGGGCGTCGACCTGAGCGCCCACGCCGAGCTTCTCCTTGATGCGCTTCTCGAGCTCGTTGGCGAGGTCGGGGTTGTCCTTGAGGAAGGTGCGGGCGTTCTCCTTGCCCTGCCCGAGCTGGTCGCCGTCGTAGGTGAACCACGAGCCGGACTTGCGGACGAAGCCGTGCTCGACACCCATGTCGATCAGCCCACCCTCGCGGGAGATGCCGTGACCGTAGAGGATGTCGAACTCAGCCTGCTTGAACGGCGGGGCCATCTTGTTCTTGACGACCTTGACGCGGGTCCTGTTGCCGACGGGCTCGGTGCCCTCCTTGAGGGTCTCGATGCGTCGGATGTCCAGGCGGACCGAGGCGTAGAACTTTAGCGCCTTTCCACCTGTGGTCGTCTCGGGCGAGCCGAACATCACGCCGATCTTCTCGCGCAGCTGGTTGATGAACACCGCGGTGGTCCCTGAGGAGCTGAGCGCACCGGTGATCTTGCGGAGCGCCTGCGACATGAGGCGAGCCTGCAGACCGACGTGGCTGTCACCCATCTCGCCCTCGATCTCAGCCTTGGGCACGAGGGCCGCGACAGAGTCGATGACGATGATGTCGATCGCACCGGAGCGGATCAGCATGTCGGCGATCTCGAGGGCCTGCTCTCCGGTGTCCGGCTGCGAGACCAGCAGCGCGTCGGTGTCGACGCCGAGCTTCTTCGCGTAGTCGGGGTCGAGAGCGTGCTCGGCGTCGATGAAGGCGGCGATGCCACCGTTGCGCTGGGCGCTCGCGACGGCGTGGAGGGCGACCGTCGTCTTACCGCTCGACTCGGGGCCGTAGATCTCCACGACGCGGCCGCGCGGGAGCCCACCGATGCCGAGTGCGATGTCCAGCGCGATCGAGCCGGTCGGGATGACCTCGACGGGGGCGCGGCCTTCTTCGCCGAGCCGCATGATCGAGCCCTTGCCGAAGTTCCGGTCGATCTGTGCGAGCGCCGCCTCGAGGGCCTTCTCGCGGTCTGCTGGTGCGGGCATGTCTGCCGCCTCTCCGTCTGTGAGCGGTAGCCCGCTCGGTGTGGTGCCTGTCGTTGGTGAGGACGCTACGTCCACCCACTGACAACGACCTCTCGGCCGTGCGGACCTGTGGACGACGCATCAGAAGAGGCGCCCTGCGGACAACGATAACCGAACATCTGTTCGAAGATCCAGTGCGGCCCCGGCGTGTCTGCGGATGCTGACCGACAGTGCCCGTCAGTGCACGTCAGCTCCCGTCAGCGCGGCGGCGGTGCCGTCAGCGCCCGTCGGCGACCGTCAGCGCCCGTCGGGACCTGTCAGCGCGGCGGCGGTGCCTGCCGGAACCTGTCGTGCCCCCAGCGGCGCTCGTCGGGCACGTCCATGGCGTCGCACAGCGCGTGCCACACCACCCGCGGCTCGACACCCGCCTCGATCGCCTGGGCCGCTGTGCGGTCTCCGAGGGCGGTGAGCATCTGGTCGTCAGCCAGCGTCCGCCCGTACCCACGGCCGAACACCTCGTCCACCAGGTCCCAGAACTCTCTGTTTCGCACACCAGTAGGGTGCCACGTCCGTCGTGTGTCGGCGGGACCAGACACAATGTCAGGGTGGCCACACCAGAGCAGGACGAGACGTCGAGCGGCACCCGCCCTCCCGCAGGGAGCGCCCGCACGACTCCTCTGAGCGGCTTGCGTCGCTTCAGGCCCGCCACTCAGGACTGGTTCGACGGTGCCTTCCACGCGCCGACCGCCGCACAGAGCGGCACCTGGGACGCCGTCGCGGACGGCCACCACGCCCTCGTCGTCGCACCGACAGGCTCGGGCAAGACGCTGGCCGCCTTCTTGTGGGCGCTCGACGGGCTCCTGGACGCCTCAGGTCCCGAGCCCGACCCTGCTGCTCGGTGCCGCGTGGTCTACGTCTCACCCCTCAAGGCCCTGGCCGCCGACGTCGAGCGGAACCTGCGGTCTCCGCTCGCCGGGGTCCGGCAGGCCGCAGCGCGCCGCGGCGAGAGCATCCGTGAGGTCCGTGTCGGCACCCGCACCGGGGACACCCCGGCGAGCGAGCGCCGCGCCTTCGCGACCACTCCCCCCGACATCCTCATCACGACACCGGAGTCGTTGTTCCTCATCCTCACCTCAGGGGCCAGGGAAGGCCTCCGAGGTGTCACCACGGTGATCCTCGACGAGATCCACGCCGTCGCCGGCACCAAGCGCGGTGCCCACCTCGCCGTCTCGCTCGAGCGGCTGGACGCCCTCGTCGAGGCTCCGGTCCAGCGGATCGGGCTCTCGGCGACAGTCACCCCGGTGGCGGCCGTGGCAGCCTTCCTCGCGGGGGGCAGGACTCCGTCCGAGGGTGGTCGACCTGTCGACGTGGTCCAGCCGCCGGCATCGAAGACGATCGAGGTCGACGTCGTGGTGCCGGTCCCCGACCTCGCCGACCTGCGGTCGGCGCCGTCGGTCGGAGGTGGACCTGAGCAGACCGGCCTGGCCGGCTCCGCCGTGACGACAGACCCGCAGGGCCTCGACGCGTCAGTTACCTCACCCGCAGGCACCTCACCCGCAGGCGGAGCACCCGCAGGCGGAGCACCCGCCGTGAGCACCGACAGGTCGAGCACGTCCCAGCCCGCCCCGGGCGTGCCGGACCTCTCCGGTGCTGCCGCAGGGCCTCGGGCCCGACCCTCGGTCTGGCCCCACATCGAAGAACGCGTGGTCGACCTCGTCGCGGCGCACCGTTCGACGCTCGTGTTCACCAACTCCCGGCGCGGCGCCGAGAGGCTCACCTCCCGCATGAACGAGGTGTGGGCCGAGCGTCAGGGCGAGCGCACCGTCGACCACGGCGAGGTGCACCCGGCGCTCGTCTCCGGTCAGTCTGGTGCCTCGACCGGGGCACCCGGCGTCCTCGCCCGCGCCCACCACGGCTCGATGAGCCGCGCCGAGCGCACCCACACCGAGACCGAGCTCAAAGAAGGGCGGCTGCCCGCCGTCGTCTCGACCTCGTCTCTCGAGCTCGGCATCGACATGGGTGCCATCGACCTCGTCGTCCAGATCGGCTCTCCGCCCTCCGTCGCGAGCGGGCTCCAGCGGATCGGGCGCGCAGGGCACCAGGTGGGCGCTGTCTCGCACGGCGTCGTCTTCCCGATGCACCGAGGTGACCTCGTCCCGTCGACAGTCATCGCCGGGCGCATGCGGACCGGGAGCATCGAACCCGTGCACGTGCTGCGCAACCCCCTCGACGTCCTGGCGCAGCAGATCGTCGCGATGGTGGCGACCGAAGACTGGCACCTCGACGAGCTCGCGACAGTCCTGCGCCGCTCGGACCCGTACACCACCCTGGGTGACCGTACGCTGCGGGCCGTCCTCGACATGCTGGCCGGCCGGTACCCGAGCGAAGACTTCGGCGAGCTCCGCGCGCGCATCGTGTGGGACCGCGTGACGGACACCCTCTCCGCGCGGCCCGGCGCGCTACGGCTCGCTGTCACGAGCGGCGGGACGATCCCCGACCGCGGGCTCTACGGGGTGTTCCTCGCCTCCGGCGCGACCGACGCGACAGGCGACTCCGGGGCACCACGAGGTGGCAAACGGGTCGGTGAGCTCGACGAGGAGATGGTCTACGAGTCACGCGTCGGGGACACCTTCACCCTCGGCTCGAGCACGTGGCGGATCGAGGACATCACCCCCGACCAGGTGCTCGTCAGCCCGGCGCCCGGTGTGCCGGGCCGGTTGCCGTTCTGGAAGGGCGACTCCCCAGGACGACCCGCCGAGCTCGGCCGCGCCATCGGCGCCTGGGTCCGCGAGGCGACAGGCCCCGCAGGAGCCGCCGGACCCGCCCGGGAGCCCGGAGCGTCCCCGGGCACCGAGACATCACGTACCGACGACAGCCCCTGGGCCGGGCTCGACCCCTGGGCGACAGACAACCTCCGCGCCTACCTCGACGAGCAGCGCGAGGCCACGGGTGTCGTCCCCGACGACAAGACGCTGCTGGTCGAGAGGTTCCGCGACGAGCTCGGAGACTGGCGTGTGGTCATCCACTCCCCCTACGGCGCGAAGGTCCACGCCCCCTGGGCGCTGGTGCTCGCCGCGCGGATCAGGGAACGCTTCGGCATCGACGCCGCGGCCATGCACTCCGACGACGGCATCGTGCTGCGCATGCCGGACGTCTCCGACCCCTTCGCCGAGCTCCCCGACGGCACGAGCACCGACGGGTCGCGAGACCAGGTCGACCTCGCCGAGCTGTTGCTCGACCCCGAGGCCGTCGAGACGGCTGTGCGCACCGAGCTCAGCGGCTCCAACCTGTTCGGCGCACGGTTCCGCGAGGCCGCCGCGCGAGCGCTCCTGCTCCCCCGGCGCCGGCCCGACAGACGCCAGCCGCTCTGGCAGCAGCGCCACAGGTCCGCCCAGCTGCTGAGCGTCGCGTCGGGGTTCCCCGACTTCCCGATCGTCCTCGAGGCGATCCGCGAGTGCCTGCAGGACGACTTCGACGTCGCGTCCCTCGTCTCCCTCATGCGAGACGTCGAGAACGGCGCCGTGCGCGTCGTCGAGGTGACCACGCGGACACCGTCGCCCTTCGCCCAGTCCTTGCTGTTCGGGTACACGGCTCAGTTCCTCTACGACGGAGACGCCCCGCTCGCCGAGCGCCGCGCGGCCGCGCTGACCCTCGACCCGGACCTGCTCGCCGAGCTGCTCGGCAGCGACGGCAGCTCGCAGATCGCCGACCTGCTCGACCCCGACGCCGTGGTCCGCACCGAGCAAGAGCTCAGCGGGCTCACGCCCGAGCGGCACGCCCGCCACGGCGAAGACGTGTGGGACCTGCTCCGTCGCACCGGACCGCTGACCACCGCCGAGGTGGTCGAGCGCACCCGCGAGGACGTCAGGTCCGAGGCGCCGGCGTGGCTCGACGCGCTGGCCGCGAGCCGGCGGGTCATCCAGGTGAGGATCGCAGGGGTCGATCCCGCAGAGCGGTGGGCCGTCGCCGAGGACGCCGGACGTCTGCGCGACGCCCTCGGTGTCGCGCTGCCCGTCGGGCTGCCCGAGAGCGTCACGGAGCTCGTGCCCGACCCGCTCGGTGACCTCGTGAGGCGGTACTCCCGCACGCACGGCCCCTTCGCAGCACGCGACCTCGCGGCACGGTACGGGCTCGGGGTCGCTGTCGTCGCAGACGTCCTTCGACGCCACGTGCAGGCGGGGCAGCTCGTCACGGGACGCCTCCGGCCCGACGTCCTCGGCGGGACGGGCGAGGAGTACTGCGACGCCGACGTCCTGCGCACCCTGCGCCGCAGGTCTCTCGCTGCCCTGCGCGCCGAGGTCGAGCCCGTCCAGCACCCGGCCCTCGGTGTCTTCTTGCCCCGCTGGCAGTCTGTCGGCGGCCTGCGAGGCGTCGACGGGCTCTACAGGGTCGTCGAACAGCTCTCAGGCGCACCCGTGCCCGTCTCCGCCCTCGAGTCCCAGATCCTCCCCGCCCGTGTCGTCGACTACAGACCCTCGATGCTCGACGAGCTCACCACCTCGGGCGAGGTCGTCTGGTGCGGCCACCACGAGCTCCCGGGCGGTCGAGGTACGGCGGACGCCATGGTCAGCCTGCACCTCGCCGAGTCGGCCCACCTGACGCTGCGCCCCGTGGAGACCGACGACGCACCCCTGACCGAGCTGCAGGCGGCAGTCCTCGGGCTCCTCGAGGCAGCGGGCGGGTTCTTCTACCCTCGGCTCGCCTCGTCGCTCGAGCACCCCGGCCCCGACGTGCTCGCGGCGCTCTGGGAGCTCGTCTGGTCCGGCCAGGTCACCAACGACACCCTCGGCCCCCTGCGCGGCCGGCTGAGCGGTCGCCGAGCGGCGAGCAGGTCCACCCCGGCGGCCAGGCCGCGACCGCTGAGCCGTCGTCCGCGCTTCTCCTCGCTCGGAGCCACCGCCTCGTCGCTCCGAGAGGCAGCCGCCGACCCGTCAGGCGGCGGGAGATGGTCTGCCCTCCCGGTGCGCGACGTCGACACGACCCGTCGCGCCCATGCGCTCGCGACGGTCCTGCTGGACCGGCACGGTGTGCTCACCCGGGCCGTCACCGGCGCCGAGCAGGTGACCTCGGAGTACAGGGGGGTCTACAAGGTGCTCGGCGCCCTCGAGTCGGCCGGTCAGGTCCGTCGCGGGTACTTCGTCGAGCATCTCGGGGGGTCGCAGTTCGCGCTCCCCGGCGCTGTCGACCAGCTCCGCACGGCCGAGAACGACAGGCTCCGAGAGGCCGAGCGGATCGATCCGCCGACAGCCCTGTGCCTGGCCGCGACCGACCCCGCGCAGCCCTACGGCGCGGCGCTCGCCTGGCCTGCCTCGCCGGGGGCTGACGAGGCAGGACGTTCGGGGCACCGACCGGGACGCAAGGCTGGGGCGCACGTCGTCGTGGTCCGCGGTGAGCTCGCCCTGTACCTCGAGCGCGGGGGGCGCAGCCTCCTGACCTTCAGCGACGACCCTGTCGTGCTCGACGCGGCCGCCCGAGCGCTCGCACGCGCCGTCTCCGACGGCAGGCTCGGCAAGGTGACGCTCCGCAGGGTCGACGGCGACGAGTCGCTGACTGTCGGCGGTTCGAGCCGCACCGCTGGCGTGGCTGCCCTCGTCGGAGCGGGCTTCGGCCCGACGCCCTCCGGCCTGCGGCTCTCCGGTCTGCCAGCAGGCCGTCCTGCGTCAGGAGCGGGCCGTGCCTGAGGGCGACACCGTCTACCTGACGGCCCGCCGGCTGGACGAGGCGCTCAGCGGCACGGTCCTCACCTGGGCCGAGCTCCGGTGGCCGAACCTGGACCCGACCGCTCTGTCCGGAGCCACGGTGCTGCGCTCTCGCGCCTACGGCAAGCACGTCCTGACGACCGTCGACACCGGGTGGACGCTCCACACCCACCTGCGGATGGACGGCACGTGGCGGGTGCACAGGACAGACCCCGCCGCGCGCCTGGCCCGGAGCCCGACGGTCCGCGCCGTGCTCGCCAACGAGACCTGGACCTGCGTCGGCGACAGGCTCGGCATGCTCGACCTGGTGAGGACCCAAGACGAGCACACGCTGCTCGACCATCTCGGCCCGGACATCCTCGCGCCAGACTTCGCCAGCTCGCCCGACGGGCTCACCGCGGTGATCCGCAGCTATCAGGAGCAGGGGGCCCGACCCGTCGGAGACTGCCTGCTCGACCAGACGCTCATGGTCGGTGTCGGCACCCTCTTCGCGGCCGAAGGCCTCTTCGACCAGAAGATCTGGCCGTGGACCCCTGCGGCCGAGGTCGACCTGCGCCCGCTCCTGGGCAGCATACGGCGCAACCTCGGACGAGGGATCGCTCGACCTGTCGACGGTCGGATCGTGCACGTGCACTCGAGGTCAGGGTCTCCGTGCCACCGCTGCGGCACCACGATCGTCCGCGGTCTCGCGGGGGTCGCCCCGATGGAGCGCCCGATGTTCTACTGCCCGACGTGCCAGCCTCCGCCGCCCGGCCGGGCCTGAACGAGCGCGGGCTCCCGCGAACCTGAGCAGGGACTCGAGACAGAAGACGATCAGGCCGCGCACCCTGGGGTACGCGGCCTGATCGAGGTCGTGCGTGCGGTCTGACCGCGGGGCCCCGGAGGGCCGAGCCGTCAACCGATCGGCTGGAGGTCCTTCACGGGACGCCCGAGCTGGTCCCGACCCATGGCGGCAAGGTCTGCCGGGACGGTGTCGGGGATGAGCAGACCCTCGGCGACCGCGATGCGGTCGCTGACCTCTCGCAGGATCGAGGAGAGGGGGATGTCGAGAGCCTCGCAGATCGAACCGAGGAGCTCCGACGATGCTTCCTTCTGGCCTCGCTCGACCTCGCTGAGGTACCCGAGCGACACCCGTGCTGCCGAGGACACCTCGCGGAGCGTGCGTCCTTGAAGCTGGCGAGCATCTCGCAGTACGTCACCGATCTCGCGGCGTAGTACGACCATCTGACGTCCTCCTCTCGTGTCCGGTGCTGGCTGTGGTCTCATGATGACGCTCCGTCGTCCGTCCGGTCGTGCGGACGTCGACGCTGCGTCTGTTCTACCGTACCCTGATCGACCGACAGGCTGCCCTGCGAGGGGAACACCGACGCCAGATCTCGACGGTCTCGTCACATCGGTCCGGCGGTCACCACGATTTGTCATCACGCCCTGTCCAACGCGACGGGCTGCCCCGTTGTTCCCGCGCTGCACCAGGTGGGACAGGGTTCACCCCGCAGACAGCACCTCGTCGAGCAGACCGAGCGCAGCCTCCACGCTCGCGGCCCGGACCGCGTCGCGCGGTCCCTCGACCTGGAGCCGGCGGACGCGAGGTTCACCCGTCCCGTCGTCGACGGCGACGTACACGGTGCCCGGGGCGACGCCGTCCTGGGGGTCGGGTCCGGCGACACCTGTCGTCGACACGCCGACGTCAGCGCCCAGACGCGCGCGGACCCCGGCCGCCATCGCGAGAGCCACGTCGGGGTCGACAGCGCCGCGGCGCGCGAGCAGGTCCGCGTCGACGTCGAGAAGCCGTGCCTTGAGCTCGGTCGCATAGGCGACCACACCACCCCTGAAGACTGCCGACGCCCCAGGGACGTCGACCACGCGCGCGGCGAGAGCCCCTCCGGTCAGCGACTCAGCCGTGGCGAGCGTCCGTCCGGACGCCGCAAGCAGACCGACCAGCCGGGTCGGGCTGCCCGCAGGGCTGTTCACGGCTGCTGCGAGCCGTGCCGCACGGTCTCGGTGCCGTCGGCACCCGAGAGCCGCTGCTCTGCCCTGTGCTCGCGGACCACCCGCCATCCCTGGAGGGCGTAGTCGACACCCGTCGCGATCGTGACGACGAAGGCAGCCCCCATCGCCAGGTTGCCGACCCACCCGACGAAGGCGGGGAGGTGGTCGAGCGGGAGCAGCAAGATGGGGATCGCCACGGACTGCAGGACGGTCTTGAGCTTGCCCCCGCGCGAGGCCGGCATGACGACGTAGCGCAGGATGACCATCCGCATGAGGGTGATGCCCAGCTCACGGACCAAGATCGCGATCGTGACCCACCACCAGAGCTCTCCGAGGACGGAGAGCAGGACGAGCGCCGTCCCGATGAGGACCTTGTCGGCGATCGGGTCGAGGATCTTGCCGAGGTCTGTCACCAGGTCGTTCTTGCGGGCGAGGTAGCCGTCGAGCCTGTCGGTGATCGCCGCGACCCCGAAGATCACGACGGCCACGAGCCGCCAGGTGACGTCGTCGCCGCCCTCCTGCATCAACGCCCACCCGAAGACGGGGACGAGGGCGATGCGCACCATCGTGATGATGTTCGCGATGTTCCACGGCGACGCTGTCTGGGTACTCACCCGACCAGCGTAGGCGCTCGTGAGTCAGCCTGCGCCACCCCACGGCGACAGCCAGTCCGCGGCTCCTCCGTCAGGCCGCACGATCGGGCGCGTCCCTCGCGACGCCAGACCCGCCGCAGAGGACATCGCAGCGCGGGCCTCGCCCGGCCAGCACTGAGCACACCGGCCTCACCTGACTGGGCCGCTCCAGCCGTCGTCCTCGGTGTCGGCGCTGTCGTGGTAGTCCACGGCCGTCGGTGGCATGTTCGCGCTGAGGTCTTCGTAGTGCGACGGCGGCGGCTCGTCGGCCTGGGCGTCGAAGGGTGCACCTGGCCCCTGGGACGCGCCGCCAGCGGCCCCGCCGTCTCCGCGGAGCATCGCGAGGGTGGCCGGGAGGTCGTCGGGCTGGACCATGACGTCGCGCGCCTTGGACCCCTCCGACGGGCCGACGATCTCACGGGACTCGAGCAGGTCCATGAGGCGCCCAGCCTTGGCGAAGCCGACCCGCAGCTTGCGCTGCAGCATCGACGTCGACCCGAACTGGGTGGTCACGACGAGCTCGGCGGCCTGCAGCAGCAGGTCGAGGTCGTCGCCGATGTCTTCGTCGACCTGCTTCTTGGTCGCCGTGACGGCGACGTCGGCCCTGTAGACGGGCTTGAGCTGGGCCTTGACGTGCTCGACGACGGCGTGGACCTCGCTCTCCCCCACCCACGCACCCTGGACACGGATCGGCTTGGACGCCCCCATCGGCAGGAACAGGGCGTCACCCTGACCGACGAGCTTCTCCGCCCCGGGCTGGTCGAGCACCACGCGCGAGTCGGCGAGCGACGACGTCGCGAAGGCGAGCCGCGACGGGACGTTGGCCTTGATGAGCCCGGTGACCACGTCGACGCTCGGACGCTGCGTGGCGAGCACGAGGTGGATGCCTGCCGCGCGGGCGAGCTGGGTGATCCGCTGGATCGACGCCTCGACGTCGCGGGGGGCCACCATCATGAGGTCGGCGAGCTCGTCGACGACGATCAGCAGGTAGGGGTACGGCGCGATCTTGCGCTCGGAGCCGGGCAGCGGCTTGACCTTGCCGGAGCGGACCGCGGCGTTGAAGTCGTCGATGTGCTTGTACCCGAACATCGCGAGGTCGTCGTAGCGGGCGTCCATCTCGCGGACGACCCACTCGAGGGCCTCGGCAGCCTTCTTCGGGTTGGTGATGATCGGGGTGATGAGGTGCGGGATGCCCTCGTAGATCGTCAGCTCGACACGCTTGGGGTCGACGAGCACCATGCGCACCTCGTCAGGGGTCGCGCGCATGAGGATCGAGGTGATCATCGAGTTGACGAAGCTCGACTTACCGGCTCCGGTCGCCCCGGCCACGAGGATGTGCGGCATCTTGGCGAGGTTCGCGACGACGTAGCCACCCTCGACGTCTTTGCCGACACCCATGATCATCGGGTGCTCGGACCGCCGCGCGACGGCTGAGCGCAGCACGTCTCCGAGCACGACGGTCTCACGGTCCGTGTTCGGGATCTCGATGCCGATCGCGGACTTGCCGGGGATGGGGGAGAGGATGCGGACGTCGGCCGAGGCGACCGCGTACGCGATGTTCTTGCTGAGCGCGGTGACGCGCTCGACCTTGAGGCCGGGACCGACCTCGACCTCGTACCGGGTGACCGTCGGGCCGCGCGTGAAGCCGGTGACCTTCGCGGCGATGTCGAACTGCTCGAAGACCGTCGTGAGGGCCTCGACGACCCTGTCGTTCGCCGCGGAGCGGACCTTGTGCGGCGCGCCCTTGACCAGGGTGTCCTCGTCGGGGAGCACGTACACGGTGTCGCCGTCGAGCATGGGCTGCTCGCCGGGCGGCACGGCGGTCGTCGGAGGTGCGTCGAAGACCCGGGCGGTGCGGTCTTCGACGACCGTCGCGATGGCCGCGGTCGGGGCGTCCGAGGGTGCCGCCGGGCGTGAGGCGTCGGAGGGGTCGTCCTCCCCGTACACGACGGCGGCGGCGAGCATCTCGGTCTCGGGGTCGGCGTACACGTCTCCCCCGTCGGCGGCGGCGTTCTCGAGCAGCTCGCGCTCGAGGGCTGCGGCGCGCTCGAAGGCCTCGTCGCCCACGTAGCCCCCGGGGAGCACCGTCGTAGAGTCGTCGGCGGTCTGCTCGCGTGACTTTCGCGAGCCGCGGACCCGTCGCGGCTTCGCAGCCGGTGCGGGCTCGGGGTCGGTGCCGTCGTGGCGCGAGACGCCCTCGGCGAGGTGGAGGTCGTCGTCGTCGTGCTCGACGTCGGCTGCGTCGCGGCCGAGGCCGTGCTGGTCGTTGCCCGTGAGCCTGTCGTACACGCCTCGCAGCCGCGTCGGGATGGCGTGCACGGGTGTGGCGGTGACCACGAGGACGCCGAAGAAGGCGAGCAGCAGCAGGATCGGCACGGCGACCCACGTGCTCAGCCCTGCGGAGAGGGGGTGACCGATCGCGTACCCGACGATCCCGCCGGCCTCGCGCAGCTGCTCGAAGCCTTCTGCGGGGACGGGACGTCCAGACCCGATGTGCACCACGCCGCAGACCGCGACGGTGATCGCGCACAGCCCGATGGTCATGCGGGAGTTGGCCTGCTCGCGGTCCGGGTGGCGCATGATGCGCACAGCCATGCCGAGCAGCACGACGGGCAGCGCGATGGCCACGACGCCGAGCGTGCCGGCGACCAGGACGTGCAGACCCTCGGCGACCGACCCTTCGACGCCCCACCACTCACGGGCGGCGACGACGAGGGCGAAGGCCAGCAGGACGAAGGCCAGCCCGTCGCGCCTGTGGGCCGGGTCGAGGTCACGTGCTCCGCGGCCGACCCTGCGGGCCGTGCCTCCGAAGAGGTGGGCGATGCCCATGAAGAAACCACGCACCGCCCGGACGAACCACGGGGGGCGGGTCTCGACGACGGGTGCCTTCTTGGCAGCGGTCCGGGGGGCGGCTGTCTTGCCGCCCCTCGCGCCACCCGAGGTCGAGCGAGGGGTGGGGGTAGTCCGCGTAGCCATAGGCGCCAATCTATCCGTGCTCAGGCCGCGAACGACGGAGCCAGGCGGTGCGTGTCCACCACCTGGCTCCGTCAGGGCACGGGACCGTCGGCGCGAGCCGAGGTCCCGTCAGGTCACTTGAGGCCGAAGTACGCCTCGGTGTCCTTGTTGACACGGTCCCAGCCGCTCATGCGCCAGACACCGCCGTCGATCTTGTCGGTCGGGACGGTGATGCAGACGTTGCCCGTCACCGACGCGTCGGTGTAGAGCTCCTGGCCGGTGTCGAGCTCGTTCGGGAGCGGTGCGTAGCCGCACTTGTCCTTGTAGGTGACGCCGTCGGCCGAGACGAAGACGTACTCCAGCATGTACAGCGGCTCGCTGCCCTCACCCAGGAAGGTGACGGTCACGGGCGCCATGAGGAAGCTGTTCCCGTCGGTCGGCGCGTAGTAGTCCGACACCTCGCCCGACGCAGAGATCTCGGTCCAGGCATCGGTGTTCGTCGCCGCGAAGGAGGTCGTCCACTCCCCGAGCGGGGCAGTCTCGCCGGGAGCGAGCGGAGAGGTGCGCGAGCCACCGTCTCCGGTCACGGGGGCGGACGCCTCATCGGTCGGCTCGACCGTCGGCTCGTCCGTGGCGTCGTCGGTCGTCGGCTCGTCGGTCGGCTCGTCCGTCGCGTCGTCGGTCGTCGGCTCGTCGGTCGGGTCCTCGGTCTCTGCGGCCGTGGACGAGGTGGTCGGCTTGGGCTCCGGGTCGTCGCTCCCGCCGAGCACGCCTGTCGCGAAGAGGACGGCGATGATGGCACCGATCGCGACGATCGCGATGATCACGGGGATGAGCCACTGCTTGCCGCCCGAGCGCGACGGTCCGGAGCCGTCAGCACCGCCGGCGCCGGGGCCGCCGGGCCCGGACGGACCCTGCTGCCACGACGGGGCCGAGCCCTGCGCCGACCACGGCGCTGGAGGTGCTGTGGGGACAGAGCCGCTCGGCGGGACAGCGCCCGGCTGGGGGGCTCCGGGTGCCTGGTACGTCGGCATGACCGACGTCGGGGCGGACTGGGCGTCAGGCTTGGAGAACCGTGACACGTCGTCGGAGGCCCCGGCCGGGCCACCGTCGGCGCCGTCCTCGACCCAGAGCTGCCAGCCCGGGGGCGGCGACGGCCACGAGGGGTCCGGGCTCCAGCCGGGCGGGGGCGTCCAGCCTGCAGG
>NZ_JACBYE010000032.1 GCF_013415325.1 Sanguibacter inulinus | reverse complement strand
CCTCTGCGGTAGCCACCTCCGCCTCCACCTCTCCCTCGGTCTCGGCCGGGGCCGGGGTGCAGTCGGCGGCGGGCGCCAGCCGTGCGTCTGGCGCCGGGGGCGGCACGGAGTCGCGGACGTCTGTCGCCTCGGTGCTCTCGGTCGTCCTCGTCTCTGCTCTCGCCGTGGCCTCGGTCGTCGTGGCGTGGCCGTGGCTGCAGGGGATCCTCGAGACCGAGGTCGCACCGTCGATCGACTCGACGACGCTCCAGATCACTACGTGGTTGTCCTCGGCGCTCACCGGTCTGATCGTCGTGGGTCTCGCCGTCGTCGGCGGCTTCGGCATCGGGTACCTGCGGCCCGCCGGACGCCGCAGCGAGTGGTTGCTGCTGGCCTTCTCGCCGTTCGTCCTCGTCAGCACGACGTCGTTGCTGCCCGCCCTGTTCGAGGCTGGTGCTGACGAGGGCACGCTCGGGACGCTGCGAGGACTGGTCTCGCCGTTGTGGGTCAGCGTCCCGCTCCTCGTGCTCTTCACGCTCGTCTTCGCCGACCTCCGGCGCAGCCGGGACGCCGGGGTGGACGGCGCGGTGCGGTCTGCCGTCGCCCCGGTCCTCGGTCTGGCCGGCCTCAGTGGTCTCGTCGTGGCGTGGGTCCACGGTCAGCAGTACCTCTGGCCGCTCGTCGTGTCCTACGGCTCCGACACCTCGGCCCCGATGCTCGTCCGTGCCGCCGCGACCCCGGCGCAGGAGCTGGCCCCCGTGCCCTTCGGCCTCGTCGCGCCGCTCGGGGTGCTGGTGCCGTGCGTGCTGCTCGGCGCCCTGTGCCTGGTGGCGACAGACCGGATCGCGCTTCGGGCGGGCCGGGTGAACCGACCAGCCTGACCCCGGTCACCCCGAGGTCGCACGCCCACCCGGTGGTCGCACACCTCACCGCGAGGTCGGCCAGCCAACCGCGAGGTCGTACGCCCAGCTGCGAGGTCGTACAGACACGCGAGATGCAGCATCGCGAGCCTCCGATCTGGCGTGTCTGTACGACCTGGGCGCGGACGGTGCGGCCTGGGGCAGGCGGTGCGACCTGGCGCCGAGGCAGCCGGCTTCTGTCCGGGGTGCGGCCTCGAAGGATCGTCCGTCCGTAGCCCCGTCCGGCGATACAGGGTTCCGTGAATACACGACCGCCTGTACAGTCGCTGCATGGAGACCGTCACCCTCAACCACACCGCCGCGCTCGCGCGTCTCGGGCACGCGCTGTCCGACGAGACGCGCGCCAGGATCCTGCTCGTCCTGCGTGACGGCCCCGCGTACCCGGGGGACATGGCCGAGGCCCTCGGCGTCTCGCGGCAGGTCATGTCCAACCAGCTGGCGTGCCTGCGCGGCTGCGGCCTCGTCCAGGGTGAGCCCGACGGTCGCCGTACCCGCTACACCCTGACCGACGCGCACCTCGGGCCCGCGCTCGGCGACCTCCTCGAGCTGGTGCTGCGCGTCGACCCGGCGTGCTGCTCCGACGACGGGTGCACCTGCTCGTGAGCACCCACGTGCGCACAGCGCCTGCTCCGCTGACGGCTGCCCGACGCAGCGTCCTCGAGCGCCGCGTCCGCTGGGTCGTCGCGGTCACCATCACCTACAACGTCATCGAGGCTGTCGTCGCGATCTCGGCAGGGACCGTCGCTGGTTCGGCCGCCCTCGTCGGCTTCGGCCTCGACTCGATCGTCGAGGTGCTCTCCGCAGCTGCTGTCGCCTGGCAGTTCAGCGCCCCCGACCCGGAGACCCGTGAGCGCGTCGCGCTGCGGGTGGTGGCCCTGTCGTTCTTCGGTCTTGCGCTCTTCGTGTCGGTCGACGCCCTGCGCACCCTGCTCGGCGGCAGCGACCCCGACCACTCGACCGTCGGCATCGTCCTCGCGGCGGTCAGCCTCGCCGTCATGCCCTTCCTCTCGTGGTTCGAGCGCCGCACAGGTCGCGAGCTCGGCTCTGCGACGGCTGTCGCCGACTCTCAGCAGACTCTGCTCTGCACCTATCTCTCGGCAGTCCTGCTCGTCGGGCTGCTGCTCAACTCGTTGCTCGGCTGGTCGTGGGCCGACCCGATCGCGGCGCTGGTCATCGCGGCCATCGCCGTACGGGAAGGTGTTCAGGCCTGGCGTGGTGACGGGTGCTGCGCTCCGGGGGCGTCGCTGCACGGGTGCGAGACCGCCGTGCCGGATGAGGGGAGGGAGGAACCGGCTGCAGGCGCAGACACCCGGCTCGCCGACCGTCCCCGAGTGCTCGCCGTCCAGCCCGGCGGGCTCACAGACCGGCCCGATCTGCTGGCCAAGGACGTGGCGGCCGACTCGTCCCGAGAGGGCTCGGCAGTCACCGGGTCAGGCGATGGCGGCTGCTCCTGCTGCGGGGGATCGTCGTCAGACCGCTGATCGGCTGGCTGGTTCGGCGGAGGGCGTGGCTCGTCTGCGGGCGGCAGGTCGGTCCAGGACCGGGATGAGGCCCGTGCTTGTTCTCGCCCGACCCGAGGTCACTCGTCGAGCGACAGGTCCTTGCGGTTGGTCGCCACCCGCGCGCGGAACAGCACGATCACGACGACGACCCCGACGGCCGGCGCGAGCCGTCCGACGACAGCGGGGGACAGAGCGCTGATCCCGGCGGCGACGGCGAGCACCGTGAGAGCCGTAGGGAAGGTGCGCACGACCGCATCGCGCACCGCCCGCTGCTCCGTCCGGTACGCCGCACTGTCGTCTCCGGCAGGAGGAGCGGCCCAGAGAGACTCCCGGACCGAGGCCACGAGTGCGGACACGAGACTGAGGACCACGCCGACCACCGCACCCCACGCCGCGCCGACGAGGGCGTTCGGCGGCGGGTCGGCCTGGCTCCACGCGGGTAGTCCCAGGATCCACCCGACGATCGTCATGACGGGGACCGCTACGACGGCTGTGGAGAGGGCTCGGCGCAGGTCACGACTGGTCATGGCTGAATGATACGAGCGACGTGCGGACAGACTGTGGAGACCACCGGTCCCGAGCGTGGAACCCCGGTGCGGGCCGGGCGGACTCAGCTCGCGATCTGTCGGATCGGCAGCGGGACGACGACCCGGCACCTCCGGGCACGAGCCAAGAGACTCGTGCCCGTGGTCCGGGTCGCCGCTCGGGGCCGGTCGGCAGTCGACCGGCCCCGATGGGAGTCAGATCCGCAGCCCGTGCCCTGCCTCGAACACGGCGTCCGCAGTGTCGGACGCGACATCCGGGCGCGACGCCGCGACGGCCTCCATCGAGCGGGGCAGCTGGAACGGCAGGCGTCCTTCGGGCGCGACCTCACCGGTGAGCGCGGCCACCAGCGCGGGGTCCGACGTGCCGTAGGTCCCGACGATCGCCGTCGCGACGTCGACGAGCGGCGTGAGGATCGCCGGGCGGTCGAGCATGACGTCGAGGACGACGGGCACCTGTGCGGCGAGCGCCGTGATCTCAGCGACGGTCTCGGCGGAGAAGTCGAGCGACCCCTGGTGGAAGTACGCCTCGAGGAACATCGAGTCGCGGTGCTCCCACGGGGCGTTGACGCGCACGACGGCGACGTCGGCCTCGGCCGGGTCGGTCACGACGGTCCCGAGGCGGGCGGCCTCCTCGGCGGACATGCCCATGACGTAGACGCGCCGGTCACCGCCGAGCGGCAGGACCGGACGGCCGTCGACGTCACCGTTCTTGAGGACGGTGACCGAGCGGCTCTGTGCGGACAGGCCGGCGGCGACGAGGTCGGCGCGGCCGACGATCGCCTCAGCGGCATCTTCGTCGACGTAGGGGTCGTCGAAGAGCCCGAGCTCGAACTTCACGCGGAGCAGACGGCGCACGGACGCGTCGATGCGGTCTTCGGTGACGCGTCCCTCGCGGACCAGCTGGACCAGCAGGTCGGGGCACTCTTCGCCGCCGAACTGGTCGCAGCCCGCGTGGATGATCTTCTCCATGCGCCCCGGTGCGTCGAGGTGCTCGACACCCCACGCGCGGGCGGGCAGGACCTGCCCCGTCGCGACCTTGTTGTCGTTGACGAGCTCCCAGTCGGTGACGACCACCCCGTCGAAGCCCATCTTCTCGCGGAGCAGGCCGGTGACGATCTGCTTGTTGTAGCCGAAGCCGACCTCTTCGATCTTCTCGCCGTCGACCACGAGGTCCACCGGCATGCCGTAGTACGGCATCATCGCCGAGGTCTTGTGCTCGAGGGCGACCTTGAAGGGGGCGAGGTGCTCCTCGAAGGTCCCGCCCGTGTAGACCTGCTCGCGGCCGTAGGGGAAGTGAGCGTCCTCGCCGTCCTTCTGCGGTCCGCCGCCCGGGAAGTGCTTGGTGGTGCAGGCGACCGACTCGGCGGTCAGCTCTCCGCCGGGTCCCTGGAACCCGTCGAGATACGCGGCCGTGAAGTCGCTGACGAGCTGGGATGTCTCACCGAAGGTGTTGAGCTGGCGGGCCCAGCGAGGCTCCGTCGCGAGGTCGACGCAGGGGTGCAGCGCAGCGCGGATACCCACGGACAGGTACTCCTGGCGGGCGGCGTCGGCGAACTCGCGGACGAGCTCGGCGTCGCCGATCGCCGCGAGGCCGAGGGAGTCGGGCCACTGCGAGAAGAACCCGGCTGCGAAGGACGCCCCGGTGTTCTCGTGGAAGGCGTGCCGCGGGTCGGTCGAGACCGTCACTGGGATGCCGAGGCGTGTCTGCTCGGCGAGGGCCTGCAGGTTGTTGTGCCAGCGGGCCGCGAGGCGCCCCTCGGGCAGCACGTGCACGTTGAAGTGGTTGAGCAGCTTCTCCTGGACCACGACGGTCGTCGGGGACTTGCTGATCGCACCGGTCTGCTCGACGAGGGAGCCGTCCGGGCTGGTCTCGATGACCGTCTGGAACATCAGACCGGCCTTCTCCTCGAGCGTCATGCGACCGAGGAGGTCGTCGACCCGGGCCTCGACGGGCTCGCGCGGGTCCTCGAAGGGCGCCATGACGCCGTCCTTGTCGAGGTCGCGGAAGACTGTCCCGTCGGGGGCGGTCAGGGTGGTCAGGGGAGTGGGCACGTCAGGTCCTTCGGTCCGAGGGGTCGCCGGGGCCGCAGTGGGAGCGGAGACGGCGCGGAGGTCTGATGTAAGCGTATACATGTCCGGCTTGCGGTGGTGCTCCGGGACCGGACCGCCATCAGGGAGACTGGGAGCAGCAACCATCGTCAACATGAGGAGTCCGTCATGCCCCAGGGAACCGTCCGCTGGTTCGACGCCGAGCGAGGGTTCGGCTTCCTAGCCCTCGACGACGCCGAGGACCTGTTCGTGCACGCGTCTGAGATCGTCGGCAACGACGACGGGACGCAGTCGCTCCGCGAGGGGCAGTCCGTCGAGTTCGAGATCGGCGAAGGCGACCGTGGCCCGCAGGCCCGTAGCGTCAAGATCACCGGTGACGTCGCCGTCGACGCGGCCCTGGGCCAGCTCGGCACCGTCACCTGGTACGAGCCGGCCAAGGGCTACGGTTTCGTCACGCCCGACGGCGGAGGCGCCGAGATCTTCGCGCACAGCTCCGCCATCGTCGGCGGGGGTGTGATCGCCGAGGGGCAGCGGGTCGCGTTCCTTGTCGTCGAGGGCGAGAAGGGGCCGCAGGCGGACCACCTCCTGCCGCTCGGCGCCCAGGCCGCCAGCGTGCAGGCTGCGGGCCCCAGCGGCGCTGACGGCGCCGACGGCACAGTCAGCTGGTACGACGCGGGCAAGGGCTTCGGCTTCGTCACCCCCGACTCCGGCGAGCCGGACGCCTTCGTCCACGCCCGGTCCCTCACCGGAGGTGCCACCGAGCTGGTCGAGGGCGAGCGCGTGAGCTTCAGCGTCGTCCCCGGCGACCGGGGTCCGCAGGCCCAGGACGTCCGGGTCGTGGGCGGGACGGGCCGAGGTGCGCGCAGCGCCCCGGGCCGCGACTCGTCACGGCGTCCGGAGGCGTCTCGCACCCCGGCGCGCGGCGGCGAGGGTGTCGTGGCGCGCTATGACGCGGACCGCGGGTTCGGCTTCATCACGCCAGACTCCGGCGGCCCCGACCTCTTCGTGCACGTCTCGGTCGTGCGGGACGGGCAGGAGCTGTACGAGGGCGACCGGGTCCGCTTCCAGGTTCGGCAGAGCGACCGCGGGCCGCAGGCGGACCGGGTCGACCTGGCCTGAGCGAGGCCTGACGTCCTGACCGTTCCCGGGCCGCGACGAGCGGGTCGGGCGGGCTGGGCGCGGCGGTGAACCCGCCGCGCCCAGCCGGGCGACCACTGCGCGCGCAGCGTCGTAGCCGCGCCAGCGCGGGCGGGAATACGATCGAGCGATCCAAGGTTGAGCCAAGCAGACTCAAGTTTGACCCCGACGGCTTGCTCTCCGATCGAGCCGGGTGCAGACTTGAGTGGAACAGACTCAATCAGCTCGTCGGACGGGCGACGCAGGTGCACCAGCACCGCGACCCGGCCGCCGCTCGGAAGGAAGGCATCACCCATGGCACGTGCAGTCGGCATCGACCTCGGTACCACCAACTCCGTCGTCTCCGTCCTCGAAGGTGGCGAGCCCACCGTCATCGCGAACGCCGAGGGCGCTCGCACCACCCCCTCCGTCGTCGCGTTCTCCAAGACCGGCGAGGTCCTCGTCGGCGAGATCGCCAAGCGTCAGGCCGTCACCAACGTCGACCGCACCATCGCGTCGGTCAAGCGCCACATGGGCACCGACTGGTCGGTCGAGATCGACGACAAGAAGTACTCCGCGCAGGAGCTCTCCGCGCGCATCCTGGGCAAGCTGAAGCGTGACGCCGAGGAGTACCTGGGCGAGCCGGTGACCGACGCCGTCATCACCGTCCCCGCGTACTTCAACGACGCCGAGCGCCAGGCGACCAAGGACGCCGGCCAGATCGCAGGCCTCAACGTCCTGCGCATCGTCAACGAGCCCACCGCCGCTGCTCTCGCCTACGGTCTCGAGAAGGGCAAGGAGGACGAGCTCATCCTCGTCTTCGACCTCGGTGGTGGAACCTTCGACGTCTCCCTCCTCGAGGTGGGCAAGGACGAGGACGAGTTCTCGACCATCCAGGTCCGCGCGACCTCCGGTGACAACCGCCTCGGTGGTGACGACTGGGACAGCCGGATCGTCGAGCACCTCATCAAGGAGGTCAAGAACTCCTCGGGTGTCGACCTGTCCAAGGACAAGATCGCGCTCCAGCGTCTGCGCGAGGCTGCTGAGCAGGCCAAGAAGGAGCTCTCCTCGGCCACCAGCACCAACATCTCGATGCAGTACCTCTCGATGAGCGAGAACGGCCCCATCCACCTGGACTCCAAGCTCACGCGTGCGCAGTTCCAGCAGATGACCCAGGACCTCCTCGACCGGACGAAGGCACCGTTCCACGCCGTCATCCGCGACGCAGGCGTCTCCATCAGCGACATCGACCACATCGTCCTCGTCGGTGGCTCGACCCGCATGCCCGCGGTGACGGACGTCGTCAAGGAGCTCACCGGTGGCAAGGAGCCCAACAAGGGCGTCAACCCGGACGAGGTCGTCGCCGTCGGTGCTGCCCTCCAGGCCGGTGTCATCAAGGGTGAGCGCAAGGACATCCTGCTCATCGACGTGACCCCGCTGTCTCTCGGCATCGAGACCAAGGGCGGCGTGATGACCAAGCTCATCGAGCGCAACACGGCCATCCCGACCAAGCGCTCCGAGATCTTCTCGACCGCCGAGGACAACCAGCCCTCCGTCCTCATCCAGGTGTTCCAGGGTGAGCGCGAGTTCGCCCGCGACAACAAGCCGCTGGGCACCTTCGAGCTCACGGGCATCGCTCCCGCGCCGCGCGGCGTGCCGCAGGTCGAGGTCGCCTTCGACATCGACGCCAACGGCATCGTCCACGTGTCCGCCAAGGACCGCGGCACGAACAAGGAGCAGTCGATGACGATCACCGGTGGCTCCGCGCTGCCGAAGGAAGACATCGACCGCATGGTGCGCGAGGCCGAGGAGCACGCAGCCGAGGACAAGGCGCGCCGCGAGGAGGCCGAGACCCGCAACCAGGCCGAGTCCTTCGCGTACTCGACGGAGAAGCTCCTCAAGGAGAACGAGGACAAGCTCCCCGAAGAGGTCCGCACCGAGGTCCAGACTGCTGTCGACGAGGTGAAGACGGCGCTCGAGGGCACCGACATCGCCGAGATCAAGGCCAAGCAGGAGAACCTCAACACCGTGGCCCAGAAGATCGGCGAGGCGCTCTACGCCCAGCAGGCCGAGCCCGGCGAGGGCGCACCGGCCGACGCCGACGCGTCGTCGACCTCCTCTGACGAGGACGTCGTGGACGCCGAGATCGTCGACGACGAGGACGACAAGAAGTGACCAGCCACGAGGGCACGGGCGCCGAGAACACGCCCGAAGGCAACGACCCCCTGGAAGGTCTCGACTTCGAGCCCTCCGCCGAGGCCTTCGACGTCGACGCAGCACCCGCACCCGCGGCCGAGCTCACGGAGCTCGAGAAGGCGCAGGCCGAGTCGGCCGACCGCCTCTCGGACCTCCAGCGGCTCAACGCGGAGTACGTGAACTTCTCCAAGCGCGCGAAGCGCGAGCAGGAGGCGGCACGTGCACGGGGCATCGAGGAGCTGCTCGTCGGGCTGCTCCCCGTCCTCGACGACGTCTCGCGGGCCCGCCAGGCGGGAGACCTCACAGGTCCCTTCGAGTCGATCGCGGACAAGCTCGTCGCGACGCTCACCCGCTTCGGTGTCGAGCAGTACGGGGAGGTGGGGGAGGAGTTCGACCCCGCCGTCCACGAGGCGCTCATGCACCAGACCTCGCCCGACGCGCAGACCACCACGGTCCAGCACGTCGTCGAGGTCGGGTACCGCATCGGCGACCGCGTCGTGCGAGCCGCACGCGTGGCCGTCGTCGGCCCCGAGGCCTGACACACCGCTGATCCCGGGTCTGGTCGCCACAGCGACCAGACCCGGGTTCCGGCCGTGGCCCGCCGACCGCGGACACGGCCTGCCGGCCCACGCCGGCCCACATCTTTCAGACAGCATTCACGAGTGAGCACACAGGCGTCGCTCACGTCACGAGGAGAGGAGACGCCTTGACCGGTCAGGACTGGATCGAGAAAGACTTCTACGCCGCGCTCGGCGTCTCGAAGGACGCCGACGACGCGTCCATCAAGAAGGCGTACCGCAAGCTGGCGCGCCAGCACCACCCGGACCAGAACTCCGGCGACCCGAAGGCCGAGACGAAGTTCAAGGAGATCGGCGAGGCGTACTCCGTCCTCTCCGACCCCGAGCAGCGTCAGCAGTACGACGCCGTGCGCGCCATGGCCGGCGGCGGAGCCAGGTTCTCCGCAGGCTCGGGCGGCCGTGGCTCGGCAGGCTTCGAGGACGTCTTCGGCGGCATGTTCGGCGGAGGTGGCGGCGGTCGCCAGCAGTACTCGACCGGCGGTGGCGGCATGCCCGACGGCTTCGACGACATCCTCAGCTCGATGTTCGGCGGCGGTGGCGCACAGGGCGGGTTCCGCCCCCAGACGCGAGCCCAGGCCGGTCAGGACCTCACGACGGCTGCGACCCTGCCCTTCCGCGAGGCCGTCGAGGGCTGCACGGTGACGCTCTCGGTCGACGGGCGCCAGATGACCGCGCGCATCCCGGCCGGGGTGCGCGACGGCCAGAAGATCCGCCTGCGCGGCAAGGGCCGTCCGGGCACCGGCGGAGGACCCGCCGGCGACCTCGTGGTCGCCGTGACGGTGACCCCGCACCCGGTGTTCAGCATCGACGGGCACAACCTGCGGATCACCGTGCCGATCACCTTCCCCGAGGCCGCGCTCGGTACCCAGCTCGAGGTCCCGACCCTCGACGGCTCGACAGTCAAGGTCAAGGTGGCCGAGGGCACCCCGTCCGGGCGCGTGCTGCGCGTCAAGGGCCGTGGCGTCAAGACCGCGAAGCAGACCGGTGACCTGCTGGTCACCGTCCAGGTCGCGGTCCCGCAGAAGCTCTCCAAGGCAGCCCGCGAGGCGGTCGAGGCCTTCGCCGCCGCCACGGGCGGTGAGAACGTCCGGGAAGACCTCCTGGCCCGAGCGAAGGAGTAGACCATGGCGCACCGTGGGACGAGCGACCCGGCGCCCCGGGACGACGAGCCTCTCTTCGTCATCTCCCGGGCCGCCGAGCTCGCCGGCATGCACCCGCAGACCCTGCGGCAGTACGACAGGCTCGGCATCGTCTCGCCCCGGCGCTCGCCCGGGCGCGGTCGTCGGTACTCCCGGCGCGACATCCACCAGCTCGTCGAGGTCCAGCGGCTCAGCCAGGACGAGGGCATCAACCTCGCCGGCATCAAGCGCATCCTCGACCTCGAGACGCAGGTCCGCGAGCTCGAGCACCGCGTCGAGCTGCTGGCGGCCGCCGCAGACCCGGGCTCGCGCATCTTCACGGCTGCGTCCTCAGGTGACGTCGTCGCCGTCCGCGGCGGACGCCGGTTGCGCAGGGTCGGCTGGCGACGCGGCACCGAGACCGTCGTCGATGCCGACGACCGCGCTGCCCTCGTCCTCTGGCGCCCCCAGCGCTGACGCTGCGAACTAGACGAGATCGTGACTTCCGAGCGAGATCGATCCTTCTCCGGCACGATCTCGTTCCGAAGTCACGATCTCGACGGTCGCCCACCGCCGGCTGGCTGAGGTCAGGGCGTAGGGCTGTCGGCCAGTGCCTCCTGGACGGCGTCGTCGGGTGGGCCGAGGAGCGGCTGACGGTCGGTGACCAGGTCGACGACGGTTTTCATGGCAGCGAGCTGGTCGCGCACGGTGGTCTTGGCCCAGGTCGTCCGTCGTGACTTGACCGTGGTGTCACCGACCCCGACAGCCTCGATCCCCACGGAGCGGCAGGTCGTCACCGCGCGGGCGAGGTGGAAGCTCTGCGTGACGACGGTGAGCTCACGCACCCCGTAGACCTCGTCGGCGCGCACGCACGAGTCGTAGGTGTCGAATCCCGCGGGGTCCTGGACGATCGCCGTCTCGGGGACACCCTGCTCGACGAGATACCTGCTCATCGCCGCAGGTTCGTCGTGGTGGTCGGGGCGTCCGTCCCCGGTGACGAGGAGGACCTCGACCGAGCCTGCTGCGTAGAGCTCCGCGGCGAGGTCGAGACGCGCCCGCAAGAACTGCGACGGGGTGCCGTCCTCGTACACCCGGGCCCCGAAGACGAGGGCCACGGGCGTCGCGGGGACGTCGTCGGCCGAGTACATGTGGTCAGCGGCTCGGGCCTGCACGAACACCACGGGCCCGGCCAGGGCGAGGACCGCCAGACCGGCGACGACGCCGAGGCAGACTCGTGCCCGTCGGCTCCGGAGGATCCCGACGACACCACCGGACGAGGGGCGTGGAGGTCGGGGAGATGCCATGCCTCCATCGTAGGTGCGAGGTCCCGGTGCAGGTCCCGGTGCAGGTCGCGAGGGGGTCTGGGCTGTGCGGGGGAGGTGCGCAGATCTCGTGCGCGGACGTCGTCCGGACACCGCCTGGGCCGCCCCGGTCAACCACCAGGTCAGGCCGTTTAAGCAACAACAATGTGCGCTATTCGCATGAGAAATGGCGCCGGGTAAGTAAGTCCTTGCTTGCTATACAGCATTTCTCGAGCGGTCTACGGTGGTCGAGAAAGCACGTCAGAACCCCCGCGTGCCACCGAGAGCATCGTCATCACAGCTGGAGGAATCATGAGTGCACTTCTCGATCTGCCCCACGTCAGCGAGTGTTCCGTCGCGTCGTGCGGATACAACCACGACGGCTGCCACGCCGGTGCCGTGACCGTCGCCGGCCACGCCGGTGCCGCCGAGTGCGTCACCTTCATCCCGCTGAGCGCCAAGGGCGGCCTCGACAAGGTCGTCGGCCAGGTCGGTGCCTGCCAGCGCTCCGAGTGCGTGCACAACGTCGCGCTCGAGTGCTCGGCCTCCTCGATCCGCATCGGTGCGGGCGCCTCGACGGACGACCTCGCCGACTGCCTCACCTACGCAGCACGCTGACCTCACCGAGGTCCTCGAACCTGCGCAGTCTCACGACGAGCGCACCTGCTGGGACCCGCAGCGCGCCAGCGTCCTGAACCTCTCGCCGGGCTCGGACGCGTCGGCCCCCACCCGCGCGCAGCGACACAGCACCGACAGTCGGTCCACCTCTGGTGGGCCGGCTGTCTGCGTCTGGGAGCCGGTCGCGAGGGATGGACGGCCTAGGGGTGACCTGAGTGCGGCTATACCTCTGGGGACAGCCTCACCCCGCCTGGCGGACCTGGACGACCGAGACGTCCGGGGACGGCTCGAACCTGTACCCCGCCCCGCGGACGGTGAGGATCTCGACCTGCAGGCCGAGCTTGTCGCGCAGCCGCCGGACGTGGACGTCGATCGTGCGTGACCCCGGCTCGGTCGCGCGGGACTGCCAGACCGAGGCGAACAGCTCGCTGCGCGGCACCACGCGTCCCGCGGAGGTGACCAGATAGGCGAGCAGCTCGAACTCCTTGTAGGTCAGCCGCTGCTCGACCCCGTGCACCGAGACCCGACGCGAGGGCAGGTCGATCGACAGCCGCGGTGCCGTGACGGCAGGCTGCACCGCGTCGTACCCCGCTGCGGCAGGCTGCACCGCGTCGGACCCGGCTGCGGACGCCGGCGCCCTGTCCTGCACCGCAGGTGTGCGCTCGACGAGCTGGAGGTGGGCGAGCCTGTCGCGGAGCGCACCGAGCTCTCCTGTCCGCCCGCCGCCCCTCCCTCCGGACGTCTGACCGAGCGAGAGTGCCGTGAAGGTCTCGGCCGTGGGCAACAGCTCGCGGGCGAGCTCGCCGAGTGCCTCGGCCAGCTCGACGATCTCTGCCGTGCGCTGGTCGCGCCCGTCCGGGGCGACCCCGACCCACAGGACGAAGCCCTGCTGCGGTCGTGGTGCCCCGGCGTCGCCTCGAGTGATGTCCTGCGCGGTGGACGTCGATGTGGGGGTACGTGTGACTGAGGGTGCTGCGAGGTCTGCGGTCGCCGTCATGGCTGTCTCCGGGTGTGCGGGTCCTGCACCTGTGGCAGGAAGGATCGGTCCTGGGCTCGGGGAGAGGTCAGGACCGACAGCACGCACGGCCGCACGCGGGGACGACGACCAGCACCTGCGAGGTGGGGTCGACTGTCGGGCGTGGGCTGGTCACCCGCGCAGAGTCTCAGACCGCACGGCGATCGACCAGGCCCATCCCTAGAAGTCTCACCTGTCGGACCGAGCGGCAGTCGGAGGGTGGGACTCCCGGCTCCCGACTCCCGGCTCCCGGCTCCCGGCTCCCGACTCCCGACTCCTGACAGCGCAGTGAGTAGCAGACCACCGGATCACCAGACAACGGTGGGACGGTACCGCGAGGCGACCGGCGGGAGTCAGGAGGCTGCTCCAAGCCGGGGAAAGACAGCGACGGGCCGCACCCCATGGGGTGCGGCCCGTCGTCGTGTGCTGGGACCGGGACGGTCAGTCGACCACGCCGTACAGGCGGTCGCCCGCGTCGCCGAGGCCCGGGATGATGTAGGCGTTCTCGTCGAGACGCTCGTCGACGGCTGCGACGACCACCTTGACGTCTCCGCGGTCTCCGACGGCCTTCTCGAGGATCTCGAGGCCCTCGGGTGCGGCCAGCAGGCACACGGCCGTGACGTCGCGCGCCCCGCGGTCGAAGAGGAAGTCGATCGCGGCGACGAGCGTGCCGCCGGTCGCGAGCATCGGGTCGAGGAGGAAGCACTGACGGCCGGTGAGGTCGTCCGGGAGGCGGTTCGCGTAGGTGACGGCCTCGAGGGTCTCCTCGTTGCGCTGCATCCCCAGGAACCCGACCTCGGCTGTCGGGAGCAGGCGGGTCATGCCGTCGAGCATGCCCAGCCCGGCGCGCAGGATCGGGACGACGAGGGGACGCGGGTCCGCGATCCTCGTGCCGACGGTCTCTGCGACGGGGGTGCTGATCGTGTGGGGCTCGGTGGCGACCTCGCGGGTGGCCTCGTAGGCCAGCAGGGTGACGAGCTCGTCGACGAGGAGGCGGAACGTCGGGGACGCCGTCTCCTTGTTACGGAGGACGGTGAGTTTGTGGGCCACGAGAGGGTGGTCGGCGACGTGCAAGCGCATGGTGACAACCTACAGCGTCGCCCGACCGGCTGCGTGCGACCTCGGACCCGGAGCCGCTCGGCGACGGCCCGTCGCGCTCGTGGTGCCCGGGCCGAGCCCCGGTAGGCTCGCCGCCATGACCTCCCGCACGCCGTCTCGCTCGGTGCCACGCCCTGAGCTGGACCGGCTGATGGGCCTGGCGATCGACGAGGCCCGCCTGGCCCTGCGCACGGGGGACGTCCCCGTCGGAGCCGTGGTCGTCGGGCCGGACGGGCAGGTCGTGGGCCGCGGGCACAACGCCCGCGAGGCGACAGGTGACCCGACCGCTCACGCCGAGGTGCTCGCGCTGCGTGACGCGGCGCAGACCCTCGGCGAGTGGCGGCTCGCCGGTTGCACCCTCGTCGTGACGCTCGAGCCCTGCGCTATGTGCGCAGGGGCGACCATGCTGGCCCGCGTGCCCAGGCTCGTGCTCGGGGCGTGGGACGAGAAGGCCGGCGCCACGGGTTCGGTGTGGGACCTGGTCCGCGACCGTCGCAGCACGCACAGGGTCGAGGTGCTCGGCGGTGTCCGCGAGGAGGAGTGCGCAGCGCTGCTGCTCGACTTCTTCGCAGGGCACCGGCGCGACGACGCCTGGGACGTCGGCGGAGACCAGCCGGGAAGTGCTGGTCGAGCAGGGTAGGTCGAGCGGCCTTGGCCGTGGATCGCGAGACGGGGCCTAGTCGAGCAGCGCCTCGGCGAGCGCCTCGAGGGTCTGGGTCGCGCCCGCGTCGATGGTGAGCGTCGCGAGCGGGTCACCGCGCGTCTCGCCGCGGTTGACGATCACCACGGGCGTACCTGCCTTCGCCGCGTGCTTGACGAACCTCAGGCCCGAGTGGACCGTCAACGACGAGCCCGCGACCAGCAGCACGTCGGCCTCGTCGACGATCTCGAAGGCTCGTGCGACCCGCGCCTTGGGCACCATCTCGCCGAAGTACACGATGTCGGGCTTGAGGGTGCCGCCGCAGACCTCGCAGGCGACGGGGCGGAAGTGGGCCGTGGTCTCGATCACGGCGTCGGCGTCGGGTGCGATCTCGATGTCCGCGACGTCGCCGATCGACTCGACGAAGCCGGGGTTCGCCGCCTCGAGGCGCTCCGCGAGAGACTCGCGGGACACGACGTGCCCGCAGTCGAGGCAGACCACCCTGTCGAAGCTGCCGTGCAGGTCGACGACCGTCGTCGAGCCGGCGACGACGTGCAGGGTGTCCACGTTCTGCGTGATGATCCCGGTGAGCAGGCCCGCCTGCTCGAGACGGGTGAGCGCCCGGTGCCCGGCGTTGGGGCTGGTGCGCTCGACGTGCCGCCACCCGACGTGGTTGCGGGCCCAGTAGTGGCGACGGAACGCCTCGTCACCGATGAACTGCTGGTACGTCATCGGGTTGCGCGGGGGCGAGTCCGGGCCGCGGTAGTCGGGGATGCCGGAGTCGGTCGAGACACCGGCGCCTGTCAGCACGGCGACCCGCCGGCCACGGACGAGGTCGACGAGCGCGGCGAGGTCCTGCTCCGACGGGTCCGGGTGGTCGCGGCGCGGCGACGGTCGGGACTGTCGCTGCTCGGGCACCTCGCTCGGAGCCGAGCGCGGGCCACGACCACCTCCGGCGGCGGCTGGCGTCGCGTCCTGCGGGAGCTCGGCGGCGTCGACGGCGCTCGAGGCGAGCGGCTGGTCTGCGAGGGAGGGGGATGAGGGTGTCTCGGGCTGTGCATGGTCCACCTCTCCAGGCTACGACCGCACGGGCCGTGCGGCCTCCGAGATCCTTCGGCCCTCCGAGAACACCTGCGCCCTCGGAGGACACCGGCGCGCTCGGAGGACGTCAGCCCCGCGGAGGACGTCAGCTCCGCGGAGGACGTCGGCTCCGCGGAGGACGTCGGCGCAGTGCGGTCGCCGTCCCGGGCACCGAGGGGTCAGGCCCGGTCCCGTCGGCGCGCGAGGACCACGGCGGCAGCGCCCAGCAGCCCGAGGCCGAGGGCTCCTGCCACGGCCTGCGCCGGCGAGGTGCCCGTCTCGGCGAGGGCGCCGGTCCGCGTCGACCCGGCCTGCTGGCGCACGCCGGCCTGGCCTGTGCCCGCCTGCCCGGAGGCCGCGCCCTCACCTGTCGCCGGTGCGGGCGGGACGGCTGCTCCGTCGCCAGGTCCAGGAACCGGGCTGTCCGTCGGCCCGGGCACCTCAGGCGCAGGCTCGCCAGGCATGACAGGCGGCTGCGGTGCAGCGACGGCGAGGGTCGCTGTCGCGGTGGCTGCGGTCCCGTGCGCGTTGGTCACCCGGGCCCGCACGAGCGTCCCGTCCTGCTCGGCGCTGGCGACGGGGAGCTCGAGGGTCGAGGTCGCGACACCGTCGGCAGCCGCGGCGAGCGCCGGGTCCCCGTCTGAGGTCCCACCGCCCGCAGCGACAGGCGCTGCCCCCGCAGGCACCGTCCGCGGCTGCTCGTCGACCGCGGTCCACGTGGATCCTCCGTCGGTCGACGTCTCCCACTCGGCGACCGGGGACGGGATCCCCGCCGTGGTGGTCGTGAAGGTCGCGGTCGACCCAGGTGCGACGGTCACGTCGTCGGGCCCGGTGACGACAGTCGGCAGCTCGACGCGCTGGTCGGCGACGGGCCAGCCGTCGACCCAGTCGAGCCGCTGGATGCCGAGCGTGGGGAAGTACGGGATCTCCTCGTTCGAGGCGTCGTAGTAGTGGAAGGCCAGGTAGTCGCCGAAGACCGACTGCCCGCCGGGCCCGACGACGGCGCCGTGCTCCTCGAGCAGGATGGTGCCGCCGCCTCCGTACATGTCCTTGCCCTCGCGGTCCAGGTAGGGCCCGGTGACGGACTCGGAGCGTCCGACGGCGACCTCGTAGGTCGAGTCGGCTCCCTGGCAGCACGCACCGAAGGACACGAAGAGGTAGTAGTAGCCGTCGCGGTGCGTGATGTACGGCGCCTCGACCGGGTTGCCCGGCATGAACCTGTCGGCGATGTTGACGGTCTGCGCCTGCCAGCCGTCGACGGGCTTGCCGCTCGGCCACTCGAGCGGCACGAGGAAGATCCCGTACCAGAACGACCCGATCGCCATGAAGGGGTTCCCTGCCTCGTCCTCGACGATCCCCGCGTCGATCGCGTTGAACCTCACGTCGCCCGGGAGCCCGGAGACCGGGGACTCGACCACGAGACCCTGGTCGACCCACTCGTAGTCGGGGTCGGCCGGGTCGAGCGTCACGTTGGTCGCGAGCGCGGTGAGCGAGTCGTCGGTCCCGAAGCGTGACGCCGAGTAGTAGAGGTAGTACGTGCCGTCGTGCTCGTACACCTCGGGGGCCCAGAGGTTGTCGGGCAGCGCCCCGTCGGCGAAGTGCTCGTCGATCCACGCAGGGATCTCGTCCCAGACCGTCCCGGCGTACTCCCAGGTGGTGCCGTCGTCGTGGGAGGTGGCGATCTGGATGGTCCCGCCGTTCTCCCGGCCGACCCGTCCTGTCGAGAAGGCGTACCAGGTGCCGTCGTCGTCCACGACCAGGGCGGGGTCGTGGATCGGCGAGGTCTCGCCGACGAGAGTCTTGCCTCCCAGGGGGTCGTCCGCAGGCTCGGCGGCGACGGCGGCCACGGGCTGGGCGGCGGGAGCGGCCGTAGGTCCGGCCGCCCAGCCCGGCGCGGCGAGCGCGACGGGCCCGAGGGCCAGGGCGGCTGCGGTGATCAGGGTGGCGGTCGACCGCCGGAGTCTGTGGTGCACGCGAAGGTCCGATCTGTCGTGCGGTCGTCGTCGACCGCCGTGGCCTACATCGTCGTAGTACAACGATGTAGAAACTATCTGCGGTGGCACGGGCCGTCAAGGGGGCGGACAGTGACGAGAGGGGCCGCACCGGGACGACCTGCACGGTCTGCGGCCGAGCCGCAGGACCATGGTCACCGGGTGGTCCTGCACCAAAAGCGTAGGTTGAGAGCCATGCCCCAGAACGACGGCGCCCGGGCGCCTGCAGACACCCCAGACGCCAGCCCCGTCGACCGGAGGTTCTTCGGCCACCCCATCGGCCTGATGACCCTGTTCGGCACAGAGCTGTGGGAGCGCTTCAGCTACTACGGCATGCGCGCCATCCTGCTGTACTACCTGACGGACACCCTCGCGGACGGTGGCCTCGGGCTCGACTCCGACACAGGGCTCGCCGTCACCTCGATCTACGGGGCCTCCGTCTACCTCCTGTCGGTCGTCGGCGGGTGGCTCGCCGACAGGGTCATCGGCTCACGCCGGGCGACGCTCTACGGAGGCATGGTCATCGCCGCAGGGCACGTGCTGCTCGCCGTGCCCGGCGGTGCGGGCGTCTCCTTCGCGGGGATCGTCTGCGTCGCCATCGGGACCGGGCTGCTCAAGCCCAACGTGTCCAGCATGGTCGGCGAGCTCTACGGGCGTGACGACGAACGCCGCGACTCCGGGTTCTCGATCTTCTACATGGGCATCAACATCGGCTCCTTCACGGCGCCGTTCCTCGTCGGACTGGCGCGGAGCATCGGCGGGTACCACGCGGGGTTCGCCGTCGCAGCGGTCGGCATGGGCCTCGCGCTCGTCGCCTTCGTGCTCGGTCGTGCGCAGCTGGGGGGTGCCGGGGACCACGTCGCCAACCCGCTCACGGCTGCCGACCGCCCGATGCTCGTGCGTGGCGGCCTCGGCCTGGTCCTCCTGCTCGCGCTCGCAGCCCTCGGTGCCCTTGCGGCGACGAGCCTGTCGACCGGGGAGCTGTCCTTCGGCACCTCAGGCATCGTCAACATGATCAGCTATCTCGCCTTCGCGGCGCCGATCATCTACTTCGTCGTGATGCTGCGCTCGCCCAAGGTCACCGCGCCCGAGCGCTCACGGGTCCGTGCCTACATCCCGCTGTTCGTCGCCGCGATGCTGTTCTGGATGATCTTCGAGCAGGCTGCCTCGTCGATGTCCGCCTATGCCGAGAGCAGGACGCGGCTCGACGTCCTCGGGCTGACCATCCAGCCGGAGTTCTTCCAGTCGGTCAACCCCGCCCTCATCATCCTGCTCGCGCCCGTCTTCGCGCTGCTGTGGATGCGCCTGGGACGCCGCGGGCCCAGCACCGCCGTGAAGTTCGGCATCGGGCTGGCACTCGCGTCGCTGTCCTTCCTGTTCCTCGCGGGGATGACCGCGCTCGCGGGCGACGGCCTGGTCAGCTCGTGGGTGCTCATCGGCACCTATGCGCTCCAGACTCTCGGCGAGCTGTGCCTCTCGCCGGTCGGTCTCGCGGCGACCACGATGCTCGCACCCGTGGCCTTCAGGTCGCAGTCGATGGCTCTGTGGTTCCTCGCACCTGCCGCTGGTCAGGCGATCACGGCGCAGATCGTGTCGGCGACCTCGGACCTCACCGAGAACTTCGTGCCGTACTTCGGGATGATCGGCGGTGTCACGCTCGGGCTGACTGCCGTGTTCTTCTTCTTCACGCCGTGGATCACCCGGCACATCGCCGCCGGGGAGAAGGGGCTCAGCGGGCAGGTGGCATCCCGCTGAGGGCTCAGCAGGCCCGCGAGCAGAGGCGATTTTACCGATCGGCGCTCCACCAGGTACTGTTCAGCGCGAGGTAGCGTGTCCGAGCGGCCTAAGGAGCACGCCTCGAAAGCGTGTGTGGGTGAAAGTCCACCGTGAGTTCGAATCTCACCGCTACCGCCACCGTGAGAGCGGCTGCACCCGTCGAGAGATCGACAGGAGCAGCCGCTCTTGCTGTCTCTCCACCCGTCGCCCAGGCGAGACCGGCCCGGCTCAGTCCCTCGCCTCCGCTCGCCTCGCCGCACGGCCTCCCGCGGACCGCACGACCCCGGGTTGACCGGGGCAGTCTGACGCGTCCCGACGCCTCCGTCGCCGCCCGCCGGGGACCTCTCCCCAGGCACTTCTGCCCATCGCGAGCCGCCCCTCGTCAGCGCCTCCCCGGCTACTGTGAAGACACCCCCCAGGAGACGACCGGGTGCACACCCTGCGAGCCAGACCGCAGCCGGCCACGTCTCTCGGTCCTCTGCTCATGGCAGTGCCGGCCCCCGGTGGACCACAGCTTTTCGACGAAGGAGAAACATGCGCATCGCACGCGGAATCGCCGTCCTGTCAGTCGCCTCGATCGGCGTCTTCGGCCTCACGGCCTGCTCGGACGACTCGACCGACACCAAGGACACCTCGTCCGTCATCGGCGGCGGGTCGTCCGACCCCTCCTCCGACGACGCTGCGACCGACGACGCCGCCACCGACGGTGCGGACGAGGCCGACGACTCCGGCTCGGCCTCGGGCGACCTCACCACGGACGACTTCGCGGAGCGCCTCACGGCCGCCACGATCGAGGCAGGCTCGTACAGCCTCGACATGACGACGGAGGCTGCGGGCACCTCGAGCACCATCTCGGCCGACGTCGAGCTCGTCGACAGCACCACGAACATGTCGATGACCATGGACGCCCAGGGTGTCGCCATGGAGATCCGCATCGTCGACGCGATCTTCTACATGAACCTCGGTGACATGAGCGGCGGCAAGTTCGTCAAGATCGACCCGGCCGACGAGAGCAACCCGCTCGCCGGGCAGTTCGACGGCATCGAGAGCCAGCTCGACCCGACCAAGAGCCTCGAGGGCTTCGAGGGTGCGTTCACCAAGGTCGAGAAGGTCGGCGAGCCCGTCGACGTCGACGGCGTCCAGGCGCAGCAGTACACGGTCGTCGTGGACACCACCAAGGTGACCGGTGACCTCAAGGAGCAGGCTGAGGCTGCCGGCGGCACCCTGCCGCCCGAGCTCACCTACGAGTACTGGATCGACGACCAGGACCGCATGGTCCGCACGACGAGCGAGATCGCCGGCGCCACGGTCGACATGACCTTCTCCGGCTGGGGCGAGGACTTCGGCATCACGGCCCCCGGCGAGGACGAGATCTCGACCGAGCCGCTGTTCTGAGACTCACCCGCACGCGCGCCCTGGTGCGCGATCGACGCTGACCCGCTCCGTGGGCCGCCGACCTGGTCGGTGGCACCCCGGGTGAGCAGCTAGCGAGACCTGTGCCCCTGCCACCGACCCACCCGGGTCGGTGGCGGGGGCTCTGTCGTGTCCAGCCCAGGGACGTCGTCGCCTCTGCCAGACCTCGCGTCCGAGACCCATGTGCCCGCCTGCCCTGCCGGTCGTGCCCGCCCGCCCTGCCGGTCGTGCGTCCCGCTCGGCTGGTCGTGCGTCCCGCTCGGTCTGTCGTGCGACCCGCCCGACCGGTCGTGCGACCCGCGCACCGTGTGTGAGACTCGGAGCATGCACGACGTCACGTCCGGAACAGACCAGCTCGCCCTCGTCCCGCTCTTCATCGCCGTGGAACCTCGTGACCCGCGAGGCGAGGCCGACCTCCCGCTCGAGGCCATCGAGCACGTGCCCGCCGCGACCGTCGGCGAGGTCGCCGACGTGCTCGGTCAGCTCGGCGTCCCGGCCGACCTCATGGACGGTGCTGTGCTCGGCGCTCCCGAGTGGGTCGTCGCACGCACCGTCGGCTGGAGCGACGGACGCATCGTCCGATGGGCCCCCGACGAGAACCCCGTCGACGGCCCGTACCCCACACTGTCGAGCGACGACGTCGCCGCCTACCTCGCGCGGGCCCTCGACGTCGCGTGCCGGATCGCGACCGACCTCGAGATCCCGGGTGAGACCCCCGGGGACGACGCCGTCGGCCTGGTGATCGAGGCGCGCGCCGGAGCTGTCGTCGGGCGCATCCGCTCGACCGAAGTGCCCCGTCTCGCCTACCTCACAGGAGCCGACCTCTGGTTCGCGCAGGTCGACGGCATCTCCGTGATCGCCGGTGTCGAGCCTGCAGCAGACCTCGAGGCCGTCGTCACCAGCCCCACGAGCACCCCGACCATCGGGCTCGAGCGCAACGGTCCGTGGCGTCGCATGGGCCTGGTCCGTGGCGGGCAGATGGTCACCGCCCACGAGTGGGGTCCACGCTGGTTCCGGGTCGACCCCTCGGGCGGCTCCGACTCGGCCTCGGGCGTGCTGAGCCTCGTCGACGACTACTTCAGTGCTCCGACGGCTGACGCCGACGAGATCGCGCAGCAGTTCGACCTGAGCCCTGCGCAGACCGACAGGCTCACCACCCTGCTCGACGACGCCGACGCGGACGACCCCTTCACGGCGCTCATGCGGCTCCTCGGGCTGCCCGTCGAGGCCGCCGAGGTCGCCGAAGGATGGCTCCCCCCGGCAGACCTGCCCGACGTCCGCCGCATCGAGTCCCAGCCGCTCGTCCGCGCGCTGTGGTCCTCGGTGACGACGGTCCCCACCGAACCCGGGCATCTCAACGACCTCCAGCGGTTGTGGATCGAGCGGCCGACCGCGTACTGGGTCCTCGCCGGAGCCGAGACCGTGCTCTGCGCGGTCGGTGCCGCGGTCGCCCTGCGCGGACCCGGGGCGCCTGGCTCCCGCGGGCGGCGGGTGCTCGGACGCGCGCTCGTCGCGCTGACCGTCCTCAACCTGGCCGACCTCGCCGTCCCCCGTCGCCTGCGCGGCCTCGGCCGCTGACCGCACCTCGCGCGGCTGCGGCGTAGGGGGGGCGCGTCCTCGGGGTCGGCCGCGGACAGGGGCTGGCACGGCCAGGACGGGCCTCGTCAGCCGCCGTAGGCTGGTCGCATGGACCTCCGCATCTTCACCGAACCGCAGCAGGGCGCGACCTACGACGACATCCTCGCGGTGGCCAAGGCCACCGAGGACCTCGGCTTCGACGCGTTCTTCCGCTCCGACCACTTCCTCACGATGGGCGGCGACGGCCTCCCCGGGCCGACCGACGCGTGGTTGACGCTCGCGGCGCTGGCCCGTGAGACGAGCCGCATCAAGCTCGGCACCCTCGTCACCTCCGCGACCTTCCGGCACCCCGGGCTCCTCGCCGTCCAGGTGGCCCAGGTCGACCAGATGAGCGGCGGGCGCGTCGAGCTCGGTCTCGGCACCGGATGGTTCGCGGAGGAGCACGCCGCCTACGGCGTACCGTTCCCGGCCAAGCGTTTCGGCATGCTCGAAGAGCAGCTCGAGATCATCACGGGCCTCTGGTCCACGACTGTAGGCGAGAAGTACTCCTTCGACGGCACCCACTACACGCTGACCGACTCGCCAGCGCTGCCCAAGCCCGTGCAGAGCCCGGTCCCTGTGATCGTCGGCGGCAACGGTCCCAGGCGCACACCGGCCCTCGCCGCGCGCTTCGGCACCGAGTTCAACGCGGCCTTCCCCGAGATCGACGACATCCCGCAGATGTTCGCGCGCGTGCGCGCGGCCTGCGAGGAGGCCGGTCGCCCGGCCGACGACCTCACCTACTCCGCCGCCCTGGTCATGTGCGTCGGCGCTGACGAGGCCGAGTTCTCCCGCCGGGCCGCCGCGATCGGCCGCGAGCCCGCCGAGCTCCGCGAGCACGGTGTCGCGGGCACCGTGAGCGAGGTCGTCGACCGTCTCGGGACGCTCGCCGAGCACGGAGCCTCACGCGTCTACCTGCAGGTCCTCGACATGGCCGACCTCGAGCACCTCGACCTCGTCGCCCGCGAGGTCGCACCGCAGATCGGCTGACGCCCCCAGGTCGCCTGAGGCCCAGACCGGCTCGCGCCTGCAGACGCGCCGGCACCGGCAGGGCGCCTGACACTGCGAGAGGACCGAGACGGCTGCGGGGGTCCTAGGACCCCCGCAGTAGTCTGCTCCGTGGACCGGCACCAGCCGGCGAGTCACGGACGCAGGAGACACACGGTGAGCTTTGGTTGGACGATCCACGGTGACGGCAAGCACATGGGCCCGACGGACGTCGTCGCCCCCGGCGAGCGGCTGGCCTGGCCGCTGACGATCGGCATCGGTCTGCAGCACATCGTCGCGATGTTCGGCGCGACCTTCCTGGTCCCGATCCTCACGGGCTTCTCCCCGGCGACCACGCTGTTCTTCTCGGCTGTCGGCACCGTCGTCTTCCTGCTGATCACCGGCAACCGCCTGCCGAGCTATCTCGGGTCGAGCTTCGCCTTCATCGCGCCGATCGGTGCCGCGACAGCCTCGGGCGGCCAGTCTGTCGCCGTCGGCGGCATCCTCGTCGCGGGGCTCACGCTCACCGTCGTCGGCGTGATCGTCCACTTCGCCGGGGCGCGCTGGATCAACTCGCTCATGCCGCCTGTCGTCAACGGCACGATCGTCGCGCTCATCGGCTTCAACCTGGCACCGGCTGCCAAGGCGAACTTCGAGCAGGCGCCCGTCACGGCCCTCGTGACCCTCGGTGCGATCATCCTCGCCACGGTGCTGTTCCGCGGGATCCTCGGACGGCTCGCGATCCTGCTGGGTGTCGCGGTCGGCTACGTGACAGCCGTGGTCCGCGGCGAGGTCGACTTCAGCAAGGTCGAGACGGCCTCGTGGGTCGGGTTCCCCGAGTTCACCACGCCGACCTTCCAGGTGTCGGTCCTCGGTCTGTTCGTCCCTGTGGTCCTCGTGCTGATCGCCGAGAACATCGGCCACGTGAAGTCCGTCGCCGCCATGACAGGGCAGGACTTCGACCACCTGGCCGGGCGCGCGCTGCTCGCCGACGGCATCGCGACCAGCCTCGCCGGTGTCGGTGGCGGCTCGGGGACGACCACCTACGCCGAGAACATCGGCGTCATGGCCGCGACCCGCGTCTACTCGACTGCCGCATACTGGGTCGCCGCCGCGGGCGCGCTCCTGCTGAGCCTCTCGCCGAAGTTCGGCGAGGCCATCGCCTCGGTCCCCGCAGGGGTCCTCGGCGGTGCCTCGACCCTGCTCTACGGCATGATCGGCATGCTGGGTGCCCGCATCTGGGTGCAGAACAAAGTCAACTTCTCCGACCCCGTGAACCTCACGACCGCTGCCGTCGCGCTCGTGGTCGGCATCGCGAACTTCAGCTGGACGCCGGGCGACCTCGCCTTCGAGGGCATCGCGATCGGCACAGCGGTCACGCTCGTCGTCTACCACCTCATGCGCGCGCTGGCGCGGTGGCGGGGGACCAGCCAGGAAGCCGCGTCGCCCGCGTCGGCTCCGGCAGGGGTCGAGCTCGAGAAGAGCTGAGGCAGGGCTCGGGAGGAACCGAGCACGGGCTCGGGACGAACCGAGACAGCTCCGGGCTGGGCACAGGCGCACTGCGCCCGTGCCCAGCCCGGAGCTCTTCCCACGGACGATCAGTCGATCAGTCGATCAGTCGATCAGTCGATCAGTCGATCGGCCGGTCACGCCATCAGGCGTCAGCCTGCAGCCGGTGCCTCTTCGGCGGGCGCGTCCTCGGCGGGTGCGCCCTCCTCTGCCGGCGGGGTGGGCACGACGACAGGCTCGGGGGTGAGGCTGTCGAGGGAGCGGCACCCGTCGACCGACGCCATGGGGGAGTCGGCCGCGAGGCCCACCTCTTCGGCCGGGACGAGCTCGGTGAACGACTCTCCGAGTGCCACGTCGACGCTCGCGTCCTCACGGGCGTCGTAGAACAGGTTGGCCGTGGGGAACTGCGCTGCGAGGGTGTAGGCGGAGGCCAGGCCCTGGGTGCCGAAGGAGATGCGCACGTCGTTGAGCTTCGCCTCCTGCGTCTCGGTCGCACTGATGACAAAGCTGCGGCTGGCGAGCGCGTCGGACACCTGACCGGCGAGGCCGGAGCGGTTCGTCGCGTTGAGGACCTTCACGGTGATCTGCTGGTACGGCACGGGCAGCGTCCCGTCGGGCAGGCAGGGCTGGGCCGCCACCTGGTCCCGGACGACCTCTTCTTCGCTGAAGCCGCGGTCGAAGGGCGCGTCGACGGCTCCCGTGTAGACGGCGGCCGCGGCGAGCCCCGACACGGCCAAGAAGGCGATGAGCAGGCCGAAGACGAGCGCCTGTCGCTCGTGCTTGCGCCGTCGGCGCTGCGTGCGGGCGCGCTGGACGTCATCCGGCGTAGTCATCTGTCAAGCCTCTCTGAGTGCGGGTCAGTCCAGGACGAGGACACGTGCGTGCAGCAGCGCACGTTGCTGGAGGGCGGCTCGCACCGCGCGGTGCAGGCCGTCCTCGAGGTACATGATGCCCTTGTACTGGACGACGTGGGCGAACAGATCGCCGTAGAACGTGGAGTCTTCTGCGAGGAGATTGTCGAGATTCAGCTCGCGCTTGGTGGTGACGAGCTCTTCGAGGCGGACCTGCCGGGGAGGGACCGCAGCCCAGTCCTTGGTGCTCACCAGACCGTGGTCGGGGTAGGGGCGACCGTCGCCCACGCCTTTGAAGATCATGGCGCCACTGTAGTGGGCGAGCGCTCCTCGGCGGCACGACGCCGTTCCTCGGCGTGGGCGATCAGGGTCTCGCGCAGCTCTTCGCGGGCCTCGAGGACGTGGTCGAGCCTGCGCAGCACCTCGGGGTCCGCGGGGAGGTCGTAGACGGCGCTGACGAACCGGAGGAGGTCGGGCCTGTAGTCGTGCGCCCAAGCGCGGTAGGGGCCCGGTGCCTGGGCGTTCTTCATGTCGACGAGCGTCTGGAAGAAGGTCGTGACGGGGCGCCAGCGGGCCCACGGCGGCGTCCCGCGCGGACTGACCGGGACGTCCGACGAGACAGGCGCAGGCCGGGGTGTGCGGGCCTCGGGGCTCAGCCAGTCGGGCCTGGAGAAGGCGACGTCGGGGGCCAGCCGTGTCACGCCGTCGTTGTCGTGGCTGACCAGCACGTACCGCAGCCTGGCGCGCCGCTCCGGCCCGAGCTCCTCCAGCTGCGGGTAGTCGTTGACGACGACCACGGTGTCGGGGTCGACCTCGAGCCTGTCGGGCGTCGTGACCTCGGTCATCCACCGGCTCGTGCGAGGCGTGCCGACCCACAGCGCCCGCTCGATCCCGAGGGCCGCCGGGCCGATCGTGCCCCAGTCGACGAAGACGTCCTGGCTCGTCAGCGCCCCGAGGCTCTCGCCGAACACGACGACCCGAGGCCTGCGGTGCTCGGGCATCTCGCGCAGCCGCGCGACGATGCGCATCCACAGGCGCCGGTTCTGCTCGCGGGCGACGGACACCTTGCCGAGGGAGAGCGGAGACGGACGCTTCGAGTACTGCATGGTCACTGTCGCGACGTCACCGAGCGCGAGGTACTGCACGGCCGCGAGCGCGACGTAGTTGACGTAGCCGGTCCCGGTCGGTGACACCAGCACGAGCAGCGAGCGGTCGAAGGCGCCGAGCCGTTCCATCTCGGCGAGCGCGAGGTCGACCCTGTCCCGCGGGGTCGGTGCGCTGTCGAGGCCGACGTACACCTGGACAGGCTCGGCGACGGCGGGGCGGCCCATGACGGTCTCGATCGAGAAGTCGGGCGAGTCCGTGGCCGGTCCGACGAGGGCGTCGACGAAGGGGCGCGGTGGTGCGCCGGCGTCCTCGGGTGCGTCGACCGTGCCCCCCGCGGCGGCTGGCCGGGTCGGGACCCGCGACAGCACGTGACGGCGTCCTTCTCGTCCGAGCGTGGCCCACGGGACGAGGCTGCGGCCGGAGCCGCTGACGGTCGAGGTGGTGACCGTCGTCGGGTCGAGCCCGGCGGTCTTGGCCTCGTCGGTGAGCGTGGCGGTCTCGATGCGCTGCATAGCGCGGTCCCACAGGGCGACCCCCGCTGTGCTGACCGCGCCCAGGCTCGCGCCCCGCGCCACCACCCGCCAGAATCCGGTGGTGCCGGGCAGGACCTCGTGCAGGGCGTCGCCGAGCCTGCGGGTGAGCAGCCCCTCCGCGGCTGCAAAACCGCTGAGCCCGACGACGACCCCGCCCGCCACGAGGACAGAGACGAGACGGGAGTTCGAGCTGACTGACCCGAGGTCCGGGGTGGGCAGCTGCTGGTGCGACCTGTTGCGCTCGACGACGTAGGCCACGCCTGCACCCAGCGGGACGGAGAGCGGGACGCGCGCGAAGGTGCCGCTCAGCCCGAGGGCACGGTCGAGGTGCACTGCGCCGGCGTGGCCGAGGTCGAGCGACGCTCCGGCCGCTCCGGAGAGCGCGACACGGCACGCGGCGAACCGTGCCAGTGCGCGGACCGTGCGTTCTCGGGGTGCTGCGGGGACGAGCAGGGCGAGGCTGGTCCCGACGGGGACGGCGAGCAGGTCGACGGAGATCTCGAGGACCCGGGTGCGGTGCTGCTCGGGGAGCCAGGGAGAGCCGACCAGGAAGGTCGAGCCGACCAGGCGCTCGGCGAGGCCGGAGAGGGCGTCCTGCGCGGCGACCGCGACGAGATAGTGCGAGGCGACCGAGAGGCCTGTCACGAGGCCCTGGTCGACTGCGCTGCGCGGGGCGAGCGAGGGGGCGAAGGTCTCGGAGGTCAGCGCCGACGCGATGAGGAGGCCGGTCTGGGCCGAGCTCGGGCGCGAGCCGCCCCAGATGTCAGGGGGTGCCTCGTGTGCGGCCACGTCTCATTGAACCACCGGGGGCTCGTGAGGGGCAGAGGGCGACCCGCGGAGCCGTGGGCGTCGAGACGGCAGGCGGCCGAGACGTCCTGGGATGACGAAGCCCCCTCCCGGATCCCGGGAGGGGGCTTCGTCTGCTGCGGAGGATGGGGGATTCGAACCCCCGAGGGCGTTAACCCAACCGCCTTTCCAAGACGGCGCCATAGGCCACTAGGCGAATCCTCCAGCACGCACCGGCCGAGGCCAGCGTCACGAGAGTACCGGACGATCTGCCGTGGGGCCGAATCGTGAGGCCTCGACGGGGTCGGACGTGGTGGGGGTCACTCCCGACAAGGTCTGTCGAGGCCTCGTCTCGGCCTCGTCACGGTCTGGCGCGCGGCCGATTTACCTCCCGGCGGGCGGCTGGGTTAACCTGGGGGCTGACCCCTCGTGCGGCGTCATCTCACTGAACTCCCCCAGGGCCGGAAGGCAGCAAGGGCAGGTGAGCTCTGATGGGTGTGCGGGGGGTCTTTTGCGCGCCCGATCGGGCATTTTGCGAGCTTGGCCCGGGTTCATCTCAGCAGGCGACCGCTCAAACGTTCGCATCGTGAGATTTCTGGTCCAGCAATTGGTGCTGCCCGCATCTGCCGCCCCATCATGGAGGCATGTTCACCTCGACCTACGCCACCGTCACCCGGGCCTGCGCACCGCGCCGCCCGATGATGTGCTGTCGTAGCGCCTCGATGTCGTCGATGCCCGGTGGGTGCTGTCGCTGACCTGGCGACCCACCCGGACCGGGGACGACCCCGGTGACCAGCCGTGCGACACGCACGCCCCGCTCTCCCTGTCCACGCCCTCCGCGTGACGACGGCCCGCCCCGCGGCGCCTGACGACAGCGACCACGCACGACCCGGGCCCCGCGCCCGTGACGACGCGCCCCCACACCTCACAGCACACGCTCGCAGCCGTCGGCTGCTCCTCGATGCGCACAGACCTGCGCACCACCCGGAAGGACCACCATGTCTCGCTCCACCCGTACGGCCCGCACCCTCGGCGCCGCCAGCCTCGTCGCAGCACTGACCTTCGGCCTCGCCGCCTGCGGCTCGGACGAGTCCTCGGACGCCGCGAAGGGCGACGAGTCCAACCCTGTGGTCATCGGCGTCGTCAACGCCGCGGCCGACGACCAGTGGTCGGTCTTCGAGGAGCAGGCCGAGGCCGCGGGCATCTCCGTCGAGATCAAGGACCTGGGCAGCTACGACCTCCCCAACGCCGCGCTGACGTCGGAGGAGATCGACCTCAACCAGTTCCAGCACCTCCAGTACCTCGCGGAGTACAACACCAACACCGGTGAGGACCTCACACCGATCGGCGCGACGGCCGTCTACCCGCTGAGCCTCTACTCCTCCAAGTACTCCTCGGTCGAGGAGATCCCGGCCGGTGCCGAGATCGCGATCCCGAACGACCCGACCAACCTGGCCCGTGCGCTCCTCGTCCTCCAGGACGCCGGCCTGCTCAAGCTCAAGGACGGCGGCTCGTCCGTCTCGACCGAGCTCGACGTCCTCGCCGACGAGTCGACCGTGACCGTCACCCCTGTCGACGCGACGCAGACCGCTGTGAACCTCGACAGCATCGACGGTGCCGTCGTGAACAACGACTTCATCAAGGACGCCGGCCTCGCCGCGGACGACGCGCTCTACCAGGACTCGGCCGAGGCCGAGGGCGCCCGTCCGTACATCAACGTGTGGGTGTCCCGCGCGGCTGACAAGGACGACGAGACCTTCCTCAAGCTCATCGAGATCTCGCACTCGCCCGAGGTCCAGGACGCTCTCCTCGAGGCGTCGGGCGGCAGCGCCGTCATCGCCGACCAGGACGGCGCGACGCTCCAGGGCTACCTCGACGAGATCGAGTCGAACCTCAAGGGCTGACGCCTGAGAGCACCGAGGGTGGACCGGCCAGCGCCGGTCCACCCTCGGTGCGTTCCACGCCTCGCCCCACAGGTCCGCACCGCGCACCGAGCGCGAGACGCGTGCACGTGCCACGATCGACCGTCCCCATCCCTGCCGAACGGAGCAGCGCATGAGCGCTAGCCACACCGCCATGGTGAGGTTCACCGACGTCACCAAGACCTTCAAGGGCAGCTCAGGCCCCTTCAACGCCGTCGACGGCGTGACCCTCGAGATCCGCAAGGGCGAGATCTTCGGGGTGATCGGCTACTCCGGTGCTGGCAAGTCGACCCTCGTGCGCCTCATCAACGCCCTCGAGACAGTGTCCGGCGGGACCGTCGAGGTCGACGGCACCGTGCTGACAGGGCGGTCCGAGAGCCAGCTGCGCGCTGTCCGCGCGGGCATCGGGATGATCTTCCAGCAGTTCAACCTGCTGTCCTCCCGGACTGTCGCGGGCAACATCGCCTACCCGCTCAAGGTGGCGGGCTGGGACCGCGCGAGGCGGAAGGCCCGTGTCGCCGAGCTCCTCGAGTTCGTCGGTATCGCGGACAAAGCCAAGCAGTACCCCAACAAGCTGTCGGGCGGCCAGAAGCAGCGCGTCGGGATCGCCCGCGCGCTCGCGACCAACCCGAGCATCCTGCTGGCTGACGAGGCGACGAGCGCCCTCGACCCCGAGACCACCCAGGACGTCCTCGCGCTGCTCAAGAAGGTCAACCGGGAGCTCGGGATCACCGTCGTGGTCATCACGCACGAGATGGATGTCGTGAAGTCGATCTGCGACAGGGTCGCGGTGATGGAGCAGGGCAAGGTCGTCGAGTCCGGCGACGTGTACCCGGTCTTCGCCGACCCGCAGCACCGCGCCACGCGCCGGTTCGTCGGGGCGACGGTCAAAGACCGGCCGAGCACGCAGGTGCTCGAGCGGCTGCGTCACCGCCACCCGCACCGACTGGTCACCGTCGTCGTTCACGAAGACGGCTCCTCCGGCGGACGGATCACCGACGTGCTGCGTGACAACGACGTGCAGGGCACGGTCGTCTTCGGTGGGATCTCCGAGGTGAGCGAGCGCCCCTTCGGCTCGCTCACCTGGGAGCTCGTCGGCGACGAGGCGGCGATCGAGCAGTGCATCGCCACGCTGCGCGGCTACACGCACGTGACCGACCTCGGGACGGCAGCCCACCCGCTCGTCGACCCGCGGGCCGCCGACGCCGCGGCCGCACCGGCCCCGGAGGCTGACGGTGGGACCGGCAGCGCTGACGGCTCGTCACCGCACGACCCGGCGCTCGACGTCGCCTACCCGGCGCCCGGCGCGACCTTCGCAGGAGCCTCGGGCTCCGGGGCGCTGAGCCCTGGCGCCCCGAGGTTCGACAAGCCCCGAACCCAGCGACCGACCACCGAGGGAGACCCGCGATGACCGACTGGTCTGTGCTCGGCCCACGCCTGTGGTCAGCCCTCGGCGAGACCCTCCAGATGGTCTCGGCGACGATGCTCCTCGGTGGGCTCGTCGGGCTCCTCATCGGCCTCGGCCTCTACACGACGCGCAAGGGCAACCTGCTGTCCAACCCCGTCGTGTTCAACGTGCTCAACGTGATCGTGAACTTCGTGCGGCCGATCCCGTTCATCATCTTCGTCACGGCGATCCGTCCGGTCACCTACGAGGTCACCGGCGCGACGATCGGCGTCCAGGCCGTGATCCTGCCGATGACCCTCATGGCGGCCGTGGCCTTCGCGCGGATCGTCGAGCAGAACCTCGTCGCCCTCGACCCGGGCGTCGTCGAGGCGGCCCGCGCGATGGGCGCCTCACGGTTCCGCATCATCTGGTCGGTGCTCATCCCCGAGGCCCTCGCGCCGCTGATCCTCGGCTACACCTTCCTGTTCGTCGGGGTCATCGACATGTCGGCGATGGCCGGTGCGATCGGCGGTGGCGGTCTCGGAGACTTCGCGCTGCGCTTCGGGTACCAGAAGTTCAACGACGAGGTCACCTGGGCTGCGGTGCTCGTCATCGTGGCGATCGTCCAGGTCGCCCAGTACTTCGGCAACTGGCTCGCCAAGAGGGCTCTGCACCGCTGAGCCCGGCAGCACCCAGGACGACGGCCGGTCGTCCCTCGCCTCGTGCGGGGGACGGCCGGCCGTCGTCGTGCCGGAGGCTGCTGGTGGCGTCTGGACCGCGGCTCGGACCTGTCAGGTGCACCGTCTAAGGTGGCGGGGTGAGCACAGCCCTGTACCGCCGCTACCGTCCCGAGAACTTCGCCGAGGTCATCGGTCAGGAGCACGTGACGGACCCGCTCCGGCAGGCTCTGCGCTCCGACCGCGTGAACCACGCCTATCTCTTCTCCGGCCCACGAGGCTGCGGCAAGACGACCTCCGCCCGCATCCTCGCCCGCATCCTCAACTGCGCGAAGAACACCCCCGAGACCCCGACGGACACACCGTGCGGCGAGTGCGAGTCCTGCGTCGAGCTCGCCCGCGGCGGCCCCGGGAGCCTCGACGTCGTCGAGATCGACGCGGCCAGCCACGGTGGTGTCGACGACGCCCGTGAGCTGCGCGAGCGCGCGACCTTCTCGCCGTCCCGCGACCGCTTCAAGATCTTCATCCTCGACGAGGCCCACATGGTCACCGCGCAGGGCTTCAACGCCCTGCTGAAGATCGTCGAAGAGCCGCCGGAGTACCTGAAGTTCATCTTCGCCACGACCGAGCCCGACAAGGTGATCGGCACCATCCGCTCGCGGACCCACCACTACCCTTTCAGGCTCGTGGCGCCCGAGACTCTCCAGACGTACCTCGGCGAGCTCTGCACGAGCGAGAACATCGCCGTCGGCGGGGGAGTGCTGCCGCTCGTTGTGCGTGCCGGCGGCGGCTCGGTCCGTGACTCGTTGTCGGTGCTCGACCAGCTCATGGCCGGTGCCGAGGGCGGTGTTCTCGACTACGAGCGTGCCGTCTCGCTGCTCGGCTTCACGCACGTCACCCTGCTCGACGACGTCGTCGAGGCGCTCGCCGCCCGCGACGGCGCGAGCATGTTCCGCGTGGTCGACCACGTCGTCGCGACAGGGCACGAGCCCCGCCGCTTCGTCGAAGACCTGCTCGAGCGCCTGCGCGACCTCATCGTGCTGTCGGTCTCGGGCGAGGCCGCCCAGGCCGTGCTGCGCAGCGTCCCGGCCGACCAGCTGGCCCGCATGCAGGCCCAGGCCACCAACCTCGGCGCCGCAGAGCTCTCGCGCTCGGCCGACGTGGTCAACGCCGCGCTCACCGAGATGAGCGGCGCCACCTCGCCGCGCCTGCACCTCGAGCTGCTCTGCGCGCGTCTGCTGCTGCCGGCCGTCGACGACACCGCGACAGGGATCGCGGCGCGTCTCGACCGCCTCGAGCGGGGCGCGGCTGCCGGAGCGCCCGTCGGGCTGAGCACCCCTGCTCCAGCGCGTGTCTCCGCGCCGGTCCAGGCCCCGCAGGTGGCTGCACCGCCGGTCGCGGTCACCCCTCCCGCAGCGGTCGCACCGATGGCAGCACCACAGGTCAGCACCGCACCGGAGGTCGGCGCACCCGTGACCAGCGCGCCGGGCGTACCGGCTGCTGGCGCGCAGGAGCACGGTCCCTCGCAGACGACCCCGGCTGCGGCTGCCGACTCTGCCGCCGCTCGCCCGGCGAGCGTCCCGCCGTGGGAAGACCTCCCGACGGGCTCGACCTCGCAGGAGCAGGTGGCAGAGGCTCCGGTCGAGCCCTCCTCACCGGCTGCGACCGCCGGGCCAGCCTCGGCGACGGCCGAGCACGGCTCGGACGAGCCCGGCCCGGCTGCGTCTGCTCCCCAGGAAGAGCCCCGACCGCAGTCCGCGCCCGCCCCCGCAGCAGCCGCAGCTCCGACGCAGTCCGCGCCGACCCAGGTCCAGCACCAGACGGCGCCGCAGCAGCCCACGCACCACCAGCCCGTCCAGCACGCGCAGCAGCCTGCCGCCGCAGCCGGTGGTCAGTCCGCGCAGTCGGCCGAGATGCTCCGCCGTCGGTGGCCCGAGGTCCTCGACACCCTGAGCCGGATGCGGAAGTCGACGTGGGCGCTCATCGCGCAGAACGCGCAGGTCGCCGACCTCTCCGACACGACGCTCAGGCTCACCTTCGCCTCGACAGGCCTTGCCACCACCTTCCGCAACGGCCCCGGTGCCGAGCTCGTCCAGCGCGCCGTGCGCGAGACCCTCGGCTTCGACGTCCGCGTCGAGGGCGGGATCGAAGAGCCCGGCCGTGCTGCACCGGCACCGGCCGCAGGTTCGGCCGCTCCCGCGCAGGTACCGGCCGGACCGGCGGGCGTCGACCCGGCCGCGGCGGCGGCCTCGTGGGACGTGCCCGTCGCGACGGTCTCTGCCCCGGCCGCTGCACCGGCCCAGCAGGGTGCTCCTGCAGCTCAGGGTGCCCAGAGTTCCGCCCCGGCGGCGTCGACAGCTCCGGCCGCACCCAGCAGCCCGTCGAGCCCGTCGGCTCAGCACGACGGCCCGGGGCGCGGCGCCGTCCCGGCCGAGCGGCGCGGGACCGCCGAAGAGCCTCCGCCCGGCTACGGCGAAGAGCCGCCGGAGGACTACGACCACGGACCCGAACCTGTCCGCGACCGTCAGCCCGACCGCGGCGCGCGCCCCGCGTCCGACGGCCGCCAGACGAGCGCCGCCGGTGCCCAGCAGGCTGCCCAGCCCACGACGCAGACCGGCGGCGACGCGCTCCCGGGCGAGACCCCGCGACAGGCCGCAGAGCGTCGGGTCGCCGAGAGCCGTGCTGCTGAGCAGGCCCGCGCGCAGGTGGTCGACGACCCGCAGCCCGACGACGAAGACCTCGTGTCGTCCGGGCTGGTCGGTGTCCCGCTCGTCACGCAGATCCTCGGCGGGACCATCGTCGACGAGATCGTCGACGGCCAGGTCTGAGCCGTCGCGCCACGCAGGTCCGCGCCGGGCTCGCGCGCACGTAGGCTAGGGGTGTGTATGAAGGCGCAGTCCAAGACCTGATCGACGAGCTCGGCCGGCTTCCCGGCATCGGGCCCAAGAGCGCGCAGCGGATCGCGTTCCACCTCCTCGCAGCCGATGCCGAAGACGCGCGCCGGCTCGCCGAGGCCCTGACCGAGGTCAAGCTCAAGGTCCGCTTCTGCGAGATCTGCGGCAACGTGGCCGAGTCCGAGCAGTGCCGCATCTGCCAGGACCCTCGTCGGTCTGTCGCCGTGATCTGCGTCGTCGAAGAGGCCAAGGACGTCGTGGCCATCGAGCGGACCCGCGAGTTCCGTGGCAAGTACCACGTGCTCGGCGGCGCCATCAACCCCATCGACAACGTCGGCCCCGACGACCTGCGCATCAAAGAGCTGCTCACCCGGCTCGCCGACGGCGCCGTCCAAGAGGTCATCCTCGCGATGGACCCCAACGTCGAGGGCGAGGCCACGGCCACCTACCTCGCCCGGATGCTCGGCCCGATGGGTCTGCGCGTCACGCGTCTGGCCTCGGGCCTGCCCGTCGGAGGTGACCTCGAGTACGCCGACGAGGTGACGCTCGGACGCGCCTTCGAAGGACGGAGGGTCGTCGGTGCCTGACCAGACCCAGCCCCCAGCAGCACCCATCGCCGGCTCGACGCCCGGCACGGACGTCCGCGAGGTCGCCGCCGCTTTCGCGCCGCAGGCCGAGCGGTTCCTGCAGACCTGCGTCGACGTCGCGACAGGCGTCGCACCCGAGGCCGCCATCCCGCTCCTGCTGCTCGCGACCTCCGACGTGCTCGGCGCCGGCGCGCGGCTCGGTGCGATGGTCGACGTCGTGCCGCCGACGCGGTCCGAGCCCGACGACGGCGAGGAGACCGACGTCGACCCGCTCCGGATCGGCCTCGCGCTCGTGCTCGAGGGCATCGACGGGTACACCGAGGTCGTCGACCCCGTGCTGAGCGACGCGACGGGCGACGCCGAGCTCTCGGCCGACCTCGCGACCGTCGCCGCTGCCCTCGGCCAGGGGCTCCAGCACTACGAGGCCGGCCACGTGGTCGAGGCGCTCTGGTGGTGGCAGTTCTCCTACCTCACGTCGTGGGGAGACCGTGGCGCGAGCGCGGTCCGCGTCCTCGCGCTCATCCTCGGGCACCTGCGGACCGACGTCCTCGACGACCCTGTCGTCCAGGCGGAGCTCGAGGCGCTCGAGGACTGACCCCGGCGCCGGCTCGGGTCGGGCTGGTGAGCGGCCCCCGGACCGGTCAGTCTCCGGCCCGCCCGTGCCTCCCGGGTGGCGCGGTGCGGCCCACCGTGCCCGGTCGTCTCGCAGTCGTCCGGGGTGCGGACGGCTGTCGTGGACCGCGGCTGGACGCCGTCGCCCCGCGTCGTACACTCGAACCGTTCGGACAGCACCTGGTGGACGTTTAGATCGACGGGACCAGCTACGTAACGGAGCAGCACAGTGGCACTCATCGTGCAGAAGTACGGCGGATCGTCGGTCGCCGACGCAGAGAGCATCAAGCGCGTGGCCAAGCGCATCAGCGAGGCCCGCAAGGCAGGGCACGACGTGGTCGTCGTGGTCTCGGCCATGGGGGACACGACCGACGAGCTCATCGACCTCGCCCGGCAGATCACCCCGATCCCGCCCTCGCGCGAGATGGACATCCTGCTCACCGCGGGCGAGCGCATCTCGATGTCGCTCCTCGCGATGGCGATCAACAACCTCGGCGTCAAGGCCAAGTCCTTCACGGGGCAGCAGGCCGGTGTCATCACCGACGCCGTGCACGGCAAGGCGCGCATCGTCGACGTCGTCCCCGGGCGCATCCGCGAGACGATCGAGAAGGGCTCCGTCGCGATCGTCGCCGGGTTCCAGGGCGTCACGCAGAGCACGAACGACGTCACCACCCTCGGACGCGGAGGCTCGGACACCACGGCCGTGGCCCTCGCCGCCGGCCTCGGCGCCGACGTCTGCGAGATCTACACCGACGTGGACGGCGTCTTCACGGCCGACCCGCGCATCGTCCCGAGCGCCCGCAAGATCGACCGCATCACCTACGAGGAGATGCTCGAGATGGCGGCCAGCGGCGCGAAGATCCTCGCCCTGCGCTGCGTCGAGTACGCCCGCCGCTACGACGTCCCGGTCCACGTCAGGTCGTCCTTCTCCGGGGCCCCCGGGACCCTGGTCACCAACACTCCCGTCGCCGTCGTCGACGCCGCAGCACCGAACGAGGAAGAGGTCGTCATGGAAGCACCGATCATCTCCGGGGTCGCCCACGACCGCAGCGAGGCCAAGATCACCGTCGTCGGTGTGCCCGACGTCCCGGGCACCGCGGCACGCATCTTCGAGGTTGTCGCGGGTGCTGGCGCGAACATCGACATGATCGTCCAGAACATCTCGGTCGCCTCGACCGGGCGGACCGACATCTCCTTCACCCTCCCTGAGGAGGACGGCCCGATCGCGACCACGGCGCTCAACGCCGTCCGCGAGGCCATCGGCTTCGAGTCGATCCAGCTCGACGACCAGATCGGCAAGCTCTCGCTCATCGGCGCGGGCATGAAGTCCCACCCCGGGGTCTCGGCCAAGCTCTTCGGTGCGCTGCGCGACGCGGGCGTCAACATCGAGATGATCTCGACCTCGGAGATCCGCATCTCGGTCGTCACGCGCGAGGACAACCTCGACGCGGCCGTCCGCGCCGTGCACACGGCCTTCGAGCTCGACACCGAGGCCGAGGCCGTCGTCTACGGCGGCACCGGCCGCTGAGCCGCGCGCCGCTCGCACCGGCCCGGACGACCTGCGAGATGCCGGTCGGTCGGGGCGTGCCCTGTCTGACCGCACCGGCCCTCGCCGGAGGACGCGCCTGACACCCATTAGCTTCGTAGAACTCGCCCGGGTCTAGAGCCCGCGGCACAGACGAGAGGTCTGAACCCATGAGCCACCCCGGTCTGCACGTCGCCGTCGTCGGAGCCACCGGGCAGGTGGGCGCCGTGATGCGCCAGCTGCTCGAGGAGCGCGACTTCCCGATCGCCTCCATCCGCTACTTCGCGTCGGCGCGGTCCGCCGGCACGACCCTCCCGTGGAAGGGCCAGGACGTCGTCGTCGAAGACACCGCGACCGCCGACCTCAGCGGGATCGACATCGCCCTGTTCTCGGCAGGCGGGTCGACGTCGACCGCCCAGGCCCCGCGCTTCGCGGCGGCCGGCGCGGTCGTCATCGACAACTCCTCGGCCTGGCGCCTCGACCCCGAGGTCCCGCTCGTCGTCGCCGAGGTGAACCCCGAGGCGATCGCCGACGCGCCCAAGGGGATCATCGCGAACCCCAACTGCACCACGATGGCCGCGATGCCCGTGCTCAAGCCGCTCGCAGACGCCGCGGGCCTCGAGCGCCTCATCGTCTCGACCTACCAGGCGGTCTCGGGCTCCGGTCTCGCCGGGGCGACAGAGCTCGACTCGCAGGTCCGGGCCGCTGTCGAGCAGGACACCGTCGGCCTCGTGCGCGACGGGTCTTCGGTGACCTTCCCGGACCCCGTGAAGTACGTGAAGAACATCGCCTTCAACGTCATCCCGCTCGCCGGGTCGCTCGTCGACGACGGCTCGGAGGAGACCGACGAAGAGCAGAAGCTCCGCAACGAGTCCCGCAAGATCCTCGGGCTGCCCGACCTCGCCGTCGCAGGCACCTGCGTGCGCGTACCGGTGTTCACGGGGCACTCGCTCTCGATCAACGCCGAGTTCGGCCGGGCCATCACCTCGGAGGAGGCGCGCACGCTGCTCGCTGCCGCCCCGGGCGTCGAGCTCGCCGACGTCCCCAACCCGCTGGCTGCTGCCGGTGCGGACCCGAGCTTTGTCGGCCGCATCCGCCAGGACCAGTCGGTCCCGGGCGGCCGTGGGCTGGTCCTCTTCGTCAGCAACGACAACCTGCGCAAGGGTGCGGCCCTCAACGCCGTCCAGGTCGCAGAGCTCGTCTCGGAGCGTCTCGCCGCGCGCTGACGACGCCTCTCGCGACGCCGTCTCCAGGTGGTGACGGGCGGACACGCCTCTCGACACCCCTGCGCCTGCCTCGGCAGCTGCAGGGGTGTCGTGCGTCTGCCCCCGTGGCGTGGTGACGGTGCGGGGAACGATGGACGTGCCCCTCGGGCGGTCAGCCGCCGGTGAAGGACTGGACGGCCAGCTCGGCGTCGGCTGCCGCACAGGTCTCGGCGACCGACGCGAGCGTGTCGTGCCATGCGGGCGAGCCGATCCCCTCAGACGGGCCCTTCGCGCCTGCTGCGACGGGTGGCGTCGTCGCGCGCAGGTCCGCGAGCCCCTGGCTCAGGACAGCGTCGTCGCTCGCAGGGATGCGGGCGAGGACGCGGGTCGCGAGCTGGTACCACCCCTCCCTCTCCGGCTCTGCCATACGTCCCTCGGCGAGACCGAGGTCCGCGTTGTCCACGATCGTCATGACGTCGCTCAGTGCCGAGCAGACCGTGGCGTCGTCCGCCACGACGACGTCGCGACCCGGGGGCTGGCTCGCTGCTGACGCCTCGGCGCCGTCGGGTGTCTCGCAGCCCGACAGCGCCAGGCCTGCACAGACCGTCATCACCAGCACGCTCCCTCGTATCGCTCTCATCTTCGGGTCCCTGTCCCCTCGCAGTGAGCCCTGAGAATACCGAAGCGGCAGGGTCGGCCGCCCTCCGGGCGCTTCAGCGGGGACGGGGCACTTGCGCCGACGACGGTTACATGGTTCATTAGTGGAGTAATGAACCAGTGAGGCGGATGAACGCTGTCCGAGAGCGAGGGAGGTGCAGCGTGTTCGACGGACGAGACCCGATCTATCTTCAGATCGCCGACCAGATCCGGCGAGACGTCCTCGCCGGCTCCCTCCCGGAGGGGACGCAGGTCATGTCGACGACCCAGTACGCGACGACCTTCCGCATCAACCCGGCGACCGCCGCGAAGGCCTTCGCCCTCCTCGTCGACGACGGGGTCCTCTACAAGCAGCGCGGCGTCGGCATGTTCGTCGCCGACGGAGCTGCCGAGCGGCTCCGCGCCGCCAGCCGGGCAGACTTCTTCGCCGACGAGCTCGCCCCGGTCCTCGAGCGGGCCGCGCTCCTCGGGATCACCACCGACGAGATCCAGCGCTACATCGCCGGCACCGCCACCACGGCACCCCAGACCGTCCAGAACCTCAGCCAGGAGGCTCCGTCATGACAGGTTTCAGCGTCGAGCTGCGCGGTGTGGGGGTCGACTTCGACCGCCCCGCCCTCAGCGGGGTCGACCTCACGCTCGCACCCGGTGTCGTCCACGGCCTGCTCGGCCGCAACGGCTCCGGCAAGACCACCCTGCTCTCGCTCCTCGCGGCCTTCCGCCGTCCGACCCACGGGAAGGTGCTCGTCGACGGCGAAGACCCCTTCGAGAACGAGCGGGTCCTCGAGGGCACGTGCTTCGTCCGGGAGAGCGGTGACGTGCTCGGCGACGAGAACGTCAAGATCAACCTCGACTTCGTCGAGAGCATGCGCCCTTCCTTCGACCGCGCCTACGCCGAGGAGATGCTCGACCAGCTCGAGGTCCCGATGCGCACCAAGGTCGAGTCGCTGTCCCGTGGGCAACGCTCTGCGGTCGGCGCGAGCCTGGGCCTCGCCGCCAGGGCGCCGCTGACCATCCTCGACGAGGTGTACCTCGGCATGGACGCGCCGTCGCGCTACAGGTTCTACCAGTCGCTGCTCGTCGACTACGTCGAGCACCCGCGCACGATCGTGCTGTCCAGCCACCTCATCGGCGAGCTCGACAGGGTGCTCGAGCACGTGACGATCCTGCACAGGGGCAGGGTCCTGCTCACCGACAGCGCCGAGTCGCTCCAGGCCCGGGGCTCGACCCTCACGGGGTCTGCCTCCGCAGTGGACGAGGTGGTCGCCCAGCTCGGCATCGACGTGCTGGCCCGGACCGTGCTCGGCGGGACCGCCCAGGTCACCTTCGTCGGGATGCTCGGTCAGGACGCGCACGCCCGGGTCCGCAGCGCCGGCCTCGAGCTGGGCCCGGTGCCGCTGCAGGACCTCTTCGTCCATCTGACCGACAGGTCTGCGGCTCCCGCAGAGCCCGCAGGCAGTCCCGAGCACCACCACGCCGAGGAGGTCGACCGATGAGCACAGTCGAGGCACCGCGCCGCGCACCCGCGCGGAAGAGCCAGGCCCGCCGCGCCGGTGAATGGCTGCTGTGGTCCCACCTGTACATGGCGGCGTGGTTCTGGGGCGTCGTGCTCGTCCTCGCCGTGGGCACCTCTGTCCTGCTGAGCGACGACAGGTTCGACCAGGCGGGGACGAGCACCATCGCCTTCGGGGTGCAGGCCGGAATGTGGTTCAGCTTCGCGATGGCGATCGCCCTCAGCCTGCGTCAGCTCGAGGCGCACGTCGCCGCCGGCATGACACGGCGGTCCTTCTTCAGGGCGAACGTCACGGTGGCCTCGCTGATGGCGGTCGTCTACGCCCTCGTCATGGTGCTGCTGCTCTGGGTCGAGTCGCTCGTGGCCCGGGCGGCGGGGTGGGAGGTGCGCCGAATCAGCCAGACGATGTACGACAGCGTCGCCGACCTCCCCGGCCTGTTCGTCGTGTACCTGCTCGTCTTCCTCGTGGGGGCCTGCGCGGGGCTCGTCGTCGGGATGGCGTACCAGCGGCTCGGCGGGGTCTGGGGGACCGTCGCACTCGTGCCGGCCATCCCACCGGTCTTCTTCGTCATGGACATCCTCGCCGAGGATGGGGGCGGATGGCTGCCCGATGCGCTCGACCCGAACGCCGTGCGTATGCTCGTGGCTCTCGTGGTCGCCGCGGCCTACGTGCTGGTCTACCGCTCGCAGATGCGCAGGGTGACGATCTGACTCGTCGACGACCGTAAAACTATTTCTACACATCGTCGAAATAGTTGACACTGTGTAGAGATACTTGCATGCTCGTGAGCATGGACCTTGCCGCCCCGCTGCGATCGCTGATCCCGAGCCTCGACTCTGCTGTGCTCGAAGTCTTGGCGGGTACTGCGTCAGGTCTCAGCGCGACCCAGATCGCCCGCCTGTCCAGCCGTGGGACCCGCGCAGGACAGCATGCGGTACTCAACCGCCTGGTCGAGCATGGTCTGGTGCGTGCGGAGCAGTCCAACACAGGATCTCTGTACAGCCTCAACCGTGAGCACCTCCTGGCGCCGGCGGTCCTTGCGGCGATGAACGCAGGCGAAGAGTTCTTCTCGTTGTTGACCCGGAGGTGCGAGAGTCTCGCCCCGCTTCCTGCCCACGTCTCAGTCTTCGGCTCTCATGCTCGCGCCGAGGCGACGGCCTCGAGCGACATCGACCTGATGGTGATCGTCGATGACGAGGTGGACATCCATGATGCCCGGTGGAGTGATCAGGTAGAGGATCTCGAAGACCAGGTCTTGAGGTGGACGGGTAACCGTCTCGAGACGCTCGTCCTCTCGATGACACGGTTTCGCGCCGTGGTCCGGGCCGGTGAACCGCTCGTGGCGACGTGGGCAGCGGACGCGCGCACCGTGGTCGGCCCTCGACCGCGCGAACTTGTCCTCGCACTCGGCGAGGGCGAGCGATGACTCCCAAGAAGCTGACGACGCGCCCTGGTGATCGAGGACAGGCCAAGAAGCGGGCAGGCATCGCTGGCACCTACCTAGAGGTGGCTCGACTCGTCGAGTCTGAGGAAGGCGCGACGGTCAACGTGTGTGTCGGACTCGCGGTGCTCGCCGGCATCGCCGCTGGCGACGCGATCTGCCTGTCAGCCTTGGGCGAGAGGTACTCAGGCACAGATCACCGCAGCGCCGCGGATCTCCTAGGCAGGGTCGACAGCGATCTGGGCAAGCACCTGAGGAAGCTCGTCTCGTTCAAACCTGCCAGTCACTACGGCGAGCGTCTGCTCGGGAGTGTTGACCGTGGTGCAGCGCTGCGAGCAGCTGAGGCCTTGGTGGAGGCGGCTTCTCGGCGGACGAGGTAGAACCCTGGGAGCGGCTCGAGAGCGTTCGAGTGGCGAAGCGCCGTGAGACGCCTCGTCTCGTCCGCGATGCACCCGTGCTAGCCTCTCCTTGTGACCGGAAATCGTTGGTATCTGCGCTTTACGCTGGCTCCTGGTGGGGCCGAGCGGGCGTACGCCTGACCAACCGACCACCGGAGCCAGCACAGGACCTTGACGCAGACGCGCGTCGGGGTCCTTCGTCTTTTCAGACGGGCCGACTCCGCACCCCGGATCTTCGTGGCCTGCACGGCTCCGTCTGAGACCACCCCCTCTCAGCCGCAGCCCTCGTCAGACCCCCGAACGGAGACCCGCCCCCATGTCCGCCCACTCGTCACTGGACGCTCTCATCGACGCTCACAGCACCAACGACCTGCGCATCCGCGCCCTCGACCCGCTGCCCGCCCCGGCGACGATGCTCGCCGAGCTGCCCCTCTCCGAGCGCAGCGCGGAGCTCGTCGAGCGCAGCCGCGGTGACGTCCGCGACGTCGTCCACGGCACGGACGAGCGCCTGCTCGTCGTCGTCGGCCCCTGCTCGGTCCACGACCCCGCCGCAGCACTCGACTACGCCCGCCGCCTCGCGCCCCTCGCGCAGGAGCTCTCCGACGACCTCGTCGTCGTCATGCGGGTGTACTTCGAGAAGCCCCGCACCACTGTCGGGTGGAAGGGCCTCATCAACGACCCCGGCATGGACGAGTCCTTCGACGTGAACCGTGGGCTCCGCCTCGCCCGCGAGGTCCTGCTCGGCGTCCTCGACGAGGGTGTCCCGGCGGCCTGCGAGTTCCTCGAGCCGACGAGCCCGCAGTACATCGCCGACGCCGTCTCGTGGGGTGCGATCGGCGCCCGGAACCCGGAGAGCCAGGTGCACCGCCAGCTCGCCTCGGGCCTCTCGATGCCCATCGGCTTCAAGAACGCCACCGACGGTGACGTCCAGGCGGCTGTCGACGGCTGCGTGACGGCGGCCGCCGAGCACACGTTCTTCGGGATCGACTCCGAGGGCCGAGCCGCGGCCGTCGCGACGACGGGCAACCCCGACTGCCACGTGATCCTGCGTGGCGGTCGCTCGGGCCCGAACTTCGACGACGCCTCGGTCGCCGACGCGCTCGACGTCGTCGGGGCCTCGGGTCTCGGCCGGCGTCTGGTCATCGACGCGAGCCACGGCAACTCCGGCAAGTCGCACGTGCGTCAGGCCGAGGTCGTCCGGGAGATCGCCGGCTCGGTCGCCGCCGGGAACCGCGGGATCTCCGGGATCATGATGGAGAGCTTCCTCGTCGCCGGTGCTCAGAAGCCTGCGCCGAGCGGGCTCGTGTACGGGCAGTCCGTGACTGACGCGTGCATCGACTGGGACACCACGGCGGAGCTGCTGCACGAGCTCGCCGCAGCCTCTCGCGCCCGCCGGGGCTGACACCCGCGCTGGACTGGACGACGAGGTCAGGAGGGCCGGGCGACCGGCCCTCCTGACCTCGTCCCCCGAGACTGGTCCGCCAGGGGTACCCGCGCGGTACTGTCACGCGTGTGGACGACATGACAGTGACGATCGTGATCCTCGTGGTCGCAGTGCTGGTCTTCGTCTGGAACAGGGTCCCTGTCGGCCTGGTCGCGATCGGGGTCGCACTCTCGCTCTGGGCCACCGGAGTCGTGTCGCTCGAGCAGGCCTTCGGAGGCTTCGGCGACCCTGTCATCATCTTCATCGCTGCGCTCTTCGTGGTGAGCGACGGGCTCGAGGCCTCAGGTGTCACGGCGTGGGCCGGGCAGCAGCTCGTCGACAGGGCGCGCGGCAGCAGACGTCGGCTCGTCGTGCTGCTCATGGCCCTCGTCGCCCTCGTGACAGCGCTCATCAGCGTCAACGGGGCTGTCGCGGCGCTGCTGCCGATGGTCGTCGTCACGGCCGTGCGCCTGGGGCTCTCGCCGTCGCAGTTCCTCGTCCCGCTCGCCTTCGGCGCGCACGCCGGGTCGCTGCTCGTGCTCACCGGGACCCCCGTCAACGTGCTCGTCTCCGAGCTCGCGGTCGGTGCTGGCGAGAAGCCCTTCGGGTTCTTCTCCTTCACGCTCGTCGGGCTCCCGCTCGTGCTGGGGACCATCCTCGTCGTGGTGCTCTTCGGACCGCGGCTCTTGCCTGTGCGGACGCCCGCCGCCCTGCCACGCGACCTCAGCGGTCATGGCAGGCTGCTCGCGCAGCAGTACGACCTGCCCGACGACGCGCTGCTCGCGAGCGACACAGGAGTCACCGAGGTCGTCGTCTCCCCGCGGTCGTCGCTCATCGGGGTCGAGGCCTTCCCCGGCATGGTGACCGACTCGGGCGACCTCGTGATCGCCGCGATCCAGCGGGGCGGTGACGACGTCGGGCGGACCGCGCTCGTGGCCGGGGACGCCCTCCTGCTCCAGGGGACCTGGGAGGCCCTCGACCTCACGACCTCCGACCCCGACGTGATCGTCGTGGACCCACCGCAGCTGCTGCGCAGGCAGGCCGCACCGATGGGCGCTCGTGCCAGGGTCGCGATCGGCATCGTGCTCGGCATGGTCCTCCTGCTCGCGACCGGTGCGGTCCCGGCAGCCGTCGCCGCGCTCCTCGCGGCCTGCGCGATGGTCCTGCTGCGCGTCATGACGGTCACCGAGGCACACCGCTCGATCTCGTGGACCACGCTGATCCTCGTGGGCGGGATGATCCCGCTCTCGGTCGCGATCCAGAGCACCGGGCTGGCCGACAGCATGGCCGGCGGCCTCGTCGAGGCCGTCGGGGCTGACAACCCCCACCTGCTCCTGCTCGGGATCGTGGTCGTCACGGTGATCCTGGGTCAGCTCATCAGCAACATGGCGACAGCCCTCGTGATCGGTCCCATCGCGGTGGCCGTGGCCCTCGACACCGGTCTCTCGCCGCTCCCGATGCTCATGGGAGTCACCGTCGCAGCGGCAGCGTCGTTCCTCACGCCGGTCGCGACACCCGCCAACACGATGGTCTTCGGGCCGGGCGGCTACAGGTTCGGGGACTACTGGAGGCTCGGTCTCCCGCTCACCGTCCTGTTCGTCTCGGTGGCCACCTTCCTTGTGCCGGTCTTCTGGCCGTTCTAGGCTTCGAGGGAACCAGGGCATCACCAGGACACGATGACCAGGGGTTCTGCGGCTCGTCGAGGGCGGACACCGTCCGCTCGAGCGGAGCCGCCTGTGCCGTCGTGCGGGCTCGACCCGACCAGTGCTGCCCGCCAGACCGACGACGAGGACGGACACCGATGAGCACCGCCGAGCACAGACTGATCCCCGAGAGCTTCACCCCGACGCCGTCGAGGGGAGCCCTCGAGTCGTTGACGGTCTCCGTCCTCGACATCCTGGGCGACGCCGAGGCCGTCGGGTACCCGGTCGGGCTCGAGGGAGAGGTACCCGTCGAGCTCGGTGTGGGACGTGACGCGCTCGCTCACGTGGACTTCGAGGGACGGGTCGGCCAGACCGTCGTCATGCCGCGCCGCGACGGCGTGACCGTCGTGGCCGTGGGCATCGGGCACGCCGACGAGCTCTGCGCCGCCGAGCTCCGCGACGCGGCCGCGGCCTTCGCCCGGGCCGCTGGCCGCTACGCGTCGATCGCCCTGCACCTGCCGGCCGAGACCGACGTCGACGCCGAGGCTGCCGGCCAGGCCGTCGTCGAGGGTGCGCTGCTGGCGCGCTACCGCTACTCGGCCCTCAAGTCCGCGCCGAAGGACGTCCCGCTGACGAGCCTGGAGATCGTGGCCCCCGAGCCCGACAGGGCCGACGTGGCCGCAGGTGCCGAGCGCGGCATGGTCGTGGCTGCGGCGACCGAGCTCGCACGCGACCTCGCGAACTCGCCCCCCGGGCACCTGACAGCCACCGACCTGGCCGACCTGGCCGAGCGCATCGGCCCGGAGCACGGTCTCGAGGTCGAGACCTACGACAAGGCCCGGCTCATCGAGCTCGGTTGCGGCGGGCTGCTGGGCGTCAACGCGGGCAGCACCGAGGAGCCGCGGATGATCCGCCTGCGCTACGTGCCGACCGACGCCGACGGCGCACCCGTCGAGCCGCAGGGCACGCTCGCCCTCGTCGGCAAGGGGATCATGTACGACTCGGGCGGCATCAGCCTCAAGCCCTCGGACCCCATGCACCTCGCCATGAAGATGGACATGTCCGGGGCTGCCGCCGCGCTGGCCGCGCTGACGGCCCTCGAGGCGCTCGGCTGCCGCACGGCCGTCACGGCGTACCTCATGTGCACCGACAACATGCCGTCGGGCTCGGCAGTCAAGCTCGGCGACGTCCTGACCATCCGCAACGGTACGACGGTCGAGGTCAAGAACACCGACGCCGAGGGGCGCCTGGTGATGTCGGACGCCCTCGCCCTCGCGGCCGAGGAGCAGCCTGACGCGATCGTCGACATCGCGACCCTCACGGGCGCTGCGCTCGTCGCCCTCGGGCAGTCGACCGCGGCCGTGCTCGGCAACGACCAGACCCTCGTCGACGCCGTGCTCGCCTCGAGCCGCGCGACCGACGAGCAGGTGTGGCAGCTGCCCCTCGAGCAGCGCTACCGCAAGCAGCTCGACTCCGACGTCGCCGACATCTCCAACATGGGCGGCAAGTACGCCGGGGCCACCATCGCGGCGCTGTTCCTCGCGGAGTTCGTCGACGGGATCCCGTGGGCGCACCTCGACATCGCCGGCACCATGCAGTCCGAGACCGACGAGTCCTGGCGCCCGCGCGGCGCGACGGGCTTCGGCACCCGGCTGCTCATCGATCTCGCGCTCGGGTTCGCAGCACCGGCCGAGTGAGCACCGCACCATCCCGCAGACCCGACGGACGGAGACCATCATGAGGCACAGCAGGACCACGACCCTCGCGCTCACGGCGACGCTCGCCGCGGGCATGCTCGCAGGCTGCTCGTCGGAGGACTCGTCGACGCCGGCCACCTCGGACGAGGCGACCACGAGTGCGTCGACCGAGACGCCCGGCACCGACGACGCGTCGGCAGGCTCGTTGCCCGACGGTGTGACGGTGTCCCTGCCCGAGGGTGTCGAGGCGCCGTCGGGGGCCAGCGGGGGTGCGGGGC
>NZ_JACBYE010000031.1 GCF_013415325.1 Sanguibacter inulinus | reverse complement strand
CACTACGGATCTCCTGTGATCACGGGACTGGTCAGGACCGCGACGGTGCGGCCCTGACCAGGGTAGCGACCTCTCAGATGCTGATGTCCGGCAGGCTCGCGTGCGGCACCGGGGCCATCGGGTCGAGCAACCAAGCCTCCCGCAGCTCCGCCCACAGCTCGACAGGCACAGGGGTCCGGGCCGCCTCGAGGAAGGCCGAGACCTGGTCTGCGCCGCGCGCCCCGACCACCGTCGAGACGACCGCGGGGTGCGCACGGACGAAGGCGAGGGCCGCGGCAGGCAGCGTCACGCCGTGGTGCTCGCAGGCGTCGGCGATCTTCCGGGCGCGCTCGAGCAGCGGTGCTGGGGCCTCGGAGTAGTTGTAGAGAGCACCCTCGGGCGGACGCGGTCGGGCGAGCAGCCCAGAGTTGAACACCCCGCCGATCACGACACCCACGTCGTGGGCGAGCGCGGCCGGCAGCAGGTCCGCGAGCGCGCCCTGCTCGAGGAGCGTGTAACGCCCCGCGCACAGCACGAGGTCGATGTCGGTCTCCTCGACGAAGCGGGTGAGCATCGCCGTCTGGTTCATGCCCGCACCGACGGCGCGGACCAGACCCTCCTCGCGCAGCTCGATCATCGCGGGGATGGCGGTCGTCAGCGCCTGCTCTTCGTGGTCGTCCGGGTCGTGGAGGTAGAGCACGTCCACGCGGTCGAGCCCCAGGCGGTCGAGGCTCTCGTGCAGGGACCGGCGGATGCCGTCGCGGCTGAGGTCGTCCTCGAGCCTGTGGTCTGCGGGGACGTCGAACATGGGGTCGCGCTCGTCGGCGGTCTCGGGCGAGGGGACGAGCCGGCGACCCACCTTGGTCGAGAGCACGTACTCGTCCCGGGGCCGCTCGGCAAGCAGCGCGCCGAGGCGTCGCTCTGAGAGGCCGCGGCCGTAGGCGGGGGCGGTGTCGAAGTACCGCACGCCGCCGTCCCACGCTGTATCGACCGCGCCTGAGGCCTCGGCGTCCGTCGTCTCGCGGTAGAGGTTCCCGAGCTGGGAGGTCCCGAGTCCCAGCGGGCTGAGGTTGACCGTCATCTGCTCACCTTGGCAGGTCGGGGGCCTGGGCGCACGCCCTCGCCGCCCGGGTGCGTGAGGCAGCCGGGCGGCGAGGGACTGCGCAGCACCACGTCCGAGGTCAGACCAGACCTGTCGTGCCGGTCTGGCCACGCCGGCGGCGGACGACGAGCAGCACGGCGCCGGCGAGCAGCAGGAGCACTCCCGCACCGACGGCGACGCCGATCTCGGCGCCCGTCGCGCTGAGCGAACCGGGGCTCGTGCCCGAGCCGGTCCCGACAGTCGAGCCAGAGCCTGCGGCACCGCCCGTCCCCGAGCCCCCACCGGGTCCGGTGCCCGGGGCGGCACCACCTGTCTCGGGTCCGGCTCCGGGGTCGGTCCCCGGATCAGGAGCTGTCCCCGGGTCGGGTTCGGTCCCGGGACCGGTCCCCGGGTCGGTCTCGGCGGCGACGAGCAGGGCGGTCCAGCCGACCACCTCGTCGCTGCCGTCCTGGACCACGATCCTGTGCTCCCCCGGCGCGGCGTCGAGCGGGATCACCGCGGTGAGCGTGGACGCGTCGGACACCTGCTGCCAGTCACCCAGCAGCACAGGGTCGGAGCGCAGCCACACCGACATCCACTCACCGGTCCGCGAGTCGTCCACGAGCGTCACCGGCACGGTGTCGCCCGGCGAGTGCTCTCCGCCCGGCACCGTGACGAGACCCTCGAGGCCGGGCAGCAGCGCAGACTCGTCCACCGGCACGGGCGGTCCTGCCGGCGAGGTGACGACGCCCGACCCGTCGTGCCCCGTGTAGACGATCGACGGTGCCGCAGGTGTCTCCATCCCCTCCCCGAGGAGATAGCTCGTGTGCGGGGGCTGGTTGTACGACACGTTCTGCCACGCGACCCCGAGCCTGTAGACGGGGTCGTGCATGAGGGTGCGCAGGCGGTGCTCGGTGACGTCGGTCGTCGTGAAGACGCGCAGCGCCGACGAGTCGTCCGTGCGGTACACGAGCTCTTCGCGCCAGTCGCCGAAGAGGTCCGCCTGGAGGGCGGGGTTGCCCTTGGTGTCGTTGTTCGTCCGGGTCCCCTCGAGGGTCTCGAGGCGCACGGTCTGCTGGTCCTCCCAGTCCCACTTGGACACCGAGGGCACGCCGACGCGTGTGTCCGTCGAGAAGTCGTGGTCGGTGATCTCCCGGAGGAGGTCGCCGTCCCACCAGGTGAGGAAGTTCGCCGCCGGGATGGTCTCGGAGATCAGCGTGCCGTCGGCGGCGCGCATCTGCCCGGCACGGCTGTCCCAGGCCCCGTCGGCGGTCACGGCCCAGGACTCGGCGCCGTCGTGCGTCGGGTCGATGTCCGCGGAGGCACCGCGCCCGACGTCGCGGGTGGCGGGCATGGACCAGAGGACCTCGCCCGTGGCGGCGTCGCGCATGGTCGCGCCGATGCCCTTCGAGCTCGGGGCCTCCTCGTGCACAGCGAAGACCTCGAGACCGGGCCGTGACGGGATCAGGTCGGAGACGTGCATCGCGTCGCCGTGCCCGAGCCCTGTCGAGTAGAGCACCGTGCCGTCGTCGTCGAGGGTCATCGAGCCGAAGACGATCTCGTCCTTCTGGTCGCCGTCGACGTCGGCGACCGACAGGTTGTGGTTGCCCTGCCCGCGGTACTGGTCACCGGCGACGTCGGAGTCGAAGACCCAGCGCTGCGTGAGCGACGTGCCGTCGAAGTCGTACGTCGCGACGACCGTGCGCGTGTAGTAGCCACGGCTGAAGATCGCGCTCGGGTGCTCGCCGTCGAGGTACGCGACCCCGGCGAGGAACCTGTCGACCCTGTTGCCGTAGGTGTCGCCCCACGCGCCGACGTCGCCGCGCGGCGGGTCGTAGGCGACGGTGTCGACAGCGGCTCCGGTCTCACCGTCGAAGACCGTGAGGAACTCCGGCCCGGTGAGGACGTAGCCGCCGGAGTTGCGGTAGTCGGCGTCCGGGTCGCCGATGACCGTGCCGACGCCGTCGACGGTGCCGTCGGCGGTCTTGAGCATGATCTCGGCCCGACCGTCAGAGTCGAGGTCGAAGACCACCATCTGCGTGTAGTGCGCACCGGCGCGGATGTTCGGGCCCATCGAGATGCGCCACAGGCGCGTCCCGTCGAGCCTGTACGCGTCGACGTAGACGGTCCCGGTGTAGCCCGACTGCGAGTTGTCCTTGCCGTTGCTCGGCGACCACATGACCACGAGCTCGTACTCGCCGTCGCCGTCGAGGTCGCCGACCGTGGTGTCGCCTGCGTAGTAGGAGTACGGCTGGCCGTCCTTGGTGTAGGCGTCGGCCGGCTTGTCGAGCGGGACGTCGTACGAGCCGTCGGCCCACACCCCGAACTCGGCTGTGGGCTCGGACCGCAGGCCTGCGTAGACCGGCGTCACCGTGTAGGTGGACTCGGCGGTGCCGTCAGGGTCGACGTAGTTGGTGCTCGTGGTGATCGGGCGCGGCGTGATCGTCGTGCCGTCGCGCTGGACTGTGAAGCCGATCTCTTCAGGGTCGAGCCCGAGCATCCGCCAGCCGAGGTACACACCCTCGTCGACCTTCACGGCGACGGGCGAGCGGTCGAGGTGCTCGGCCTGCCGGGCGAGGACCGTGCCGGCCGTCGAGGCGAGCCGCTCGGAGCGTGCGGACTCGCCGCCCGCGTTCACGGCGGCGACCTCGTAGTAGTACGGCACCGTGGTGAGCACCGTGGTGTCGGTGAACGTCGCGGTCGACGAGCTGCCGACGAGGACGGCGTCGCCGTCGGCCGTGGACGCACGGTAGACCGAGTAGGCGATCGCGTCGTCCTGGGTGTCCCAGGTGAAGGTCACGTCGTTCTTGCCGACGGCGCCGAGGGTCAGGCCCGTGGGTGCGGCCGGCGCGGCGACGCCCTCGTCGACCGTGACGACCTCGAGCGCGTTCGACGCGACAGACTCCATGCCTGCGGCGTCGACGGCCGTGACCGTGTACGTGTAGACCTGCCCGACGGCCGCGCCGGTGTCGACCAGCGTCGTCCCGGGCTGCTCGGCCACCCGGACCGGGGTCTGCTCGTTGGCACCCTGACGGTAGACGCGGTACGCGACCGCGACGTCGACGGGCTGCCAGGAGATCGAGGTGGAGACCGCAGTGCCGTCGATCGACAGGTCGTCGAGGGCGAGCGTCTGCGGCGCGAGCAGCAGCGGTGTCACCTCGATGCCGTTGAGACGGGACGAGGCTCCGGTGAGCTGGATGTTCAGCTGGCCGTCGGTGACGAGGACCGGCGAGCTGGTCTTCTGCGAGACCGACGCGGCCCCGGCGTTGGACGCCCCGAAGTCTTTGCCCTCGATGACGACGTTCGACCGGCTGCTGCCGATCCAGTCGCCGTTGTAGGTCTTGACGGCGTACGTGCCGTTCGGCACGTCGAGCGCGAAGACGTGCTGCGGGCCGGGCAGCAGGAAGTCCCGCTGCAGGTCGTCCGGCGGCGGTGTGTAGCCGGTCCCGCGGTCGCGGCCCCCGAGCCCTGTCACGTCGAGGAAGCCGACGCCCTTCTCGGGTGTGTAGAGGCTGTTCTGGTTCAGCTCGGTGTAGCCGGGCATGAGCGGGTTCCCGGCCAGCTGCACGTCGAACTTGTAGCGCGCGAGGGAGGTGGTGACCCGCACCGGAGCCGACGGCTCGGAGTCACCCCGACCGTTGACCGCGACCACGCGGAAGTCGTAGGACGCGCCCTCGGTGAGGCCCGAGACCGCCGACTGCGGGAGCGTCGACGAGCCGACGAGCGCGTAGGCGTCGTCGCCCGCGGCGGCGTCCTTGCGGAACACCGTGTAGATGTCGGCGCCGTCGACGGGTGTCCAGCGCAGCAGCGCGCCGGCGTTGGAGACGTCGCCTGCGACGAGCCCGACGGGTGCTGCGGGGACCGCGGCGGGCGGCTCGACCTCGAGGACAGACCCGGCGAGCGGGATGTCGAGCCCTGCGACGGCCCCCGCGACGAGGCGCGCCATCTGGATCGCGCCGTACTCCTGGAAGTGCGTGTCGTCGGTCGTCCCGGACGGGCGGCCCGGGTAGACCCCGGCCGGCACGTGCAGGAACACGGACTTCGCGGCCTCGGCCCCGATCGAGTCGAGGTACTCCCGGCTCAGCCTGGAGAGGTCGACGAGCGGCACGCCCTCGGCCGCGGCCAGGTCTGTCGCGGCCTGCACGTACTCGGGGAAGGAGACCGTGAACGCGCCCTGCGCATCGACGGCGCGCCGCGAGACAGGCGTGACGACGACCGGGGTGGCACCGCGCTGGACAGCACCGTCGACGAAGGTCCGCAGGTAGTCCGCGTAGTCGGCCGGGGCTGCGTAGCGGTCGTCCACACCGAAGGAGTTGTCGTTGTGGCCGAACTGCACGAACAGGTAGTCGCCCGGCTCGATCTGCCGCAGCACCTCGTCGAGGCGTCCCTGGCTGATGAAGTTCTTGGTGCTGCGTCCACCGATCGCGTGGTTCGCGACGGTCACGTCGTCGGCGAGGAACCGCGGCAGCATCTGCCCCCAGCCCGCCTGCGGGGCGTAGTCAGAGGTGTACGTCTGGACCGTCGAGTCGCCGGTGAGGAAGGCCGTCGGGGTCCCGGCAGCCACGCGGTCCGGGAGGCGGGTGATGGTCAGGGCCGCGAGGTTCGCGGCGGTCCCGCCGAGCTCGAGGTTGAGCTGGCCGTCGACGAGAGCGAGGTCGAAGGACATCTCGAGGGTCTCGCCGGCCGGCTTCGTGGTCGGCTGCACCTTGGCGACGGTCTCGGCCGTGATCGAGATGTCCGTCGGGCCTGTGGGGTCACCGGCCACGAGGGTCACTGTGTAGTCGCCCGCCGGGAGGTCGACGACGAGCTCGGTGTCGCCGACGGTGACGAAGTCGCCGCGGAGCGCGTCGTCGCCGCCCCTGTCGGTGCCCGTCACCTGGGCCGTGTCGACGAACCCGAGACGGGACTCTGCGGTGTAGGCGGTCGACGCGTCGAGGCCGGTCCAGCCCTCCTCGACGGCGCCGGGTCCGAGGTCGAGGCGCAGGACCCCACCCTCGGGGAGCGCGGCCGGGGTCGCCACGGGGGTGGCGGTCGCCGCGGAGTACTCCGAACGACCAGCGGCTGTCGTCGCGGCGACGCGGTAGTACCCCACGGTCGCGGTGTCGGCGTCAGGGTCGACGAGGCTGAAGGTCCGCTCACCCGTGCGCCCGACCTCGGTGTACGTGCCGTCCACGGTTCCCGAGCGGGTCAGCACGTAGCCCGTCGCACCCGCGACCTGGTCCCAGCGCAGCGTCACGGCCGACTCGGTCACGTGCGCCGTGCGGACCCACGCGGGGGCTGCGAGACCGGGCACGACAGGGCCGGCCGGGTCGTCTGCAGCGGCGGTCTCGTCGGCTCCCGCCACGTCGGTCTCGGGCGCGACCTGCGCGTCCGGCGCCGTCGGTGCGTCGGGCGTCTCTGCTGCACCGTCGTCGGGGATCTCCGTCGTGGGGGTCCCAGGGTCCAGAGCACCGCTGTCGGTCGTGGCCTCGTCCACGGTCGTCGGAGCTGACGGCGGGGCTGTCGGCGGGGCCGGTGTCTCGACCGGGGTCGTGGTCGTGGTCGTGCCGGCGTCGACGACCTGGGTGCTCGCGCTGGCGGGGGCGCCCGGGACGGTGTCGTCTGCCGTCGCGGGGAGTGCGACGACGACAGCCGTCAGTGCTGTCGACGCTGCGGCCGCTCCGGCGACGACGGCTCTCAGGGCTCTGCTCCGGTGGCGGCGGGGCGTCTGCGGCCCGCCGCTCCGCGGGGTCGGTGCCCCGGGGATGGTGCTGTGCATGAAGGTCTCCTGCTCGTGGAATCTCGGTCGGTGAGTTCCGGCGCCCGTGCGTCTGTGCCCGGGCGACAGGGGCCGCGCCACCGTCTGCACCCGAGGGTCTTCGTCACGGGCGTGCACGGCGCTGTTGCCGAGCGGGAGGTGGAGCGAGGTGTTTCTACAACTACAGAATGAATCGATTCAAGCCATCGTGGATGCTCGTCGATGAACATCCCGGACCCGACGCCGATCAATGGGAAGCGCTTGCCGTCGTCGAGCACGACCTTCTCAGAGCGGGTGAAGGATGTCAACGGTCGAGGCGCGCTAAGGTCTCGCATGGACATCACCACCGAGACCCCGACCTTCTTCCACGACGCCCCCGGGATCGGCATGACCCAGCTGCTCGACGGCAAGACCACCGGCCGCACCCGCATCGACGTCGCGACCCTCGCCCCGGGAAGCACCCTCCCCCGGCACGCGGCCGGCACGGACCAGGTCTTCGCCGTGCTCGCCGGCAGAGGCCGGGTCTCCTCCGACGACGGCGTCGAGCACCCCGTCGGCCCTGGCACCACGGTCCGCTGGTCGAAGGGCGAGCAGCACACCTCGTGGGCCGACACCGAGATGACCGTCGTCATCGTGCAGACCCGGGAGGCCACGCAGGACTGACCCCGGCAGTGCACGACCGTGTCGGGCGTACCGCCTAACCTCTGTGGTGAGCCGCTGCGCACCCGACGGCGACCGCTCGAGCAGACAGGACCGAGATGACGGCAGACGTGTCAGGGTACTGGCTGGGAGACGCTACCGCTGAGGAGTTCCTCGACGCGTACGATCCCGAGACGTGGCCGAGCGGCGTCGACCGGGTACGCCGGAAGCCACTGCTCTGGAGCGCGATCGACAACCCAGACCCCGCGACCCGCTCGCTCATCGCGCACAGGCTGCTCGACGACGGCGCTGACGCCGCCGCACTCTCGCACGGGTACACGCTGCTCCACGGGTTGCTGGGGCGCCACCCACGCGATCCCGAGATCGACCCGCCGCTGGTGCGGCGACTGATCGCCGCCGGGGCCGACATGAACCGGGTAGCAGGCCGGCGCATGGACCGCCCCGTGGAGGTGGTCGACCATCCGAAGCTCTCGCCAGAGCAGCACGAGCCGTACTACCAGGCGTTCTTCGAGCGACCGGGGCTCGTGCTCCTCGACCCCAACCCGGCGGGCTTGTCGGTGCTCGACCGGTCGCGGAACCGTCGGACCTATCGTCCCCAGCTGCTCGAGCACGTCATGGCGTACCTCGACCGGACGGGCCAGACGCCCGTCGGCGAGCCGCTCACCCAGACGGCGAGGTGGCAGACGCTCGACGAGATCCTCGCGTAGTACACGCCGGCCGATGCGACGGCGGTCGACCCCGAGACCGGCGACAGCCTGCTGCACGCCGTGCTGCGGAGCTCCTCTCTCGACGTACGGACCACTCTCGTGCCGCTGCTGCTCGCCCACGGAGCCGACGCCACGCTCCGCACAGCAGCGCGGGCAGGCGTGCTGCAGCTGGCGCTCGCGCCCCACGGCCAGCGCGACGCCCGCCAGGATGCCCAGGTGGTGACGACCCTCCTCGACGCGGGAGCGGACGTCAACGCCCTCTCGAGAGGCGGGAACACCCCGCTGACGACGCTCGCGGCACTGGGCAACTTCCCCGAGGAGAAGCTCGAGCCTCTCTACGACGTGCTGCTCGCCGCCCCGGGGCTGGACCTCACGGTGGTCGGAGCCAAGAGACGGACCGTGCTCGAGGCCGTCCGGAAGCGCCGTCAGGCTCGACCAATGCTCCTGGCGCGTGTCGAGGCGCTGGCAGCCGAGACCGCGTCCAGCGACTGACCTGCTGGGTCAGTGCTGCGCGTACCCCGCGAGCAGCCGCTCCGCGTGCGCGACCACGGCGTCCCGGAACCCCGCGTGGTCACGGATCTCAGCCGGGAACACCTGCTCGACGGCGAGCATCCGCCGCACGAGAGCCTCGGCATGGGCCGGGGCGACCTCGTCAGGCGCGGCGACCTCGGCGGCTGCGGCGCGCAGCTCGTCGGCGATCGGGTCGTCGAGGCGCAGCGGCTCGCCCGTCACGGTGCGACCGGCCGCGACGAACACGACCCAGCCCGCGACCCCCTGCGCGACGGCGTCGGGCACGGCGCCTGCCGCGAGCCTGTCGGCAGCCGTCGCGAGGAAGCGGATGGGCAGCTTCTTCGAGCCGTCCATCGCCACCTGGGTCGTCGTGTGGCCGAGCGCGGGGTTGGCGAAGCGCTCGAGGAGCGACTCGGCGTAGGCCGCGAGGTCGAGCCCTTCCGGTGCGACCAGGGTCGGGATCACGTCGTCGAGCAGCAGCGACCGCGCGGCGGACAGCAGCGCCGGGTCCGCCACGGCGTCGGCGATCAACCTGTGCCCGGCGATCGACCCGAGGTAGGCGAGCAGCGAGTGCGTGCCGTTGAGCATGCGCAGCTTGGCGCGCTCGAAGGGAGCGACGTCGTCGGTGAGCGTGGCTCCGGCGAGCTCCCAGGCCGGCCTGGGGCCGGCGAACCTGTCTTCGATCACCCACTGCATGAAGGGCTCCGCGACGACCAGACCCTCGTCGCGCACCCCGGTCGCCGCCTCGGCCGCCGCACGGTCGTCCTCGGTCGTAGCCGGGACGATGCGGTCGACCATGGTGCAGGGGAAGGTCACCGAGGCGTGCACCCACGCCCGCAGGCGCTCGACCTGCTCGGGGTCCGCGCCGGTGACCCCGGCGGCCGCGTCGAGGGCCTGGCCGACCAGGCCTTCGAGGACGTGCCCGTTGTCGAGCAGGTTGTCGCAGGTGAGGACAGTGAGCGGCTCGCCGCCGGCGCGGGCTCGGGCCGCGAGACCGCGGACCAGCAGCCCGATCGCGCTGCGCGCAGGCACGGCGTCCTCGACGACGACGTGGGTCGTCGCCGCGCCCTGCACCTCCGTGCCGGTCTGGCGGGCGAGGGCGGCAGCGCCGCGGATCTCCCCGACGAGAGCGTCGAGGTCACCGCGGACGTCGCCGTCAGAGAGGTCGAGCCGGCCGTCCGGGCCCGCTGTGTAGCCCTTCTCGGTCACCGTGAGGGTCACGACGTGGGTGGTCGGCGCGGCGATCGCGTCGAGCACGCGCTGCGTCTCCTCACGCGGGTACGCGACCCCGCGGACCGAGCCGATCACGCGCAGCGAGGAGGAGTCCGTGCCGACGGTCCGCACCCCGTAGAGACCGTCCTGGGGCACCAGCTGCTCGACGACGGTGGCAGACCGCTGCGTCACACCGAGGATCCCCCAGCGCGTCTCGCCCGTGGCTGCGGCGGCGTCTTCGGTGAAGACGGCCTGGTGCGCCCTGTGGAAGGCCCCGATGCCGAGGTGCACGATCCCCACGGTCACGGCCCTCGGGTCGACAGCCGGCCCGGTGACCCCCGGCCGCTGTGAGACCTCGCGGCAGGTGTCGAGGCTGAGCCTGCGCGACGCGCGGGGCGTGGTGGGGGTGCGGTCGATCGGGTCGGTGCTCGTCATCGAGAAGATCCTTCGGTCGGGCGGTGCCTCGAGGGTCGTGGTCGGGGGCTGAGGTGCTGCGGTGCTCTGGGCTGGTCCGTCAGGTGCGAGGCTGCGTCAGGCACGCGGTCCGTCAGGGCGAGGTTCGGCGGTCGTGCCGCGGACGACGAGCTCGACAGGCAGGCGCGGCCGGGCTGGCGGCTCGTCCTCCGCCAGGTCTGTCAGGTCTGCCAGGTCGTCCTCGCGACTCTCTCCCGTGTCGCGGTCGAGCTGCTCGACGAGGCGGTCGACCGCACCGCGGCCGAGCGCCGCGAGCGGGATGCTCACCGTGGTCAGGGCCGGGGAGACGAGGGTCGCGACCGAGACGTCGTCGAAGCCGACGACGGACAGGTCGCGCGGGACCTGGAGCCCGCGGTGACGCAGGCGGTCGACGAGACCGAGCGCCTGGAGGTCGTTGTAGGTCAGCACGGCGGTGGCACCGCTCGCTACGACGAGGTCGGCGGCGGCGACGCCACCGGAGAAGGTCGGACGGAAGTGCCCGACGTCGACCACCTCGACGCCGGTCTCACGGCCCGCGGTCTCGATCCCGCGGCGGCGCTCGGCGCCCGACCACGAGCCGGCCGGGCCGCTCACGGCGGCCACCCTGCGGTGCCCGAGGGCCTTGAGGTGGCTGAGCGACTGACGCACACCACCCGCGTTGTCGATGACGAGCGAGGCGAGCCCCTCGACCTCGCGGTTGAGCAGCACGGCCGGGCGACCGTCGACAGCGGTCAGCAACGAGAGGTCCGACGACCGCGGCGAGGCGAGCACGAGCCCGTCGACCTGCGCTGCGAGCATCGAGACCAGCTCGAGCTCTTGCCCGGCGTCTTCGTCGGAGTCCGCGACGAGCACGGCATACCCGTGCGTCCGCGCGCGGCTCTGCACAGCCTTGGTGATCGAGGCGAAGAACGGGTTCTCGAGGTCAGGGACGAGCAGCCCGAGGGTGGTGGTCCGGCCGACCCGGAGACCTCGGGCGGCCGGGTTGGGGCGGTAGTCGAGCTTCTTCGCGGCCTGCTCGACCCGCTCGCGCGTCGCGTCCGAGACCATGCCCGGCGCGGAGAGCGCACGGGAGACCGTCGAGATCGAGACTCCCGCGAGCGCTGCCACGTCACGCACCGTCGCCATCAGCCGACCTCCTCGTCGCTCCTCGTAGCCCGGCATCACGGGTTGGCGCCCGGCGCTGACTGACTCTTGTCGGCCCGTCGCACAGGACCGACTCCAGTCTGCAAACGTTTCCAGTCTTCTGTCAACCGGCATTGCCCCGGAGATGTTCACTGAGCCCCTTCCCCGGGATCACTGCGCACCAGTGCTGGCTCCAGCACCCTTGCACCCTCGACCGACATCGAGGCACGATGGCCTGCAAACGATCACAGAGTGTTTCAACGAGGAGACGACCGTGAGCACCGCGACACCCAGCACGACCACCTACGCCCTGCCCGACGGAGCCCGGCCGTGGCAGCTCCACGGCGACCGCGCGCTCCCGGCGGACCCGTCGACCCGAGCCGCCGCCCGCGAGATCTACCAGCAGACCCGGGCCCTGCCGATCGTGTCGATGCACGGCCACGTCGAGGCGCAGACGATCGACGAGGACCTGCCCTTCGGCAACCCCGCCGAGCTGCTGGTCGTCCCCGACCACTACCTCGTGCGGATGCTCGTCTCCCAGGGTGCGAGCGTCGACAGGCTCGGTGTCGCCCCCGTCGACCCGGCAAGCTCTGTGGTCCCGGAGCAGGACCCGCGTGCCGTGTGGCGTCGCTTCTGCGAGAGCTGGCACCTGTTCCGCGGCACCCCCACCCGGTACTGGATGGAGCACGAGCTCGTCGAGGTCTTCGGCGTCGCCGAGCGTCCGTCGGCGGAGTCCGCCGACAGGATCTACGACCACCTCGACGCCGCGCTGCGCAGCGACGCCTTCAGGCCGCGCGCGCTCTTCGACAGCTTCGACATCGAGATCCTCGCCTCGACCGACCCCGCATGGAGCCCGCTGACCCACCACGCGAACCTCGCCGCGGCCGGGTGGGGCGAGCGCGTGGTGCCGACCTTCCGCCCCGACCCGCTGCTGCACCTCGACCGCCCCGGGTGGTGCAGCGACGTCGATCTGCTCTCGGCGGCCGCTGGCCTCGACGTCACGTCGTACCCGACCTACCTCGAGGCGCTCCGCGAGCGCCGCGCCGCCTTCGTCGCGGCCGGGGCGCGAGCGACCGACCACGGCCACCTGCTCGCCGACACCACGCCGCTCTCCGACGCCGAGGCGCACAGGATCTTCGACCTGGCGCTCAGCGGGGTCGCCCCGAGCCCCGCCGAGGCGCAGGCCTTCAGCGGTCACATGCTCTTCCAGATGGCGGCGATGTCAGCCGAGGACGGGCTGGTCATGCAGCTGCACCCCGGCGTGCTGCGCGACCACGACAGGTCTGTGCTGGCGACCTTCGGCGCGGACAAGGGCTACGACATCCCCGTGCAGGCGGAGTACACGCGGTCGCTGCGCCCCTTGCTCGAGGCCTTCGGGCACCACCCGGGCTTCCGCCTGGTGGTCTTCACCATCGACGAGACGGTCTACTCCCGCGAGCTCGCACCGCTCGCCGGTGTGTACCCGGCGATGCGCCTCGGGGCGCCGTGGTGGTTCCTCGACTCCCCCGACGGCATGCGCCGCTTCCGAGAGACCTCGACGGAGACCGCCGGCTTCTACAACACGACAGGATTTGTCGACGACACCCGGGCGTTCTGCTCGATTCCCGCCCGCCACGACCTGTCCCGCCGCGTCGACGCCGGGTACCTCGCGCGACTGGTCGTGGAGCACAGGCTGGACCTCGACGAGGCGACGGAGACTGCCGTCGACCTCGCGTACACGCTCCCGAAGGCGGCGTACGCGCGACGCGGCTGAGCTGCGGCGCGGCGGCGGGCCGGGGGGGGCCGCCCACCATCGCCCTGTCGGGCGGGGCTCCCCGACCTCTCTTGTCCACAGGCGACGTCGCGCACGATCCCCGGCCCGCGGTGAGCCTGGAGGCATGAGCACAGCACTGAGCGCAGTCGTCCTGGTCGGGTCCCTCAAGTCCTCGTCCGAGCCCTCGAGCAGCGAGGTCCTCGGGCGTCAGGTCCTCGACGCCCTCGCCGAGCACGGGGTCGTCGGGTCGGTCGTCCGGCTCGCCGACCACGACATCCGCCCGGGGGTCGAGGTCGACATGGGCGACGGCGACCAGTGGCCGCTCGTCCGCCAGCAGGTCCTCGCGGCCGACATCCTCGTGGTCGCGACGCCCATCTGGATGGGTCAGCCGTCGAGCGTGACCAAGCGCGCTCTCGAGCGGCTCGACGCCGAGCTGTCCGAGACCGACGAGGAAGGGCGGATGCTCACCTCCGGCAAGGTCGCGGCGGTGGCCGTGGTCGGCAACGAGGACGGCGCGCACCACGTGAGCGCCGAGCTGTACCAGGCCCTCGACGACGTCGGCTTCACCATCCCCGCGAACGCCGTCACCTACTGGGTGGGGCGCGCCATGGAGGGCATCGACTACAAGGACCTCGACGAGGTCCCCGAGGCAGTCGCGAAGGCGACGGCGACGCTCGCCCTCAACACCGCGCACCTGGCGCGGCTGCTACGCGACTCCCCCTACCCGGCGGGCTGACGCAACCCACCGACCGCGCTGGCTCCATTCACCAGGCCCTCACCGGCGACCAGACCAGCCGCAGACGCGAGAAGGGCCCCGCCTGTCCGTCGGGGCCCTTCTCGTCTGTGCTGTGCTGGCTCGCTGCGCGCGAGCCCCAGCAGCCGTGCTGGTCAGTCGAGGTAGTCGCGCAGCACCTGCGAGCGGCTCGGGTGACGCAGCTTCGACATCGTCTTGGACTCGATCTGGCGGATCCGCTCACGGGTCACGCCGTAGACGTGGCCGATCTGGTCGAGGGTCTTCGGCAGGCCGTCCGTGAGGCCGTAGCGCATGGTGATGACGCCGGCCTCGCGCTCGGAGAGCGTGTCGAGGATCCCGTGGATCTGCTGCTGCAGGAAGCTGAAGTTCACGGCGTCCGCGGGGACCACGGCCTCGGTGTCCTCGATGAGGTCACCGAACTCGCTGCCGCCCTCTTCACCGAGCGGGGTGTGCAGCGAGATGGGCTCGCGGCCGTGCTTCTGCACCTCGAGGACCTTCTCAGGCGTCATGTCGAGCTCGAGGGCCAGCTCTTCCGGGGTGGGCTCGCGGCCGAGGTCCTGGAGCATCTGGCGCTGGGCGCGGGACACCTTGTTGATGACCTCGACCATGTGCACGGGGATACGGATGGTGCGGGCCTGGTCGGCCATGCCGCGGGTGATGGCCTGACGGATCCACCAGGTGGCGTAGGTCGAGAACTTGAAGCCCTTGGCGTAGTCGAACTTCTCGACAGCGCGGATGAGGCCGGTGTTGCCCTCCTGGATGAGGTCGAGGAACAGCAGACCGCGGCCTGTGTACTTCTTGGCGATCGACACCACGAGGCGCAGGTTGGCCTCGACGAGGTGGCTCTTGGCGCGGATGCCATCGGCGGCGATGACCTCGAGCTCGCGCTTGGTCGCACCCTTGGGGTACTCGCCGGACTCGAGGAGGTGCGTGGCGAGCATGCCCGCCTCGATGCGCATCGCGATCTCGATCTCCTGCTCGGCGTTGAGCAGCGGGACGCGTCCGATGATCTTCAGGTAGTCCTTGACGGGGTCAGCAGTGGCACCCGCCGCGAGGACTGTGGGTGCTGGTGCGTCTTCCTCGTCCGTCGACAGGACGAAGCCGTCGTCGGTCTGGGGGGTGATCGGGGTCCGTGCTGAGGTTGCCGCAGTCATCAGTGTTCTCCATCATCAAGCCGTGGGGCCGCAGCCCTCGGCCGTCGTACCGTGCCTTCCACACGCCGCCCGCGAGGAAGAGGTGCCACCCCGCAGTGCTGGTTCGACCAGCTGCCGTCGGGGTGCATGAGCTTCACACGAGACCATCGGTGAAGGAAGGGGCTACGACGGATCGTCCGGAGCCGTGTTCCTCCATTATAACCAGCAGGCCGCCACAGAATTCCCGGGAGCCCCTCGGATGCCAGTCATCGGGCCGCTGAGGGGCGGACCCTCTCGCCCCTCGACCGGTCTCAGGTCACCGTCCCCAGCTGCCAGGGGATGAACTCGTCCTGGCCGAGGTCGAGGTCTTCCGAGACCGTCTCCTTGCCCGAGGCGACAGCAAGGATCTCGTCGAAGATCTCGCGTCCTACCTCGTCGAGCGTCGCGGTGCCGTCGACGATGCGCCCGCAGTTGATGTCGATGTCCTCGGCCTGGCGGGCGTAGAGCTCGCTGTTCGTGGCGAGCTTGATCGACGGCGTGGGCTTGGCACCCAGCACCGAGCCACGCCCAGTCGTGAAGCAGACGACTGTCGAACCGCCCGCGATGAGCCCTGTCACCGACACCGGGTCGTAGCCGGGGGTGTCCATGAAGCAGAAGCCCGAGGCCGTGATGCGCTCCGCGTACTCGTACACCTCGACGAGGTCGGCCTGGCCGCCCTTGGCGACGGCGCCGAGGGACTTCTCGAGGATGGTCGTCAGCCCGCCCGCCTTGTTGCCGGGCGACGGGTTGTTGTCGAGGGAGCCGCCACCGGCCGCCGCGTAGTCCTGCCACCAGTCGAGCCGGCGCAGCAGCCTGCGCCCGACCTCCTCGGTCACGGCACGGCGCGTCAGCAGGTGCTCCGCGCCGAAGACCTCGGGGGTCTCTGCCAGGACTGTCGTCGCGCCGTAGGAGACGAGCAGGTCCGAGGCGACCCCGAGCGCCGGGTTGGCGGTGATGCCCGAGTACCCGTCGGAGCCTCCGCAGTTGAGTCCGACGATCAGCTCGGAGACGTCGCAGGTCTCGCGGCGACGGCTCTCGACGTCCGGGAGCATCGCGCGCACAGCGGCGACGCCCTGACGGACCGTGGCCCGGACCCCGCCCGACTCCTGGATGGTCAGGTGCTGGACCACGGTGTCGGGCGAGAGGTCGAGGCCGTCGAGCAGCGACCCGACGGCGATCATCTCGCAGCCGAGCCCGACCACGAGGATCCCCGCGAAGTTCGGGTGCTCCGCGTAGCCCTTGAGGGTGCGGACCAGCATCTTGGCACCCTCGTTCTCGGGCACCAGTCCGCAGCCGGAGTCGTGCGTCAGTGCCATGACCCCGTCGACGTGCTCGTACTCGTCGAGGACAGGTCCGCGGAACTGGTCGGCGATCATCCGTGCCGTGCTCGCCGAGCAGTTCACCGACGTGAGGATGCCGATGTAGTTGCGCGTCCCGACCTTCCCGCCGGCCCGCCGGTACCCCTCGAAGGTCGGTCTGGGCCCAGCGGGCACGGGCAGCTCGTGGTGCACCGTCGCGAGCTCGTGGACGCGCTCGGCGAGGTCCATGCCGAGGTTGTGGCTGTGCACGTGCTGCCCCGCGACGACAGCCCGGGTCGCGACGCCGATCGACTGCCCGTACTTGCGGACCTGGTCGCCGACGGCGACGTCCGTGAGGGCGATCTTGTGGCCGCGCGGGACGCTGTCGAGGACCTCGAGCCGTCGATCGCCGTCGACGAGCACCGTGCCGAGGCGCAGGTCCCGGGTGGTGACGGCGACGTCGTCACCGGCCCGGAGCAGGAGCAGGACGTCGCCGAGGGCGAGCTGCTCGCCCGGTCCGTCGGTGCGGGGCGTGAGGGTGCTGGTCATGGTCAGGCTCTCGTCGGTGCGGACAGTTCTGCGGGGGCGTCGAGCTCGATGCCGAGCGTGCTCAACCGCACGGTCTCGCCGGTGCGGATCGACTCGTTGGCCGCGATGCCGACGATCACGCTGCGGACCCCGTCGACGTAGTGCGCCTGCCTGCCCAACGGGTCGTCGCCGACGCCGAGGAACACGTCGTCGAGCAGCATCGCGTCGCCGCCGCCGTGCGCGCCCACCCCCTCGGGGATCGGGAGCTCGCGGGCCTCGTCCCAGTGCTGCTGCAGCACGAGCCGTGAGCCGAAGGCCCGGGCCCCGCCAGCGGCGTCGACGTGCGTGACGCTCGGGTCGACCACGGGCGCCTTCTTGCCGTCGGGGCCGAGCATCTTCCCGGCCGACCCGGGGTGGACGTGGGTGCGCTCGACCACCTCGAGCTCGAGCCGGCCCCGGGTGCCGTTGATCCCCACCCTGTAGCCCTCCCACGGGCTGTGCGCGTTGAGGGAGTAGCTGAGCACGGGTCCCCCGCGGTAGCCGACGAGGACCGCGAGGTTGTCCTCGATCGTGATGCCGGGGCCGAAGACGTCGCGGTCGCGGACGTAGCCGTCGGCCTCCTCGGCCTCGAGGTACAGGGGGCGCAGGGTCTCGTCGGCGGCCATGTCGAGGGCGAAGGGGTCGTCGGCCGCCCCGTCGCGGCCGAGCGCCGGGCGCGGGCCCAGACCGCGCGCTGCAGCGCTGTCCTCGCCGTAGAAGGCGAGCCGGCCGAGCGCGCTGACCACCTCGGGCACGTCGTCGATCCACCAGTTGACGAGGTCGAGGTGGTGCGTCGACTTGTGCACGAGCAGCCCACCCGAGCTCGCCTTCTCCCGGTGCCAGCGACGGAAGTAGTCGGCGCCGTGGACGGTGTCGAGCAACCACTCGAAGGTCACCGAGGTGACGTCGCCGATCGCGCCCTCGGAGACGAGGCGGCGCACCTCGCTGTTGCGGGGCGAGTAACGGTAGTTGAAGGTGACGACCAGCTCGGCCGTCGAGCGGCGGGCAGCCTCGGTGATGGCTCGCAGGCCGTCGACGTCGATGGTCATCGGCTTCTCGCAGACCACGTCGACGCCGCGGTCGAGGGCCTCGACGACGTACCGCGCGTGCGTGCTGTCGGGCGAGGTCACGACCACGACGTCCGGGTCCTGCTCGTCGAGCATCCTGGAGAAGTCGTCGGGGGTGTAGCGCGGGAGCGGCGCGCGACCGTGCTCGGCGAGGAGCTCGTCGTAGAGGTCCATGCGGACGTCGTTGGTGTCGCACCACGCGACGGGCTCGGCGACCTCCGAGTGGGTGGTGAGCATCGACCTGACGAACATCCCCGCGCGGGATCCTGTCCCGACGACGGCGTGCCGGCGGCGGGTCGCAGCAGGCACGGGGGGTCCCGCGGGTCCGGCTGCCGCGGCGGCGGCGTGCGCTGGCGCTCCAGCGGCGGCGGGAGCAGCTCCAGCAGCAGTAGGTGCAGCCCCAGCAGAGGTGGGTGCTGGGGCGGTCGTCGGGTCAGGTGTTCCGGAGGGCATCGTCGAACCTCTCGTCGATCGGCGCGACGACCTGCGGTGTCTCCCTGCACCGGCGCAGGGCGGCGTGCGGACCTCAGGTCGAGCAACCGGTTTCTCGCTTCATCCTAGGCCACGGTGAGCCAGATCACCACAGCCTGTTGACCTTCGGACGCTCATCGCGTTGAATGTGGGAAATCGGTTTCTGGGGCAGCGAGGCCCCACCGACCTGCGGCAGAGACGCCCCACACCGAGGAGAGCACCATGGCCGTGCTAGAACACCAGGCGCCCGAGAGCACGGGCGACGTCGAAGGCCCTCCCCGGCTGCGGCGGAAGATCCGCGGACGCTGGACCCCGTACCTGCTGCTGGCCCCGACGCTGACGCTCATCGCGGTGTTCATCGCCTACCCCATCCTCACCGTCGTGCGGACGAGCCTGTACCAGTACAACCCCAACAAGCCGTGGATGGACGGCTGGGTGGGCCTGGGCAACTACGAGAAGATGCTCGGCGACCCGCTGTTCTGGGACTCGCTCCAGTTCACCGCCAAGTGGGTCGTCGTCGAGGTCGGCCTGCAGATGATCTTCGGCCTGGCCCTCGCTCTCGTCATCAACGAGACCTTCGTCGGCCGCGCCTTCGCCCGCGCCCTGGTGTTCTCCCCCTGGGCCGTCTCGGGTGTGCTCACCACGACCATCTGGCTGCTCATCTACAACCCGACCGTCGGCTTCCCGCACATCCTCGCCGAGCAGGGGCACGTCGCCTACGGCGTCAGCCCGCTCGCCGACGGCGACTCGGCCTTCTGGGCCGCCGTCCTGGCAGAGCTCTGGCGCGGCGTCCCCTTCTTCGCGATCCTCATCCTCGCCGACCTCCAGTCGATCTCCGGAGACCTCTACGAAGCCGCCGAGGTCGACGGCGCCGGGCGCGTCCGCAGGTTCACGGCGATCACCTTCCCGCACATCAAGGCAGCCCTCGTGCTCGCGACCCTGCTGCGCTCCGTGTGGGAGTTCAACAACGTCGACCTCCTCTACACGCTGACCGGTGGAGGCCCGGCCCGGGCCACCACGACCTTGCCGCTCTACGTCGCGCAGACCGCGACGGTCACCAAGGAGTTCGGCTACGGGTCGGCCCTGACCATGGCCGCCTTCGTCATCTTGTCCCTCTTCTCGATCACCTACCTGTGGCTCACCCGCATGGGCCAGAAGGGGAAGTCATGAGCACCGCGACCCTGGACGCGCCGAGCGCGACTCCCCCGAGCCCGCAGCGACGGGCCAAGAAGATCTCCGACGCGCAGCGCGGCCTCGAGAAGGCCCGCCGCACACCCCGCCTGGCGATCTACCTGCCGCTCGGGCTGTACCTGCTCTTCACGCTCGTCCCGTTCTACTGGATCGCGATGTTCGCCTTCCGCAAGGACGGCTCGGACACCCTCTTCCCCGTCGGTGACGACTTCACGCTCGAGCACTTCGACACCGTCTGGAACGGCTCGGGCTTCGCGGTGTTCTTCCGCAACTCGGTGATGATCGCGCTGATGGTGCTCATCTGCGTCACGATCATCTCGCTGCTCGCCGGGTATGCGATGGCGCGCTACGACTTCCGCGCCAAGAACGTCATCCTCGTCGGGCTGCTCTGCACGCAGTTCGTCCCGGGCGCGATGCTGCTCATCCCGCTCTTCGAGGTGTTCAGGTCGGTCAACCTCACGAACACGCTCTGGAGCATCATCATCGCGGACACGGTGTTCCAGATGCCCCTGTCGATCATGCTCATGACGGGCTTCATCAGGAACGTCCCGATCGAGATCGAAGAGGCTTCGTGGATCGACGGGTGCAGCCGGCTCCAGGGATTCCGAGCGAACGTGCTGCCGCTCCTGCTGCCCGGCATCGTCGCGATCAGCTCCTTCGCCTTCATCGGCGCCTGGAACAACTTCCTCTTCGCGCTGATGTTCCTCAACTCGCAGAGCAAGTTCACGATCCCGGTCGGCCTCAACTACATGATCGGTGAGAACGCCGTGAACTTCGGGGCGCTCGCCGCGGGCGGTGTGATCGCCGTCGTGCCCGTCGTGCTGGTCTTCGCCTACGTGCAGAAGTTCCTCGTCAAGGGCATGTCGTCGGGCGCCGTGAAGGGATGAGCCGCCCGAGCGCGATCGGCGGGTACGAGGACTGGGCCGGGTACCTGCGGTCCGCTCCCCTGCTCGACGGGGACGCGCACACGGCGTGCCTCGCCCGGCTGCTCGGTGTCCCTGTGCCGCGCCCGCTCGACGTGGGCGCGGCGCGGGTCGTGCGCACCTGGGAGGACGACGGGGTGATGGGCACCGAGCTCGAGTGGCAGACCGGCTTCGGCCCCCCGACGCGCGCCTGGCGGCTCGCCCCTGCCGATGTCTCACCCGACACACCCCTGCCGGGCGTCCTCGCGCTGCACTGCCACGCCGGGGTCAAGTGGGTCGGCGCCGACCGCCTCGTCCGGACCCCCTGGTCGACGCCCGAGGCAGAGCGCGTCCGCGCGTCGAGCTACGAGGGTCGGTCTGTCGCCTCCGACCTCGCGCGGCGCGGCTTCGTCGTCCTCGCCCACGACACCTTCGCCTGGGGCTCGCGCCGCGTCACGTTCGACCCGCCGCCGTGGCGGACCCGCGACACCCTCGACCTGCACGACGAGGTCTGGGCGGCCCGCAGTCACGTGCCGACCGAGGCCGAGCGCTACGACGCCGCCGCTGCTCAGCACGAGTCGACGCTGGCCAAGGCGGCCGGCCTGCTCGGCACGTCCTTCGCGGGGACCGTCGCGCACGACGACCTCGCGGCCCTCGGCGTCCTCTCGTCCATGCCCGACGTCGACGCCGGCAGGCTCGGGGTCGTCGGGTTCTCGGGAGGTGGTGGTCGGGCGGCCGTCCTGTCCCACCTGGACCCCCGGGTCCAGGCCAGTGTCGTCGTCTGCATGATGACGACCTTCGACTCGTTGGTCCCCGCCTACCTCGACGCGCACTCGTGGCTGCTGCAGACCCCCGGCCTCGCGCGCGAGCTCGACTGGCCCGACGTCGCCGCAGCCCGTTTAGCGCACCACCAGCTGGTGATCTCCGCGGAGGACGACGCCCTGTTCCCCCGGGACGGCATGCACGACGCCGACGCCCGGCTCGCCGAGCTCTTCGCCACGGGTCCCGGGTCCCACACGGGCGTCTTCGTCCCCGGCCCGCACAGGTTCGACGCCGCCATGCAGGCGACTGCTGGGGATTTCTTGAGCTCCCGGCTCGGGTCGAGGACGCTCCGCTGAACCCCGACACGGGTTGACATCGCCAGGACTCCGCGGTGCCCGACAGAGAGACAGCACGAGTCCACGCCCGGCTGCAAGGGCGTTGCGCCCGCTCGCACGACACTGACCTGGAGAAATGCTTCAGGCCCAACGACGTAAGTCGATGGGCCTGAAGCACAACTGAACGAGCTTTACGGCCCGCCTTCGTTCGTTAGCCTACGCGTGTGCCCACAAGTCCTCAACCCTCCAGCCCTCCTGCTGCACCTGTGCCGGTCCTCAGCCGGGCGCAGATCCAGGTCGCCATCGCCGACGAGCGCTTCGCCCCCTATCTCGCTGCATGCGGGAACGATGACGCGGCCGCTTTCACGCTCTACAGGTGGAACCTCCTCGTCGCGTCGACCATCCAGGAGGTCCTCGGGCTCTTCGAGGTCGCCCTGCGGAACGCGATCGACCCGCACGTCGGTGCGTGGCAGCTGACGGCTCCTCCGGCGGGCGGGAGGACCTACGGGCGGAACTGGCTCGCGGAGCCCCACCCTCTCCTCAGCAACAGTCAGGGAGCGCAGAGGTTTGCTGCGCTGAAGGACAACGTCGACAAAGCCATCAGAGGAAAGGGCCGCGCTCCGACACATGGAGATTTTGTCGCACAGACCACGCTCGGGACCTGGCGCTATCTTCTCCCTCCAGCGTCAGGCAACGTCTCGTTCACGCAGCGACTGTGGGACTCCAACGTCAAAGACGCTTTTCCTCATCTGAGGAGAAATCATGGTGCGCTCACCTTCGACGTCAACCGGATCCTCAGGCTGCGAAACCGCATCGCCCACTACGAGCCAGTCCTCGACACGACCAAGATCTTCGATGACACGCTGGCGATGAGGCGTGTGCTGAACGACATCGACCCCGATCTCAAACCATGGTTCGACCGCCAGTCTCGAGTCGCGTGGGCGATAGCGCAGCGTCCCTGACGAGCAGCTCGTACCTCAGTTCTGGGCAGACCGCGGGGCCGGTGCCCCCCGGCACCGGCCCCGCGGTCTGTGCCACGTCTCGTGGCGTGGTCGTGCAGCGTTACTTCTGCACGAACTCTTCGTAGTCGGCGAGCGACGCCTCGAAGCGGTCTGCGTACTTCGTCGCGAACTCCTGGGCCGTCATGGTCCCCTGCAGGATCCCCTGGAAGTCGGGCTCCATCTCGGTCTTGAGGATCGACCCGTACTCGGGCAGGTACGTCGGCAGGCGCAGGTACTGGGTGTCAGGGTTCTCGGTGAGGGCCACGACGGCCTCGAGGGGCTGCGACTCGGCGACCCACGGCGCCTTCTGCGCCTCGAGGTTGGCGGGCACCTGGCCGATGGCCTCGGACCAGTCCGAGTTGCCCTCGGTCGCCATGAACTCGACGAACTTCCAGCCGGCCGCCTTGTTGTCGGCCTCCTTGAGGATCGACAGACCGGAGATCCCCGGCGAGGTCACCGTCGAGACACCGTCGGCGTCGGGGAAGGACTGCACGCCCATGACGTTCTCGCCGCCGAGGTTGCGCAGGTGGTCCTGGTACGAGCCGAGGTTGTGGTGCATCGACCATGCGGACCCGCCGCCGAAGGCCGCCACGATCTTCGTGTAGTCGTTGGTGAGGTCGGCCGGCGCCGACACCGAGTCGAAGAGCGACACGTAGCGCTCGAGGCCCGCGACCACCGCGGGGTCGTCGAAGGTCGACTGGCCGTCCTCGGTGAAGAACTCTCCGATACCGGCCATGCCGTAGGCCATCGAGAACATGGGCGGCATCGAGCCGGGCCCGCCGCGGAAGGCGAAGCCGAAGCGTCCCTCGTCGGCGGCCGTCATCTGCTCGGTCAGCTCGTAGAACTCGTCGTAGGAGGTCGGCTGCTCGAGGCCCGCGGCCTCGACCCAGTCGGTGCGGTACCAGATGACGTCGGAGATCGCGCTCAGCGGGGCCTTGTACAGACCGCCGTCCGGGGCGTTCTCCCGCTCGGTCGCGACCTGCACGGGGTCGGTCGACGCCTCGAGGGACTCGGAGAACGGCCCGTCGATCTTCTCGAAGGCGTCCCGGGCGATGAACCCGGCCACGTCGTTGCCGATGAGCAGGACGTCAGGGACCTCACCCGAGGCCAGCGCGTTGTCGACCTTCTCGAGGTACGAGGAGTTCGGGATGCCCAGGTACTCGACGGTGATGTCCGGGTTGGCCTCTTCGAACCTGTCGATGAGCTCGGCCCACTTCGCCTTGAGCTCCGGCGTCGAGTTCGTATCCCAGAACTGGACCGTGCCTGTCGCCTCGCCCCAGGCCGCGACGTCGTCGACCGCGGGACCGGCCTCGGCCTTGTCGCCGCCCCCTGGCGCCCCGCAGGCCGTCAGCGCAGCGAGGGCCGCCACGGCCCCGACCGCCACGAAACGCGTCCGTGATGTGAATCGCATCGTCGCCTTCTTCCGTCGTTCTCTCGTCATTGAGGGATCTTGAGGGATCTCGACCGTCAGTGGTCGATGACACCGGTCCCCACGACCAGAAACCGGTTGCTGTCGTGGACGCTACCATGCAGGGAACCGGTTTCCCATAGTCGTGCCGACATCGTGACCAGAGCCGGTCCAGACAGCCCGCCCGCGCCGAGGAGCCCGAGATGACCACCTACACGAACCCCGTGCTCGACGCCGACTGGCCCGACCCCGACGTGGTCCGGGTCGGGGACGACTACTACCTCGTCGCCTCGAGCTTCAACCGCGCACCCGGCCTCCCGGTCCTGCACTCCCGTGACCTCGTGACGTGGGAGCACGTGACCAATGCTCTGTCCGCGCTCCCGCCCCTCGACCACTTCAGCCTGCCTCGGCACGGCGGGGGTGTGTGGGCACCCAGCCTGCGCCACCACGACGGGACGTTCTACCTCACCTACCCAGACCCCGACCACGGCATCTACGTGCTCACGGCGACAGATCCACGAGGACCGTGGAGCGCCCCGCACCTGCTGCTCGCCGGCCGAGGGATCATCGACCCGTGCCCGCTCTGGGACGACGACGGCCGCACCTACCTGGTGCACGGCTGGGCCAAGAGCCGCAGCGGCGCGAAGAACCGCCTGACCCTCGTCGAGGTCGACGCAGGCCTTCGCTCGGTGGTCGGTCCGTCGAGCACTGTCGTCGACGGGGACGCGATCCCTGGGTGCAGCACGCTCGAGGGGCCGAAGATGCACCGCCGCGACGGCTGGTACTGGATCTTCGCGCCGGGTGGCGGCGTCGCGACGGGGTGGCAGTACGCCTTCAGGTCGCGTGACGTCCGCGGTCCCTACGAGCACAGGACCGTCCTCGAGCAGGGCCCGAGCGACGTCAACGGACCGCACCAGGGCGCCTGGGTCGAGGCGACCGACGGGACCGACTGGTTCGTGCACTTCCAGGACCGCGGCCCCTACGGCCGGGTCGTGCACCTGCAGCCGATGGTGTGGCAGCCAGACGGGTGGCCGCGCATCGGCGCGACGACCGACGACGAGGCCCACGCGGGGAACCCTGCGCGGACGCACGCGATGCCGGGGAGCGCGGGTCCTGCTGGCGGCGGCGACCAGGCCGACCGTCCCGACCAGGTACCGCTCACCCCCTCGGCCACGCGTGGAGCCACGGGCCCGGTGGTCGACCGCGCGGCCTCCGAGCCGTCCCGCGACGACGACTTCCGCGCGACCACGCTCGCACCGCGGTGGCACTGGCAGGCGAACCCGTCCGAGCACTGGGCCCGTCTCGACGGAGACGGCGTCGTCCGGCTGAGCATCGAGCCCGTCGACCGCGGCTCCCTGCGCGAGGTCCCCGCGGTGCTCGGTCAACAGCTCCCCGGCACCCCGCACACGGCGACGACGAGCCTGCTGCTCGCGGTCGGCCTCCCCGGTGGTCCCGGAGTCTCCAGCACGCCGGACCACCGAGCAGGGCTGGTCGTCCTCGGGACTGCCTACGCCTGGATCGGCATCGAGGTCACCGACGGCGTCACGCACCTCGTGTGCCGCGAGAGCGTCGACCCTGACGAGGCGGGCGACGCCGGCCCCGCAGAACGCGATCTCCACGCACCCGTCCTGCTCGACCAGCACGTGGAGGCTGAGGCACCGGTCGCCCTCGGCCTGCGGTCGTCGACGGCCGCTGACGGCGAGGTCACCTTCTCGTGGCGGCTCGGACAGGGACCGTGGCAGGAGGCAGAGCAGACCTTCACAGCCAGGGAGGGCCGCTGGATCGGCGCAGAGCTCGGCCTGTTCGCCTGCGGTCCCGTCGGGCCGCCTGCCCTCGACGCGTCAGGGTCGAGCGCACGAGCCACCTTCGGACCGTTCTCGGTGAACCTCGCCCTCTGACGCGACGACCGGGCATCCGCCCAGTCGCGACAGGGCGCCGGCCTGCACGTGCAGGAGACGATCACCTCGATCCAGGCGGCCGTCGACCTCCAGGGCGTCATCGGGGACTGACCGGCAGGCAGCCGCGCCCGGTCACCTCGTGCTGGCGCGTCAGGTCCGATCTCGTGCCCCGTCAACGAGAGACCACCGCCCTCGTAGCCTTGATCCATGAGCGCGCAGAACACCGGCACACCCAGGACGAACGAGCACGGCCAGCCCATCGGTCCGGCCCTGCCCGGCTGGACCCCTCGGCCACGACCGGCCGCCGACCAGCTGCGCGGCCGGTACTGCACGCTCGAGCGTCTCGACGTCGAACGTCATGCCGACGACCTCTACGCCACGTACTCCGCAGCCCCTGACGACAGCGACTGGACCTACCTCCCGGTCGGACCGTTCGGCTCACGCGAGCAGTACCGCGACTGGGCACGCCGGCAGGCTCAGAACGACGACCCGTGGCACTACGCAGTCGTCGACGCCTCGACCGGACGGGCCGTCGGGACCCTCGCGCTCATGAGGCAGGACCCGAGCAACGGTGCTGTCGAGGTGGGGTGGGTGGTCTTCTCCCGCGCCATGCAGCGCACGCCGCTGTCGACCGAGGCGCACTTCCTGCTCATGCGCTACGTCTTCGACGAGCTGGGCTACCGCCGCTACGAGTGGAAGTGCGACAGCCTCAACGCCCCGTCCCGCCGGGCCGCCGAGCGCCTGGGCTTCACCTACGAGGGCACGTTCCGCCAGGCCGTGGTCTACCAGGGGCGCAACCGCGACACGACGTGGCTCTCGGTCCTCGACCGAGACTGGCCGCAGGCCAAGAAGGGCTTCGAGGCCTGGCTCGCGCCCGAGAACTTCGACGCGGACGGGAACCAGCGGTCCGCGCTGCGCACCCGGTAGGCCCGAGGTCGGCGCGGCCGCGGGGACCTCGGCGACGAGACGCGCGGCCCCAGGCCAGAGGACCTGAGGAACCGATTTCCCGTGGTGTACCTTCAAGACCCAGCCGAGGCGCGGCACGACGACGCAGGAGAACGAGCGATGGCCACAGCAGACGCGGGACCACGACGACGCTCGGGCGCTGCCACCATCGGTGACGTCGCCGACGCTGCAGGGGTCTCGAGGGCCACGGTCTCACGCGTGATGAACGGCCGGGCGACCGTCGCCGCCGACATCGCGCAGCGCGTCGAGGCCGCCGCGACCCGCCTGCGGTACAGGCCCAGCAACGTCGCCCGCTCGCTGTCCCTGGGCCGGACCAACACGATCGCCCTCGTGGTCCCCGACCTCGGCAACCCGATGTTCCAGCAGATCCTCCGCGGAGTCACGAGCGCCGCCGCCCCCGAGGGCTACAGGGTGCTGGTCGCCGACACCGGCGAGTCCACCGACGACGAGGCCGAGATCGCCCTCGAGGCCCGTCAGCGCTGCGACGCCCTCGTGCTCGTGTCACCGCGGATGCCCGACGACGTCCTCGCCGAGCTGCTCCCGCAGGTCGGACCCGCCGTCCTCGTGAACCGGACGGCCCCGCAGGGGCAGGCGCCGAGCGTGTCCGTCGACTACGTCCGCGGCATGCGCGCAGTGGTCGACCACCTCGTCTCCCTCGGCCACACGCGGCTCGTCTACCTCTCCGGACCGGCCCGCTCGGCCTCCAACTCCTGGCGGCTCGCGGGGCTCACCGAGGCGCGCCTCGTGCACCCGGAGATCGACCTCACGATCCTCGAGTGCGGACCGACCGTCGGGGACGGGTACGCCGTCGTCGAGGAGGTCCTCGCCACGCGCGCGACGGCCGTGGTCGCCTTCAACGACCTCGTCGCCTTCGGGCTGCTGTCCAGGCTCAACGAGACCGGCGTGGCCGTGCCCGACGACATCTCGATCGTCGGCTGCGACGACATCGAGCTCGCCCGGTACGCGACGCCGTCGCTCACCACGCTCGCGATCCCGCAGGCCGAGCTCGGGCGGCACGCGTGGCACCGGCTCCAGGACGTCATCACCGGCGCGGCGACAGCAGCCGAGATCACCCGCTTCGAGCCGCGTCTCGAGGTGCGGGCGAGCACCGGACCGGTGCCGGCCCGGCTGCCCGCCAGCGAGGGGTCCCTCGTCGACAGCCCGAAGGCCGACGCGGGACCCACCGTGCCAGCCAGCACGACCCGGTCCACCGAGGACGCCACGGCAGACCCCGCAGCCCGTGCAGCGGCAGGCACCGCGGGCAGCACGACCGACCACGCCCCCGGCGGCACCCTCACGTGGCGCCTCGACGGCCAGGCCGTCGTGCTCGACAGCGGCGACGTCGCGCTGGCCCGCTACACGACAGGCCAGGGTGTCCCCGCCGTCCACGCACCACGACCGCACCTGCACCCCGTGCGCACGCTCGCCGGCGCGCTCATGACCGAGACCAGCCCCGTGGACCACCGCCACCACTACGGCTTCTCGGTCGCCATCCCCGACGTCAACGGCACGAGCTTCTGGGGAGGGCGGACCTTCGTCAGGGACGTCGGGCCGACGCTCCTGGCCAACCACGGCCAGCAGGTGTCGACGGCGACGGCGCTCGCCGAGACCCCCGGGCCCACGCTCGACGACACCGTCGCGTGGCTCGACCAGCACGGCGATCCCCTGCTGACCGAGCGACGGACCCTGCGCGGCTCGCTCCTGGCGGACCTCGACGGCTGGGCGCTGCGCTGGACGAGCGACCTCGTCGCCGACCACGGCGACCTCACCATCACGAGCCCCGGGGCTGCCGGCCGCCCTGGAGCCGGGTACGGCGGACTCTTCTGGCGCCTCTCCACGGCCGACGAGACGCACGTGCTGAGCCACGACGGCGAGGGCGAGCGAGCGGCCCACGGGTCCAGGTCTCCGTGGCTCGCGCTCACGCAGCGGCGCGGGGACCGTTGGACGACGCTCCTGCTCGCCCAGCCCGGCGACCCGGCGCCGTGGTTCGTGCGGGCCGCGACCTTCCCCGGAGCCGGACCGGCCCTCGCCTGGGACACGGCACTCAGGGTCGAGTCCGGCCGGTCGCTGCGCCTCGACCTCGTCGGGCTCATGCTCGACAGGCGCATCCTCCCCGACGAGGGTGACGAGCTCGCGGAGCGCGTGCTGGCCGTCTGACCGGGCTGGACGGCGCGGCTCGGCCCACAGGCACGGCTTCTGCCGCCTTCTGAGAAACCGGTTTCTGGGATACGCTTGCCGCGTCGTCATCACCACGCAACGGAGCGAGGCACCCATGAGTCCCACGATCGAGCCCGGCGGTACCGTCGCCACAGCCAGCCCCGGCAGCACCAGCAGCACGGCCCGCGCCACCGCGACCGCCGACCCCGCCGCGGGGACCTGGCGTCCGACGCGCGGCGCGACCACCCTGACGCTCGCCGGAGCAGAGCTCGCGCGCTACGACCACGGCTCGACCGTCGACAGGGTGCACTCCCCCCGCCCCTTCCTGCACCCGGTCCGGACGCTCGGCGGCACAGTGCTCACCGACCTCGCACCCGCAGACCACCTGCACCACCTCGGGCTCTCGGCAGCGCTGCCGGACGTCGACGGCACCTCGTTCTGGGGCGGTCGCACCTTTGTGCGCGACCAGGGGTCGACGCTGCTCACCAACCACGGTCGCCAGCGGGTCACCGAGACCCGCATCCCCTCGACCGACGACGAGCGCGAGCGTGCCGGTGCCGACGTCGTCCAGCTGCTCACCTGGGACGACGAGCACGACGCGCCCGTCCTGCACGAGGTCAGGACGCTCACCGCACGCACCCTCGGCGACGCGTGGACGCTCCGCTGGACCAGCACGCTGCGCGCCGACGTCCGCGACCTCAGCCTCGGCAGCCCCGCGACCAACGGACGCCCCGGCGCTGGGTACGGCGGTCTGTTCTGGCGCCTGGGCGACGCGGACGTCACCGTCGTGCTCTCCGAGGACGGCACCGGCGAGGAGGTCGCCCACGGCTCGACGTCGCGCTGGGTGGCCTTCGTGCAGAGCACCGAGGCGGTCACCACGACCCTCGTGCTCGTCCAGCCGGACACCGACCGCCGACCGTGGTTCCTGCGCGCCTCCGAGTACGACGGAGCAGGCCCGGCCGCGGCATGGTCGGAGCGAGTGAGCGTGCCACGCGGCCGTCAGCTGACGCTCGAGCTCGTCGCCGTCCTGGTTGACGGCCCCGTCGAGCCCCACGCCGTCCCCGAGCTCGTCGCCCGCGCAGACCAGGCCCTCGCGGGAGGATGCTGACCATGAGCACCGCGACTCCCCGGCACGACGCCACCGTCGTCCACACCGTCACCCTCGTCGGCCCGCGCGGCTTCGGTGCCACGTACAGGGCGCGCCTCGCAGCCCTCACCGCGCAGGGCCGCGTGCGGCTCGGCGCCGTGGTCTCCCCCGACGACCCCGCCGGCCTCGACGACCTCCCCGACAGCACGCCGTGGTTCCGCACCCTCGAGGAGAACCTCGCGAGCGAGGACCCGGCCGTCCGCCCGGACGTCGTGATCGTCTCCACCCCGATCCACACCCATCTGCCTATCACCGAGGTGGCGCTGCGGGCCGGTTGCGACGTCATGCTCGAGAAGCCCCCGGTCCCGTCGGCCGCCGACCACGCCACGCTCCTCAGGCTGGTCGAGGAGACCGGGCAGCTGTGCCAGGTCGGGTTCCAGACCTTCGGCTCGACAGCCGTCGCCGAGGTCGAGCGCATCGTCGCCTCGGGCGAGATCGGTGAGGTCGTCAGCGTCGGGACCGTCGGCACGTGGACCCGCCCCGCGAGCTACTGGGCACGCGCCCCGTGGGCCGGGCGACGCGTCCTGGACGGCGTCGAGGTGGTCGACGGCGTCGTCACCAACCCGCTCGCGCACGCCGTCGCCACGGCGCTGCGGGTCGGCGGTGTCCGTCGTACCGATGACGTCGCGGAGGTCGAGGTCGACCTCTTCCATGCCAACCCGATCGAGGCCGACGACACCTCCTCGGTCCGCGTGGTCGCGACGAGCGGCGTGACCTTCGGCTTCGGGCTGAGCCTGTGCGCCCCGGTCCGCACGCCGTCGCGCATCACGGTCTACGGCACCCTCGGTCGGGTGGTGCTCTACTACGAGACCGACCGCGTCGAGGTGCAGCTGCCCGAGGGCGTGCGGTTCGTCCAGGGTGACCGCGTGCCGTTGCTCGACGACCTGCTGGACGTCCGCGAGCACCGTGCCGAGCGCGAGCTGCTGTGCTCCCTCGACGCGGCGGGCGCCTTCACGCAGGTCGTCGAGGCGGTCCGCTCGGCTCCCGCGCCGCGACGGGTCCCGGAGGACCTGGTCCGCTGGGTCGGCGAGGGCGGCGACAGGCGCCCCGTCGTCACGGAGGTCGAGGAGTGGTGCGAGCGGGTGGCAGCCCGGTCTCAGACCTTCGCGGCGGCCGGCGCCCCCTGGGCCGTCTGACAGCCCGTCGTGCACCGCCGTACAGTAGAGCCGTGTTCCACCGCGATATCCGCCACTCGACCCGTCTGAACCCTGCGAACCGCCTCTGCCGGCACACCCGGCCACGCCGCGTGACCGTGCCGCGCGCCTCGCACCCCCGCCACGCGACTGCCGTCGGCCGCGTCGCCGTCTGCGCGACGGTCTTCGCCGTCGCCGCCCTCGGAGGCTGCTCGACGGACCCCGAACCTGCTGGCGGCACGACCGTCGCCGCCGACGGGACCATGACGGTCTCGGTCGTTATGAAGGACATGCGCTTCGAGCCCTCGGTGATCGAGGTCGAGCCGGGGACCCACGTGATCCTCGAGACCACGAACGCCGACTCCATGCCGCACGACCTCGTGTTCGAGAACGACCTGTCGACCGAGCTGCTGGCGCGCGACTCGTCCGCGACCCTCGACCTCGGGGTCGTCGACGAAGACCTCGACGGCTGGTGCAGCGTGAGCGGACACCGCGCGGCCGGGATGACCTTGACGATCGAGGTCACGGGCGCCTGAGGCCCCCGCGTCCCTGCGCCTGAGGCCCGCGCGTCACTGCTGAGGCCCGCGCAGCACCTCCCGGTGCCCCGCGGCACCGCGCCTCTTGCTGACTGCCCCAGAAGTGGTACGCTCGTACCAGATCAGACGCACCGAGGGCTGTTGCCGCGACACGCACGCCATGGTTTCCTGATCTCATCGCCACAAGGCACCCCGGACGAGGTGCGCCGTACCCGGTCAGCGACAAGACGGCGCGTGGAGGTCTCTCATGGCGTGGATCGTTCTTGTCGTCTCTGGTGTCTTCGAAGCCGTCTGGGCCACAGCCCTCGGCCGCAGCGACGGGCTCAGCAGGCTCGCACCGACTGTCGTCTTCGGAGCAGGGCTCGTGATCAGCATGGCCGGGCTCGCGTACGCGATGCGCGAGCTCCCCACCGGGACCGCCTACGCAGTGTGGGTCGGGATCGGGGCCGTCGGCACCGTGACCTACGCGATGCTCACAGGCGCGGAGCCCGCGTCCCTCGTCCGCATCCTGCTGCTGCTCGGCATCGTCGCGTGCGTGGTCGGGCTCAAGGTCGTGCACTGACGCCTGACCGGCGTCCAGGTCCGCCGGGCCCTCAGGCGCGCGGACCCTCCGCTCCCCCGGGCCCACGGCGTTCCAGTCCCGTGTCCCTGTAGAACCCGTCGATGTGCGCCGCGACGGCGCTGCCAGCCTCGCTCGCTGCGCCGTCACGGACCGCACGGAGCACCTCGCGGTGCTCTGCGCGCAGGCGCTCGGCTGTCGCCTGCCAGTCGTCGAGCCGTCGCGTCCCCTCCGTGACATAGGCACCGATCGCCCCGCGGAGCCCGAGCATGACCGCCTCGACGAGCACGTTGCCCGAGGCGGCTGCGAGCGCGACGTGGAAGGCCGTGTCGAGCTCGAGGAACTCCTCGACGCCGACCCCCGGTGCGTCCATCTGGTCGAGCAGCGCCTCGGCCTCGTCGAAGGACGGGGCCGGGGTGCGTCGCGCCGCGGCGCCGACGGCCCACGTCTCGAGCAGCACGCGGAGCTCGACGACGTCCTGGACGGGCAGCGCCCCCGAGGCGAGGTGCAGGCGCACCGCCGACCCCAGGCCTGCGGCCGGGTGGTCGACGACAGTCGCCCCCGAGTCCGGCCCTGACCCGACGGCCGTCCGCACGATGCCCATCGCCTCGAGGACCCGCAGAGCCTCGCGCACCGACGGTCTGGACACCTCGAGCTCTTCGGCCAGCGCACGCTCGCCCGGGAGCCGCTCGCCGACGGCCCACCGCCCGGCGGCGAGGTCGGCCTCGATGCGGGCCAGCACGCGCTCGTGTGTTCTCACCCGGTCAGCGTAGGGCGCATAAGGTGGGAACGTTGTGCGTGCCCCGTCCGTCGAACAGGTGGTGGGAGGCGTGCGCAGCCGCCTGACGTCGACGTCGGCGGTCCCGCGCCCACGCACGAGGTCTTGACAGGGGTCCGCCCCGGACGGAGAACGATGAGCAACCAGAAGAGCGTCCTGACCGCGACGAACCTGTCGGCCGGCTACGGGGGGACGCCGGTGATCCGCGACGTCAGCCTCACGCTGACCGGCGGCGGTGCCCCGATCGGGGTCATCGGGCAGTCCGGGGTCGGCAAGACGACACTCATCCACGCTCTGGTCGGTGTCCTCAAGCCCAGCGGCGGCCGCGTGACCTTCAACGACCGCACCGTGAGCAAGCTCGCCCTCGGTGCGAAGAAGAACTTCGGGGTGTCGGTCCGCCGCGTCCAGCAGAACGGGTTCACAGGGCTCGACTCGCGCCTGACGGTCCGCAAGGCGCTCGAGGCCGACCTCTCCAAGGCCCGCAAGGCCGGCCGCGACACCGGCGCCTCGGTCGAGGACGTGCTCGAGACCGTCCTGCTCGAGAACCGCTACGAGTCCCGCACCATCGGGACGCTGTCCGGCGGGGAGAAGCAGCGTCTCGCGCTCGCCTCGGCCCTCGCGACACGGCCCGACATCCTCATCCTCGACGAGCCGACGACGGCTCTCGACCACACGCTGCGACTCGAGCTCGGCCGGCGCATCTCCGAGATCGTCGCCGAGCGCAAGATCGGTCTGCTGCTCGTCTCGCACGACCTCGAGATGATCGCCCGGATCTGCTCGACCGTGCACGTGCTCTCGGACGGGACCTTCGTCGAGTCCGGCACGCCCGAGCAGCTGTTCAACAACCCGCACCACCCGGTCACCCGGGAGATCGCCATCGCGATGCCCCAGGCGTCGGGGATGCCCGAAGAGCTCCGCCAGCCGCGCTGACGCGCTCGGGCCGCTGACGGTCTCGGGCGGCTGCCGGGCTCAGGCGGCTGACGGGCTCCGGCCGTGCGGGCGACGAGCGCTGCGAGGTGTGCGCCCGCACGGACCGTCGGTCAGCGGACCGCAGCCTCGCCCCTCTCGAGGACGTCGACCTCCTCTGTCGCGTCCTCGACGGCAGGCTCTTGCTTGAAGATCAGCTTGAAGATCGGGAAGAACACCCAGAAGGACACGCAGGCGTTGATGAGCATGGTCGCGACGTCGGCGAGCGCCTCCCCGCTCGCGCCCAGACCCCAGGTCTCCATGAAGAGCGTGTAGACGGGCTCCTTGTAGAAGGCCTGGAGGACCGCGGCGCCGAAGGAGATCACCACGTAGGCGACGGTGTACCAGAACGCCGCCCACCACACGTTCGAGGTCGACTTGAAGGTGATGCTGCGCTGCAGGAAGAAGTTGATCACCTGTGCGACGAGCAGCGTGATCTGCACGGCGAGGAAGTACGCGAGCCCTCCGCCGCCGAGCGGCAGGGCCCCCGCGGCGTAGTCGAAGACGTAGAAGGGCGTGCCGCCCGAGGCGTCACCGACCTGGAAGACCTGGAAGGCCGTGTCGACGAGCGAGGTCCTGCCGAAGGCCCACTTGATGGCGGGCATGAGGATCAGCTGCAGCACAGTCATCCCGGTGCTCAGCAGCGAGAACATGACCAGCTGGGCTAGGCCAGGCCGTCTGTCGGCGAAGCGGTTCCACACTGCACGGATCGTCGTCATCTCAGCTCCTCTGCTGTGCCCGCCGCGGTGCCGTAGGTGCTCGCGGTGGCGCGCTCGTCGACGCCTGTCGTCGACCCGGGCCGGGCGCGCCTCGACGATCTGACATCGCCCGGGCTCCGCGGTGAGCCGCAGGTGCACAACCTGTCGCCCTGTCCGCACACTCTGTCGAGTGGAAAGCGTTTCCCTGTGGTCTGACCACATGCGTTATGGTGGACAGCAGTCAGATCCCGGCCCCCACCCCAAGGATCACCGTGCGCATCGCCCTCGCCGCCACCTGCATCGCCGACGCGATGTTCCCGCAGGCCCCTCAGGCCACAGTCACCCTCCTCGAGCGCCTCGGCCACGAGGTCGTGTTCCCGCCGACGCAGACCTGCTGCGGGCAGATGCACGTCAACACCGGCTACTACGACGACGCGCTCCCGGTGATCAAGAACCACGTCGAGACCTTCGCCCCGGTCCTCGACGCCGAGTGGGACGCCGTCGTCGTCCCGTCGGGCTCGTGCACAGGGTCGATCCGCCACCAGCAGGCGATGGTCTGCCGCCGCGCCGGGCAGGACGCCCTCGCCGCCACGGCCGAGGCCGTCGCCGCGAAGACCTACGAGCTCTCCGAGCTGCTCGTCGACGTCCTGGGCGTCACCGACGTCGGAGCGCACTTCCCGCACCGGGTCACCTACCACCCGACGTGCCACTCGCTGCGCATGCTGCACGTCGGCGACAAGCCGCTGCAGCTGCTGCGCGCCGTCGACGGCATCGACCTCGTCGAGCTGCCCGAGGCCGAGTCCTGCTGCGGTTTCGGCGGCACCTTCGCGATCAAGAACTCCGAGACGTCGACAGCCATGCTGAGCGACAAGATGACCCACGTGAAGTCGACAGGCGCCGAGGTCCTCACCGCCGGCGACTACTCCTGCCTCATGCACATCGGCGGTGGCCTCACCCGGACGCGGGCCGGCGTGCGGACCATGCACCTCGCCGAGATCCTCGCGAGCACGCAGGCCGAACCCACCCGACCACCCGCTGCAGCAGGTGCCGCCCCCGTCGAGGTGAGCACCCGATGAGCACCTTCCTCGGCCTGCCGACGCTGCGCTCCCGACGCTCCCACGGGGCCGGTGGTGACACGGGCACCGGCGCCACCGAGCCCCTCGCCCCGGCGATCGCCGGAGACGAGGTCCCGCACCCCGACGAGCCGCTGCGCTGGGGCGACACCTTCCCCGAGGCCGCCCGCAAGGCCCTGGGCAACACCCAGCTGCGCCGCAACCTCGCGCACGCCACGTCGACCATCCGCGCCAAGCGCGCCGCCGTCGTCGGTGAGGTCCCCGACTGGGAGGCTCTGCGCACAGCCGGCTCCGACATCAAGGTCGACGTCATGGCCCGCCTGCCCGAGCTCCTCGAAGAGCTCGAGCGCAACGTCACCGCGCGGGGCGGCACGGTCCACTGGGCCCGCGACGCCGCAGAGGCCAACCGGATCGTCGCCGACCTCGTCAAGGCCACGGGCGAGACCGAGGTGGTCAAGGTCAAGTCGATGGCCACCCAGGAGATCGGCCTCAACGAGGCCCTCGCCGAAGAGGGCATCGCGGCCTTCGAGACCGACCTCGCCGAGCTCATCGTCCAGCTCGCCGACGACATGCCCTCGCACATCCTCGTCCCCGCCATCCACCGCAACCGCTCGGAGATCCGCGAGATCTTCCTCAACCGCATGGAGTCGACCCCCGACGGCATGACCGACGCACCGCGCGAGCTCGCGATGGCTGCCCGCGCGCACCTGCGCCGGAAGTTCCTCTCGGCCAAGGTCGCGATCAGCGGCGCGAACTTCGCCGTCGCGGACACCGGGACCCTCGCCGTCGTCGAGTCCGAGGGCAACGGTCGCATGTGCCTGACGCTGCCCGAGACCCTCATCACCGTCATGGGGATCGAGAAGCTCGTGCCGACGTTCACCGACCTCGAGGTGTTCATGCAGCTGCTCCCGCGGTCGTCGACCGGTGAGCGGATGAACCCGTACACGAGCCTGTGGACAGGCGTGACCCCGGGAGACGGACCGCAGGACTTCCACCTCGTGCTGCTCGACAACGGGCGCACCAGGGCACTGTCCGACGACGTCGGCCGCGCGGCTCTCAAGTGCATCCGCTGCTCGGCCTGCCTCAACGTCTGCCCCGTGTACGAGCGCGTCGGCGGGCACGCCTACGGCTCGGTGTACCCCGGGCCCATCGGCGCGATCCTCACCCCGCAGCTCACCGGGACGACAGGGCACTCCGACCCCAACAGCACGCTGCCCTTCGCCTCGACGCTCTGCGGCGCCTGCTACGAGGTGTGCCCTGTGAAGATCGACATCCCGTCGCTGCTGGTCCACCTGCGCGCGCGGACCGTCGAGGAGGACAAGGCCCGGCACCGCCCGACAGCGTGGGGCGCCGCCATGAAGGCCGCCTCCTACGTGATGTCCGACGCGGACAGGTTCGCCACGGCCGAGAAGGGCACCGCCGTGCTGCGGGTCATGGCCGGGAAGAAGGGACGCATCTCCTCGCTGCCCTACCCGGGGTCGCTCTGGACCGGGGCACGAGACCTGCCCGCCCCACCGAAGGAGACCTTCCGGCAGTGGTGGGCCCGGACGCACCCGGAGGACGGGAGCGAACCCGGCCCGGCTGGGCCAGCGGGCCGGACGAGCGGCACGACGGGAGGCGACGACGCATGAGCGCACGCGAGGAGATCATGGGGCGCGTGCGGGCAGCCCTCTCGGACGTCACCGCCTCGGGCGCTCCTGTGACGAGCGTCGAGCGCGAGTACCGCACGAGCGGCCCGCTCGCTGTCGGGTCTGACGAGGCCGTCGAGATGCTCGTCGACCGTCTTGTCGACTACAGGGCGACAGTGCACCACGCTGTCGACGACGCCGCGGTCGCGCGGGTGGTCGCCGAGATCGTCCACGGGCTGCCGCGTGCCAGCAGCATCGTCGTCCCCTCCGGCATCGACAGGTCGTGGCTCGCGGCCCTGCCGACCTCAGTCGAAGTCCTCGACGACTCCCGCGAGCACCCGATGTCAGCCCTCGAGCTCGACGAGGTCGACGCCGTGATCACGGCCTCCAGGGTGTCGGTCGCCGACACCGGCACCATCGTCCTCGACGGCGAGCCCGACCAGGGCCGCCGAGCCGTCAGCCTCGTCCCTGACGTCCACGTGTGCATCGTGCGGCGCGACCAGGTGGTCGAGACCGTGCCTGAGGGTGTCGCGATCCTCGCCGAGCACCCCGACCGTCCGCAGACCTGGATCTCCGGCCCGAGCGCCACGAGCGACATCGAGCTCTCCCGCGTCGAGGGTGTCCACGGCCCCCGGACGCTGCACGTGGTCATCGCGGGCTGAGGGCCGCTGACGGCGTCCGGCCCTCCGACGGCCCGTCGGCTGCGAGCGCGACGGGGCCCTACAGGTCGCCAGCGTGGACCACGCTCGACCTGCCGTCGACGAGGCGCACGACCTCGTGCAGGCGCGGCAGGTACCCGAGGTCGTGCGTGACCAGGAGCGTCGCCGTCTCCATCCGACCCGTGAGCTCGAGGACGAGATCGATGATCCTGGCGCCGTTCTCCTGGTCGAGCGCACTGGTCGGCTCGTCGACCAGGAGCACACGAGGCTCGTTCATGAGTGCACGGGCGATGTTGACACGCTGACGCTGCCCGCCCGAGAGCTGGTGGGGGCGCCTGTCGCGGTGGTCACCCAGGCCCACGGCGTCCAGCAGCTCGTCAGCACGGCGACCCGTTGCGGCGCGGGTGCGGCGACGCCGGCCAGGACCGAGCTCGTTCATCACGGCGAGCTGGTCGTGCGCTGTCAACGAGGGGAGCAGGTTGGGCTGCTGGAACACGATCCCGATGCTCTCTCGCCGGAGCGCGGTCGCCTCCTCCGGCCGGAGTGCCGTCGCGTCGACGTCGTCGACGAGCACGCGCCCGGAGTCAGGGCGGATCAGCGTCGCCGCCACGGCCAGGAGGCTCGACTTGCCCGACCCGCTCGGGCCGGTGATGCCGGTGACGGTCGCCGGGCGCGCGGTGAGGGAGACGTGGTCGACGGCAGTGACCTGGGCGTCTCCGTCCGGGAAGGTGAGAGTGACGTCGTCGAGGCGGATCATCGGTTGCTCCCGAGGGCTGTGAGGGGGTCGGCGGAGATGATGGGACGGAGCGCGACGCCTGCTCCCGCCAGGCCGAGCACGATCATGACGGCTGCGGGCAGGAGGGTCGTCACGGGACCGAGCGCGAACGGGAGCGCGGTGCCGGCGAGAGTGCCGAGCAGGACGACGACACCCAGCCCGACCCCGGTCCCGAGGAGCAGCACGACGGCTGCCTGCCCGAGGGCGTCGCGCACGAGGGACCGCGTGCTGGCGCCGAGCGCCTTGAGGACCGCCACGTCCCCCTGGCGCTGCATGGTCCAGACGGTGAAGAACGCTCCGACCACCAGCCCCGAGATCCCGAAGAGCATCACGACCATGAGGAGCAGAGACCCGATCTCGGACGTGAAGGCGCTCAGCGCGGTCACCGACCCGAGGACGCTGCTCGAGGTGGTCCCGGCGCTCTCGTCGGTCGCCGCCCAGTCCGGGTCACCGGAGACCGCCAGGACTGTCGCGTGAGCACCCGGGGCACCTGTGGCTGCCGAGTAGGTCTGCCAGTCCTGCAACGTCATCTGCACGACGGGCGCATGGCTGTACCACCCGTCGCCGGCCACTGCCGCGACCGTGTAGGTGGTGCCGGCGACGGCGACCTCGGCACCGACCTGGACGTCCAGGGTCTCGGCGGCGTCCACCGACAGCGTGAGCGTCCCCTCGTGGGTGGGAGCGTCAGGCCCGAAGGTCGGTCGCACACCGAAGAGGCTCACCGCGGCACGCGCGTTCCCGGCCTCGGCACTGGTCTGGCTGATCCCGACAGGTTCGACGGCGCTCACCCCGTCGGCCGACTCCCACGAGGACGCCTGCTGCTCGGTGACCACCGAGTCGGAGAAGCTCTGCTCGGTGCCCCCGCCGAACACCACGCGGTCTGCCGGCAGCGCGAGGACCGCCGAGACGTTCTGGGCGGCGAGCCCTCCGGTCAGCCCGCTGAGGAATCCCACGAGCACGGTGATGAGCGCGACGACCGCGCCGATGAGGACGAACCGTCCCCGGGCGAAGCGCAGGTCACGCAGGGCGACGAACATGAAGAGCTCCTCTCTGGCCACCTGAGGTGATGACGTCTCCGACTCTGCGCTCTCGCCGCACGCCGCAGCATCGCCCGTCAGCACGGCACAGCGGGCGCGGTCTGTGGATCGCGCGATCGTCCTTTCGGACGATGAGCCCGACCGGCGCGGGGCGTAGCGTCGACCTCATGGCACCCACCCCCCTGACCCCGGTGTTCGTGGGTCTGCGGACCGGGCTGCACGCACTCTTCGTCGCGCTGACGGCCGTGGTCGTCGCCCGCGCGGTCCTCGTCCCCGGGCCGCAGAGCGGCACGACCGTCGCCCTGTCGCTCCTGGTGCTCGCCACCTACGCGCTGGGGGCCGTCCTCACCCGACGTCACGACGACCTCGTCCGGGGGCGTGCGTGGCTCGGCGTGCTGACCCTCGAGTGGGCCTGCCTGCTGTGGCTGAGCCCTGACGCCGCCTATCTCGTCTTCCCCCTGTTCTTCCTGTACCTCCACCTCCTCGGCCGGTGGTGGGGGTCCGTCGCGGTCGGCTCGACGACGGTCGTCGTCGTCGTCGCGCTGGGCGTCCACGGTGGGTGGACCGTCGGCGGGGTCGTCGGTCCCTTCGTGGGAGCCGGGGTCGCCCTGCTCATCGGGTCGGGATATCAGGCGCTCGCCCACGAGGCTGTCGAGCGCGAGGCGCTCATGACGGAGCTGCTCGCCACCCGCGGGCAGCTGGCGGCGACCGAGCACGAGTCGGGTGTCCTCGCCGAGCGCGCCCGCCTGGCGCGCGAGATCCACGACACGCTCGCCCAGGGGCTGTCGAGCATCCAGATGCTCCTGCACGCCGCCGAGCGCGCGGACCCCGGACGTCCAGGGCTCCAGCACGTCCGCCTCGCGCGCGAGACCGCCGCGGCGAACCTCGCCGACGCACGCAGCCTCGTCCAGGGGCTCACCCCGCCAGACCTCGACGACCACGGCCTCGGTGGCGTGCTGCGTCGCCTGGCGCGGACCCAGTGGTCTGCGGAGGACCTCGAGGTGACGGTCGACGTCCCGGACTCTGTCAGCCTCCCGATGCACCTGCAGACCGCCCTCCTGCGGATCGCCCAGGGAGCCGTCGCGAACGTCATCCAGCACGCGCGCGCGCGGACTGCCACGATCACCCTCGAGCAGGACCACGAGACGACACGGTTCTCCGTCGCGGACGACGGCACCGGCTTCGACCCCAGCGACGGCGGCGGGGCACGACCAGGCAGATCGGACTCCTTCGGTCTCCAGGCTGCACGGGAACGGGTCCGGCAGCTCGGCGGTGCGCTCACCGTCGACTCTGCCCCCGGCCGTGGGACGGTCCTGACGGTGACGCTCCCGCGGGAGGGCGAACCGTGATCCGCCTGGTGATCGCCGACGACCACCCGATCGTGCGGGCCGGGCTCGTCGCGCTCTTCGGGACGGAGGACGACCTCGAGGTGATCGCCGAGGCCTCCACCCCCGAGGAGGCTGTCTCGGCAGCACGCCGGGAGAACCCCGACGTGGTGCTCATGGACCTCCAGTTCGGGCCTGGCGCGAGGCTCACGGGCGCAGACGCGACCCGTCAGATCAGGGCGCTCGAGGCAGCTCCGTACGTCCTCGTCCTGACGAGCTACGACTCCGACGGCGACATCCTGGGTGCCGTCGAGGCCGGCGCCAGCGGATATCTGCTCAAGGACGCACCTCCCCACGAGCTCGTCGCCGCCGTCAGGGCAGCCGCCGCCGGGGAGAGCGCGCTGGCGCCGGTCATCGCGTCACGGCTCCTCGACAGGGTCCGGTCCCCCCAGGCGAGCCTGAGCAGCCGCGAGATCGAGGTGCTCGAGCTGGTCGCCGCGGGGAAGACGAACGCCGAGGTCGCCCGAGAGCTCTTCGTGAGCGAGACCACCGTGAAGTCCCACCTCGCGCACATCTACTCCAAGCTCGACGTCACCTCCCGGACCGCTGCAGTCTCTGCGGCTCGGGCCAGAGGGATCGTGCGCTAGGTCGGGCCCTGCCCGGATGCCGTGCCGCGCGCTCCGTGCGAGGGTCGTGGCATGAACCGTGACCTCACCCGACAGGTGTCCGTGCTCGTCCTCGCCGTGGTGGCGATCTTCGGTGCCGCGTGGGGTGCCGGCGCCTTCGGCGGGACGCCGACGTCCGAGGCCGCCGACGGTGCGCTCTCGGCGAGCGCGACCCCCGTCGCCCCGGGCACCACGGCCTTCTCGATCTGGTCGGTCATCTACCTCGGGCTGATCGCCTACGCCGTGTGGCAGGCGCTCCCCGCCCAGCGCGAGTCGGCGCGGCAACGGTCGATGGGCTGGCTCGCCGCGGTCTCCATGCTGCTCAACGCGGGATGGCTGCTCGTGGTCCAGGCCGGGTCGGTGTGGGCGAGCGTCGTCGTCATGGCTGCGCTGCTCACCACGCTCGTGATGATCCTCGAGCGGATGCGCGCGACCCCGTCGTCGTCCCTCGTCGAGACCGTGCTGGTCGACGGGACCTTCGGGCTCTACCTGGGCTGGGTGACCGTCGCGGCCATCGCGAACGTCACGGCAGCCCTCAAGACTGCTGAGCCCGGCGACCTCGGCCTCGGGGCGACAGCGTGGTCCGTGGTGCTGCTCGTGGTCGCAGCGCTGATCTCCGTCGGCTTCGCCGTCCACACCGGCGGGCGCCTGGCCATCAACCTGGCCATGGCCTGGGGGCTCGCGTGGATCGCGGTCGCTCGCTGGGAGGGCCCGCTCGAAGACTCGACCGTCGCCCCTGTCGCAGCCGCTGCTGCCGCGGTCGCACTGCTCTCTGCGGTGGTCGTCAGGCTGCGCCACCGCGCCTGACCGTCTAGGACGCGACCAGCCGGCAGGACAGGTCGGTCGCGAGCCCGAGGTGCACGGGTCGGTTGCGTCCCGCACAGGGCAGGTCTCGCTGCGCGGTGCCGCACACCACACCCCGGCGGGCCCACTCTCCGGCGGTGAGCCCCGCGGCGTCTGGAAAGATGGTCGGGTGACTGCACAGGACGCCGACGGCCTCTTCGACCTCCCCCCGGGGACGCGTCGACCGACGGCGCGCGTCGTCCTCATGACGGGTGCCTCGGGCTCGGGGAAGTCCAGCCTGGTGCGCCGGCTCGGTCTGCCGTCGATCCAGCTCGACGACTTCTACCACGACCACGACCACCCGGACATGCCCAGGCGCTTCGGCATCGCCGACTGGGACTCCCCCGCGAGCTGGGACGCCGACGACGCCCTGCGTGCCCTCGTCGAGCTGTGCACGACGGGCCACGCCGACCTGCCGATCTACGACATCCCGACGTCGACCCGCACCGGGACCACGCACGCTGACGTCACCGGAGCACGGGTGATCGTGGCCGAGGGGATCTTCGCCTCGGAGCTCGTCGCCGCCTGCCGGGCCGAGGGCATCCTCGCCGACGCCGTGTGCATCACGCGACCTCGGCTGGTGACCTTCTGGTTCCGCCTCCTGCGCGACCTCGGCGAGTCTCGCAAGCCTCCGCTCACCCTCGTCCGACGCGGCTGGGGACTCATGCGTGACGAGCCCGGGTTCGTCCGCCGCTGGACCTCGCAGGGCTGCCGGGCCGTCCGCGTCGCCCAGGCCGAGAAGGAGATCCGCGCGCTCGCGGCAGCCTGACCTCAGACGCACGAAGGCCCCCGGACCTCACGGTCCGGGGGCCTTCGTAGTGCTGTGGGCGGGGCTCCGGCTCAGCCGGTCCCCCGCCTCAGCGGTCGACGATCAGGCAGGGTCGGCCGCGGCCGAGGCCCCACCTGTCGGCGGGAGGTCGTTCAGCCCGACGGGGGCGTCCGACCCGCCTGTCACCGCGGCGGCAGCCACGACGACGGCGTCACGCTTGTGCAGGTTCTTCGGGACCCCGCGGAACGTGAACTCACCCAGCAGACCCTCGCCCTCGGCGTCGACGAGGATCATCTCGCCGGCCTTGATGTCCCCGAAGAGGATCTTCTCGGAGAGGACGTCCTCGATCTCGCGCTGGATGGCGCGGCGCAGCGGCCGTGCACCCAGGACCGGGTCGTATCCCTTCTCGGAGAGGAGGATCTTCGCGGCGGGCGTGAGCTCGATGCCCATGTCCTTGTCGCGCAGACGTCCGTCGAGCTTCGCGATCATGAGGTCGACGATCTTGACGATCTCGTCCTGCGTGAGCTGCGGGAACACGATGGTGTCGTCCACGCGGTTGAGGAACTCGGGGCGGAAGTGCTGCTTGAGCTCTTCGTTGACCTTGGCCTTCATGCGCTCGTAGCTCGTCACGGTGTCGCCGCCGGCGTTGAAGCCGGTCTGGACGCCCTTGGCGATGTCACGGGTACCGAGGTTCGTGGTCATGATGATCACGGTGTTCTTGAAGTCGACCATGCGGCCCTGCGAGTCGGTCAGTCGACCGTCCTCGAGGATCTGCAGGAGCGAGTTGAAGATGTCCGCGTGAGCCTTCTCGACCTCGTCGAAGAGGACCACGGAGAAGGGCTTGCGACGCACCTTCTCGGTCAGCTGTCCACCCTCGTCGTAGCCGACGTAGCCGGGAGGCGAGCCGAAGAGGCGCGAGACGGTGTGCTTCTCCGAGAACTCCGACATGTCGAGCTGGATGAGCGCGTCCTCGTCGCCGAAGAGGAACTCGGCGAGAGCCTTGGCGAGCTCGGTCTTACCGACACCTGTCGGACCGGCGAAGATGAACGAACCACCGGGACGCTTCGGGTCCTTGAGACCGGCACGCGTGCGACGGATCGCCTGCGACAGGCCCTTGATCGCGATGTCCTGACCGACGACGCGCTTGTGCAGCTCGTCCTCCATCTTCAGCAGACGCGAGGACTCTTCCTCGGTGAGCTTGAAGACCGGGATACCGGTCGACATGGCCAGCACCTCGGCGATGAGCTCTTCGTCCACCTCTGCGACGGTGTCGAGGTCGCCCGACTTCCAGGCCTTCTCCTTGTCGGCGCGCTGCTGCGTGAGCTGCTTCTCGGTGTCACGCAGACCAGCGGCCTTCTCGAAGTCCTGCTCGTCGATGGCCGACTCCTTGTTGCGGCGGGCCTCGGCGATCTGCTCGTCGAGCTCGCGCAGCTCCGGCGGAGCGGTCATGCGGCGGATGCGCAGACGCGCGCCTGCCTCGTCGACGAGGTCGATGGCCTTGTCGGGGAGGAAGCGGTCGTTGACGTACCGGTCGGCGAGGGTCGCCGCCGCCACGAGCGCGGAGTCCGTGATCGAGACGCGGTGGTGCGCCTCGTAGCGGTCGCGCAGACCCTTGAGGATCTCGATCGCGTGCGGGAGGGAGGGCTCAGCCACCTGGACCGGCTGGAACCGGCGCTCGAGGGCTGCGTCCTTCTCGATGTGCTTGCGGTACTCGTCGAGGGTCGTGGCTCCGATGGTCTGGAGCTCACCGCGAGCGAGCATCGGCTTGAGGATCGACGCGGCGTCGATCGCGCCCTCTGCGGCACCGGCCCCGACGAGGGTGTGGATCTCGTCGATGAACAGGATGATGTCGCCGCGGGTGCGGATCTCCTTGAGGACCTTCTTCAGGCGCTCCTCGAAGTCACCGCGGTAGCGCGACCCGGCGACGAGCGAGCCGAGGTCGAGCGTGTAGAGCTGCTTGTCCTTGAGCGTCTCGGGGACGTCGCCGGAGACGATGTCCTGCGCGAGGCCCTCGACGACGGCGGTCTTGCCGACGCCAGGCTCACCGATGAGCACCGGGTTGTTCTTGGTGCGTCGGCTGAGGACCTGCATGACGCGCTCGATCTCCTTGGCGCGACCGATGACCGGGTCGAGCTTGCCCTCGCGGGCAGCCTGGGTCAGGTTGCGGCCGAACTGGTCGAGCACGGCCGAGCCGGCCGGGGTGCCCTCGGCAGGGGCGCCCGAGGCGACGGGCTCCTTGCCCTGGTAGCCCGAGAGCAGCTGGATGACCTGCTGGCGCACGCGGTTGAGGTCGGCGCCCAGCTTCGTGAGGACCTGGGCTGCGACACCCTCGCCCTCACGGATCAGGCCGAGCAGGATGTGCTCGGTGCCGATGTAGTTGTGGCCGAGCTGCAGCGCCTCGCGCAGGGACAGCTCGAGCACCTTCTTGGCGCGCGGCGTGAAGGGGATGTGACCCGACGGAGCCTGCTGGCCCTCGCCGATGATCTCGGTGACCTGTGACCGCACGGCGTCGAGGGAGATACCCAAGGACTCCAGGGCCTTCGCTGCGACACCCTCGCCCTCGTGGATGAGGCCGAGCAGGATGTGTTCGGTCCCGATGTAGTTGTGGTTGAGCATCCGTGCCTCTTCTTGGGCAAGGACGACCACCCGACGGGCTCGGTCGGTAAATCTCTCGAACATGTGCGCTCCTCACAGGTGCGGGCCGGAACTGGAGGGTTCCCAGACCTGACCGCACCGACTCTAGTAGGCAGGAACCGGTGAGTCTCGCTCGATATGCCGTTGTTCGCCGCAGGCGTGAAAACGCAGGGTGGTGCTCGACGGGCGCCGCGACAGGCTCGGTGACCGGCGACAAGAGGTGGCACAGGGGCACGGCTTCGCGGGAGGATGCTGTCACCAGCACAGTCAGGCCCGAGGGCCGCCCCTGCTCCGCCCCGTGCGCAGCCCCGGCGTCTCGTCCAGAGAGCCTGACCCGCCCGCACCACCGAGGAGCCTCATGACCGAGCCAGCCCAGACCGAGAACGCGGTCGTCGCCTTCGTCAAGCAGCGGTGGCTCACCATCGTGCTGGTGGTGCTGGCCGTCGTCTTCATCCTGCAGAACCGCGGCGAGACGACCATCCACGTGCTGTGGATGACGGTGAACTCTCCGCTGTGGTTGTTCCTCGCGCTGATGTTCCTCGCGGGGATCGTCGCCGGGGCGTTCTACAGGCGCCGCAAGAAGAAGTAGACCGCCCCCGGGCGGCAGCCTGCAGACCCGGAGCCCGCACCCTCCCAGGACGCCACGAACCACACCCCCCAGCACGCACCAGGCCACCACCCGACGTCGGGTGGTGGCCTGGTGCGTGAGGCGGCCGTCCGGTCACCGTCCCCGGCTCGGGGGCGAGGGCGGCGGCCGACGCCGGCGGACGTCAGCGCCCGCGGAAGGCCCGGTACCGCTCGATGAGCGCGTCGGTCGACGCGTCGGAGTCCTTGGCCGGCGCCTCGCTCGAGGTGAGCTTCGGGGCGAGCTGGTTGGCCATGACCTTGCCGAGCTCGACACCCCACTGGTCGAAGGCGTTGATGCCCCACACCACAGACTGCGTGAACGTGATGTGCTCGTAGAGGGCCACGAGCTGGCCGAGCACCGACGGGGTGAGCTTCTCGGCGAGGATCGTGCTCGTGGGGCGGTTGCCCGGCATCACCTTGTGGTGGACGATCTCGGCCGGCGTGCCATCTGCTGCGACCTCCTCGGCGGTCTTGCCGAAGGCGAGCGCCGCCGTCTGCGCGAAGAAGTTCGACATGAAGAGGTCGTGCATCTCGCCGAGGTCGTGGTTGGGCAGCGCGAAGCCGATGAAGTCTGCCGGGGTCATCTTCGTGCCCTGGTGCAGCAGCTGGTAGAACGCGTGCTGGCCGTTGGTGCCGGGCTCGCCCCAGAAGATCTCGCCGGTCTGGCCCGCGAACCCGCCGGCCGTCGCGTCGGTGACCGGGGTGCCGTCCAGGCGCACGGACTTGCCGTTGGACTCCATGGTCAGCTGCTGGAGGTAGGCCGGGAAGCGGTTCAGGTACTGGCTGTACGGCAGGACGGCGTGGCTGCCGGTGCCGAAGAAGTTGTTGTACCAGACGTTGAGCAGCCCCATGAGGACAGGCACGTTCTGGGCGAAGGGCGTCGTGCGGAAGTGCTCGTCCATCTGGTGGAAGCCGTCGAGCATCTGGCGGAAGCCGTCGTCGCCAATCGAGAGCATGAGGGCCAGGCCCACGGCGGAGTCGAAGGAGTAGCGTCCGCCGACCCAGTCCCAGAACCCGAACATGTTCGCGGTGTCGATGCCGAAGTCGGCGACCTTCTCGGCGTTGGTCGAGACGGCCACGAAGTGCTTGGCGACGGCCGACTCGTCACCGGCGTAGGCCTCGACGAGCCACTGGCGGGCGGTGCGGGCGTTGGTCAGGGTCTCCTGCGTGCCGAAGGTCTTGGACGCGACGATGAACAGGGTGCTCTCGAAGTCGACGCCGTGGACCTTCTCGTACACGTCGGTCGGGTCGATGTTCGACACGAAGCGGCACTCGATGCCGCGGTCTGCGTAGTCACGCAGCGCCTCGTAGGCCATGACGGGGCCGAGGTCAGAGCCACCGATGCCGATGTTGACGACAGTCGTGATCTTCTTGCCCGAGTGCCCGGTCCAGGCACCGGAGCGCACCTTCTCGGAGAACTCCGCCATGCGGTCGAGGACCTCGTGCACGTCGGCCACGACGTCCTGGCCGTCGACCACGAGGGACGCGTCGCGCGGCAGGCGCAGCGCCGTGTGCAGCACGGCACGGTCTTCGGTGAGGTTGATGTGCTCTCCCGCGAACATCGCGGCGATCTTCTCGGCCAGCCCGGCCTCCTCCGCGAGCGCGACGAGCGCCTCGACGGTCGAGTCGGTGACGAGGTGCTTGGAGTAGTCGAGGTGCAGCTCGACGGCGTCGGCGGTCAGGCGTGTGCCGCGCTCCGGGTCGGCGGCGAAGAGCTCACGGAGCGTCGTCGCGGCGAGGGTCTGGTGCCCGTCGCGCAGCGCGCTCCAGGCAGCCGTTCCGGAGAGGTCGTATGAAGCCACGGGGCAACACCCTTCAGGTCGAGTCGGTCGCGACGGTCGTCCGTCGGCAGGTCCACCTCCAGACACTAGTCGCTCGCCGACCAGGCACGCAGGGCCTTGGTCACGCCGGACGGCGGGCGCCCTCCCGCACAGCGAACAGCGCGCCCCAGAGGAAGTCCTCACCGAAGGTCGGGGAGCCTGACGGCTGCGGTGCGAGCCGCCTCAGCTCGACCTCGTCGAGGTCGGCGAAGATGCCCCGGAGCTCGTCAGCGGTGTAGGCGAGACCTCCGGCGAGGGAGCCCTCGCGGTAGAGGTCCAGGTCGTCGACCTCCGAGCCCATCGCCTCGATGCCGTCCCCGGCCGCTGCGAAGCAGGACAGCCCGAAGTACCCACGGTCGGCGAGCCACGAGCCGACGAGCCGTCTGTAGCCGATCCGGCGGTGCGGCGGGAGGTGGTGGAAGCACCCGCTGTCGAAGACGACGTCGTAGCGACGCTCGGTGGACCAGTCGAAGAGGTCGGTCCGCACGAGGTTGACCTCGACGCCAGCCTCGGCGGCACGCTCGCGCGCCCAGCGGAGGGCGGTCTCAGAGAGATCGAGGGCGTCGACTGTCGCGCCCTGCCGGGCGAACCACACGGCGTTCCGCCCGGGCCCGCAGCCCAGATCGAGGACGCGGGTTCCCGGGCCGACGGGGAGCAGCCCTGTCTCGTGCCACGCGACGAGGCTCTCCTCGGGGGCGTCGGAGAAGAACGGGACACCACGGTCGCGGTCCGCGTAGAACTTGTCCCACCAGGCGGCGCCACCTCGGTCGGTCCACCGGTCGGCGGCTTCGGTGAAGAGCAGGTCGAGGAGCTCGGCCACGTCCTGCTCGGTCTGGATGGAACGGCTCATCGTCGCCTCCCTGCTGCGTCGCCGAGGGCACATCGATGCGCCCTGACCTGGGACGACGCCTCGACAATGGTCCCAGACCCAGCGGGTCTCGGGCCAGGGACCTCAGGCTCTGGCGCCCGAGTGCTGCACCGCACCCCGCGGACCAGGCTCAGCCGATCCAGCGCTCGAGCGGGATCGTCCCCGTCCGTCCGTCGGGTAGCAGCGCCCAGGCGATGACGTAGACCCACAGGCTGAGCCCGGCGAGCAGCACGAGGGCGACGAGGATGAGCCGCATCGCGCCGGAACCGATGCCGAGCTTCTCGGCGAAGGCGGCGGCGACACCGCCGAGGACACGGTCCTGGGCGGGGCGGACGATCCCGAGCCTGCGGGTCCAGGCGAAGAACCGCTGGGTGGGGG